>JAILRS010000002.1 GCA_024698045.1 Selenomonadaceae bacterium
TAAAGCAACCGTAGTAGACGGCACGACCACCAGTCAAATAGGCACATTGGTTGCGGCAGATGCCAACGGACAAATCGGTTACACGAGAATCACCGCTGTCGGAATAGACGGCAAGACCTCTAACACTTATGATAACCTCGCTTCGGCAGGCATTGCGCCTCTCCCCGATGCAGCCGATACAACTGTAACTACTGCCAGTATGACTGCTCTTACGAACGACCTTGAAGCAATTTTGGTAGCGGGCGGTTTGGATGCTTCCGAAATCGCAGCCATAGAAGCACGGACTGCTGATTACACGGTGACTTTCAGCGGAACAGCCGGTGCTACTACTGATGATTCGGTAGAGTTAGGTCTGAAGTATATTGACGATACTGCAACTACAAAAGATGCAAACGCAAAGCTTGAATGGACGTACAATGCTACTTCTAAGAGCGGTAGCTGGAAATATAACCTTGCGACCGGTAAAGAAGCAGGCCGAGAGCTGTACAGGAAAGAGGAGACAGATCTAACGAACAAGGCGGAGGCTCAAGTCTACACGCCGAACAAAGGGGGTGGTCTTGCCCTTGTGGCGACTACCGCCGGTGTGGATAATCAGATTTCCGGCTTGACAATCAACATCACGGATAAAGACGGCAATGTCAGGAAAGATGTTAATTCTGCCCTGGATAAATTTACCGTTTGCCAAGGCGCTGAAAATAAGACCGGCGATCAAGCGCTTAGTTTCCAGGTCGGCGCAGATTCAAACGTCTCTATCAAAGTTGGTTTAAGCGATATGAGTGCATATGCCTTGGGCTTGAAAGGCATGGATAACAGCAAGTTGAGTGTCGCTACCAAAGATCAGGCGAATGCAGCGATAAACGTAATAGAAAACGCGTTGACGAGAGCACTGGACGAACAGACAAAAATCGGCGCGATAGAATCGCGACTCGAATACACCAGCTCCAATTTGATTATAGCGCGCGACGACGATCAGGCTTCCGAATCGGTAATTCGCGATGCGGATATGGCGAAAGAAATGACCAACTACACGAAGAACAACGTATTAGTGCAGACGGCACAGGCAATGCTTGCACACGCCAACCAAAGCGGCGCGGCAGTTCTGAGCTTGCTCCGGTAATATTGATTTCGTATCACATTAAAGAATATGAGATTGCAATTATAATCGTCGATTTCGGTCGGCGATTTTTTTGAAACTTTATCGGCGGCGAAAATGTTCGGAGAAATTTAGGGAGCAAGTTTAATCAAGGAGGAAAGTCATCATGAGTATGTTCGCCAAAGAAAATTTAAATGCCGTGCATGCGCTAAATGTATTCAACCAAAACAGTAACGCGATGCAAAACAACATGGTAAAAATATCGACAGGCTCAAAGATAAACGATTCTAAAGACGATGCCGCGAATTACGCAATCTCCGAACGAATGAGAATCCGAATTCGTGCACTGGAACAATCGACGCAAAATATACAGAACGATTCAAGTTTAGTAAAGACCGCCGACACTGCCGTAAACAGTACGATTGAAATTTTGCGTACGCTGAAGGAAAAGGCAATCAACGCCGCCAATGACAGCAACACCGACGCAGACCGCGCGATTATCCAAAAGGAATTCAATCGGTTTATCGACCAGATTGACGATAACGCCCATGTGCAATTCAACGGCAAATATTTAATCGACGGTTCAAAGAATAACGCGATAATCGATACAAAAACAGTCCTGCTCAATCAAGACTTGGCAATCGAAACATTTGACAAAACCAAATTGACTGATTTAAAAAATCGCGCCGGTAAAAGTCTGGGCATACAGGAGACTGATACATTTCAACTGTCGTGGGTGCAGAACGGTCAAAATTATTCCGCTAGCGGCGAAGTTTTGGGCTTGACTCTTTCTTTGATGATGAACTGTATCAGAAAAGACGAATATGCCGATATCGACGGCGAATTAATAAATACATTTTACAGGGGACAACTCGGCAATAACGGCGGTGTTTGGCTAAGCAGTAAAGTCAGCGGCGGATATACGACATTTTTTGAAAATCATATTTTGGTTGCCGAAACTCCTGCCGACGGTGAAGAATTTCCGATTTTAGACAAATATATCGGAATGTTGGGCAAAACCGCCGATGAAATTGAGGAGTTAAAAGCCGAAGACAGCAGCAATCCGGGTCACGGCGAAACCATAGAAATTTTTGATATCTACAACGAAGATACGGGAGCATGCTTGTTTTATGTTGCCAATTTAACGGATAGTGTTTTGCCTTCCATGGATTCCGCGGAGGGATATGTTACATGGGATATAGAAAACAGTAAGTGGATATTCACTGCCGGTTCCAATACCGATAAGGCCGGTACATTGCTATACTTCATTACCGCGGATCCGTTGATTTTGGATAAATTTGAGGACGAAGTATATACATTCAACAATCAAGAGGGAATAGGATTTGCCTCAAAAATAGGAGGCGTAGACAATCAAATTTCCGGTTTGACGATAAACATTGTAGATAAAGACGGCAATGACAGAAAAACCGCCAATGCCGCGTTGAATCAGTTTAAACAATTTCAACGGGCGGAAAATGCAACGGGCGATTGTTCGCTGAATTTCCAAACAGGTTCGGAAGCGAATCAGTCAATCAAGTTAGGCTTAACGGATATGCGCACCTATGCACTCGGCTTGACGGGTAGGCAAGATAAAAAATTAAATATCGAAACGAAGGAAACCGCCAATGCCGCAATAAATGTCATAGAGAATGCATTGACGAAGGCACTGGATCAACAGACGGCATTGGGCGCGGTTGAATCACGATTGGAACATAATTTGACTAATTTGATGACGTCAATCGAAAATGTACGGGCTTCCGAATCGGTAATCCGTGATGCCGATATGGCGAAGGAAATGACGAGCTACACGAAGAACAAAGTATTACTGCATGCGTCACAAGTAATGCTTGCTCATGCCAATCAAAACGGCGCGGCTGTTCTTGCCTTACTAAGATAAAATTAATCGCGTCATCAACGGCGCAAACTATATCAAATCGTCGGCTACGGTCGGCGATTTTTTATTGTCGATAACATCAACGTCTTAAGTCTGGTAAAAGCAAGTGTAATTTGATATAATGCCACAAATTTTTAAACGGAGGAAAGTAATGGGAAAAAGTATAACGCCGACGGTAGAGGGCGGCTTATTGGTTGCGATAACGGTAATTCTCAGCATGATATCGATTTACATTCCGGTATTCGGTGTGCTGATACAATTTTTCTGCGCAGTACCGTTGGCGGTGCTCACGGCGCGACAGGGCAAAGGCAAGGGCTTTTTAGCGTTAACGGTCACGATGATTTTATTGATGATGTTGATGGGACCTGTAACCGCGTTAAAAATAACCTTGGTGTTCAATTTGAGCGGCGTGGTGTTGGGTTGGTGTCTGTACGAAAAATACGGCGCAGTCAGGACATTTATATCGACATTGATGGTGTCTTTCGCTGCGGAAGTTTTATTACTGATGTTGCTGTTCGTATTAATGGACGTGAATTTTATAGAAATGCAGAAGGAAATGTTGCGCGAATCGTTTCAAGAATCATTTCAGATGTATGAGAGCATGGGAGTTGAACAGGCGCGAATAGCCGAGGCACAATCACAAGTAGAACCGTTATTGAAAGTGATAGCGATATTAATGCCCGTGTTAATATTTATATCGTCGTTGGTGTTTGTAATTTTCCAATGGCTTGCGACAAAAATGATTTTCAGGAAATTGCAAATGTCTTTCCCGATATTTCCGCCGTTCGCCGCATGGAAATTTCCGGTGGCATTCATGTATATGGCGGTAGTGGGCGGTCTCGGAATGTATTGGGGATCTACTCGCGGTTGGGTCGGCATCTACGAAATAGCAATGAATATAACTTTGATTGCGCTTTTGGTCGGTTTGATACAGGGCTTTGCGTTGTTATCGTATGTGTTTAACCGTTATAACGTGTCGAAATTTGTTCGGTGGTTGTTGTACGTGTTAATAATTTTAAACATGTTGTTCCTGCAAATCGTGGCGGTAACGGGTTTGGTTGATATGCTCTTCGATTACAGGAAACGACTGTTAAAGCGAGGAGGGGATTAAGTGCCGAGAAATTTATCTGCTTGGCCTGACGTATTAATTAATTTGGCAGTCATACTGGTATTGGTAGTGATAATAAGTCAATACAATTTAATCTTGGGCTCGACGGGCTTTTTGGTATGTGCCTTGTTGTATTTTTTCGCACGAGAACGACGCAAGTATCACGAAAAAAAATTCAAAGAGTACTCCGAAAACGTAATAGGCAATTTCAACGACATGATGTATTACGCGATGACAAAATTGCCGGAGGGAATAATAGTTGCGGATGGTAACGGACAATTACAGTGGTGTAATTCTGTCATGCAGGATTTTGCCGAAGTTGTACCGCAACAGGGTATGGACGTAGAAGATTTTTGGGAGGGACTTTTACCGCAAGAAATATTATCGCCGCCCGAAGGTAACGAAGAAAAATCCGTCGAAGGCGAATATAAAGTAAAATCACTGCGGCATAAGAAAGACGATAACGGCGAAGTCACGGAATTTTATCGCTACTTCAAAGTGCAATACAAATATCTGCAGGTCAACGAAGATTATGAGCGAATGATAGTCTTGTTTGCACGAGAAATTACGCCGTTTGAAGATTTAAAGATAGAATATAAAAACAGTCGCACGGCATTTATTTACGCGGCAATAGACAATTACGATGAAATAACTCAAGGTTTGAGCGAGGCTGAAAAAACTTCGCTCTTGTTATCGATAAGCCAAATATTGGATTCATGGGTAGCGTCGTTATCGGGTTTTATGCGCAGAGTTGCAAGCGATTTGTATTTGATACTTTTGGAACGCAGAGCATTGGAAAAGGCAATCGAGGAAAAATTTATCGTGCTGGATAAAATTCGTCAGATAACCAACAAAAATCAAATACAAGTCACACTGTCGATGGGCGCGGCGGTTGCCGAAAATTCTTCCGCCGAACAATCAATGAGAGAACTTGTAGAAAAAGCGCAATCGGGTCTTCAATTGGCATTGGGACGCGGCGGAGATCAAGTCACGGTAAATATAAACAATAAGACGCAATTTTTTGGCGGACGGGCTAAAGCAGTTGAAAAAAATACGCGCGTCAAAGCAAGAGTAATGTCGCATTCGATTCGCGATATGATGGAAGCCGCCGACGAAATTTTTATCATGGGTCACACCCGTGAAGATTATGACGCATTCGGGGCGGCAGTTGGTATCGCACTCATGGCCAAGAACCTTAATAAACCCGTTCACATAGTCGTCAGCAATTGGCTCGACAGTGTCGAAAAAATGTTAGAGATGTTAAACAAAGATGAGTACTATAAAGATATCATTATCGACGTCAACACATTAACTGTATCAACCGCGTTAAATCCGCTGCTGATTGTCGTTGATACTTTCATTCCGCATCTGGTTGCCGCGCCCGTACTCTTGGAACGCATCAAGAAAATAATAGTGATAGATCATCATCGCAGGAGTGAGAACACGATAAAAAATCCGGTGATAAGTTATTTAGAACCGGGCTCAAGTTCCACTTGCGAAATGGTCACGGAACTTTTGATGTACTTCGACGACAAGATGAATATCGGAAAGACAGTTGCCACGGCGGTTTATTCGGGCATAGTTGTCGACACGAAAAATTTCACGATTCAAACCGGTACGAGGACTTTTGAGGCGGCGGCATATCTCAGACGCAGGGGCGCCGATCCCGTACTTGTCAACAATCTTTTCAAATCCGATTACGAAACTACAATTTCTTTGGCGAAAGCGAAAACACAATCCGAATATTACGAGGGTGGTTTGGTTGTTTCGTATATCGAAAAAATTATCCCGAACGTACAAGTGATAGCAGGACAGGCAGCCGATTCGTTGCTTAGAGTCGAGGGCGTTCGCATGACTATCGTTCTATTCCAAATGAATCCCGATACCGTCGGAATCAGCGCGAGATCTACGGGCGATTTAAATGTTCAAGTCATCATGGAAAAATTCGGCGGCGGCGGTCATCAAAATGTTGCCGGAGCTCAAGTTAAAAACATTGACATTATCGACTTGAAAAATTCCGTGGTGGACGCGGCAAGAGATTATATGTCAAACAGTTAAAAATTTTTATATTGTTGAGCGGTTGATTTAATCGCGTTAATTGAGATAAGGAGAACCATGAAAAATTATTTTGGAATTGTGACGGGCACGCTGATTTTCTTGGCGATGTTCGTCTTTTTTTCGCAGATACATCCGATTGTTTTGTTTGACGGCGATGATTGGAATGTCATATCTGATGCGCGTGTAGGTCTGCCGAAATGGGGCGGCTGGAATCCCACAAAGGTTTTGCCCGAAACTTTTTTCCCGATATGCGGATATATTTCCGCCTACGTCGTCATGCCGATTATCGGCGATTATCTTTCCTCTTTCACTATAACCGCCGCGCTTATCGTTGCCGCTTTTATCACTGCTTACGTCATGATGTTTATTTTCTTCGTCGAAAAAGTTTTGAAGACCGATAATTTATCTGCCGTACTTTTAGGCGCGCTTTTCCTACTGTTACACTTCGCCGTCTTCCTTCAACACAATACGCAGGATAATTTGTATTTGTTTCATACAACCGACGCCGATTGTTACTTCAACTACATTTTGCCGAATATGCTTAACGCGGCTTTGGTCTTGCTGATTATCCGTGTCGATATCACCGACAAAATTTTTAATCGCGTCAATCTGCGCAGTGTTGGATTATTTTTCGCGCTGTACTTGGCGATTTTCTCGAGCGTCCTGTCATCATGTATTCTTGCGATTTTTATTTTCGCCGAATTGGTTGACAGATTCGATATGAAAAATTTTTCCTTCCCGAAATTTTTTGCGCAGAATCGTACGCTTTTTGTCATAGAAATTTTTTGGCTGATAAGTTTGCTTTTCGAGATGAACGGCGGCAGAGCAAAATCGATGGCACACGAAGAAAGTTTTATCGGGCTTGTGGCAAGTTCGGCGGCGACGGTTTTACATTCACTCCTGTTTGAAAATCGCGGTGCGGCTCTGCTTATCTTCGCAGCGGTCACAATCGTTTACATCTTCGTAAAATATCGCGACGACAAAGATTTATCGGCACTGCGCAGCGTCGTCAAAAAATTCCTGGTATGTCTGCCGCTATGGACGATTTACATAATTTTGGTCGCGGCGAAAACCGATTCGACTTACGCATTGCGCCCCGATGTTCAATTCGGATTCTTCTTCTTTGTTTTCGTCTTATTCTTTACGGCATTCGCCTTTTGGCTGAAAAAATTCCCGCGCGTGACTTTCATATTGCCGATATTGGCATTTGCTTTGTTAACGTGGATTTTCAGCGGTAAGCGTACTTTGTGCCCGTCGACATTTAATCACGTACCGGAAAAAGTTTGCGTTCAGGTAAGTCAACACATAATCGACCAAATAGTAGCGGCGGACGCGGCAGGATTAACCGAAGTAACAATAACCGTACCCAAAGGCGATGATACCGACAATTGGCCTCATCCCCTTTACATGGGCAAAAATATTTCGCGTACTCTTCACGCACACGGAATCATTTCCCGTAGGATTGATGTTACAGTCGTGCCCGATATCACTTTGAATGAAAAATTTAATCTCCCGACTAAATAAACCACCGAAAATTTTTCTGCACAAACTTTTAATACCTGTTATAATGAACGCCGAAATTTGCAACAGACTTTTTCAGTAGAGAGGAAAATTTTTATGTATAGTTCATTGCCGTTCGATACGACTAAATTTGACGAACTGCCGATTAGTATAATAATTTGCCAGCCCGTTTTTAATGCGGACGGTTCAGCTAAAGATTATCGTATTGTTTTCGGTAATGAGCAGTTTGCCAACCAATGGAACACTTTGGGGAAAAATTCCGATTTCCGTGGCGAACTCGTCAACGACAATTTACCGCAGAATAAATTTATATCCACACCGCTCAATAATTTGCCCAAGCCTTATGTCGGATTTATTTTGACCGATACAACCGAATACAATAGGCAAAACGCCAAAGATAATTTTCTTCGTATGGCAAGACATGCCGAGGGTGCGCGCCTACTCATTCGGGAGGAAAGTAACGGAAAATTTTCGGTTGTCTTCGTATCGAAAATGTTCGCCCAAATGGTTCAGTGCAACCTTAACGACGCAAAGAGAGCTTTCGAGCAAAACGGTATAATCGCGTTCGCTCATCCCGATGACAGACTCTCTTTGAAGCGTATGTTGCGCCGACGTATTTCCGAAGAGGGTACCAAAGATTTGACTGTCCGCTATATGACTGCGCACGGAGAAATGATTTGGTGTAATATCACTTTCACTTTCATTGACGAATTCAACGAACACTATATATACTGCACATTCTTTGATGTCACTTCTCTCAAAGTTTATGCGCAGCGTTTGCAATCGACTTACATGGCAATCGGCGATAATTTTTACCGCGCAAACGATAGGACATTGACAATGTTCCGCGCTAATTTGACACGTAATAAAGTCGAGGACGTACAAGGTAAAGATATGTTCGGTACCGATTCGGTTATTCGTCCGTATTCCGAATTGATTAACTTACGCGCAATGAATTACCCAATCGAAGAGGAACGTAAAAAATTTCTCGACACTTTCGATATAGATAACATCAAGACAAAATTCCATCGCGGCGAAACTACTTTATCTATGTATCTCTTTTCGCGCCGCAAAGACGGTCACTATTGTTACGTGCAATATCGCGCGGTCTTCACTCGTCATCCTATCAGCAGCGAAATTATTATCTTCGTTTCCGAACAGGAAGCCGGCAAGGAAAAAGTTGAAGGCGCGTTGTTGGAAAAAATTTTGGCGCGTCAATTCGATATGGTCGCTTACCTTTCCAATGATAAATATAGCGTGGTTGTCGGCGACGCCTCTCTTATCGTCAAGGGCTCCATCTTTCCGCAGACACGCGAAGGTTATTACGATGAATATTTGAAAAATCAAGTTATCCCCGTTTTGGAAGGCGACGATACCGCAAAGAAAAATTATACCGATGCGCTCAATTTATCCACAATCAAAAATCAGTTGAAAACTTCCGAACCGTATGTAGTCAATATCGCAATCAAAATCAATGACGAAATTTTTTACAAGCGACTCGATTTTTATCTGATAGATTCTCGCGCAGATTTTATTATCGTACTCAAAAGCGATACCACCGAAATTCAAGAAAAACAAATTCAACAGAATAACCGACTCAAAGATGCTTTGACTGTCGCAAAACAGGCGAATGTAGCAAAGACCGCTTTCCTTTCGCGTATGAGTCATGAAATTCGTACGCCTATGAATGCTATCATCGGTCTCGATAATATCGCCCTACACGATAAAGATTTGACACCTACAATCAGAAGTTACCTCGAAAAAATCGGTACAAGTGCTCGTTACCTCCTGTCAATCATCAACGATATTTTGGATATGAGTCGAATCGAAAGCGGACGTATGACTTTCCGTAACGAAGAATTTTCCTTCACGTCCTTTGTTTATCAGATTAACACCTTGATTGAAGAACAGTGCAAAGATAAGGGCTTGACTTACATATGCGACGTCAAGAAAAATATCGGGAAATATTATATCGGCGATGATACCAAACTTGAGCAGGTCTTGATAAATATTCTGGGCAATGCCGTCAAGTTCACGGACGAAGGCGGAAGTATCACGCTAACGATAGAATGTACTGCGCAGTATGACGGACAATCTAATTTCAAATTCACCGTCGCCGATACGGGCGTAGGTATGAGCAAGGATTATTTGCCGCATATTTTCGAGCCCTTTAGTCAAGAAGATGATACTACTACTTCAAAATACGGCGGTTCGGGTCTCGGGCTCGCCATCACTAAAAATATTATCCAAATGATGAACGGATCTATTTCCGTCGATTCCGAAAAGGGTGTCGGTACAACTTTCACGATTAATGTACCGCTCAAAGATTCCGCCCGTAGTGAGAGCGAAGACGAAAATCAGATGCGACCTCAAGATTTTTCCGTACTGATTATCGACGACGAATTACTCGCAAGAGAACACGCCAAATCAGTTCTCGAGGAAGTCGGAATCGCATCGGATGTCTGCGCAAGCGGTAAAGAGGCAATCGATTTAATAAAACTCCACCACGCACGCCGCGAAGACTATAATTTGATTTTGGTTGATTGGCTCATGCCCGAAATGGACGGCATTGAAGTCACTAAGGCAATTAGGGAAATTTTAGGCGAAGAAACTGCCGTCGTCGTCCTCACCGCTTATGATTGGTTTGAAGTCGAGGAGGAGGCAATTAAAGCCGGCGTAGATACCTTCATGACAAAACCTCTTGCCTCGACAAATGCACTCTATGAATTTCAACAGGCATTCAATCGTAAGCGGCAAATCTTACCCGAAAAGAAAGTCGTCGAATTGGAGGGGCGCAAAGTTCTTGTCGCCGAAGATATGCCCGTCAATGCCGAAATTATCATGATGATTTTGGAAATGCGCGGTGTCATTTCGGATCACGCCGAAAACGGTAAACTTACAGTCGAAAAATTCGCCGCCTCCCCGGCAGGTTTCTATGACGCAATTTTGATGGATATCCGTATGCCTGTCATGGACGGTCTTCAAGCTACCGCCGCTATTCGTGCCCTTAATCATCCCGACGCGAAAACTATTCCGATTATCGCAATGACTGCTAATGCCTTCGATGAAGATGTTCAGCGTTCACTTAAAGCCGGTATGAATGCACATTTGACAAAACCCGTCGACGCCGAACAACTTTACTCTACTTTGCAGGGGCTTATCAAAGATTGAACGTTAATCAAATAAAAAAGCTCTTTCCTTATCGGAGGGAGTTTTTTTAATTGCTGCGACGAATTTTATAAAACTCTAAGACACGGCGGACATTTTCGGATTCGGCTTGCGAAATGTTTTTTTCGCCAAACTTATTCAGCCCGACTATGCTTTTTAATTCGATAAGTTCCTTTTCATTCAACCCGTGAAATAATCGCCGCCATTCCTGCGCTAAATTTTCCCGATACCTTTCGCGGTGAATTATCATCGCTTCAGGCATCCATAGTAAATCATGAAAATCATCAATAGTCTTCCCGAATGCCGCATCAAAGAAGGAACGTCCACGCCCGATTTTGCCCTTGGTTGCATTGATAATCGCTTGAATCGCACGAATAAATTTCCTGTTCCAATGCTTGCCGATATAATCGCGGTTGCGGAAATATTCGGGGTCTCTTATCGGATGATATTTCATAGGGAAACTGTATATCGAGACATTCAGCTCCTCACATAAATCAATATTCAATTTGAGCCGCAAATAAAGTTCGTCGGGCGTATCACGGAAATTATACAGAACGTAATTTGACATGTCCCGTATCCCGTACTTCGCCGCAAGGCGGATAGCACGTTCGTAAATATCGCGCTGTTCGTAGTGGTCAAAGGCAATACGCAACGGCTTGATATTCAATTCCGCTAACTTCGCCGCATTGTCCTCGTTCATTAATCGCGCGTCTAATCCTTGATTGAAATCTATGTAATGGGAGCGTCTGCCATGCTTGAAATGTTTATCAAACAACGGTCGCGCAATTTCGTCCATTGCCAAAATATTTTCTCTGTCAGCTCCTACCGCGTAAAGCAAATCCCTTGATTCACGTTCTCGATAAAATTTCGCCGCTTCATCATACGATAATCTTTTATCAAGTTCATCATACAACCTAATAATTTTTTTGACGTATGTACGAACGTTAAACCCTGCGCAGAGATTTTGAACAGCTATATCATATTCATTGGCGGCGGTGTAACTGTTCCCCTTACCAAAGCCGCATGACTTTAAATCCTCGACTATCCTATTGAACTTCGGCGACGCCAATACATTGTTATCCATCAGTAATAAAAATTGTTTCGTGCCAAATTGTTTCTCGGTTTGCTTAAGTTGTTCCGTGATATCAATGTAGTCTTTGTACACCGGCTCGAGAGTACGAACCGCGCAAAATTCACAATTGCGAATGCACCCACGTGTCGTGTATCCAAAATAAGAATTCGCGGCAGGATATTTGTAGTCAATTTCCTCCAGGATAGAATAATCCGGCGGTAAGGTATCGATAATCACTTCGTCTGTTTTCCCCAAATCGTTCGGTTTATCCAGTAAGCCGCAATGAATGTGAACCCCTTCGCCTACTTCAGCTCTCATATCTTTCGGAACCAGTGTTGCCGATACTCCGCCTACAAATATTTTCCCGTCCTTTGATAAAAATTTTTTCGCGTAATTTATTGTCTCGATAGTCTCCGCCCAAAAGAATGTAAACAATGAATTAACGCACACTATATCAAATTTCGGATAATCTTCTCGTTTGTACCGCCTGCGCAGATGCATTAATCTATCTTCAAAGCCGCTGTCGCGCAAATGCGGCACGTCTTCAAGACAGGAATATTTGCCCGTCTCTATAAATTCCTGCAGTATCTCCGCATATCGCCCGAATACTTTTTCAGGTTCCTCTAACTCGTAATTTCTGAACAGCGATAAATCTTCTTCGTCCGCCTCAAAAAATTTTTCCGTCAGTAACTGCGCTCCTAACTTTTTCAGTTTCCCTTTGAAGAATCTGATATCGTCATGACAAACCGTGCGGAAATAGGTTGCCAATTTCATCAGACCCAACGGCGGATATTTGTTCCGATAATTCGGCTCGATTAACAAGACGCGTCTGCTCATTTCCTGACCGCCTCGATTATCTTGCTCTCTAAATTATCGTAGGTTTTCGCCGGGACATTTTCCTTTATCACCGTTAATATTTTGTCCACCAATTTAACTTCGCTGCGTCGTAAGTTCGGGAAGGAATGTATCTGTTTTTTTTCGGGCACGGGCGGCGGCATTTCCGTTACCGTGGTTTTCTCTACGATTCGCGTTGTGACTGCCCTTAATATTTTTTGCGACTCTGTTAATTCTAATCGTAAATTCTTTTGTTGTACCGATACTGCCTTTTCGGCTTTTTTCTTCAGCGTTTCTAATTTATCTTCTGCCTCTTTGCGTTTCTGTTTGTTCGTGAATATTTGCGTGTCGTATTTTTCGGCGGCGGTATTATATTTCCTGACCGCGCTGTTAATCGCCGAGGCATTGCGATATATTTTTCCAAGGTCTGTGAAATACTCTCGTAACTTTTTTTTCAATATACTTGAGGTTAGGATTTTCGATGAAATAATCGCGTTGGGCATTCGGGATTAGCTTATTGTCCAGCGCAAAAACTTCGCCGATAAAATAATGATTGCCGCGGTCTTCGGCGAACAAATTTTGAAGTGTATCTTCGCCGCCGATTTGAATATTACCCTTGCGCAAACGGATTGAGCGCATGTAGTTGTTGGTATCGTTTAATTCTTCTTTTATGACGCCTTCAAATTTTGAAAGACCTATCCACGACCACGCAATCAAAGAGCCGTCGTCATCATAAAAGTTTTGCCAATAAAAAAGCGGCAACCTTCGCGGCTGCCGTTTATTTTTACAGATGGAAATTTAATTTTAAAGTTTGTTCGTATCCGTTCGGGAAGAGATAAATTTTTCTGTCGGTATCGAAAGTCGGATTGACGGCATGAATAATTCGGTGATGATTCGGGCAAACGATTAACAAGTTGCTTGCGTCATTGTTGAGGCTTTGAACGAAATAATTTATGTGATGACATTCGGCAATTTTCGCGCCGTAGATTTCGCCGATATTTTCGCCGCAAAGTTGACAGCGGAAGTCATAAAGTTTTTTCAAGTAGTTTCCTATACTGCGATTGAGTTTGCGGATTTTCGTCAGGCGATACTTTTCAACTATTGCCGCTTCCGAATCCGTCAACGTTGGCAACTCCAATAAATTTTCCAAAGACGTTTCCTCTTGAACAAATTCCGCTTTGGCTATATTGCCGTTAAAAATCGGCTCCATTAAAAATGTGTCCTTTAAATCTGTGGCGTACAGAACAAAATATTCTTTGGTGTCATTGGGCGGCAGAAAATTTTTATCTTGTCGTTGACGCTCTAGGATTTCAAATGTATGCGCAAAAATTTTTCTCAACATCTGCGCGATGCCGCTGTTCTTACCGTAAGTGATTTGCCACATGTCTCTATGTTCGGGATATCTTCCGCGGTTGAAATTTACGCTCGATAAAATTACGGGAAAAGTTTCGCCGGCTAAAATAATTTTTATTTCGCGCTTTTCGCCGTGCGTCAATGTTCCTGCGCTCAAGTGCAAAGAAAAAATATCTTGCATGGCGACGGATACGGCGAAGCCGCGATAAAAAGTCGACCAATCTAAATTTCGTTGCAAAATAAAATCGTCATTCATGTTCGTCACCTACGCCGCAATGTTTGTCCTGCCGAAGGCAAGAGTAGAGCAGTTACCCGTAACTCTTTGGTGGATATTGGAGCGGAACTGTTCTGCGCCGAAAAGAATGATGCCCAAAGAGCGACCGCGCTCGGCGATATCCAAAATCTGTCGCAGAATCGGAGAATTTTTAGTTGTATCTTTCGAGGCGTATTTATTGAGCTCGTCGACAAAAATAACAATACGCGACGGCGGATTACTTACCCGTTGAGTATCGCCCAACTTTAAACGATAAAGAGCCTTGAGGGCGTCGCCGAATACAAACGCCTGTTTATCGGTGCTGAGTTTGGCGATATCAATGACGTTGACAGAGCTTGCGGAAATATTTTCCAACTCGTCGGCTAATCTGCATTCTTTATCATTATTAAATTTGTATCCGAACATTTCATCGTTACCGATAGCCTTTTGAACTATACGCTTGAACTTGCGCCAACTTAAGACAGAAATTTCATTGGAATTGGTTTTGCCGCTACCGCTTTGAGACAGTGTGTTGACAATAGCTAAAAAATCATCCCAAGTTTCGGCATATTTAAAATTTATATCATCTTTATCAATTACCTTGCTAAGGATAGAATCCATAGTCTGAGTGGTATCGTCGATATCGGCGAAAAGCATTTCCAAAGATTCGCGGTCGCTTTCGTAGGTATACTTGAAAGATTTAAGGATACCTTGATTAAAATATTGGTTGACAGTATCTTTGGGCAGATAAGTAGTAACCTCGTCGACACCTTTGAAGGGAGCATAATAGTGAACATTTTTAAAGGGCTTACTGCTCAAACCGAGCCGCTTATAATCGTCTGCGATTTTGTTATTCATATCATCATTGGGTCGATGAATCGCCATCAAATCTTTGCCCTTGACGTTGAAAATAACGAAGGCGACACTGTCGTTAGAATTATTGAGGCGAAAACTTTCGGAAATAGATTTAATAAGGAACATGGCATAACTGGTTTTGGCGGCGAGCCCGGAAATGCCTGAGATATTCAGATGCGCGCCCTCCGAGCCGAGAATAAATTGAGCGTTGAGATTGACGGGCAAAAAAATTTCGTTAGGAGTATCGGCGTACATTTTGAGGAAACCGCAGGGCAAAGGATTTTGAATATTATCGAGCCCCAAAGCCTGTTTGATTTCGATATCGTCCGCCAAATAAACGGGAGCATCATTGATAACGGGCGTGTAAATTTTTTTGGTATTGTACGATACAGAAACTTCGACGTAATTCATACCGATTCTGAGAGTCGGAGGATTAATATCGGTATCGCCGAAATCGTTTGACATATAAGCTGTGAGAAGACTTTTGGCATCAGTGATATGTGAAATATTTTCCACAGTACCGAAGGAAAAAGAATTATCCAAATGTTTAACTTTGACGACATCGAAAGCATTCAATCGGAAATCGGAATTAGTCCAGAAGAAAAATTTATCCATAGTTGCAGGAAATTTTTCGGTTGCCGCTACTCTGCCTATTATTTTACTCATCATCCACACCTCGGAATAAATGTAAAAAAGTTTCCGCAGAAACTATCTTTGATTTAATAAAAGACTCTGTAAGGAAGATTGGATAAATATGATTAGCCCAACGATTATCGGAACCGTAACAAACGGGGTTACGCTCGTTGATTAGGTGTGCGCTTATGGTGTCAACGAGATCGCTGTCGATTTTACCGGAATCAACTTCATCATCGGTGACCAACATTTTTTCGACTTTGACAACGCCATCGAAAGGTGAGTCGGTATGTTTACTATCGTGAATGCGCAGATACCAGACTGCGAATTTAATATCGCCGTGAAAGGAAGTATTTTCAAAAGAGATAACGGGCGTTCTGGCGAAGATAGGGAGTGCTGCGATAAAATCGGGATTAGGGCGATTATTAACATTATTCGTCCAAAGCAGGGGATTAAATTTTTTAGAGACGCCGATAACGTAGCTGTAATTTTTTTTGAAGGTCAGAAATTTTCTTTTATTGTTCCGGAGTTCTGTAGGCATACGATATTCCAAAGAGCCGTCCTTGACTAGGAAATTATTTGCGCCGAGTTTATTTTTGGCTACGATTTTATTAACCATACTTTGTTCGAGTTGATACATACGCTCTTGCACTTTAGCGATAGCGCGGTTTTCAAATTCCTGAGTTTTAGTCTGCGCAGTGTTTGAGCTATAGAGTATAATTGGGGGCGATAAACGAACGGAAATTTTTTTCATAGTCAGTACGGCGTTAATATCCTCGAGCATAGCGGCCAAAGCTCCGACACTATCGGCTGAAACATCGGGCAGAGCCAAAACATTTTCGTTAAGGAAATCCACGACGAACATTTTTTTATCGCGACGCCCGCAACAACCGACGGCGATTTGACCGGCGACAACAGGGTAAACCATTTTACGATTAGACAATTTGTAAACGATATCATCGATTTTGTAAACGTGTCGCGTACCGTCGAGGAAATATTTCAGTGGCGAATCGACTTGCGACAAAAGTTTTGATTTATTCGTAAGGGAAATATAATTTTTATGGTTTAAAGTTTCGCCGTGTTTGGGATTGACGAGATTAAATTCGCGATTGTCGATTCGTGAGGAGCTGTCTACTTCCAAATCCAATTCGATTTTCTTTGACCGATAACTTTGTCCGTAAGTTTTATCGGCGATAATCTTCAGAATGTTTTTCATAAGAGTCACCCGCGAAATTTTTCCAAACAGTTTATCAGTTGATTAGCGATGCCGCAACCTGATTGAGTGATTGAATAAAATTTTTATGTTACAGTTGTCACATTCTTTGACAATCGCGTCTGATATACATATAATCTAAAAAATGCAGAATGATTCTGCGGTTGTGTTCCTGTAAGAATTACGGTTGTAGAAAGGAAGTGACTGTGCGGCATTAAATGTCGTACTATTTTCATGAAGAAAATTTTTATTGCGGCACTAATCTTGATGATGATGGTGATTACGGGTTGCGGCGGCAGTGGCGGTAGCGGCAGCGATTACAAGTTTGATAAGAAATTAGTAATCGGCTTAGACGAAGAATATGCGCCGATGGGATTCCGCGACAAGGACGGCAATCTTATCGGCTTCGATATTGATTTAGCGAAAGAGGCGGCGAAACGCTTAGGCACCGAATTTGAATTCCGCCCGATTGATTGGGATAACAAGCGCGAGGAAATTACTTCGGGGAATGTAGACATGTTATGGAACGGCACCGATATAACCGAAGAGCGCAAAGAATACATGATTTACACAAAACCGTATTTAGAAAATCGCCAGATTCTGATGACAAAAGTAAACAGCGGTTTCGATCTCTATTCGGAAAGTGATTTGGCAGGTTTGAGAGTAGGAACGCAGGCCGGCTCTTCTTCGCGCAATTACATCGAATCAAAACCCGAACTCATGGAGTCTTTCAAAGAATTTAAAACTTATCTGAACTTCAAAGAGGCGTACGAGGCATTGGATAAAAACGAAGTTGATGTAATAATCAGCGACGAAACAATCGCGCGTTACACCATTTATCAGATTCCCAACAAATTTGAATTGGCTGAAGTAACAATCGGCCCCGTCTGCGAAATCGGTATCGGTTTCCGTAAGGATGAAGTTGCTTTGAGAGATACGATTCAAAAAGTTTTCGACGAAATGATAGCCGACGGTACGACCAAAAAAATTTCCGAAAAATGGTTCCATGCCGATATAATCAAGTACAGACGTTGAACTAAAATTTTTGCGCAGGCCGAAGAGTTTTGTATAATTTTAAAACGTGACAATGATATGCCGTGCTTGCAATGCCTTTCGCAGTAAAGTATAATGCAACGCGGCTTATTAAATTTACGGAAAGGATGTTTTAACACCATGAGAAAAATTTTTATGGCGGTCTTATTATTGGTGACAATGGCATTGGCAAGCGGATGCGGTGGCGGCGGAGAAAAGATACCGACGGATGGCGACAGCAGCAGAGAATTGAAAAAAATCGTAATCGGTTTGGATGACGAATATGCGCCGATGGGATTCAAAGACGACAAAAACGAAATAGTCGGGTTTGATGTCGATTTAGCTAAGGAGGCTGCGAAACGTCTCGGGGCGGAAGTAGAATTCAAGGCTATAGATTGGAACAGTAAAGAAGCAGAATTGAAAAGCGGACGAATCGATATCATTTGGAACGGTCTGGATATAACCGAGGAACGCAAAGTAAATATGCTCTTCAGCGATCCTTACATGGATAACCGTCAAATTATTTTCGTGAAGAGCGGTAACGATCAAGACATTAAAACCGAAATTGATTTATCCGGCAAGAAAGTCGGCACACAAGCAGGTTCCACCGCCGAAGCTTACATTGACAGCAAACTTGCACTCAAAGACAGCTTTGAAGAATTTAAAACTTACGGCGATTATGTAAGTGCTTTCATGGATTTGGAAAACGGCAGAATCGACGCACTTGTCTGCGACGAAATAGTCGGGCGTTACGCGCTGAGCAAACAAGATGGAAAATTTGATGCTCTTGATGTAACGGTCGGCGAAGTAAGTCAATTCGGCATTGCTTTCCGTAAAGACGATACAGAATTGCGTAACAGAGTACAGAAAGTTTTCGATGAAATGGTAGCCGACGGTACAGCCGCGCAAATTTCAAATGACTGGTTCAAATCGGATTTAATCAAGAAGAAAAAATAATCGGTAGTTGCTGAGGTTTGAACAGTGACCGCCGTCGCGAGACGGGAGTTAAGGAATATCTGTCATGGAAAAATTTTTGGATATGACGCTCCTGATAATGCAGGGCGCAGAAATAACGTTAGAGATATTTTTTGTAACTTTGATTCTGAGTTTACCGATAGGCGCGTTGGCGGCATTGGGCAGGATATCAAGTTTCAAGCCGATTCGTTATCTGATGGAATTTTATGTTTGGATAATGCGCGGCACTCCGTTAATGTTGCAACTGTTGTTCGTATACTTTGCACTGCCTATGGTTGGAATAATGTTGCCCGATATTGCGGCGGCTCTGCTTGCCTTCACGCTCAATTATGCGGCATACTTCGCCGAAATTTTCCGCGCAGGTATTCAGGCAATACCGAAAGGACAATACGAGGCGGCAAAAGCATTAGGATTAGGTCATTGGCAAATGATGCGTTTCGTAATTTTTCCGCAAGTGTTGCGCGTAGTACTGCCGCCTATTTCCAACGAGACGATTAACTTAGTCAAAGACACGTCGTTGATTTATATTTTGGCAATGAATGATTTGTTGCGTGTTGCGCGGACGATTGTTCAGCGCGAATTTGATATGACACCGTTTGTGATAGCGGGCGCGTTTTATCTGATAATGACGGCGGTACTCACGTGGGTATTTAAGAAACTTGAACAACGCTACGGATCTTATGAAACTTGAGAAAAAATTTTTATCGTCAATATTTAACCAATCCGGAGGGGGCTTTGGTTTGATTAAAAATTTTATACTGAGTCTCCTCATTTTATTTGCGGCGACATCAGTTGTTTATGCGGCGAACGGTGATTTTAATGCCAGGAAGGGAAATTTGACCGAAGTAAGCGCAGTAAGAATCGGCTACGGTTCGGGCACGGTTCGCATTGTCATCGATACAACCGCAAAGATAAAATTCAGCGAATCATATGCCGAAAATCCTTCGCGCGTCATAATCGACATGCATAATACTTGGCTAAGTCCCAATGTTCAGCGCGAAATCGAATTGAAATCTTTGGCGGCGAAAAAAGTTCGCATCGCGCAATTCAATGCCACAACTGTTCGCTTGGTAATCGAAAGTATGGCGGATATCAAGCCCTTTCATCTCACCGGCGGCCCCAAAGGTTATCGCTTCGTTATCGATGTCGGTAATGTTGCCTTCAAAGAAAATCCCGAATTGAATAAACCCGACGACGATGCTCAAAAGAAAAAACAGGAGCAGGAAAAACAAGAACAAATTGAACGCGAAAAACAGGCGCAACTTGAACGCGATAGACAGGCTCAACTTGAACGCGATAGACAAGCTCAACTTGAACGCGACAAGCAAGCACAAATTGAACGCGACAAGCAAGCACAACTTGAACGTCAAGAGCGCGAACGTTTGGCAAAAATTGAAAATGAGCGTCAGGCACAATTAGAAAAGGAACGTCAAGAACGCGATAGGCTCGAGAGAGAACATCAAGAACGTGAAAGACAAGCGCAACTTGAAATCGAACGGCTCGAACGAGAACGGCAGGAACGTGAGCGACAAGATCGCGAAAGAGAAGAGCGTGCACGTCAAGAGCGTGAACGTTTGGAACAGGAAGCGCAAACCAAAGAAGAACTCGAACTGTTAAAGGAGCAAGAAAAACAAGAGCGTAAATTACGCGAAAAACAAGAGCGTGAAATGCGTGAGCTCAAAGAAAAACAGGAACGCGAATTGAAGAAACAACAGGAAAAACAAGAACGCGAACTCCGTAAGCAAAAGGAAAAGGAAGAACGCGATAAAAAAGACCGTCGCGACAAAGATAAAAATAAAGACACCGAAAAAAATACAGATAATGATAATGACACTTATGACAACGGTACAGACGTCGAAAAACCTTTCGGCGATTTGAATACGGAGTTGGAGAATTTGTCGGCATTGGGCGGAAAGAGAATAGTAATCGACCCCGGTCACGGCGGTAACGATGCCGGCGCGATAGGCCCCACAGGGATAATGGAAAAAAATGTTACGCTGAAAGTTTCTTTGGAACTTCGTAAATTGCTTGAGGCGGAAGGTGCCGAAGTAATAATGACGCGTGACAGTGATACAACCGTTTCCAGCAAAGGCGCGTCGGCTTCGGATATCGAGGAGTTGGGCGCACGTTGCGAAGTGGCGAACAGAATCAACGCGGATATTTTCATTTCGATTCATGCCGACAGTTTCACACGCCCCGAGGCACGCGGTACAACGGGCTATTACTACAGTCGCGGCGCAGGTTCGGGACAAAGACTTGCCGATTGTATTCGTCGCAATTTAATCGAGCAATTGGGCACACCCAGTCGCGGAACACAGCCGTGTAATTTCTACGTCGTGCATCATACCGATATGCCGGCAACTCTTATCGAATTGGGTTTCATCTCCAATTACGAGGAAGAAAAACTTTTGAATTCGGCAGAAGGTGTTCGCAAAGCTGCGCAGGGTATTCTTGACGGTATAGAAGATTATTTCGGATAAACAAATAACATAGTCCTCCGTATTGTCGCGGAGGATTTTTTTTGCTATCATCAAGCGAATAAAAAATTTTGAATACGGAGGTAATTTTTAAATGACAATCATAGTGACGGGCGGCGCAGGATTTATAGGCGGTAATTTCGTTTACTACCAACTGAAGAATCATCCCGAAGATAAAATCGTCTGCTTGGATAAGTTGACGTACGCCGGCAACATGGAAACTTTGGAAGAGGCTTTGAAGTCGCCGAATTTTAAATTTGTTCGTGCGGATATCGCGGATCGTGATGCGGTTTATAAATTGTTCGAGGAAGTCAAGCCCGATATCGTAGTCAATTTTGCGGCGGAAAGTCATGTAGACAGATCGATTGAAGACCCCGAACTTTTCTTGCGCACGAATATTATCGGAACAAGTGTTTTGCTTGACGCGTGCAGAAAATACGGAATCAAACGCTATCATCAAGTTTCCACTGATGAAGTTTACGGCGATTTACCTTTAGACCGTCCCGATTTGTTTTTCACCGAGACGACAAATTTGCATACATCAAGTCCGTATTCGGCAAGTAAGGCATCGGCGGATTTATTGGTACAGGCTTATCAACGTACATACAAAATCCCCGCAACAATCAGTCGTTGTTCAAACAATTACGGCGCGTATCATTTCCCCGAGAAATTAATTCCGCTGATGATAATAAATGCGCTCAACGGAAAGAAATTGCCCGTGTACGGAAAGGGCGACAACGTCCGCGATTGGCTCTACGTGGAAGATCATTGCTCGGCGATTGATTTGATTATCAGACGCGGCACGATTGGTGAAGTGTACAATATCGGCGGACATAACGAACGCAAAAATATCGACGTCGTCAAAACCATTTTAAAAATTCTCGGCAAGGGCGAAGAGTTAATCGAATTCGTGACCGACCGTAAGGGACACGATCGCCGTTATGCAATCGACCCGACAAAAATTTCAAATGAACTCGGTTGGACTCCGCAGACGAAATTTGATGACGGTATCAAATTAACTGTGGCGTGGTATTTGGAAAATCGCACATGGTGGGAAAAAATTATCAGCGGCGAATATCAAAATTATTATGCACGTATGTATGACAATCGCTGATTAGATGAAAAAAATTTTACGAAGCGGCTACACAACGGGCGCATGTGCGGCGGCAGGAGTCAAGGCGGCATTGATTTGCATGACGACGGGCGAAAGAGTTGACGGCGTAGATATCACCGCGCTTGACGGGACATTGTTAAAAATTCCGATTGAGAAGGTCGAAAAAAAATCCGACGGGATTCGCGTTGAGGTTATCAAATTTTCGGGCGACGATCCCGATATAACAAACGGCGTGTCAATTTTTACGACGGTACGGAAAATTTCGGGCGAAGGAATAAATTTCCGCGCAGGTTTGGGCGTAGGTCATATCACAAAGCCGGGTTTGCAATTGCCCGTCGGCGAACCTGCCATCAATCCCGCGCCGAGAAAGTTGATTCGTAATGTGGCGGAAGAATTTGATATCGACGGTCTCGAGATAGAAATTTCAATCCCCGAGGGTGTGACATTGGCGCAGAAAACTTTAAATCCCGTACTGGGTGTGGAAGGTGGTCTTTCGATTATCGGCACTACGGGTGTTCTTCGCCCGATGTCCGAGGAGGCTTTTAAAAATTCGCTTGTGCCGCAAATCGACGTAGCCAAGGCGGCAGGTTTCGATACGTTGGTATTTGTACCGGGAAAAATCGGCGAAACTATTGCGAAAAAATTGGGATACCCCGAAGGCGCGATAATTCAGACGAGTAATTTTATCGGCTTTATGCTCGAGGCGGCGGCGGATAGGAATATCGCGAAAATAATTTTGTGCGGTCATATCGGTAAACTCGCCAAAGTTGCCGCCGGTGTCTTTCACACGCATAACCGCGTCGCCGATTGCAGATTGGAAACACTTGCCGCGTATTGTGCCGCCGAAGGTTTACCGTCCGCCGAAGTCCGCAGAATTTTAGCCGCCAATACTACCGAAGACGCTGCGCAGATTATCGCGGAAAATAAATTTGAACGCGTTTACAAAATCATAGCGATACGCGCAAGTCAACGCGCCAAGCGTTATGTTTACGGTAAACTTGATGTGGATATTGTTCTTGTCGATTACGGCGGTAACGTACTCGGAACAAACTTTTAGACTTTTATCGGAGGTAACGTGTGCAGAAAAAAATAATCGTCGCAGGCATAGGCCCCGGCGGCGAAGAATTTATTACACCTGCCGCGCTGAAGAAAATTCGTGCGGCTAAATTTTTGGTCGGCGGTCGTCGTGCACTGTCGGAATTCGCAAACCCTGCGCAGGTAACTTGTGCAATCACGCGCGATTTGAATACGCCGATTAATTTCATACGCGACAATTTGCCGCAAGATGATATAGTCGTCATGGTGAGCGGAGACCCCGGATATTTTTCACTACTCGATTTACTCCGTAAAAAATTTCCGCCCGAAATAATCGAAGTCATTCCGTCAATCAGCGCGATTCAACTTGCCTTCGCAAAAATCGCCCTGCCTTGGCATAACGCGACACTCCTTAGTTTTCACGGGCGGCAACCTAAACGAAGTGATTTACAATTCGTCGAAGGAAAAATTTTGGGCATGTTGACCGATACCGAATTTAATTCCGCAACCATCTCGAAAATTTTACTCGATTGCGGTTGGGCGCGCGATTCAATCATAACCGTATGTGCGCGGCTGTCTTATCCCGATGAAAAAATTTTCACGCAAACTTTATCGACTGCCGCCGATTCCGAACCCGTCGCGAATTGTGTGTTAATCGTTCGCAATCCCGAAACCATTTAACTAAGGCAGGAAATCTTTCGATACATTTTCGAGAGAGGTGAGGTGAAAAATGGCAAATACTACAAATATGATGTCGATAGCCCCGAATCAAGCGGCATCGTCGCGAAATGTTTCGCATAGTACACGCCCTAAATATAAATCGGCTTCGCATTCCGACAGTAAAAATTTTAGCGCGACACTTAACAAATTCAACGAAAAAGTAGATGACATTCGGCAAAGTATTCAAAACTTAAAGGATACAATCGATAAGTCAACGCAAGCAGAATCGGACGCAAAACAGGTCGACGAAATCACAGATACGGATGTTCAAGGGATGAACGATATTCCGCAGGATGCAACTAAGCAGGACGAAAAAATCACGGCAACGCCCGAAGATAATTCCAAAGTCACAACGTCCATGCCGAAAGATAAAATCACTCCTGCGGATATTTTTATCGGCGCAAATACTTCGGTAGAGACGGCAAAAGTTCCGGACGCTTTGACAGTCACGACGGAAGATGTCGCGCCCGTCGCCGAAAATATTTCGGTCAAGGAAAATGTCGACGATTCAAATGTCACGGACAATCAAATCGCGCAAAATCCTTGGGCGGCGTCAAATATGGCTTATATGTTCACAATGAACACCGAATCACTGTTGGCAACGAAATCGATTGAATCGCAGACAACACAACAAGTTACAGCCGTCGCGGGCGTGCAGGAAGTTAAATCGACACAAAGTTTGATGTCAATCATGCCGCAGTCAACGAACGAATCTGCGCAAACAATGTTAAACGCGTTGGGCGGACAATCGTGGCGACAAATCAACGCGCAACCCCTTCAACAACAGCAGACTATTCAACAACAACCTTTAACGCAAATGCAAGCTCAAACGGTCGAGCAATCGCAAGTAATTTCACAGAATCAATCACAGTCCGTCAACACACAACAAACGATTCAACAACAACTTTTAACGCAAATGCAATCTCAACCGGTCGAGCAACCGCAGATAATTTCTCAGAATCAGTCACAGCCCGTTAACACACAACAAACTATTCAACAACAACTTTTAACGCAGATACAAACTCAAACCGTTGAGCAACCGCAGATAATTTCGCAGAATCAATCACAGCCTGTTAACACACAACAAGTAATTCAACCGTTAACTCAAACTCAACCGGTCGAGCAACCGCAGATAATTTCGCAGAATCAATCACAGCTTGTCAACACACAGCAGACTATTCAACAACAGCCTTTAACCCAAATGCAAACAGTCGAGCAACCGCAGATAATTTCTCAGAATCAGTCACAGCCCGTTAACACACAACAAACTATTCAACAACAACCTTTAACGCAAACTCAAACTCAAACCGTTGAGCAACCGCAGATAATTTCGCAGAATCAATCACAGCCCGTCAACACACAGCAAACGATTCAACAACAACCTTTAGCGCAGACACAAGCTCAAACCGTTGAGCAACTGCGGATAATTTCGCAGAATCAATCACAGCCCGTCAATACACAACAGACAATTCAACAACAACCTTTAACGCAAACGCAAACAGTCGAGCAACCGCAGATAATTTTGCAAAATCAATCACAGCCCGTCAACACACAACAGACGATTCAACAACAACCTTTAACGCAGACACAAACTCAACCGGTCGAGCAACCGCAAATAATTTCGCAGAATCAATCACAGCCCGTCAACACACAACAGACGATTCAACAACAACCTTTAACGCAGATACAAGCTCAAACCGTTGAGCAACCGCAGATAATTTCGCAGAATCTATCACAGCCCGTTAACACACAACAACCCATTCAACAACAACCTTTAACACAAATGCAAACTCAAACGGTCGAGCAACCGCAGATAATTCAACAGCAACCGCAAATTCAAGCTCAAGTAGTCGAATCAAAAACCACGGTACAAAATTTATCCGACGTGTTGGGCGTAAATGTGCAAACCGAAGACGCACCGACAACCGCGCCGATAATCCAACTGCAATCGACTTCGCAACAATTCAATCAAGACACGAACGCGCGACAAGATGCACAGAATTTTGGCAGCCAATTTATGCAAACGGTAACAAATACCGAAGCACAGACACAAACAAATTCGACGGGCGGAGAAATTTTCGCGGCAAACTTAGCGTCAACCAATGACACAGCACCGACACAACAGACTACGCAACCGCAGAATGTCGACGCACCTTTACCGACGCCCGAAGATTTTGACGTACCGGGGCAGATAGTCAGACAGGCGCGTTTGATTCGTGCGGCAGAAAATACCGAAATGGTTATTAAGCTCAATCCCGAACATTTGGGCGAAATGACTTTAAGAATTTCGGTCAGTCAAAACGGAGCAGTCAGTGCCAGTTTCCACAGTGATAATGCGCAGGTTCGCACGATTATAGAAAATTCTCTCGTGCAACTTCGTCAAGAGCTTAACAACCAAGGATTGAAAGTCGATAATGTACAAGTTTACGCCGGCTTGGGTGACGGCAGTAGCTTGATGAACGGCAGAGGCGGACAGGCCTGGCAACAGAATCGTCAACAGCGTCAAGGCAATCGCAGAATTGATTTCGATGCGCTGGAACGCGAAGCAGATGCCACAACGCCCGTCGCGGAAAATATCGCCACGGATGGTGTTGATTACTCAGTTTGATTTTTGGAGGAGATTATTATGGCAAACGCACTTAACACAATCACCGTCGACGGCGTAACTTATAACTCAGCTGCTTACGCGGCCGCAAATCCCAAGGAAGTTAAATTAAATGACAACCTGGATAAAGATGCATTCTTGCAATTACTTGTTGCGCAGTTGCAGAATCAAGATCCGCTTGAGCCGCAGGATAACAGCAGTTACATTGCCGAGCTTGCACAGTTCAGTTCATTGGAACAGATGACCAATGTCGCCGATAACCTCAAAGATTTGGGTACAGTCGTCGATAACATTGATACTTCGGTTTTAGTCGGACAACTCAGCGGCATGATTGGCAAGGGCATTGATTGGGTCGAAACGGTGGAAACGGCGGACACGGCGGGCAATCCCGTCACGTCTTCCCAAACCTTGTCGGGCGTCGTCAGCGGCGTCACAATCATCGAGGGTACTCCGCGCATTTTGGTCGAATCCGAAGGCGAAAAATATCATGTTGATATCGCCAATATCGGGCACGTCTACGATTTGGATTCTTCCGAAGAAACTACAACCGAAACAGAAACCACAACCACAACCGAATAATATTTTTTCCGCAAACCAAAACAAAAGCCCCTTCGTTAATTCGGAGGAGCTTTTTTGTTGCGATTAGTTTTATGCCGGCGATATCATGCGCCTCTTAACTTTTTATTACGTAACTTCATCATGCAGTTAAATGCCAAATCTCTAATCTCTTCGGGTTCCAAAAATTCCAGCGTCGTCACGGCGGCATAATGATTCAAATATTTTTTACATTCCCTGAAGTAATCGGTAATGCCTTCCTTATCTCCTATCTCGTTTTTAAAATCCGCTATAGCCAATAAGACGCCCTTCATTCTGTTGAAATTCATTCTGTTAAACGTATCCATGACATCGGTACATATAGTTTGATTCATCAACAGTATTTCGGTCAAGGCATAATGATTTGTATTTTTTTCGTCGTAGGTAAGATAACCATACCACCAAAGACGAGAAAGTGCATTATCGTTAAGAAGACTGCCGCTCGAGGAAACAAAGAAACGAGTTTTTATGGTATTTTCACGCGCGTCCTTCATCCACCTGTTACGAATATAATTGCGGTATTTCGGTACGGCATGACACAGATACGTCCACATATATCGATTGGAAGCTTGAAGGGGAGTTAATTTTCTAAATGCATCATAAATATTTCGTGTGTTTGTTAAATCGTCTACAGACTTTTGATCCTCGTCGTTTGAGCAATACGGAGTAAAGTCATTAACCTCCACGCTTGACATCTTGAAATATTCTTTACCGGGCTGAAAATATCCGCTCAACCAATTATCTTCACTTGAGTAATGGTCTGCATTTTTCGGAATATCGCTAAGAAGACTGTCGTATGCATCTTCGGTAAAATATCCGAGTAACATCAGTTAATACCCCCTGTCATCTGTCCTTCGCCGCTGTTGACTTCGTTGTCAATAAAGTTTTTAAAACCTTTTAAAGAGTCCAAAGAAATACCGCCTAACAAATAATCTGCCAATACGGTAGCGTATTCATCATAAGGATTGTCGAATTTATTTGCCGACTCATTTATTTTGAGTCGAATTGCTCTGAACCATTGAAGATCGTTGTAGTTATTATTACTTGAGTTATCATCGTCTTCCGATTTACTGCTCAAAACAATATCAACGGCCTCAACCAAAACGGGATACACTATTACTCCCGTCAGATATCTGCGCAGTGCTCCGTTATTTACGTCTTTGAAATGGTAATATATTTCGTACAGTTCTTTTTTCAGGTAGATTATTATCTTAGTGCCCTCGAAGTCGGGATATATATCCGTTGGAATATCATTTTTTTCGCTGATGCTGAAAATCGAGGAGATAGGTTTTTCAAGTTCGCTGTCATCCAAATAAATTGTCCGTGAATCTTCTGTGGCAAGAATATCGCCCTTGCGAATCTAAAAAGCAATGCCGCCGAAATACAATTCGTTAAATTCGCCGGGGCAAGTGAAATTCTTGATATCTTGGGCGGCGATTACGGAACAGGTAACATCTATTTTGGTTACAACATCATATTTAGGAATTTCTATTGTCATGCCGGTTTTGTCGGCAGGAAAAGTAAAAATACGGCTGTACGATGCGGCACTGCTCTTTACGGAAATTATCGCGACGGCTTCGCCCGAATCTATTAACTTCTGCAGTCCGTCACATTTCATTTCATATCTTATCGGAATTATTATGTTACGATTGTCTACATCAATATCTTCGACGTTTAGGAAGGTACGGAAATAACAGGCTTCTATATAATCATCACGACCGTCGGCAAGTACGGGGTTCGGAAATTCTGTTTTTGTGGCTATCATTTTTCAACAACCTCCGTCAAAATCAGATTAAGTTTCATTTTTTCTTTTCTGCGGAACGTGACGAAAAACGAGGCAGGATTATCGGCGGATACTTTTACCGGTCCTGCTTTACCGTCGACGATATTTATTTTCCTATTTTGATAAGTAAACGTTTCCATTTCCAACGAATCGGAACGCCCGTCCTCACCTACGGCGGAACATTCGATAAACATGTTGTTATAATCTTTTTTGGGGTTTATGACTATCTTGTAAATGCCAAGTGAAGCATTAATCGGAAATGCTCGCTGAGCCGTAATATTTGGCGTTATCAAAGTCTTTGAGCCTTTGCCTGGTATGACACCCTCTTTTACAGCTAAACCATCGGGTGCGACGGGAATCAAAAATCTGGATGGTTCATTTATATCGGGATTTGTAGTTTGATTATGGACAGTTCCCTTTTGCGGAGTGCCTTTGCCTTTTTTACCGCGCTTTGTCGTCGTCCCGTGACTTGTCCTGTTTATTGTCATCTTTCCGATTTTAACTTTAACTCTAAGCTCATCATCGCCTTTTACATCGCTGTCCGTTCCGTCCGTATCTTCATTGTAAGCAAGATAATCGCTCACACCTGCCGCATCAATTGTTGTTTCGTTAACGGTTTCGAATTGCTTTTTCAATAAATCAAGGACATCACTGCTTATTTTGTTTATGGCTTCTTTTGCTGATTTTCTCCTTTGTTTTTCGGAACTGTCAATCTGTTTGTAATCCCATCTGTCATGGAGCGGAGGCTCAGTGTCTTTCAATAATTCGCCGAGTTTTTCGCCCCTTGCAATGACCACAGCGGCATAATGTTGAAAAATACGCCGTGAATAAATATTTATCAACATTCCCGTAGATCTGAAGTTGCCAATCGTACGCTTATAATTTGCATCTGCCTTGATATATACTTCCAAATCGTTATTTTCCAAAATCGCTAATTGTTCCTTTTCCGATTCCGTAAAAGCTTTGTACAACTGATACGACGCGATTATTTCGGGACTTTCCTTTACCGATTCCGTAAAAAGTTTTTCTATTGATTTATCATCTATCGATATGGTTTCGTTTCCGTCTTTCAATTCTACAACAAGTTTGTTTTCACATATTGCGACGAAGAAATTTTTTAAAACGGCGTTCGTAACATTCTTTAGCCATTCATCCGAAGAAAAGCCGACTATGATAACATCCGTGCCGTATTCCGTACGCTTGAAAATATCTCTGAAATTATTTTTGTCCTCGGGGTAAATCGGTTTCCACTCTTTATTTTCGTTATCGTTGACTTGATATCTTCCGACACGTTGAGTAGGTTCGCCGTTATTGTCTAAAAGTGTGGCAAGCCTTGCAACCCCGATAAAAGCACTTTTATTGTCTTCGGCAAATGTGTTGTAAAAAACCATGCTCAATGATGAACAAGCGAATGGCGCATTTTTTCCGATACCGTAGGATCCGCCGCTTGACCTATCATATTTTACCGAAATACCGTCCGAGCCGGTCAATGCTTCCCAAGGCGAAGATTTTTTCTCGTTGTGACTTCCGCTCAAACCTTTTGTGTTATAGTCGCTTACCACGAGAATAGGTATAAAATTTTCATTCAAAGTATTTTCGGCTTGATTGACAAATCTTTCAAGCTTAGCATCCATATCATCGCCCCAATAAGCGCGATAGCTGGTATGTCTCTGACAAATATCATTCATCATAAAAATTTTAACTTAGGTATAAAAAATACGAGTGTAGATAACACCCGTGTTTTTTATTTATTTGGAAGGTCGCCCAAATCTCTAATCTCTTCGTGTTTTAAAATTCGGCGATATATTAATCGGTGAGGACGTCGAAAAAATTCGGATAGGAAATATTAACGCAATCGCTGTCGTCAATAGCTACACCCTTTGCGGCGGCACCGAATATGCTGAGCGACATAGCCATGCGATGATCTGCGCGAGTAATACATTCGGCAAAAGTTTTTTCCTGTCCGCCGTGAATAATCAAAGTGTCTTCGGTTGCGGTGAATGTGTTCGGAGAAATTTTGTTGAACTCCTCGACAATCGCCGCAAGTCTGTCAGTTTCCTTGACACGCAATTCGCCGACATCGTGAATAATCGTAGTACCTTCGGCGAACGCGGCGGCAACGGCTATAGCCGGAATTTCATCGATTAATCGCGGAATCATTTCGCCGCCAAATTCAACGCCGCGCAATTTCGACGATACGACACGCAAATCGGCGGAACTTTCTCCGCCCGAAGTTTTTACGTTAAGCATTTCGATTTTCGCGCCCATATCACTGAGTACGTCGATAATGCCCGTGCGTGTTTCGTTCACTCCGACATTTTTTATCGTCACATCGGATCCGTCGAGAATCGTCGCCAATACCAACCAATAAGCCCCGGAACTAATATCGCCCGGTATGGAAATTTTTTCCGGCGCAACCAAATTGTAAGTTGGGAAAATTCTTATTATGTTGTTGAAAGTTTCAATGTGAACGCCGAAAGCCGCCAACATTTTTTCCGTATGATTGCGCGAAGGCACAGGCTCAACGACAGTCGTGACACTTCCTGCATACAATCCCGCCAAAAGAATCGCCGACTTGACTTGGGCACTTGCTACCGGCATTTGATAATTTATTCCGCGCAGAATTTTGGTGGACGGCAGGACGGTTATCGGCAAATTTTTATTACCGTTGCGCCCGACGATATTCGCGCCCATTTCGGTTAACGGATTGATGACACGCGCCATAGGACGACGACGCAAAGAATTATCGCCCGTGAATGTCGTTAAAAATTTCTGCGGCGAACAAAGCCCTAACAACAATCGTAAAGTCGTGCCGGAATTTCCCGCATCCAAAATATTTTCGGGTTCCTTCAAACCTTGCAAGCCGTTGCCCGTAACTAAAATCTTGTCGCCCGATTGCTCGATATTCGCGCCCAACGCTCTCATGCATGCCACCGTTGACAGACAATCCGCACCCGAAAGGAAATTGGAAATTTCAACCGTCGTGCTACCCAAAGCCGAAAGAATTACGCTGCGATGGGAAATTGATTTATCGGCGGCAACTTGTATTTCGTCGCGCATGCCGTGATTCATTGCTAAAATTTTTTTCATCGTGGAACTCCTTATTATCAAAAGTTATCGCCGCGATTAAAGTTGATATTGACTTTAGCCGCGGCGATTTTTTTAGGTTATGATTATCTTCGGCGCGTTTAACGCAACTTTATCGCCGCTTTAAATTCTGACTACGCCCAAGATTTGAATTTCGACCGACTGATCTATTTCGGCATGTGAGACAATCGTAAGCCCTTGAATCGAACGCTCGACAAGTTTGCGGAAGTAGAGACGTACGGCAGGACTTGTCAACACCACGGGCGGATAACCTTGATTGCTCAACTTGTCTATCTCGTTACTCAAAGAATTAATCATGCGGCGCATGGAATCGGGATCGAGACTGACATAAGAACCGTGATCTGTTCGCTGTACCGCGCCCACGATACGATTTTCCAATGAAGGGTCTAATGTTACGCAGGGCAATGTATTTCCCTGTACAACCTGTTGCGTTATCTGTCTGCCCATTGCATGCCGTACATATTCCGTCAAAATTTCCGGATCTTTCGTCGCGCGCGCGTAATCGGCGAGTACTTCCATAATCGTCGCCATATCGCGAATTGATATTCTTTCGTTGAGCAAGTTCGCCAAAACTTTTTGAATTTCGCCGACGCCCAACAATTCCGGCACAACTTCGTCGACAAGCGTTTGATGTGTCTTTGCCAAATTGTCGACCAAATTTTGCGCTTCCTGACGTCCGAGTATTTCCGAAGCGTGTTGCTTTATAACTTCGGTCAAATGTGTTGCAAGTACCGAAACGGCATCGACAACTGTGTAACCGTTTAATTCTGCTTGTTCGCGCTGATTTTCGGTAATCCACAACGCAGGTAAGCCAAAGGCAGGCTCTACAGTTTCAATGCCCGCAATTTCCTCGAAAACCGTGCCCGAGTTCATTGCCAAGAAGTGGTCTAACATCAATTCGCCGCGCGCTATTTCCATGCCTTTCAGCTTGATTATGTAGGCATTCGGTTTAATCTGAATGTTATCGCGAATACGAATTGTAGGCACGACCAGACCGAGTTCAAGAGCACACTGTCGGCGAATCATGACAATACGGTCTAACAAATCGCCGCCCTGTCCCGTATCTACCAGCGGAATCAACGAGTAACCGATTTCCAATTCCATAGGATCGACTTGCAACAGTGAGATAATATTTTCGGGACGTGTCGCCTCGCTCTTCTCCTTAACTTGTTTCTGTTCTTCCTTGACTTCTTCGGTAACCGTTGTTTTCTGATGCAGATTGTAACCGATAAAGCCGCAGAGGACAGCCAACGAGGCGAAGGGTATACCGGGCAGACCGGGCACGATTGCCAACATCAACAAGACGCCCGAATTGATGAAAAAGATACGTTCATTGTTAAAGAGTTGTCGAACGATATCGCCGCCCAAATTACCCTCGGATGCGGCACGTGTAACGATAATACCGGTTGCGGTGGAAATCAACAGCGCAGGAATTTGACTGACAAGACCTTCACCGACGGTAAGCAGTGTGTAAGTTTGCAGAGCGTCGATAGCTGCCATATCACGCTGCGCCATACCGATAATGAAACCGCCGCCGATATTTATCAACATGATGATAATCGCGGCAATCGCATCACCTTTGACGAACTTTGAAGCACCGTCCATAGCTCCGAAGAAGTCCGCTTCACGCTGAATTTTTTCGCGGCGTACTTTTGCTTCGGCGTCCGTTATCGTACCTTGGTTTAAGTCAGCATCGATTGCCATCTGTTTACCGGGCATTGCGTCCAATGTAAAACGCGCACTGACTTCCGCGACACGTTCGGAACCTTTTGTAATGACGATGAAGTTGATGATAACGAGGATGATAAACATGATGAAGCCGACGACGGGATTACCGCCGACGACGAAGTTACCGAAAGCAGTTATGACTTCGCCCGCGTAAGCGTCAATCAAAATCAAACGCGTAGACGAAATATTTAACGCTAATCGGAAAAGTGTCGTGACGAGCAACAGCGAAGGGAAAACGGATAAATCCAAAGCCTCCTCGTTGTAAATCGCGCTCATTATGACGACTAGGGCAATGGTTATGTTAAGACAGATTAACATATCCAAAAGCGGCGTCGGTAACGGTATAATCATCATGATAACAATCATGACGAGAGTAACCGCGATTATGACGTCACTGTATTTTTGTACCAGCGAGCCCAGTGTAACGGATTCGCTTAAAGATTCCTCGGGTGCCGCCATTTTCTTTTTTCCTTTCGGTTAGAATTTTTTACTGCAAAATTTTTATCAACACATCTTCCCGTCATCCGTTTCCGAATTTAATCACGCGGCACGGGAATTTATTTTTTTGTTTTTGATTCTGTAGACGTAGGCAAGAATTTCGGCAACTGCCTGATAGAGTTCCGCCGGTACCATACCACCGACTTCAACTGCGGCATAAAGTGCACGTGCCACGGGTTTATTTTCGACAATCGGGATACGGTTTTCGCGCGCTATCTTCTTGATTCTTTCGGCTACGACATCTTGACCTTTCGCCAGAACCAACGGCGCGACCATACCTTTTTTGTAACTCAATGCGACAGCCAAATGCGTCGGGTTGGTAACAATAACATCTGCCTTCGGTACTTCCTGCATCATTCTTGACATTGCCATTTGACGCTGTTTCTGTTTGATTTTACCTTTAATCTGCGGATCGCCTTCCATCTGTTTGTATTCGTCTTTGACTTCCTGCTTACTCATCATCAAATCTTGCGTTGTCTGCCATTTCTGATAAGCATAGTCAGCTACCGCCATAACCATTATGACTGCGACGACTTGAAATGCCATATTGAAAATGATATCGGCGGCAGTCGCCAAAGATTGCGGCAAGTCAAAGAAAATAAATTGCGGCAATAACGGAATTTGATCTTTTAAGTAGAGATACAAGAAAAAACCTATGACAATTATTTTGAACAACGACTTCAGTAATTCGACAATGGAACGTTTGGAGAAAATACGCCCGAAGCCGTTAATCGGGTCTAAGTTTTCTAATTTCGGTTCAAGTTTCTCCGTTGAGATTACAAGACCGACTTGAAACAAATTTATAGCCAAACCGACAACCAATATACCCAACATAATCGGGATAATGGTTTTGGCGAATAAAATCATAATTCCTATAAACAGTTCGGAAATGCCTTCGGTGGAAGTATTCAACGCCAGATGTGAATAAAGATAGGCGGTGTATTCGGCAATATTTCCGTAAATATATTCCCATAGGAGTCTGATGATAAGAAAACCCATGAGCAGTATGAATGCGGTATTTAATTCCTGACTTTTAGCTACTTGACCTTTTTTGCGAGCGTCTTCGCGTTTTTTGGAAGTAGGTTCCTCAGTCTTGTCTCCGTCGAAACGCTGCAAGTCAAATACAAAATCGTCGATTAAAAATGAATCATCATGGTGAAAGAGCTTTGAGGGCGATAAGAATGTTAGCGTACATCTCATTAAAAATCACGTCCAAAAAGAGCATAAAAAACGGTAAGACCAATGATAACATGCCCATGCCAATCATTAATTGCATAGGTATGCCGATAACAAAAATATTCATCTGCGGCATGGTACGCGCCAAAATACCCAAGCCGACATTTGTTAAAAGTATAGCGAATGTGACGGGCATCGCGATTTTCATTCCGTTGACAAAAATGCCCGCAGTCAAATCGGTAATAAGTTGCGGTAATGAATCGTTCCAAACCATGGAATCAAGCGGAATAATCCGAAAACTTTCTGCCAATGCCGATAAAAATACATGGTGTCCGTTGGTTATCAGAAAATAAATTATCGTCAAGTTGTAGAGGAAAGTACCGACAAGACCTGTTTGTTGTTGCGTAGTAGGATCCATCATGTTGACGACCGCGAAACCGATTTGCATATCCATAATTTTACCGGCAGTATGTATCGCGGCAAGAGTAATGTACCCGACAACGCCGATAAGCCAACCGATAAAAAGTTCTTTGGCGACGGTAAAAGCGAACATTGCAACAGTTTCGGGAGTATGAATGACATATTGCTTGACGACGACGGGAAAAATCAAAACCGCTAACATAATCGCTGCGCCTGCGCGTATTTTTTCGGAAATATTGACGCTACCCAGAAACGGCGAAATAAAAAAAATTCCGCTCGTCCTCGTCAGTATAAGCAAAAAGGCCGCAACTTGTCCCTGAAAGACGTCGAAAAAGTCAATCTCTGTCAAGCTGTCGACCCCCAAATAAATGATTTACGAAATATAATTTCAACCGATGCGCTCGGGTATTCCAACAAATATTCCCGTGAAAAATTCAACCATAATCCTTAACATCCAAGGCCCAAAAATCAGAATCGCGACGAAGACCGCAATTATCTTCGGGATAAATGCCAAAGTCTGTTCCTGAATTGAAGTGGTTGCCTGAAAGACACTGACTGCCAAACCGACTGCCAAACCAAATCCCAACATAGGCGCACAGATTACCAGAACCATTACTAAGGCCTCTTGTCCCATTTGAATGACCAAATCACCCGACATGACTTTACACCTCTGCTAACGGAAACTTACTATTATCGATTGAATCAGCAAATGCCAACCGTCAATCATAACGAACAGCAGAATTTTAAACGGCAAAGAAATCATGACAGGCGGTAACATCATCATACCCATTGACATAAGTGTCGTTGCGACAATCATATCTATGACGATAAACGGAACATATAACATAAAACCTATTTGGAATGCCGTCTTTAGTTCGCTTATCATGAACGCCGGAATCAAAACGAAAGTCGATACGTCTTCTTGTGATTCGGGACGTTCTGCGTCGGATAAATTCACGAACAACGCCAAATCAGTTTCGCGCGTTTGACGGAACATAAATTCGCGTATCGGTTCCAATGCATTCGTCAAAGCCTCTTCCTGCGTTAATTCTCCTGCCAAATACGGCTGTAATCCGTTTTCGTTCGCTTGCGACCAATAAGGAGCCATTATGTAGAAAGTCAAGAACATCGCCAACGATAGGATAACTTGGTTAGGCGGTACGTTTTGCGTGGCAAGCGCGTTTCTTAGGAAGCCGATTATTACGACTATGCGCACGAATGAAGTAGTCATAAGCAAAATAGCCGGAGCAATCGTAGCCAAAGTCAAAACCGCAATGACTTGCAGTGTTGAGGATACTTGTTCGGGATTGTCCGCCGTGCCTATGTCTACATTTACGCTCGGGATTATCGGAGCCGCTTCCGCATTGTTTACCGCCATTATCGCCCAAAGCGTACAGACTACCAAACTTATTCGATTCAAGCCGAATCACACTTCCATAAATTTTTTATGCGCCCGTCGTTATCTCACTTTCGCGCCGAAGGGCATCAATGCCAATTTCGCCAATTTAAAACACTGGAAACCAAAGGGGACGCCGATTATCGTGACACAGAAAAAAAGTCCCATTGTGGCAAAACCCAAAGCAAGTTCAAATCCGCCGAATATCAACCAAAGTATATTAACCAAAAAACTGACGGAGCTGTCGCTGTAAATAACTTCCTTGCCGAACGGGAAGAAAGTTAACTTAGCCAATTTGAAACATTGCAAACCGATTGGCAGACCGATAACGGTCACAGACCAAAGAATACCAACCAATATCCAACTAAGTCCGCCAATAATTCCGCCGAAGATAAACCAAATTATATTACCGATAAAACTCAAAATACGTCACCTTTTTACTGCCTAAAGCATTTCGGCAATCGCAATTAATTGCCGCAGTTGTGGCGATAACCGATTGCCTTTGAAGACTTTTTAACCGTACGGAAGGAGATTCCTCTCTTATTTCTTCTTGAAGAGAGGAATTTTTTTTACCAAACTCGAAAGCGTACCGAACTCCTGCGAAAACATATTACCCGAATCAATCGCCTGTACACGTAATCGCTCAATCAAATCTTTGTCCGTAATTTCGCCCAAAAGATTTATGTTGTGATCCGTTACACCTAATAAAAACACTCTGCCGGCCATTTCAACAGTGCAGACAGAGCGATTAGGTCCCAAAGGTAAATTTTCCAAGACTCTGCCGCCGCTTGCCGTGATTCTGGCCGCATTGAAGCGTCCGCCGATAAACCGCGCGGCAAAAAACGCCATGACGATAACAACGGCGAACACAGCCAGCAAACTAAACAAATAGGCAAGCGACGACCACCAAGAAACACCCGTAGGTCTGGGGTCAACTTCCTCGTAACCTTGTAAATATCCGCCTGCGGCTTGTGCTACGGAATCATCAAACAAGGCGAAAGCACAAATCAAGAGCGCAGACGGAAAAAAAATCTTTATTTTGTCAAACATTAGCCGACAGCTTTACGAACTGCCTCAAGAACGCGATCCGCTTGGAAAGGTTTAACGATAAAGTCGCGAGCTCCGGCCTGAATAGCTTCAATAACCATGGACTGTTGTCCCATAGCACTGCACATAACGACTTTGGCTTTCGGATCCATTTTTCTGATAGCTTTAACCGCGGAAATTCCGTCCATTTCGGGCATAGTAATATCCATCGTGGTTAAATCGGGGCGTTTATTCTCTTCGGTTAACTTTTTATATAACTCGACCGCCTTTAAACCGTTTTCGGCCTCGCCGACGATTTCATATCCGTTTTTGGACAAAATATCCTTGACCATCATTCGCATGAAAGCCGCGTCATCAACGACCAAAACTCTTATTGCCATAACAAATCTCTCCTGTTTCAAAATTTTTATATCGGAACTCTCGAGTCTTATTTCTCTTCTCTTACGGGAAGAGTCAGCCGATCTGCACCAATTTGCAAACGCTTGTCGCAACCATACACGGGCAGATTAACTTTAGCATAAGCTCCCGTAAAAACGGGGTAGTTGACTTCACATAAATTCCAAATAGATTTCACAAAGCATTATACCCGATAAATTAAGATTGGGCAATAGTGAAAAAAAGTTGGTTTCGTCATATTCTTAAAGGAAATTGCCGCGTGACAGCAAGTCTTAAAATGATGCCCAAAAATTTTTTCACATTCTACAGTATTTGCAGTCAATATGCAACGTTTTTATATGCCCTAACGATTTTCGACTTAAGTTTGAAATATTTAATCTTCAATCGAAATTTTACGTAAGGTGTTTCGCGCGTTCGGTAGGTGTAGCAATTTCGGTTATCCTGACACCAAAGTTTTCGTCGATGACAACGACTTCGCCCTTGGCAAGGAAATGACCGTTAACTTGAATTTCGACGGGTTCACCGGCTAATTTATCCAATTCGACGATGGAGCCCGTAGACAAATCCAAAATTTCTTTAATCGTCTTTTTGGTACGCCCCAACTCAACTGTAACTTGCAAAGGTACATCCAAAATCAAACCGATATTTGCTTCGTTGATTTGAACGGGCTCGACCGACAACGGAGTAAACTGCGCAGGCGATACGGGCATATTCGTTACTACATTGGGCTGCATCATATGTTGTTGTTGAGAATAAGCAGGTTGCGGATAACCTTGCGGCGGATAACCCGGTTGCGGATAAGGTTGCTGAGGCGGATAACCTTGCGGCGGATAAGGTTGCTGAGGTGGATAACCTTGCGGCGGATAGGGCTGCTGAGGAGGCGGATAACCTTGCGGAGGATAACCGGGTTGTGGTGGATACGGTTGTTGAGGTTGTTGCTGTTGAGGTTGTGGAGGAGGCGCAACAGGTGTGACGGGTGCCGCAGGAGCCGGAGCAGGTTCGGGCGCGGCAGCCGGTGCAGGTGTCTCCGCAGGTGCGGAATCATCTTCGGGAATATCTTCACCCATCAAAGCCGCGACCATTTCTTTAGCGACATGAACCGAAAGTATTTGCATAATTTCGCTGTCGATAAGTCCGTCAACTTCCATGCGGAAGGAGGCGCGTACCATCGGCTCTTCGCTGTTAACAATTTCACTCGCGACATCTTCCTTACCGAAATCAACCAAATTGACTTTCGGAGGAGAGATATCTATTTTCTTGTTGAACATCGTGGAAAGACTTGTGGCAACGGCTCCCATCATCTGATTCATTGCCTCGCCCACGGCGCTCATGTGGATTTCGTTCAGTTGCGTATCGGGATTGGTACCGTCGCCGCCCATCATCAAATCGGCGATAACTGCCGCGTCGGTTGCCTGAATCGCGAAAACATTGTTACCGTCAATGCCCTCTGTGTAACCTACTTCAACAACAAGATAGGGCAAAGGATAATGTTGTTGAATAACATTCATAGGCGCAACCGAAACCGTGGGTGTAGTTATGGAAACTCTGTGACCTAAAAGTGTGGACAGAGTAGTAGCCGCGCTACCCATGGAAATGTTACCGATTTCGCCCAGTGCATCTTTCTCTATATCCGACAAAAGACCTTCGTACTCGTTTTCTTCCAAAGGAACCTCTTCGGCAGCCGCGGCGGTTGCTTCGCCTGCGCCCGTATCGTTACTGCCGCCGTCGTCGTCGTCACCGGCTCCTGCCAACAGTGCATCTATTTCAGCTTGAGACAAATCGCTCATCATAAGTAGCGGTCACATCCTCTCCACATTGTAGGGCTTATTTCTTCTGTCATCATTTGGAGCCTTCCCCCAATGCTTTTACGCCGTTTGTTTTTTTGTCGGCTTTATTTTTGGAATCATTATCGGTGATTTGATTCGGATTTTCATTGGCAACTCCTTCGGGATTTTCTTGCGACTCTTCATCAAAATCATCGTCGTCGTCGGGATTCTTCTTAACTACTCTCGTTATCTGTACCGCCAATTTTTTTCCGAATGTTCCCGGTCTGCAATAGAATTTCGGGCTTGTACCTATCATGCACGGAAAATCATCTTTTACTTTGGAATTCAACTGCAGGACGTCGCCGAACCCGAGTGTTAAAAATTCGTTGATTGTGATTTGTACACGCCCGACTTCGACAACAAACGGCACTTTTGTTTTATTCAACTCTTTGCGAATCATTTCGGTATGACCCGAATCATCATCTTTCGCAACCGAGGCCGCAACCCAGAACGTAGTAGTTAATTTCGACATAATCGGTTCAAGCACCAAATACGGTATGCAGATATTCATCATGCTTTCCACTTCGCCGAGTTTTGTATGAAGTGTAACTATGACTACCATATCATTCGGCGGAACTATTTGCGTGAATTGCGGATTCGATTCCGTCGCTTCCAATATCGGATTCATCGGCGTAACGTTTGACCAGGCTTCTTTGAAACGTTCCATTGCCGAATTGACAAAACGACGCATGACTGCATCTTCTATTTCCGTCAAAACGCGCGTTTTCATTGAAGTTGTACCGTCGCCGCCGAATACGCGATCTATGTAGGCGAACGCTATTTCCGAATTGATTTCAAAAATAATATTTCCCTTGAGCGGCGGCACACCCAAAATCGCTATCACACTCGGATTGCCGAGCGACTGAACAAATTCCTGATAAGTCAACTGCTCAACCGAGGCAACATCAACATTGACCAGCGTGCGAAGATGCGAACTCATGTATGTATTCAACATACGAGCAAAACTTTCGTGTAACATGTACAGCGTGCGAATTTGGTCTTTGGAAAATTTATCGGGACGCTTGAAGTCATAGACTTTTATTTTTTTGGCTGTCTCTTCGTTCTTTAAATCTTCAAGTGAAGTTTCGCCCTCATTTGCAGCCGCAAGCAGTTTGTCTATTTCCTCCTGCGTCAATATATCGACAGACAAGTTATTCCCTCCTCCTTGACATGACGCATTAGATGTCAGGGCAAAATTTTACTGCAAGAGGAAACTGGTAATGTAAACATCATAAACAGCCGCGCCGCCCAATGCATTGTTAAGCGTATCTTTCAACTGAGTTTTAAATTCTTCCTGTTTTGTCGCGTCGAAATCTTCCAAAGACGCCGAGCGCAGGAATTGAGTAGCAACGTCGTTGACTTTAACATCGGCATCGGGTTGCAGAGCTTTTGTCTCTTCGTTTATTACCACGTGATTATTCGGGTTAAATTCGACGATAATACTTGCTTTGAGGAATTTACTGCTGCGTGCTCCGCCGACATTAACCAAAACGCCCTCTTTAGGGTCGCCGATTTTGATGAATACACCGGGGTCGTGATAGCGGCTCACTTCGGTACCTTGCATGCCGCCGCCATTATTGGGCATATCCCCCATGAATCTTGTTACCACAAACAAAGAGACACCGGCCGCCAGTGCCAATCCAAGTATAACCAATCCGATTATGAGTGCTATTTTTTTCTTTTGCGAGGGTTGTTGAGGTTCCGCCGGTTCGGCATTTTCGGCGGCTTCAATATCCTTTTCTTCTTCGGGCATAATTCTTATCCTCCATGATTACAATTGTTTTAAAGCGCGTCTATATTTCATTACACGGCGCACTACTTCTTCGGAAGACTCTTCAACAATAAGTTTCTTTTCATTGATTAACGTGATAACCGTGTCGGGTGTCGACTCAATCATCTGAATCAGTTCGGCGTTGAGAATAAATTCGCCCTTCTTGGAATCGGAATTGAATTTGGTTAGCTTAATCATAGAATTTGGCGCAACTTCCAAAAGCTTAAATCACGTTGTCTTAAAGCTCTGCAGACCGCGCCTGTCACTCCCTTTCCTTTTATGATATGAATAAATTGTTGCCTGACGGTTGATTAATACAATTTTCCGCAAGTTTGACGTCCATTTTAGTTTGGCTAATTATTTCAGTCGTGCAAATCTTCGCCGAAAAACATCAAAATCCTTTTAAGTCGAAATCAAAAATTGTCTTAAATTATTCTACACGTACAAGGCACTTTGTCAATACGCGACAGTGTCAACGATAACGATAAAAAATCCCTCCTTATGCGGAGAGATTTTTTGTCGCGCGGAAAAATTTTATTTCTCGACGACGGGGACTTTCATGTGAACAATAATCATGACAAAAATCATAAAGACTAAGGAAGTGCCCAAGGCAAGCCAACCGTTTTGAGTAATGCCGCCGACAAGATAGCCGACAACACTGCAACCGGAAACAGTCAAGACATAAGGCAATTGAGTTGATACATGGTCTATGTGATGACATTGGGCACCGGCGGACGCTAAAATAGTTGTATCGGAAATAGGAGAAGCATGATCGCCCGCAACCGAGCCGGCAAGAATCGCCGCGATACATATGACCAATAAATTGGCAGCTTCTTCCGTTGGGAAATTAACCAAAACCGAAATTGCAATCGGAATCAAAATGCCGAACGTGCCCCAACTTGTACCGGTAGCGAATGCCAAACCCATTGCCACGATGAAAAATATCACGGGTAAAAACATTGCCAACGACGTATGTGCTTGAACGACTGTTCCGACGTAGCCGCCCAAATTCAAATATTTATCGCTACATATGCCCGACAACGTCCATGCCAAACACAAGATAAATATCGCCGGTACCATTGCCTTAAAGCCTTGCGAGTAACAATCACAGTACTCCGAGAAGGTAATTACTTTGCGCGGCAGGTATAACAACGAAATAAAAATCAGCGCGATAAACGAACCTATAGCCAAAGCCTTTGCGGCACTGCAATCGGCGAAGGCATCGGCTATTGATTTCCCGTCGTGTATGCCGCCCGTATAGAGCATCGCATAAATGCAGACGGCAACCAAAACGAAGAGCGGCAAAATCAAATCAATAATTTTTCCCTTACCGCTGCCGACAAGTTCACTGTTTGCATTATCCTTATATTCTGTGGGAATTTCAAAGTGTTCGTTATTCCTTTTGACTTCCTTACCCATCGCCGCAAAATCTCGTCCCGTCATCACGATAAAAACCATGAAGATAATCGTAAGTATTGCATAAAGATTGAAGGGGATTGTTTGTAAAAATAACATGAAGCCGTCAATTAAAGATGCTTCGGGGAGCGAAGAACCGACCGCCGCCGCCCAACTTGATACGGGTGCGATTATACAAATCGGTGCCGCCGTCGAATCGATAACGTAAGCCAATTTTGCGCGGCAGATTTTAAATTTATCCGTGACGGGGCGCATTACCGTTCCGACAGTCAAACAGTTAAAATAATCGTCGATAAAAATCAGCAGACCTAAAAATGCAGTCAAGCCAAGTGCCGAACGTTTACTTGATATCACGGATCTCGCCCATTCACCGTAAGCGCGCGTAGCACCCGATTTGCTTATTATTGCTACCAGAATACCCAGTATGACCAAGAAAACCAAAATACTTACATTGCCGCCTACTTTCTCCTCCATGATATCGAAGAAAGTAGTAATCGATTCCAAAAAATTTCCGCCGGTAAACATTAGTGCTCCGACGAATATTCCGATTATCAGCGACGTGTAAACTTCTTTTGTCCACAGCGCAAGGAGTATCGTGATAATCGGCGGCAATACAGATAACGCAGAACCTTCCATCTAAAAAAAATCCTCCTTTTCTGTTACAACTATACGGCACAGATTATATCATCTACAGAATTATTAGGAAAGTTTTTTGACGGAAGTTTAATCCTCGCGTTTAATCAGGGCAGGAAGATTTGAACTTACACGGAAACATTTCGGGAGAAGATTAATATCGGAAAGGTTGAAGATTTAATGAGTAAATTTACAATCCAAAAATGTACCTTTGAACATTTGAAAGAATACGGACGGATTTATGCAGCCGCTTTCTCCGGCGAACCGTGGAAAGACCCGTGGAAAGCGGAAAATGCTGAAATTCATGTTAAAGAGTGGTTGGAATCAAAACATTTTTACGGGTTGGAATATTCGGCGGATGATAAAGTTATCGGCTTTATTCTGGGTACAGCTGTTCTTTTCGCCGAAGGAAGAACATTTATGATGCAAGCTTTGGCGGTAGATCCCGAATATCAAAGACAGGGTATAGCGAAAAAATTGGTGACGCAATGTCTTGCCGACGTCAAAGCGATGGGCATGATAAATTCGTATTTGATAACAGCCAATAATGACATCCTGCCGAAATTTTACAGTCAATTCGGGTTTAAACCGGACGAAAAAATTTGCATGCTCGGTTTAAAATTTTAATCCGCAAATGATATCGTCTGTTGTGCATGTACCAAAAAAGTCATTGCAAATTTAAGTACTTCCTGCTAATATTCTCAACACATCGGAGGGTACGAACTAGTGCCGGATAAGATGTCGGGTAACCGCTGTCTTATTCGGCATTTTATTATGCAACGTTTTTAGGAGGATTCACATGATTAGACAAAAACATCTTTCGATTCCCGTATTGGTATTGTTCATTACTTTTATGAATATGTTTATACCATTGTCGACGGATTTATATCTGCCCGCGTTGCCCGAGATGGGTAATTACTTCAATGCGGACAGTTTTCTTGTCGGTTTAACATTGTCCGTATTTTTTGTCGTGTTCGCCGTAAGCATTGTGGTCTTCGGTCCCGTAAGCGATAAGTACGGGCGCAAACCGATATTGATTGGCAGTGCTGTCCTCTATACGGCGGCATCTCTAATCTGCGCATTGTCGATTGATATTTACATGTTAATCGCAGGCAGAACACTGCAGGCAATAGGAGCCGGCGCGATTATAACGGTCGCGACAGCTTTGATAAAGGAATGTTTCCGAGGACAGATGATGACAAAGATTTTGGCAATCAGTCAAGCTTTGGGCGTTATCGCTCCGATGTTTGCGCCGATTGTCGGCGGTTTCCTGTTGACTTTTACTTCATGGCACGGAGCTTTTTATCTGTTAACTTTCTTGGGAGGTATAAACATTATCGGCGCGTGTTTGTTGACCGAAACATTACCCGAACACAAACGTTATCAGGGGAGTTTGTTGGCATCGTTTTCGCTGTTGGGTAAATTGCTCAAGTTCCGTCGTTTCATGCAGATACTGATAATGTTTTCGTTGATGGCCGCGCCGTACATGGCTTATCTCGCCGTATCTTCCTTCGTCTACATTGAGCAGTTCAATTTATCTGCGCAGGAGTACAGTTACTTTTTCGCGGTAAATTCGGCGGCGGCGGTCTTAGGGCCTATTATGTACTTGAAACTCAAAGATAAATTATCAAACAAGGGATTAATCGGGCTGTCGTTCATCGTAGCGATTATCAGCGGTTTTACGGTCATGTTCGGCGGAGAATACGGAGCGATTTATTTCTTGTCGGCATTTTTACCGTTCACAGTCATTGAGTCGATGGTAAGACCTTTCAGCATGGATTTACTGTTGCGTGAAGCCGATAAAAATGTAGGTACGGCAGCATCAATGATAAATTTTGTTCAGACGTTTTTCGGAAGTTTGGGCATGCTTGCCGGTACATTACCATGGTCGGATTTTATTCAAGGTTTAAGTTTTATCATGTTGGGCTTTACGTTTTTGGGAATCGTCTTATGGAAAACTTTGCCGCGATAAAAATTCAACCTACGCAAAATTTTTCGTCGTCATGCCAAATAAAAACGGTCGGCAACAAAGTTACCAACCGCGTTATGTTTTTAAAGTACGTCGGCAAAATGCGGTCGAAGTCTCTTGAAACACCACGCGCCCGCAAGCATTGCCGTCAATGTCAACGCCCAAAAATATCCCGTCAAATAAATATGTTCCCAAAACCATTCATGATAGATGAAACTTTGCCGATAACCTTCAACCAAATAGTAAGCCGGATTCAGTTTCAAAATGAAGTGAAATTCTTCGGGTATCATCTGCAAACTCCAAAAAATCGGTGTGCCCCAAAATCCGAATTGTAAAATCATGGAAACGAATTGCCCCACATCGCGCAGGAAGACCGTTAACGAACTTGTAAGCCACGACAGCCCCAACGATAAGCATATCATTGCGAACAAGTAGTAAATGATTTGCAGATTGTAGATTGAAACGGAGTAGCCGTAGATTGCGAACATGGCGAACAATATTAGTACGAAAAACAAATGTACAACCAACGCGGAAACAATTTTTACAATGGGTAACATCTCCACGCGGAAGACGATTTTTTTAACGAGGAAAGCACTTTCGATAACGGAAGTTGTTGCGCTTTGAATACTTTCGCTTAAGAAAAACCACGGGAACATTCCGCAGACAAGCCATAGGATAAACGGAAAATTGTCGACGGGAACGGCTTTAAAACCAACTTGAAAGACAAACCAGAAAATCATTACGGTAATCGTCGGCTGAATGAACGCCCATAAAATTCCCAAGTAAGAGCCTAAATAGCGTTGACGAAAATCGCGCTTGGTCATATCCCATAAAAATTTTCTGTTGGCGATAATGTCGCCGATAAATCTGAATAATGTCTTGTAAAGTTTAATCATAATCTCCCTAAAGTAGACGGCTGCGCAGAGAAATCATTTGCCGAAGGTATTCGCAACTTTGACCAGTTCCGAACGGATTTTGATATGCTGTGGGCAAACTCCTTCACACGCGCCGCATTTAATACATTGACTCGCATAATTTTTGCCGTGAAATTCAACCAGCCATCGATATTGATTCGCGGCAAATTTTTTATTTTGGTAAAGCGTGAAAACATTGTGCGCGGTAAACGAACCCGAAATGCCTATATTCATCGGGCAAACTTTTGCGCAGTAATTACATGTTGTGCAGGGGATAACGGGGACACTCGCCAAAACTTTTCGCGCCTCTTCAACGGTAGCGCGTTCGTTTTCGTCAAGCGGCTTGAAATTTTCCATGTAGTCGACATTATCCTGCATTTGTTCAAGATTGCTCATGCCCGACAAAACCGTAATGACACCTTCGAGACTTGCGGCGAAACGAACAGACCATGATGCCGCCGACGCTTCGGGATTTGCTTTCTTGAAAACTTCGGCAACATTATCGGGCAAATTAATCAACGTACCGCCCTTTATCGGTTCCATGATGACAATCGGCTTACCGTGTTTGCGTGCCACTTCGTAACAACCGCGCGATTGTATTGCCGGATTTTCCCAATCTGCCCAATTTATTTGCAGTTGAACAAATTCGGCTTCGGGGTGTTTCGTCAAGAGCTCGTCTAATTCTTCGGGCGTCGAATGGAATGAAAAGCCGACGTGTTTAATCAAGCCTTCGCGTTTTTTCTCGAATACGAAATCCCACATCTTGAATCGCTCGAAAAATTCCGTACGCATTTCGCCCAAATTATGCAGCAGATAAAAATCAAAGTATCCTGCGCCCGTACGTTTGAGTGACGTTTCAAATTGTGCTATCGCGTCTTCGCGTGTCTTGCACTCAATCCATGCAGCATTCTTTGTCGCCAGAGTAAATTTGTCACGCGGATAACGTTCAATCAACGCTTGACGAATTGCCTCTTCGGAGCCGGGATAAGCCCACGCCGTATCAAAATACGTGAAGCCTTTCGACAAAAACAAGTCGACCATTTTTTTGACTTGCTCGATGTCGATTGTCTCATCTTCAAGGCGCGGCAATCTCATCAAGCCGAAGCCTAACTTTTTGATATCTTCGCCCAAGTAACTCATGTTAAAACCTCCCGAATAAATACACATACAAAAATTTTCTATGTATGCGGCTGCTCAACTCCGCAAACATTTACAAAGTTAAGTTGTCGCGCTGTAGCCGATTGTACGCAATTTCTTTATCGCCTTCGGCAAGTAATTCATCACATCCGTTGCCGTCAAACCTTCCGATTTATCTTCCGCCGCAAAATTTCCTGCGGTACCGTGTAACCATACGCCCGTTAACGGCGCAAAAGGTGTTTGTTGCATCAAGCCGACAATCGCCCCCGCAAGTACGTCGCCACAACCTCCCGTAGCCATTGAGCTGTTGCCCAGCGGTGAAATAAAAATTTCTCCGTTCGGGTAGCCGATTACTGTTACTTCACATTTCGCCACGATTATCGCCCGATATTCCTGCGCAGTTTTGCGGACTTCCTCTACAAGCGTCGTGCGAAGTTTATCGACGGAAATTTTTAACAGAGCGGATAATTCTCCCAAATGCGGAGTGAGTATCGGAATTTGTTTGCACAGTTTTAAATCTTCGATACCTGTCCCGTTAAAGGCAGAAATTGCGTCGGCGTCGAGGACAAGCGGCTTGTCTACGGTTTCGGCAACCTTCCGCACCAGATTAAGCGTTTCTTTTTCGCGACCTAAACCGCAACCGATTAATATTGCGTCTGCATTTTCCGCCAAAGCCAAAATTTTTTCAAGAGCCGCGTCGCCGCCGATTATCCCCGTCTTTTCCTCGGGTAACGGTGCAGTCATTACTTCCGTCAATTTTATTTCGTAAATGCTGTTCAAACTTTCGGGCGTCGCCAAAGTGACAAGACCTGCACCGACTTTCATTGCGCTCATTGCCGCCAAACTTGCCGCGCCCGTCATGCCGCGAGAGCCTGCGATTACCAAAATTTTTCCGCATGTACCTTTATGTGAATCCTTCGGGCGTTCGGGTAAAAACGTCAAAGCAAGTTCGTCGTCGACAAGTGTTTGATGAATTTCATCGGTCAACAAATCGGCAGGCAATCCGATATCGTCAATCAAAAGTTTGCCGACATAAGATGCTCCGGGACAAATGTAATGCCCAACCTTCGGCAAACCAAGTGCGACGGTACAATCGGCATTTATCGCAATTTCTCCAACTTCACCCGTCTCCGAATTTACGCCCGAAGGAATATCTATCGACACGACGGATTTTTTTGCGGCATTAACCAAACGAATCAGCCGAAGCGCACCGGGGCGAAGTTTTCCGCTGAAACCCGTGCCGATTATTCCGTCGACAATCAGTTCGGAAAATCTCAGTGTCACTTGCAACCGTTCCCATGCTCTGTCGCTTTCCAATTGCTGCGACTCTATCGACATTGCCCGTAAAATTTTCAGTTGAGCGTTAAGCGATTCGGTGTGATGTGTTTTATCGCCGCCGAGAAAAATTTTTACGCGTGCTCCTGCGTTAGCCAAATATCTTGCGGCAACAAGCGCGTCACCGCCGTTATTCCCCGAACCTGCCAAAACGCAAATACTTTTCTTGTCGACATTGCCCAATAAATCTTTTACGGCTTCGGCGACACGATGCCCCGCGCTTTCCATCAGTGACATTTCAGGCAAGCCGTATTCTGTTATTGCGCTCTCATCTATATCCCTCATCTGGTTGGTCAGTGCTACTTTCATCTATAATCCTCCAAAAAATTTTTCACGATTGCCGCGCCGTCAAAATGCAAACAGCCGTAGCAAAATCGCGCGAATGACTGAGCGTCAAAAAAATATCGCCTGCGCCTTTATCCTGCGCAAGTGTCAAAGCTTTGCCGTGCAGGAAAATTTTCGGAGCATCTTTCTCGTCGTTTATGACTTCAACTTCGGTTAAATGCGTGACAATGCCCGTGCCCAATGCTTTGAAAAAAGCCTCCTTAGCGGCAAACCTTGCGGCATAGGAGGCAGCGGAATTTTTTCCGCGACTTTGACAGTAAGCTTGTTCAATTTCCGTGAAGACATTGTCTTTGAAGCGTTTACTGCATACGGCTTTTTTTATACGCTCTACTTCGATTATATCCGTACCCAATCCCAAAATCATTTCGTTACCAAATCAACATCCGAAGGTCCTCTGTAACCTTCACTCGGATTGAATGACATTGTACGCGCAATCAAAATTTCTACGCGGCGATTCATCTGCTTATTTTCGGGTGTATCGTTCATTGCTATCGGGCGATATTCTCCGTAGCCGATAGCGGAAAAACGTGCGGGATTGAGAGTATCGTTAAGCGAAAACAAATATTTCATAAAAGTCATTGCGCGCGCGGAACTGAGTTCCCAGTTAGACGGGAATTGTGCATTGCTGATAGGATCCGTATCGGTATGACCCGAAATCAAAACGCGTTCGGGAATTTCCGCCAACAAACCGGCAACAAGAGGGCCTATTCGCTGAGATTCGGGCACCAAATCGGCGGAACCGGAGGGAAACAAAGCACGTTCCTTGATACGAATCATCAAGCCCTCTTCTTCCATTTGGGTTGACAATTCGTCCTGCAAATTATTCTGCTCAATATATTCTTCAAGTCTTTGCTGCAAATCCTCAAGCTGCTGATTTTCCTGTATGTAGGCGGCATTACCTTGATCCTCGGAAGTAACTATTTCGCGTTGCATACTTTCGCTGGGGCCGTTCTTATCGAAGAATGAGGGACCGCCCGTATTGAATGCCGCGGTAAATGCTTGAGCCATTTGCGTAAGTTTAACTTGGTCGGTCTGCGAAATTGCAAACAGACAGATAAAAAGTGCCAACAACAACGTCATCAAGTCGGAATATGGCAATAACCAAGCTTCACTGGCTTCTTCTTCGTGTTTCTTCGCGCGTTTTTTTCTTGCCATATTATCACTCCTTACCGCTCAAGCTTTCGCGTTCACCCTGAGGAATGTAAATCATGAGTTTGGATTCGATTTGCGTGGGAGAATCGCCGGCTTGCAGTGAAAGAATTCCTTCCATAATCATACGTTTATGACTGACTTCGTTTTCGGATTTGATTTTGAGTTTGTTTGCGAAGGGGAGCCAGAGAACGTAACCGGTGAATATACCCAAGATAGTAGCGACGAATGCCGCAGCTATGGAGTGACCGAGTTTATCGATATCATTCAAGTTACCGAGAGCCGCGATAAGACCGACAACCGCGCCCAAAACGCCGAGCGTCGGAGCATAAGTACCGGCCTGTGTGAAGATTGAACGCATTTCGGCATGACGTTGTTCCATGATTGTCAATTCCGCATCAAGAACATCGCCGACAAATTCGGGATCCATACCGTCGATAACCATGCTCAAACCGTTGCGGAAGAAAGGATCTTCAATACTTTCTACTTTACCTTCAAGAGCCAAGATACCCTCACGACGTGCCAACTGTGATAAATCAATAAAAGTTTTTACAAGTTCGATTTTACTTTGTTCCTCGCCGCCGCGTAACAGCAATTTAAAAAGCGTCGGAACTTTAGACATTTGTTCCATGGTGAACGCGTTAAACAGGCAGGCAACAGTTCCGCCGATAATAATCAAGAACGCGGCAGGGTTGTTGAGTGCGCTGAGCGGTGCGCCTTTGAGAATCATGCCGACGAAAACCGAAATAATTCCGCCGACCAATCCGATTACTGTCGATTTTTCCAAGCCGTAACCTCCTCCTCGAGGCAAAAATATTGCAGACGCCAAAAAATTTTCGGTTCACGCCGAATCATTAATTTTCTGTTCAATGCCGAAAACAAAAATCCTGCCGCCGATAAATTTTTCTGCAAGAAAATTATTCCGTAAACTTATATGTTAAACAATGAGTGCTTTGGGATTCCGTTTGCTAAAAAAGCGGCTCTTGCTCACGTTTAAGACGTAAACAGGAGCCGCCGATTTTCAGTCGGAATCAGTGACTAAAAATTAGTCTTTGGACAAATCCGAACCGTCTTTGAGCCAGCTCATCATGCTGCGCAATTTCTTGCCTACGGTTTCGATTTGATGTTCGGCATGGATACGACGTTCCGCAAGGAAGTTGGCGCGACCTGCCGCACGATTTTCGACGAGCCAATTGCGAGCGAATGTACCGTTCTGAATTTCTTTAAGAGCGGTTTCCATTGCCTTTTTGGTGTCGGCGGTAACGATTTTCGGACCAGTGACATAATCGCCGTATTCCGCGGTATCGCTGATGGATTTGCGCATCTTCGCCATGCCGCCCTCGTACATCAAGTCAACAATCAATTTCATTTCGTGGAAAGTTTCAAAGTAAGCGATTTCGGGCTGGTAACCTGCCTCGACGAGAACTTCAAAACCGTTTTGAATCAAATGAGTTACGCCGCCGCAAAGTACACACTGTTCGCCGAACAAATCGGTTTCGGTTTCTTCTTTGAAAGTGGTTTGAATGCAACCCGCACGAGTGCCGCCGATTCCGCGAGCATAAGCAAGCGCGATATCAAAGCATTTGCCTGATGCATCTTGTTCGACAGCGAAAACATCGGGTACGCCGCCACCCTCAACGAAAGTACGACGAACCAGATGACCGGGACCTTTCGGCGCAACCATGAAGACGTCGATATCTGCCGCGGGAACAATTTGTTTGAAGTGAATGTTAAAGCCGTGAGCGAATGCCAAAGCCGAACCGCTTTTGAGATTGGGTGCGATTTCGTTTTTATAGACGTCGGCTTGTTTTTCGTCGGGGATAAGAATCATCGTGATATCGGCTGCCTTGACGGCTTCGGGAACGGTTAAAACTTTCAAGCCTGCTTTTTCCGCGACAGCTTTGGATTTTGAACCTTCGTAAAGACCGACAATGACGTTAACGCCGCTCTCTTTGAGGTTGAGCGCGTGAGCATGACCTTGACTGCCGTAGCCGATAATCGCGACGGTTTTGCCGTTCATAACTTCCCAATTAACATCTTGATCGTAATAAGTTTTTGCCATTTGAATTTCCTCCGATGTATTTATTGGCAATGCCAACGATTGAATCATTGACATCACTTGAGCTGTGTTGAGTGCGGTTATCCGTTCACAACAAATTTTTGCTGTAGTATTCGCGGACTTGATGATAATCGTTGATTGTATTTTCGCCGCGTTCCAAAGCAATCAAACCGGTACGGATAACCTCAAGAATTCCATAGGGAGCCAAAAGCCGCGTGAATGCCGTGACTTTCTCATCATTGCCCGTGATTTCAAAAATCAAAGTAGTCGGTTGCACGTCGATAACATGTGCGCGGAAAAGTTCGGCCATTTTCAAAACATCAAGGCGATTGTTATCATCTGCGGAAACTTTTATCATTGTCATACCGCGTGTCACCGCCGTCGCCGAATCCAAACGCTGTACCGCCTGCACTACCGGCATTTTCTCCAATTGTTTAATCATCTGATCTATCAGCGCGGCATCTCCGTGTACCACAACCGTTATCCGCGAAAATTCCGGCGATTGCGTTATGCCTACCGATAAACTGTCTATGTTAAATTCGCGACGGCTGAACATACTTGCCACGCGTACCAATACCCCCGGGGCATTTTCGACATAGACCGATAAAATGTGCTTCATGTGTTTGAGCTCCTCATGAAATTTTTTCGTGACAGATGATACCACGCCGCGCACAAAGTTTCAACCGTCAAGAATTCATTCTTCCTGCCAAAACAGCGGCTTCGGTTTTCAAAGTTTGAACTTGATGAATTTTATCTTCGGCGGATTTAATCGTAGCCGCGTTTTTATCATCCATCCATGCCGAATAATCTTTCGCGGCGGACAGTGCTGTATCGCAAATTTTTATGTAGAGATTGTGTAAAGTTTCCGCGTCTTTGGGCACATGCAATTCAAACAATTCTTTCTTGCGCTGTTCGTAATCCGTCATGAAAACTTCTTCGATTAATTTTTTCAAATCGGCACGTGTACTGTCTTGACTCAAATTACCTGCCGCCATCACTTCGGTAAATTCGCGTTCGGCATTGCGAATTGTTTCTTCGTGTTTGGAATTAATTTCACTCAACGCGACAAGATATTCATCCAGCTGACGGCGGCGCACTCTTCCTACCTGCGTTATATACTCTTCAAAATTTTGCACACGGACAATTTGCCAATTTTTATCTTCGTTACGCGCCAAAATAAATTGGATTGGAAATTCGCGATTGATTTCCGGTTGATACACTATCACGTCCGCAAAAGCTTCGTCATTGTTCGCATCGTTTATCTGGACATCCTTTACGCCGCGGATTTCAATTCCGTTCAAGCCCGTACGCTCCAGCAATTCGACCGCGCCGAGATTTTCCTCGGGTTTTATTTCGCCCGTCTTTACATAATTTTCAACGGTAGTCTTCAAACTCATAATCATTGTGCCGCGCAACATCTGCGTAAAATTTTCTATAATCTCACGGGCGTCGGGCGACCTTGATATTTCCGCCGAAGTAATTCCTGCGACAAAGCCGTCGTAACCGGAATCAAGTACGCTGTCCACATTTACCACACGATTAAATTCTTTCACATCATGATTTTTGATTGCCATGCTTGCCTGTTCAATCGCGTAATCGGGCGTATCGTTTTTCACATGAAAATAGTAATAACCGATGCCGATAATAATTAACGCTAAGGCAACGAGCCCGATACCGATAAACATTTTAACACGCTTGTCCATATCATTTCCTCCCGTAAATCAAATCATGGCGTTTTCTTTCTTCCTGCGCCAAAAATTTCCCTTCATATGCGCCGAAAAATTTTAGTCGCTAAAAATTACAATTACCTTAGAATTGCTCGTGAAACTTGTTCGATTATCGCCGTACGTCTGCCGTTGTTTTCAATGACTACATCCGCGCGATTGCAAATTTCTTTCGTCGACATCTGCGCGGAAATTCTTTTTAATGCCTGAGCGTATGTCAACTTGTCGCGGCACATCAACCGTTTGATTTGGATTTTCTGCGGCACGTATACCGCCCATATTCTGTCAAATAAATTTTCCCAACCTACTTCAAAAAGTAAAGGCACTTCCATTACAACAATATTCGTGCCGACGTCGTTACATTCAACCAGAAAATCGCGCGCCCGATTCAGCAGGATAGGATGTGATACCGAATTTATCCACTGTCGTTCGGAATCGTCGTTGAAAATTATTTCGCCGATTAACTTTTTATTCAAATTGCCGCTGCCCGATACAACACGTTCGCCGAAATGTTTGACGTAGATTTTGAACAGTTCGCCATTAGGTTGCAGAAGCCACTGTGTAATTTTGTCTATGTCGAGAATCACCGCGTTAAAATGTCGTTTCAATGTGTCGGAGACCGCAGATTTTCCGCAAGCGATTCCGCCCGTCAATCCGATTATAAGCACGTTTTTATTCCCTCGCTATTCCCAATTTTTCCATAACAAATCTTTGTTCTTCTTCCATTTCGCGCCGTTCATCTTCTTCAATGTGATCGTAGCCCAAAAGATGTAACAGTCCATGCACTTCCAAAAAAATTACCTCACGTAAAAAAGAGTGTCCGAACTCTTCCGCCTGTACTTTGGCGCGTTCCAACGAAATTATCACATCGCCCAAAATATCAATATCCGAGCCGATAATTTCGGGTTCATCGCTTTCGCGGAAGGCAAATGACAAAACATCGGTCGGTCTGTCAATGTTGCGAAATTTTTTGTTAAGCGCGTGAATGTGTTCATCATTCGTCAATGTGATACTTACTTCGGAATTTTCTGCGCCGTAAATCGTCCCGACAACATCCGCCGCGTTCAAAATTTCTTCCGTCAATTTTTCGTCCGCCGTCAATGTTTCCGGCTCAAAACTGATTGTCGTATTCAAATTATCACCGCCCAAAATTTTTAATGCATGCCTGATTCGTAAGCGTCATAAGCCTCGACAATTCGCGAAACAACTTCATGACGTACGACATCACCGCCGCCCATTTCCGCAATTCCTATGCCCTTCACTCCGCGCAAAATCGATACGGCTTCCGCCAGTCCCGAAGGTATTCCGCGCGGCAAATCGATTTGACTTAAATCGCCCGTGATAACCATTCGGGAGCCGAAGCCCAAACGTGTTAAAAACATTTTCATCTGTTTACCTGTGGTATTCTGCGCCTCGTCCAAAATTATAAATGCATCACTCAAAGTCCTTCCGCGCATGTAGGCAAGGGGTGCAATCTCTATCACGCCGCGATTAAAAAATTTCTGATACAAATCGAATCCCCAAATTTCTTTCAACGCGTCATAGAGCGGTCGCAAATACGGATCTACTTTCTCCTGCATATCCCCTGGTAAAAATCCCAATCGTTCTCCTGCCTCGACGGCCGGACGCGTCAAAATTATTTTCCGTACTTCCTTGACGCGTAAATAATAAGCAGCCTGAGCAACCGCCAAAAAAGTTTTGCCCGTACCCGCCGCGCCTATTCCGAAACTTATAACGTTCCTGCGCATCGTGTCGATATAATTTTGTTGACCGGCACTCTTGGCGCGTATGTGCACCCCGTCCGCCGTCACGATTATCGTATCGCCGAAAATTTTTACTTCCTCGTCGTTATTCCTATTCGCCAATGAATCACCGCCTAAAATATTTTTTTGCAATGTAAAGCAATTTCCCGAACGCGTCAAGATTTTGCGTCAAGCGTCATTCAGAACAACGGGACTTTCGATATTCGCCACGCGGCAAAATTTTCGTTCGGGGTATCGCCAATCTTTAGCGACGCCCAACAGTTGATTTATCGCCAAATCGGGAATGTTTATACCGGCACCCAAACAAGACAGTTGCAAACCGCCCGACATCCTCGGATTAATTTCAAGCAAGCGAAGTTTATCACCGTCGAGACGAAATTGAATATTGACGGGCACATTTAATTTCATCAGCGACAGAATTTTATCGGCAACGGAAATTATTTCGTCATCGAATTTTATTTCGGCGTAGCGCGAATTTGTTTTGTACCGCGGAATAATTATATTTCCCTTGGGCGTGCAAAGACAATCGACACTGATTTCACGTCCGCTCAAATACGGCATGACAATCATCGGGATTTTGAAATCGTAGTTTGATAAAATTTTCTGCGCAGCTTGTCGAGTAATTTTGACGTTGGGCATATTGTACAGCGCGGAAATATTTTCTATACCGTCGTCAATCACACGGAAAGTCATTGCGCCTTCGTCCTCGACAAGTTTGTAACAGATGCGATTATCGGCAGTCTTCAATTTGTCGTAAGCCGTATTGAATTCGTCGAAAGTCTTCGCGATAAAATACGGCGGAATAATTTCACTCAAACCTCCGCCCGATATAAATTCGTACGTCGCAACTTTATCATCAAGAGTTTTCATCAAATCGCCGTCGCGTCCTGTCAAAACTTTCACGCCGATATTATCAAAGTCCGTTACTCTTTGCGCGATTGCCGTCAAATTTCTGCGCGGTACGAAAATATTTATGTCATGTTCGCGGCAAAAATTCAGACAGTAATCGACATAATCTTCTGCGGAAATTTTTTCGGGTTCGCGATACCATTCGTCACAGGCAAGTTTGTAAATGGCATAGTCGTTTTTGTTTGAGCCGATAAAATCAAATTTGTTACGGTTACCGTCGCGAATCAAATTTATCAAGTGATAAGCCGTACTGAACCAATGATTAAACCATATACGCATAAAATTTTACCTCCGTCGAAAACAAATTGCTAAAAGCTGAATCCCTGTGTATAATAAAGCACCGGTTGCGGGCGGACGCAAGAAAATTCGCCCAAATAATTTTTACGGACAGGGGATTGCAATGTTAAAAATTTTTTCCAAAATCTTGCTGATGAGTTTGTTGACTTTATTCATTATCGGTTGCGGCGGCGGTGGTAATGCTTCCACGCCCGAAGAAACAAATTTCAAGAAGATAACTCAAGAGGAAGCCCAAAAGATGATGGATGAAAATCCCGAGGCGATTATTCTTGACGTTCGTGAACAAAAGGAATATGACGAAAAACATGTCAAAGGCGCGTTGTTGGTACCGCTCGACGATATCAAAGCCGGTAAATTATCCAAACTGCCCGATAAAAACGCAACAATTTTGGTTTACTGCCGCACGGGTCGCCGCTCAACTATGGCGGCAAAAATTTTGGCGGATAACGGTTACAAAAACATTTACGAGTTCGGCGGAATCAACGATTGGCAGGGCGCAACCGAATAAAAACAAAATTTCTAATGTCTATAGTTACGCGAGGTGTTGAGTTTGAAAAATTATACAAAGTACAGTAAAGGCTACTTCATGCCGCCCGAAATAATTTTGGATTGGGCGAAGAAAGAATATAGCGAAAAGGCTCCGATATGGTGCAGTGTCGATTTGCGCGACGGTAATCAGTCATTGGTTATCCCGATGAGTTTGGATGAGAAAATCGAATTCTACAAGACGCTGATTCAAGTCGGCTTTAAAGAAATCGAAATCGGATTCCCCGCCGCAAGCGAGACCGAATATGCACTCCTGCGCAGACTTATCGAAGATAATTTGATTCCCGACGATGTTACCGTTCAAGTACTCACACAGGCACGCGAACATATTATCAAGAAAACTTTCGAGGCTTTGGACGGCGCCAAAAATGCAATCGTCCACGTCTACAACTCTACTTCCCTTGCTCAGCGCGAACAGGTTTTCCGCATGTCGAAAGACGAAATCAAAAATATCGCGATTGACGGCGCAAAACTTTTACTGGAGCTTACGGAAAAAGCCGGCGCGAATTACAGATTCGAGTATTCGCCCGAAAGTTTCACCGGTACCGAACCCGAATATGCTTTGGAAGTTTGCAATGCCGTTTTGGATGTTTGGCAGCCTGTTATGGACAGAAGACCTATCATAAATATTCCCGTCACCGTCGAAATGAGTTTGCCGCACGTCTACGCAATGCAAGTCGCTTACATTAATAAATATCTCAAGTACCGCGATAAAGTTGTCTTGAGTTTGCATCCTCATAATGACAGAGGTTGCGGCGTAGCCGATTGCGAACTTGGATTGTTAGCGGGAGCCGACAGAATCGAGGGCACTTTATTCGGTAACGGCGAACGCACGGGCAATGTTGATATCATTACTTTGGCTATGAATATGTTTGCTTTGGGCGTAGATCCCGAATTGGATTTCTCAAACATGCCCAAACTTGTCGAGATGTATGAACGCGTTACACGTATGAAAGTCCATGACCGTCAACCTTATGCCGGTTCTTTGGTCTTTACCGCATTCAGCGGCAGTCATCAAGACGCAATTGCAAAGGGTATGCGTTGGCGCGAAGAAAAAAATCCCGACCGTTGGACTGTTCCCTATCTTCCTATAGATCCTCAAGACGTCGGGCGCGAATACGACAGTGATGTTATCCGTATTAACAGCCAGAGCGGTAAGGGCGGAGTCGGTTTCATTATGGAACAGCGTTACGGAATCGAAATGCCCAAGAAAATGCGCGAAGACTTCGGCTACTGTGTCAAATCAGTTTCGGATCACAAACATAAGGAACTTTTGCCCGACGAAGTTTATCAAATTTTCCTCGACCAATATGTCAATGTGGATACGCCTTACAAATTGCTCGAATTCCATCTGCGCAAACAACCGGGCGGCTCACGTGTCGGCACAGTCGATTTGGAAGTAAACGGCGAACATGTAACTTACATGGCGCGCGGTAACGGACGACTTGATGCTGTTTCAAACGCCATGCAAAAATATTTAGGCATAAAATATTCCAACTTGACTTACAACGAACATGCTTTGGAAATCGGTCAGTCGGCTCGGGCGATTGCCTACATTTCAATCACCGCACCAGACGGAAAAGTTACATGGGGCGCAGGTATGGACACCGATATTATCACTGCCTCTATTCAAGCTTTAATCAGCGCGATTAACAGAATGGTTTCCGATAAATAAAAAATTTTCTCCCCGACGTTAACGAAAAACCTCGGGGATTTTTTTGCGGCAAAGTCAACAGGTCTGCGCAGATATTTTCTTTCAATCTTGACAAAAAATTTCCCCGAAGGCGTCGACGACCCACGGGGATTTTTTATTTGAAATTTTTATCGGTACAAACTCAACGGATCTGTATACTGATAAACGCCGTTGACATTGACAATGTACTCTAAATGCAAATGGGGTCCCGTCGAATAACCTGTACTGCCTACCTGCGCGATAACTTGTCCGCTCTTGACAAATTGTCCCTCAAAGACATGCAAGCGGCAACAGTGAGCGTAACGGGTGTAAGCGTCGACTTCAGGATGATAAAGCAAAACTTGATAGCCGTAACCGTCGCCGAAATCTCCCGCGGAAATAACTTGCCCGTCGAAAATCGCGCCGATATATGAACCGTACGCATAACCCAAATCGACGCCCGTATGAAATTTCCACGTGCCCGAAATAGGATGAACGCGCCAGCCGAAAGGAGATGTGACGGGATAATCAATCGCCCGAACGGGAAGCGGCAACATCATCAGAACGAACACTATCACTAATGCCCAATTCCCTTTCAAGCGCGGCAACTTCTTCCGGTTCGTATTCGACGCGCATTGATTTCCATCTGTCGTGAAGCCAAAACCATTCGGCAGGATATTTTTTGACATGTTCTTCAATTAACGTCGCCAACTTCTGTGTCATATTTTTTATATCGGCATGTTTATCGTTCGTACGTTCAACTTGTAACGGCGCAGAAATTTCAAGAGTATGAGTACCGTCGGCATTTCTGTGCATGAACGTCGGGAAAATCGGGACTTTCCTGAAACGCGACATTGAGGCCGCACCAGTGACAAAATTTGTTGCGCGGTTGAAAAATTTCACGACGGCAGCATTATCGCGCCCGACGTCTTGATCCATTATCAAACCGATAATATATCCTTCGTCAAGCATGTTGTACATTTCGCGGACACCGCTGCGGTAAGTTATATGCATGCCGATTTCCGTGCGGTATTCGTTGATAAATTTATCGGCGTCTTCGGATTTTTGTTTCTTGGCGACACCGACCAAAGGGATTCCGTTTTGCGCCAATGCTCCGCCCAACAATTCCCAATTATCGCCGTGACATGTCGCTATAATTCCGCCTCGTCCGCCGCGCTCCGAAGAATTGATATAGTTCGTAAAATTTTCCAAGCCGACGATCTTAACATGACTGTTCATAATTTCTTTGAGCTTCGGGAAGGATAACACTTCGATAAAAATTTCTCCGAGCTGAACAGTACTTTCTTTGGCAATTCGTTTTGTTTCTTCGGGCGTCGTGTTCAAACAGTGCCGAATATTTTCCAGAGCCAAATTTTTACGTTTGGGCGGTAAGACGAACCAAATCAACGTAGCGAACGCGCGCCCCAATTTCAGTGCAAATTTCAGCGGCAGAAGGCAAACGAGCCAACTTAAAAATTTCAGTAATCTGTATTCTATCGAACTCACTGCCCTCCGTCGAAAATTTTACGGTCAAGCGATTAACCGTGACAAATTTAAATCAAAGACCTGCAGCCTTACGCAGAATTTCAGCCTTATCCGTACGTTCCCAAGGAAATTCGACATCAGTCCTGCCGAAGTGACCGTAAGCAGCTGTATCGCGGTAAATCGGGCGGCGCAAGTCGAGCATTTTAATTATACCTGCGGGACGTAAATCAAAGTTCTCTTTGACAAGTTTTTCTATGAGTTCCTCGTCAACCTTAGCCGTGCCGAAACTTTCGACGCGAACGCTGACGGGATGAGCTACACCGATTGCATATGCCAATTGAATTTCACATTCATCCGCCAAACCTGCCGCGACAATATTTTTGGCAACGTAGCGCGCCGCATAGGAAGCCGAACGATCTACTTTTGTGGGATCTTTACCGCTGAAGGCACCGCCGCCGTGACGTGCCCAACCACCGTATGTATCGACGATAATTTTTCTGCCCGTTAATCCCGAATCGCCTTGAGGACCTCCGATAACAAATTTGCCCGTGGGATTGACGAAATATTTTGTGTCCGCCGTCAAAAGCTCCGCCGGAATAATCGGCTTAATCACATACTCAATCATATCGCGTTTAATCTGTTCGAGTGTGACATCGGGATTATGTTGCGTAGAAATGACGACGGTATCGACCGCAACGGGTTTGCCGTCTTCGTAAGCAACGGTAACTTGAGTTTTGCCGTCGGGGCGCAAGTAGTCGACTTCATGAGTGACTTTGCGTACTTCGGCAAGACGACGGGACAATTTATGTGCCAAAGAAATAGGTAGCGGCATAAATTCGGGTGTTTCGTTCGTTGCGTAACCGAACATCATGCCCTGATCCCCTGCGCCTATAGCATCTTCAATCGCCATATTACCTTCACGCGCCTCGATTGCCTTATCAACACCTTGGGCGATATCGGGCGATTGTTCATCCAAAGAAACCAGTACACCGACGGTATCGGCATCGAAACCGTAAGCGGAATTTGTGTAACCGATATCACGAATAGCCGCGCGAATAATTTTGGGGATATCGACGTAGCAATTTGTGGAAATTTCGCCGACAACATGTACTTGACCGGTCGTGACTAAAGTTTCGCATGCAACACGTCCGTTAGGATCTTTTTGTATAATCTCATCTAAAATACTGTCTGAAATTCTGTCGGCAACTTTGTCGGGATGTCCCTCCGTTACCGATTCCGATGTAAATAATACTCTGCGCATTCTTATACCTCTCTTTCAAAATAAATTATTAATGTTTGCAAGCTATCACAATTGGTTAAGAGTGTCAAGCAAGGTGACTTCGGTCACTTTGAAAGTGCGGTACAGAAATTGCGGCAAAGTTTTTTCAACCAAAGTCAATCGCCGCGGTTGAAGTAACATTGACTTGGGGTGTTGATTATGGTTGAGGCCGCCCATGGACGGGCGGCCGCCGCACGCTCAAAACATGGATGTTTTGTATGCGGCACACTCGACATGTGTTATCTACTCACTACGGTTACCGAACGATAACGCCCCTGTGAGGTGTCCTTTCTTTTGTTACTTTTCTTTGGACACGCAAAGAAAAGGCAACGTGACGTTGCATCCAATTGTCACGATAAAGTTTTTGCCAACCGAAGTAAACGACCGCGATTGTAACGATAACCGATTGACTTTGTCTCCTTTTGTTAAACGTACGAAAGGAGATTGTCACTTATTTTTGGGCGATGAAAAATTTTTTCAAAAAGCACTTGATAATTGTTATCACGTGTGCTATACTTCGCCCAAGCTTTCGTTAAAGCTCTCCTAAAATATAATACACATACGCTTAAAAAAAGCTCCGTGCTGCTCACACGGGGTTTTTTTAATTCTCTAAGGTGATATTAAGAATCTCTTGTAATAGACGCCCGAAATTTGTATAATGACGGAAAAAGTTTGAGGAGGATTAAAGAATGCGACGATACACTGTTTTTGCCCTGACAGCGTTTATGTTAATCCTAGCGGCAGTAGCCGGCATGACTTTACCGGTAGATGCAGACAAAAAGACCGTAGGCATACCGACAGCCCAACTTACCGCATACACTACATTACCTCCCGAGACCGCCGCGATTTTATCCGAAGCATACGAACGCGAAAATCATGTCCGTGTAAATTTTGTTCCGATGGGTTCGGGCGAAATTGTTCAGCGTATAAGAGATGATTCCGTTTCGGATCCGACGGTTGTCCGCACGGTCGATGTTGTTCTTGCCGACAGTAACGTCTTGCGCGAAGCAGCCGATTTAAATCTGCTCAAATCTCGTACCTCGGAGGCAAATGACGCTGTCAAAGAAAAATTCAAAGACCAATACGATCGTTGGGTTGGTGTTTGGTACGATCCGATTGTATTCTGTGCTAACAGGGATTATATGCGCAGTACCGTTGATTTGCCCGATACGTGGGAGAAATTGGCGAATACAAATCAAATTCGTATCGGCATAACAGATTTTCTTGCGGCGGACGCGGCGTCTAATTTAATGTTGCAAATGATTGGGCAGTTCGGCGATTCAAAGACTTACGAAATTCTTAACGGTATTCATCCGAAAGTAGTACAGTACGCGAAATTTTTATCTAATCCCGTTCGTCAAGCAGGTATGGGCGAAGTTGATATTTCCGTTGCCGTGGAAAGCGAAACTCTTCGCTATATGCAAGACAAATATCCGTTGAAAATAATTTATCCTTCCGACGGCACCGCTTGTATTTTAACCGGATTCGCAATCACAACTTCCGATGCCGCCAAAAATCAAGTCGCTGCTAAATTTTCCGATTGGCTCCTTAGCGACGAAGCGCAATTATATTTACAGACCAACGGATTTTATTTTATCCCAACCAATCCCCAAACTCTGGCGTATAAATCTTTCGCAGGAAAAAATATCGTCTTGTTTGATAATCGGCAAAGATTTTCCGCCGAACAACGCAAACAATTTTTGGAACGTTGGATTGTCGATGTGCGTATGAAATAATTCGAGATATTTTGTCCTCGACTGCGGTCGGGGCTTTTTTGTTGCAAGAGGACGCGAAAAGTTGTATACTTTGCGCCACTGAAGGGGGTTGATTGCTTTGCAGAAATTCGAGAAGTGGCAAGGTTGCGGCAACGATTTTATTTTGATTGACAGGGGTTCGGGTGCCGTGGATGATTCCGAAACAATTAAACTTTTATGCGACAGACATTTCGGAATCGGCGGCGACGGAGTTATTTACGTGCTCAGTTCCGGCGAAGCGGCTGTACGTATGAGAATTTTTAATGCCGACGGTACCGAGGCGGAAATGTGCGGCAACGGTATTCGTTGTTTTGCGAAATATCTTTTGACGGGCGATAAATTTTTTTCCGATGACGATTTGACGGTAGAGACGGGCGCGGGCATTTTGACAGTCAGCATGAAATACGGATTGGTGACCGTTGATATGGGCGAACCGATTTTGACCGCGGCAGATATTCCCGTAACGGGATTCGGGACAAATAAAGTTATAGCCGAACCGATTACAGTCGACGGCGTGACTTATAAAATGACTTGCGTATCTATGGGAAATCCGCACTGCGTTATTTTCGTCGACGATATTGACGCAATTGATTTGGAAAATATCGGCAGGAAGTTTGAGAACAATAAAATTTTCCCGAATAAAATCAATACGGAATTTGTGCAGGTAGTCGGTGAAAATCGTTTGCGTATGCGTGTATGGGAGCGCGGCAGCGGAATAACTTTGGCGTGCGGTACCGGTGCATGTGCCACGGCGGTCGCGGCTAATCTCAACGGTTTGGCGGATAAACAGTCGACGGTTATTTTAGACGGCGGCGAATTGAATATTAATTGGCACGAAAATAATCATGTGATGATGAAGGGCGCGGCGGAAAGAGTTTTTGTCGGCGAAACGAATTTGACGGATATAGGCGCGGCAAAAATTACGGCGAATAAAATTTCCGAAGACTTATGGTGAGAACGACACTTTCAGTCGTTACCGAAAGTATTCAAAGTCACTTAAGTATTTTTACAATCGCGGTCATTGACTGGGGTTGTCGAAAACTTTGTCGCGACTATTGGATGCAACGTCACGTTGCCTTTTCTTTGCGTGTCCAAAGAAAAGTAACAAAAGAAAAGACGCCTCGCAGGGGCGGTAGTATTTGGTAGGCGTGGGGTGTAGGTAACGCGTGTCGAGTGTGCCGCATACAAAACATCCATGTTTTGAGCGTGCGGCGGCCGCCCATCCGTGGGCGGCCTCAACCGTAATCAATACCACAAGTCAATGTTACTTCAACCGCGGTTATTTACTTTGGCTGACGAATAATCAAACGCGAAAATTGTTCCGCCACTTTCAAAGTGGCCAACGTCACGTTGCCGGCGGCCGCCCGTCCGTGGGCGGCCTCAACCGTAATCAATACCACAAGTCAATGTTATTTCAATTGCGGTAGTTTATTTCGGTTACATTGTCGAATACATTAATATTGGAGAATCATGATGAAACGAGGTTTATTAATAGTAGTATCCGGCGCAAGCGGTACCGGTAAGGGCACTGTTTGCAAAAAAATTTTAGATGACATGACTGATGTCGCTTATTCCGTTTCCGCCACTACTCGCGCTCCGCGTGAGGGCGAAACCGATGGCAAACAATATTACTTCCTCAGTCGTGATGAATTTAGTACTTGGATTGACGAGGGCAAATTTCTCGAATACGCCAATGTGTACGGGAATTTTTACGGTACGCCGCTGAATAAAATCGAAGAACGCAGGAATCGCGGCGAAGATATTTTATTAGAAATTGATGTGCAGGGCGCGATGAACGTAATGAAGAAATGCCCCGACGGAGTTTTTATCTTCCTGTTACCGCCGTCGCTCGAGGAACTCAAACGCCGCATAGAAGGTCGCGGCACCGAAACACCCGAAAGTTTGGCAATCAGATTTAATAATGCCGTTGCCGAAATTGCAATCGGGCGCGATTATAATTATGTCGTCGTCAATGATTCCGTAGATGATGCCGCCGCGCAGATTGAAGGCATAATAAACGCCGAACGTTGCAAGGTCGCGCGTAATTTGGATAAGTTTAATTTTTAAGGAGATAATCACATGAAATTAAATTCAGCACCTTTAAGTATGGTCAATCCCTCCACCGATTCGATGCTTAAACAAACTCACAGTCGCTATGCTTTGGTCGTTCTTGCCTCCAAACGTGCTCGCGAATTACTGTCGGGTGCGCCCTGCCGCGTGGAGGATCGTGCTAATAAATATGTCACAAACGCCATGGAGGAAATTAACGAAGGAAAAATTTCTTACGCGATAAAGGATTGAACAATGCTTAACAAAAATATTTTAATCGGCGTGACGGGCGGAATCGCGGCGTACAAAGTTGTAGAGGTCGCAAGTCGTTTGAAGAAAATGGGCGCGAATGTCCGCGTGATGATGACGCGCAACGCCACCGAATTTGTATCGCCGAGGACTTTTCGGGAAATTACCGATAATGCCGTATCCGTGGAAATGTTTGGGGATGCGGCTAATTTTCATGTGGCACATATCGGTCTTGCTACGTTCGCCGATTTAATTCTGATTGCTCCAGCCACGGCGAATTTCATAGCGAAGGCGGCGCACGGTTTGGCGGACGATTTATTGACGACAACGATTGTGGCATCGGATAAACCGCTGATGATAGTACCGGCTATGAATACCAAAATGTTTGACAATCCTGCGACGCAAGAAAATTTGAAAATCCTCAAGTCGCGCGGCGCAATGATATTGGAACCTGCAAGCGGAGAATTGGCATGCGGAACAGTCGGCAAGGGAAGATTGCCGGAACCCGAAGATATATGCGCGGTTGTCGAGAAATTTTTTACGTCAAAGAAATTGAGCGGTAAAAAAATTTTGGTGACGGCAGGCGGTACTGTCGAAGCAATCGATCCCGTGCGTTATATCGGTAATCGTTCCAGCGGTCGCATGGGTTATGAAATCGCGCGCGCGGCCGTCAACGAAGGTGCCGAAGTCATTTTGATTTCGGGTAAAAGCGAATTGCCTGCGCCGCAAAATTTAAAGTTCGTCAAAGTCGAATCGGCAACCGAAATGCGCGAGACCGTTTTGAAAGAATTTGATTCGGTCGACGCCGTTATAATGTCCGCAGCCGTCGCCGATTACCGCGTCAAAAATCCCGCCGTACAGAAAATAAAAAAATCGGCGGAAACTTTAACGCTTGAGCTTGTCAAAAATCCCGATATCCTCCGCGAATTGGGTACGCTGAAAAAATCGCAAGTGCTAGTCGGTTTTGCCGCCGAAACTCAAAATGTTTTGCAGTACGCCGAAAAGAAACTTGTCGAAAAGAATTTGGATTTTATCGTAGCAAACGATGTCACTGCCGAAGGTGCCGGCTTCAATGTGCCGACTAATATTGCGTCGATTATTTGGCGCAACGGTAATGTTGAAAATTTTGCCAAGATGGATAAATCAAAGTTGGCGGAGAAAATAACAGACCGCGTAGCCGAATTGTTTAAGGCGCGGTCTTGAGATTGTAAAATTTTTCGCTCGATACAAACGTCAAGTCAAATCCACGAGGACGCGCGAACGTTTACTGTATCGGGCGATTTTTTTGTACCCGAAAGATTTAACGTAATTGACAGCTTCTTCGCCGAATCTGCCGCAATCTTCGGGCTGATGTGCATCCGAATTTATTGTAATAGGCAAATTGTGAGCGGCGGCGACTTTCATGAAATCGGCATAGGGAGAAATTTCCGCAACGGGATAACGATAAACAGTGCCCGTATTTACATCGATTGCCATATCGGCTTTCTGTAGGGCATCGGCGACACGCTCGAGATATTCGGTTACATCAAAGTCGGGAAAATGTTTGAACAGCCGAATATTAAACGGATGACCCAAAATATCGTAATTGCCGCTTGCCGCAAGCTGTTCAACCTGCGCAGTATATTCTTCCCAAATATCGCGCAAATCATGCCGCTGCCATTCGTCGATTAACTTTGACGCGTCATATCCCCAACCCCAAAGGAAATGAACAGATCCGATTCGATAATCGAAATCCCAAGCGTCGAGGATTTTTTTTACGGCAGATTGATTGCGGAAATTACAGACCTCAATGCCGATTTTTACCGCGTGATTTTTTTGCAACTGCGCAATGAAATTAAAATAGTCCTGCAGTGTATGTTTAAATTTGTTCGTCTTGAGCCAAACGCGTTGAAATTTCCCGACGGGCGAATCATCTAAAATCAAGTCATCGTAATAAAGTTTCTCGAATTCCGGAAAAGTATGCGTGTGTTCGCTGATTCCTATTTCGTTCAGCCCGTGACTCTTCGCCGCCGTGAAAAATCCTTCCGCCCAATCCTCTTTATAATCTCCGTATTCAAAATGCATGTGATAATCAAATCGCATTCAAGTCACCCCGTTTAATTTTTCCCGTACTTTCTGCCAATAATTTTTATCGGCGTATTTACTGTGAAACGTTTCTTTTATCAATCCGTATAAACTTTTGCCGCCCGTATTTCCGCATTATACTACATTTGCATTTCACGATAAACTGCCGGAATGAAAATCTAATCTCGATTAAAAATTTATGCGCAGATTGACGGTTTCGGCACTGTATATAAAAATTCCGTAAAAGTAATTGATTAAAGTAATTTGTTCGGTTATAATCAACCTGAATAAAATATGGAGGTGAAACTTTTTGTGGAGACTTCGGAAATTCAAAAGTTCAACATGAAAAATTTTCTCTCGGCAAAAACTTCGATGATAGCGGCGGCCTCGGTTGCGGTGGTCGGCGCAGGTACACTTATAGCATCAAATGTTGTGGCTGACAGCGGCGAAATTGTATCGGGTGTTCGCGTCGACGGTCGTCCTTTGAGCGGTTTAAATCAATCTTCCGCCGAAAAAGTTTTTAACGATATCGGTGCGGCTAAAATTCACAATTTAACTTTCACATATAACGGCGAAACATTTCAAATAACGCCCGAAGAAATTAATTGGAAACCGCAGACGGCGAAGGCAACGCAAGAGGCAATGAGTTACGGACGCGGCGGCACAACCTTAGGCAATTTAAGAGATCAATTTAATTGCATGACGGGCGGACGCGATGTCAAATTAACTGCGGAATATGATGCGGCATTGCTCACCGAAAAACTCAAGGGTATTGCCGCGCATGTTCACAAAGACCCCGTCAATGCCGTTTGTAGTCTGGGCAATGGTGATGTTATCGAAAAGACGCCCGGAGTTATCGGCAAAGAATTGAATGTCGATAAGCTTGCCGAATCGCTGAAAGATCCTTTGAGTAATTTGACGTTATCCAAAGACGCGATTGCGCTTGAGCCCGATGATATCATGCCGTTTATCACGACGGAAGACATTGAGAATATCGATTCGATTTTGGGAAGTTACAGCACGTATTATTCGCCCGGTGACAGAGGCTATAACATTTGGCTTGCCTCCGAATCAATTTCGCATAAGATAGTAAAACCTTCGTGGATATTCTCCTTTAATGATACGGTAGGTCCCCGAACATGGTCGGCAGGATACAGAATGGCAGGCGTAATTATCGACGGACGTCCCGATACTGATTACGGCGGCGGTGTCTGTCAAGTCAGTTCCACACTTTACAACGCGGTTTTGTACGCGGGACTTACACCGACGGAACGCACACCGCACTATTTCCAATCGACTTACGTTGCACCGGGACGCGATGCCACAGTTGCCGACGGTCAACTTGATTTCAAATTCCGCAACGATTTGCCGCACAATGTTTACTTGCTTGCCTACGCAGGCGGCTCAACATTGAGCGTTTATGTTTTGGGTACGAAAGCGGATTTGGGTGGCGCAGAAGTATCATTGGAGACGGACGGATCTTCAATGTCGCCTTCACTGTATCGAGTTTATTACAACGGCAATGATGTTGTTAAGAGCGAATATTTGCATACAGATAGTTATCAACCACCGAAACCGCGCAGAGAACAAGATTAATTTTGGAGTGAGTTAAATTGAAAAAGAAAGTAGCCGTGGCAATGAGCGGAGGTGTTGACAGCTCGTTGACTGCGGCACTTTTGATTGAAAGAGGTTATGACGCAGTCGGAGTGACGATGCGCCTTGACGACGACGAAAAAAATATTTTTGATGCAAAACATGTAGCGGATTATTTGGGAATCGAACATCATGTCGCGGATTTTCGTGAGGTGTTTCGCGCGGAAGTAGAAAATTATTTTGTCGCGGAATATCTGCGCGGAAGGACACCGAATCCGTGTGTGCGTTGCAACCGTGAAATAAAATTCGGGAAATTGTTTGAGTATGCCGACGCGCTTGGAGCTGATTATTTGGCTACCGGTCATTACGCGAAAATTATTTTTGAAGACGGACGATATAAACTCAAACGTGCCGAAGACGAACGTAAAGATCAGTCGTATGTGTTGTATAATTTGACAGCTGAAAAATTGGCGCGAATACTTTTGCCGCTAAGCGAATTCAGTAAGACGGATACGCGAAAACTTGCCGCGCAATATAATTTACCTGTAGCGAATAAACCCGACAGCCAAGAGATTTGTTTTGTACCGAATGACGACTACAAAAGTTTCATAGCCGCGCGAAAACCAAACGCGAAAGCATTACAATCGGGAGAAATTACCGACGGACAGGGAAATGTAATAGGAAAACACAAAGGAGTAGCGAATTATACAATCGGGCAGCGTAAAGGTTTGGGAATAGCCGCGCCGCAACCGCTTTATGTCACGCGACTTGATGTTGCAAATCGTCGAGTGGTTGTAGATACGGGCGATAAAGTTTTCACCGATACGCTGACGGCTCGCGACATGCATTGGATTTACAAACCGCCGTTGCCGATAAAATTATCCGCTAAAATTCGCTACGGTGCACATCTCGCCGAATGTACAGTCTTCGAGGAAGAAAATTTTTTACGAGTTGAATTTGACGAACCGCAACGCGCTGTAACTTCGGGACAATCGATTGTATTTTATTCCGGCGAAGAGGTTTTAGGCGGTGCGGTGATAGACTAATCAATGCCGTCGCGGATAATACGGAAAAAATTTCGCAAGGATAAGGGGAGAAAGTCCATGGACGTGATTGCATTGGTAGGTCCCAGCGGCACGGGGAAAAGTCACAGAGCGTTACAAGTTTCGCGCGAACACAATGCCGACGCGATAATCGATGACGGGATATTGATTAAAGACGGGCACATTGTCGCAGGGGAATCGGCTAAGACGGAGAAAAGCAAAATCATGGCGGTAAGGCGTGCGATTTTTGTTTTACCGGGTCACGCCGAACAAGTCCGCGAAGCAATTAACCGTATTCAACCGCATAGGATTTTGGTTATCGGGACATCCGAGAACATGGTACATAAAATTGCAAAGACGTTGAAACTTCCTTCGATACAACTGATTATCCGAATCGAAGACATTGCCTCGCGCACGGAAATCGCGGCTGCGCAATTTCATCGCCTGAAGGAAGGCAAACACATTATCCCGGTGCCGATAATCGAATTGAAGCCGCACTTTTCGGGTTTCCTGATAAATCCGTTGCAATCGATATTCAAGCAATCGAACGTCCGCCGCCGCAAGTTGGGTGAAAAATCAATCGTGCGTCCCGTCTTCAGTTACTACGGCAAATTGATAATCGACGACAGAGTAATTTTAAAACTGGTGGAGAAAATTATTAAGGCGCGTGAATTTGTCAAGACATTTAAAAATATCAACGTCAAACATCTTTTGAAGGGCGATGAAGATCACGGACTGAAAATCTCATGTGAAGTTGTCTTGAGCTACGGCAGTCACATTCCTACGTTGATTCAACAGACGCAAAGCAAAATCCGCGAAGTGGTAGAATTTACGACGGGAATGATTGTCCAGGCGGTCGATATAAGTGTCCGCGCGCTGTACGTTGAGCCGCGTAAAAATTTGAAGGGAAAATTATTCTTGAACTAATTCAGCAGACTTTACAACTGCCTTCCGATTATGGGAGGCGTTTTATATTGTTGACAAAAAATTTGTCGGCGTACGGCAAATTTCGGGACTGATGATAAATTTAGGTTATGGATGTTTTCGGGCGATTTTTGAGGTCATCCATAAATCTGATTCATTAAACTCCCAGGGTAACGCTCGGAAAATTGTCAAAATCGATAAATTTGGTTTATGGATGTTTTCGGCTCAAAATCGGCAGTCTTGATAAATATGGTTTATGATTTTTAGGGAGGAAAAGATTTGGATTCGATAAAGATTCGAGGAGCAAGAGTACACAATTTAAAGAATATCAGTGTAGAAATACCGCGCGATAAATTGGTAGTGATAACGGGCGTATCGGGTTCGGGCAAAAGTTCGTTGGCATTCGATACGATTTACGCCGAAGGACAACGCCGTTACATGGAATCGCTTTCGAGTTACGCGCGGCAATTTCTCGGCTTACCCGATAAACCCGATGTAGAACACATTGAAGGCTTGAGCCCGGCAATAGCAATCAATCAGAAGACGACGAATAATAATCCGCGCTCTACCGTCGGCACTGTCACCGAAATTTATGACTATCTGCGGTTGCTGTTCGCGCGTATCGGTAAACCGCACTGCCCGAAATGCGGCAAACCAGTTCAAAGTCAAAGCGTAGATCAAATTTTGAATCGGATATTAAAACTCGACGAAGGTACGCGCTTTGTTTTGCTGGCTCCCATAGTCAATCAACAGAAGGGCACGCATAAAAATATTTTCGACAAGTTGAGTGCCGCCGGCTTCGTGCGCGTGAAGGTCGACGGGACAATCCGCGATTTGAGCGAAGATATTTCCTTAGCTAAAACGAAAAAGCATTCGATTGATTTGGTTGTAGATCGTTTGATTAATCGTGAGGGGATTCGCTCGAGATTGGCGGATTCTTTGGAGACTGCTTTGAAATTCGGTAACGGCATTGTTCAAGTTGAAACGGATACTGAAATTTTAACCTTCAGCGAAAAAAATGCCTGCGGCGATTGCGGAATAAGTTTGCCGGAAATTACTCCGCAATTGTTTTCGTTTAACAGCCCGAAAGGAGCATGCCCGAAGTGTAAAGGTTTGGGCAAAGTTTTCGACTTGCGAAATTGGTCGACTATGTACGAATGGATGGCGGCAATTCACGAATTTAAAAACAGCGATTTACCCGAGGATGCTTGTCCCGTCTGTCACGGTCACCGTTTAAATCCCGAGGCTTTAAGTGTAACCGTTGGCGGCAAAAATATTGCGCAGGTTGTCGACATGTCTATCGATGCCTGTAAAAAATTTTTCGCAGAATTGGAACTCGACGACACCGATAAAAAAATTTCTGCGCAGGTACTCAAGGAGATTAACGCGCGGATGAAATTTCTTTGCGATGTCGGTCTTGATTATCTGAGTTTGTCGAGAAAATCGGCGACATTGAGCGGCGGAGAATCGCAACGGATTCGGTTGGCTACTCAAATCGGCTCCGCCTTAACGGGCGTGTTATACGTCCTCGACGAGCCTTCAATCGGTCTCCATCAACATGACAATCAAAAGTTATTGACCACGTTGAAAAATCTGCGCGATTTGGGCAATACGTTGATAGTTGTAGAGCATGACGAAGATACGATTCGTGAAGCGGATTGCATTGTAGATATCGGGCGCGGCGCGGGGAAATCGGGCGGCGAAGTGATTGCGCAGGGGACGGCAGACGAAATTGCGACGGTTGAAAATTCTTTGACGGGCGATTATCTCAGCGGTAGGAAAATTATTCCCGTACCGACCGAACGACGGAAATTTTCGCAGGTACTTACATTCGACAATGCCGATAAAAACAATCTCAAAAATATTTCGGTTACAATTCCGCTGAATGCCTTGACGCTGATAACGGGCGTATCGGGTTCGGGCAAATCCACGCTCGTCGAGGAGGTTATTTATCCGCGGCTATCGGATATGGATTTAAAATCTTTGGGCGTAGGCAAAGTCACGATGATAGATCAAGACCCGATAGGCAGGACACCGCGCTCGAATATCGCAACTTATACGGGCGTAGCCGATCACATCAGAAAACTTTTCGCCGAAACTAACGGGGCGAAGATGCGCGGCTACAACGCAGGGCGATTCAGTTTCAATGTCAAGGGCGGACGTTGCGAAAGTTGCGGCGGTAACGGCGTATTGAAAATCCCGATGAATTTCCTGCCCGATGTCTATGTTACTTGTGATGTTTGTCATGGTACGCGTTTTAATTCCGAAACATTGGAAGTCAAATACAAAGGTAAAAATATCGCCGAAGTGTTAAGTATGCCGGTAGATGATGCGCTGAATTTTTTTGAGAACGTACCGACAATTAATCGTATGCTGCAAGTTTTACACGATGTCGGATTAGGTTACATTGAGCTCGGGCAATCGGCGAACACATTCAGCGGCGGCGAAGCTCAACGCGTCAAATTGGCTTATGAATTGGCGCGACCGTTGGGCAGAGCGGCGAATATTTACATCATGGACGAACCGACAACCGGTTTACATTTCGACGACGTAAAAAAATTAATCGAAGTGATTCAGCGACTTGTAGAGCGCGGCGACACGGTCATTATCATCGAACATAATTTGGATGTGATAAAGTGCGCCGATTACATAATTGATTTGGGGCATGACGGCGGCGATAAAGGCGGCGAAGTCGTAGCATGCGGCACGCCCGAAGAAATTGCTGCGGTTGATGATTCTTACACGGGACAATTCTTGAAAAAAATTTTACGTACGGCGAACGATTGAACTTTGCTCGACAATAAAAAATCCGTCATACCTTTGAGTATGGCGGACTGTTTTTTATTTGGAAATGTAATCGCAAACGTTGTTTATCTGTTCGGCAAAATCATCGCCGAAAATTTTTTCAAAGAACGCGCCGCCGATTGTAAACGCCCACGGAGAAATATTTTTAATTTCGTCGAGACGTTCGTAACTGTTCACGCTGCCGGCTATACAAATCGGAGCATTGATATTGGCGACAAATTCCGCATTCAACTTCGTCGAGTCGCCCGTATATCTGTAACCAAGTAAATCTATTCCGTAAACACCTTTCGATAAATATTCTTTTGCTTCGGTAATCATTTTATCGGCAGTGCCTTCCAAAACCGAAGGACGCCCGTGAATTTCCCCGACAAAAGGCATATACTTCAAATTATTTTTCTTACACAGATTGTTAACGGAATCGAAAAACATTGTACCCATCAACAAATCGCAATTACAATCGATTGCCTTCCGTGCTCCCTCGATACATTCGTTCTCGGTGTACGCCACGACTTCCAATACCGTAGTTTTGCCGCAATCTTTCATCTGTCCGAAAAGTTTTTTCATCTCGTCAAAAGGTAATCCGTCTTCTTTGAAGCCCCAAAATTTTGCCTTGGCGTTTTTACTTTCGGCGAAAATTTTCGCGGCGTTCTCAACCGTCCTGTCGTTATAAGTCAACATGACAATCAATTCGGGTTTCGTAGTATTCATGTGTCAATCTCCTTGCAATCAGCGAATCAAATCTTTAGGAATCAAATCGTAATCGAACATGACTTCGGAGTGATTATCCCAAATCAATTCTTTGGCTATAACTTCGTCGTTACTTTTGTCGATAACTTCGCGGTAAATTTTCGATACGCGGAAATATTTTTCGTCCTCCTTATGGAAGTGATGATTTTCCTCAATCAATCTGTAAGCGTAGGGGATTTCTTTTTCGCTGCGCAGTTCGCCGTATAACTTTTCTCCTTCGCACCAAACCATAAGTTGAAAATTTTGATCCGTCGTATTCTTGAATCGGAAATCAATGTAATTGTAACTGATTGAAGTGCCTGCGCTGAAGGGTACGCGTTTACCTTCGTCGGGCGCGAGCGCATCCGAATGATGATGTATTTCCGTTACCGTCAAAGGACTGTTGAGAATCATACGGTGTATTGTATTGGCAAGATTGCAAAGACCGCCGCCCAATCCGGGGATTAATTTATTTTTGATAATTACTCGTCCGTCTTTGTATCCTTTACGCCGAGTAGGTTTGCCGACCGTCCGCCAAAACGAAAAAATTTCGCCCGGATGAATTATTATCTTGTTGATTTGTTTGCAGGATAAATTTATATTGACAGCCTTATTTTCCTGCAAACGCAATTCCACACCGGGCGCACGTTTTATCAGATTGGAACTGCATTGCGCTACGACATTCGGCAATAATGTTTCCTGTTTTTCTTTGGCAAATTTTTCATCGCTCAGAAAATCTTTTAAGTAGCGTTTACCTATCTCCTTTTGCAGAGAAATTTTATAGCACACGGGGTGCAATTCGCAAAACAGTCGTCGTTTCTTTTGAGTCATACTATTGCTCCTTCCGTCAAATAAATATCCCCGAGCCGATTGCGATACAGGCGGCTGCGAGCGTAAAACTTTAAAATTATGTTTTCCAAATTCCTGCGGATACCTATATTTTTTTCTTCGTGCGCCGTGACATACTTTACCAAAATATTTGCGATGCCTACTTTATTTGCGCCGTAGATATCCGTAAAAATTTGATCCCCGATATAAATCGCCTTGTCTTTCGATACGTGTAAAATTTCGAGAGCCTTGAGATAACCGTCGCGATTTGGTTTTTCGGCATCACATACATATTCCGTGTCTATATTTTTGATAAAACTTTTTACACGTTCTTCGTCGTTATTGGTGAGCAAAATTGTCTTCAATCCGGTAGCGTGCACCGTTTCAAAAAGTTTCTCGACTTCGGGCGTAGCATCATAGCCGTGCGGAACTAATGTCATATCAATATCGAAAATTACCGCGCGATAACCTTTGGCGAAAATTTTTCCGTAGTCGATGACGAAAACACTTGGCGCGTATTCCCATGGATAAAATATTTTGAGCATAAAGAATCTCTCATTTTCAAAAGAGTTTGGAAGTCGGTTATATCTGCGATTAGTGTTGTATATCAAAAACAAAATCCCCCGACACTTTTTACAGCGTGAGGGATTAAGCTTTCAGTCCAAAATTAAATTAAACTCGTTGCCGAATTACGCGCGTTCTCCGCGATGTTTGTTGAAGCAATCACGGCAGTAAACGGGACGATCGTTTTTCGGCTCGAACGGAACTTCTGTTTCTTTACCGCATTCGGCGCAAACTACCGTAAACATTTGGCGTTGTTCGTTGCCGTCACGGTTACGTCTGCGTTTACCGCGGCAATCGCGGCAGCGTACAGGTTCGTTCTCGAATCCACGTTCCTGATAAAAT
>JAILRS010000038.1 GCA_024698045.1 Selenomonadaceae bacterium
TGAGAGAATCGGAGCAAAGATAAAAATTGTTGAAGGCAGTTACGAAAATATCAAAGTGACAACGCCCGAGGACATAAACTTTGCCGAAAGTCTTTTGAGGAAGTGACACTTTCGTTGAGTTAACAAAAGTGTTCAAAGTCAACTTTGTAATTGTTATCCTCGCGGTTATTGACTGAGGTCGTCGAAAACTTCGGCGCGACCATTGGATGCAACGTCACGTTGCCTTTTCTTTGCTTGTCCAAAGAAAAGTAACAAAAGAAAGGACACCTCGCGGGGGCGGTATCGTTTGGTAACCATAATGAGTAGATAACACATGTCGAGTGTGCCGCATACAAAACATCCATGTTTTGGCGTGCGGCGGCCGCCCATCCATGGGCGGCCTCAACCTTAATTAACACCCCAAGTCAATGTTACTTCAACCGCGGCGATTTGTTTCGGTTGTTGAAACCTTTGTCGCGACAATTGGATGCAACGTCACGTTGCCGCGGCGATTTATTGCGGATATCGAATATTTTGGTATTAATTCATAAGCTCGTAATTAATCATAGCCAAAGCAGAGATTGCGGCGGTATCTGTTTTCAAAATGCGGCTGCCCAAAGATGCACTCACGCCGCCCACCGATTTTATTGCAAAGACTTCGCGATCGCTGAATCCTCCTTCGGGACCTATCAACACGATTATATTATGCACAGCCACTTCATTTTTGTAGGCACTCAAAACCTCGCGCACCGTCGTATTTTGTTCCGATTCCCAACAGAAAAGCAGTAACGTTTGTTTGTTTATGGGCGATATTTTTTTCAGCCAATCATCAAGACCGATTATTTCGCCGATATCGGGAATTGTATCGCGAGCACATTGTTCCGCTGCTTCCTTTACTATTCGGTTCCAACGTTCCAATCGTGTTTTTTCACGCTGACCGCTCGGGCGCGCGATTGTCCTTTCCGATATCAACGGCTGTATTTTATCCACTCCCAATTCCGTTGCCTTCTCGATTATCGTTTCAAAGCGATTTTGTTTCGGCAGACAATCAGCCAAAACTATTCTTTGTGTATGCGAAATTTTTTTGATATCGCTGACTCGTCGCGCGGTTATCGATGCTTTATCAAATTCGATTAATTCCAAAACCGCACTGTTACCCGAATTATCTACCGCGGTAATTTTATCGCCGCGTCTTGCTCTGAGTGAACGTGACAAATGATTTGCGTCATCGCCGCTGATTTTTATCGCCTCACTCGTCACATCCTCCACAAATACTCTTTTCATTTCCTCACCCCGAACCAAAAAATTTTTTATAATTGTATATCACCGCCAAATTTTTAGCAAACAGGACTTTCGTAAACATCTCCACGATAATTTTTCCGTCATGAAGGATTTTTTTCATCGTGGCAGAAATTGCAACCGCAATAAATTTTTCTAAGGAGTAATGACATATGTTAAGATTAATCGCCGCCTTATTCACGGCGGCAATATTTTTTTTGACGTCACCTTGTTTTACACAGGCATCGAATTATGTACCGAGCGAACCGCCCGAGGGAGTACCGCGCTACATTGATGATGACGAAGATAATACACCGCGACAAAATCCTAATGTTCAAAGCGAACCGCCCGAGGGAGTACCGCGTTACATTGATGATGACGAAGATAATACACCGCGACAAAATCCTAATGTTCAAAGCGAACCGCCCGAAGGTGTTCCCTATTCGATTGACGACAACACACAGCGTCCCGAAAAACCTTACAAGCCGGAAAAACCTTACGAGCCGCAAACACCGATTAACGAACCCGAGCCGCCGATTTACAATCCGCCATCGCCGAACCTTGATGATGATGGTCAAGGGCTTGAATTTCTTGTCTACAATCAAAACGGAGTTATGGCATTCGCAGTCATAGCGGATCACGAAAGATATCAATTGCGTCCCGTTCTGGCAGGCGGTAAAATTCCGGGTCTTTCCAGACTTTCGACAATGGATATGCCCGGAGCAATCGCCACAGTCAACGCAAGTTATTTCGCGCCCAACGGTACTATTTACGGCAATACGCGCATAGACGGTTTGACGGCAAGCACGACTTATCTTATTCGTTCGGCTATCGGGATTATGGCGGACGGCTCTACTATTTTCGCGCGACAAAGTTATCGCGGCACGGTTAATCTCAACGGCGAAGAGTATGTAGTCAGCGGAATCAATTGCAGTCGCAACAAAGATACTTTAATCGTCTACAACAAGTTTAACGGCACAACTACCGGCACCAATGAATTCGGAACCGAAGTGATTGTTCAAAACGGACAAATTACAAATGTTATTCACGGCGCAGGAAACAGTTACATTCCTTCCGATGGTTTTGTCGTGAGTGCGAACGGAGCTGCCGCGGAATTTTTGGCTAATGCTCAAATCGGCGACTCCCTCATTTTCGACGAAGACTTTATCAATGTTGAATACACGGGCGATTTTAACGAAGCTGTCCACATTTTGGGCGCAGGTCCCACACTTGTAAAAAACGGTAAAATTTATGTCAGTGCCGATGCCGAACAATTTCCCTCCGATATTCGGTTAGGTCGTGCGCCGCGTTCTGCCGTAGGTGTCACTCAATACGGCGATTATATTCTTGCCGTTGTCGACGGGCGTCAAGCTCACAGTAAGGGCTGTACGTTGACAGAATGGGCGCGGATTTTGGTTAATGAATTCGGCGCGGTCGAGGCGATTAATTTGGACGGCGGCGGCTCTACCGAATTAATAGTCCGCGGCAGTTTGGTAAATAAACCCAGCGACGGGCGCGAACGTTCTGTAGGTTCGGCATTAACAATCGTGCGCAGATAAGAAACATACATGCGAACCGTGAGCCGTGTCGTTTGACTGTCACTGAAAATTTATAGGCAATCAAAAAGTCGAGAGCCGTTGAAAAGCTCCCGACTTCTTTTGTTTACGGAAAAATAATTTTAGAATGCACCGCAAGCCGTGGCGACGACGTAGGCCAACAAGCCGCCGCACAAGGGTGCAACAATCGGCACCCATGCATAACCCCAATCGGAATCGCCTTTACCTGCGATAGGCAAAATTGCATGAGCAAGACGAGGTCCCAAATCGCGAGCGGGATTCAAAGCAAAACCGGTAGTGCCGCCGAGTGATACGGCAATCGCCCAAAGCAACATACCGACGAGATAAGGACCATAGCCGGGAGAAAGTTCGCCGATAGCTTTGCCGAATATCATCCAAATAATGAAGACCAGGAAGAATGTCCCAATCATTTCGCTGAGGAAATTCCCCAAGCGATTGGGAACTGCTCCGCCGCTGGCGAATACACCGAGCTTAGTCGCAGTATCTTTTGTCTCCGCCCAATGCGGCAGGAATGCAAGCCAAACGATAACGCCACCGATAAAACCGCCGACGGTCTGCGCCGCCGCTGTGGCTAATAATTGCGGAACGGTATAAATGCCTAACATAGTTTTGGCGAGTGTAACGGCAGGATTCAAATCGCCCTGAGGAGCACCGAGATTAATAGCGGTCAAGACACCAAAGCCGAGACCTAAACCCCACCCGGTAGCAACGCATATCCAGCCGCCGCCCTCCGCTTTGGATTTCGACAGCGACACATTCGCGCAGACGCCGCAACCGAAAACCACGAGAATCATTGTGCCCATGAGTTCACCTAATAAATTGTCCATAGAAAGTTAACCTTCCTTCTAAAAACTTTTTATTACCAAAATTGTCGTCAATGAAACAGCCGACGCCAAAATCAGTCGAATTGATAAGCCTGCGCAAGAATTTCAATCGGGTGCACAGGTTTTATTTTTGTGCCGTGTTCTATTTGAATACGACAAGTATGACAATCGCTGATGACTTGATCGAAATCTTTCTTGTTGACGCGCTCGAAAAGTTTCGCACCTATCTTCATTGCGATATCGTATTTATCTTTTTGGAAACCGTAATTGCCCGACATGCCGCAACAACCTGCGTTCGCAGTTTTCACTGTTACTCCACCGATTAATTCGAGAATATCCGCCGCAGGTAATCCGATTGCCTGTGACTTTAAGTGACACGGCACATGATAAAGCAATTTCTGGTTTAAATCGTTTAGGTCGTAATTAAATTCGTCCATCTGTTGTAAGACTTCCAAAAACTCAAACGCGTCGAAAACATTTTCCCCTGCCCTACGCATATCTTCATCATCAAAGAGTTCGTAATATTCTTCCTTGAGCATGAGCGAACAACTTGTGCAGGGTGTGACGACGGGGATGCCTTGTTCTTTCCATTCCAATATTCGGGCGACATTGTTATCGGCGTGTTGCCGTGCCTCGTCAAGAAAACCGTTAGCGACAAGCGGCGAGCCGCAACATTTAAACTCTCTGTCGATTAAAACTTCGTAGCCGTTCGCCTGCATGACTTTTATAAATGCTTCGCCTATTTGCGGTTCGTTATCGTTGATGTAACAGCCTGTGAACAGTACAACTTTTTTTTCGCTTGATTCCTGCGCAATCGTCGGAAATTTATCTTTGAAAGACATTTCCGCGTACGCCGGCAAATTTCTTTTATCGGTGATACCCATCGCGCTGAATACGCCCAAAGATTGACCGAGTGTCATGCCGATATTGGCAAGCGTCACGCCGAAGGGCATGGAGCGAACAGTATTTGCCATTCGTTCCGTATGTGCCAACATATCTTCCGCGCGAATGTGACTGTTTCTTTTGTAATACTCAGCGCGTTGCAACATAATCATCGTGGATATCGCTACGCCCGAAGGACAAGCACGATCGCAACTCTTACAGTTGGAACAGTAATTTAAACTTTCCTCTATATCCTCCTGCGAAAAATGTAATCGTCCATGCGCGGGCGCAACCAATTTTGGACCTCGATAATCTTTAATCGCCGCCATAACGGGACAAGCTGCCATGCAAGCAGTACACGAAAGACAACGATCGCCCGAAAAAATTGCCTTTACGTTGTCACTCATCTTCGCCGTCTCCTCATATCGTGGCGGCTTTGTACGCTGAGGAAATTGCTATGCCGCCCAAAGATTTTTCGTGAATAAAATCTTTACCGCCGATATTCGCGCCGATAACGTGCAGATTTTCGAACAAAGGTTGTCCGTCGGAATCAATCGGTCGCATCTTACTGTCGACGAAAATGCCCGTAGCGGCGAAACCTTGCGGCTTATCGGCGAACAATTTCGGATTGCTCCAATTTTCTTCGCCGACTATGTATTTAACCGGCAAATCAAATATCGGTTCATGCGGTTTATCGAATTCGCGCATGACTATGCCGCCGCCGTAAAATCCACCCGTCGCCAAAATAAATTTCCGTGCCGGATAAAATTTCTCGCGCACCGAATTTTTTGTCACAACGCCCGTGATTCTGTTTTCCTCCACTACACCGCCGAAGACATTTGCATTTTTGTAAATTCTTGCTCCGTTATCCTCGAGATATTTTGTCAAAGCTCGTTGCAATCTAACACCAGTAGGCGCAGGCGGTAAGCAAGTTGTTTCGATTAATGCCGCATGTAATTGAGTTTTGACAGTCACGCGCGTTGAGTTATCTGTGGTACCGAGGACAGGCGGAATTATTATCGCATCCTCCGGCGTCGCGTTTAATCCCTTCAGTTCGTTGATGAAAAGTTCATCGTTATCGGCAATCATCTGCGCGGCATCCATGCAATTGATATCGCGACCGCCCAACAAATTCAAATCGAAAGTGACGGGATTAAAATCAGCGTTCGAGAAATATTTTTTGAGATTGTCGACCAACATACGCGGATAAAAATCTTTGATACCTCTGATACCCACGACGAAAATTTTTTTGACGTCACCAAGCAAAGAGGCGTCCATGGATTCGGGTATCAACGTCGAATATTTCAAAGTGCCCACAGCGGTAACGATTGGAATTTGAAAACTCAAATCGCCTGTGTAGGGGAGATTGGCGCGCGCGGTAACGTCCTTAAGAAAATTAATCGAATCCTTAATCGCGGGCAATCCGATTCTGTAATAGGGATGACCGACGGGCAAATTTTTTATTGCGGTTTCGGGAAATTTGGAGTTATAGAAATCAATCGCGCCGCTTGCCAAAGGTAAGGAACCCGAACCGAAAGTAAGAACAGTGACTTTTTCCTTGCGTCTCACGGCAACACACGCCGCCATTAATCCGGCAAGACCGCCACCGATTACTATTACGTCGGAATCTATCACTTTGGTTCGCCTCCCGTCACATTCATTGACAATTCGTATATCGCTCTTTTTATCTGCATTTCGCGCAATGTGCGCCCGATTAATACGGGGCGAATACCTTTCCAACGTCCTTGCAAAAATTTACGCATGTGTGTAAGTGTATCTTTATCCTTGGATTGTTCACACATCTCGTTTAAAACCGCCGTGCCTCTGAATGTGCAAAAGTTACCTTGACAAGTGCCCATGCCTATACGCGTGCGCCGTCTCAAGTCGTCGACGGAATAAGTTGTACTTTCCTTGGCAATCTCCTCGACTTCTGCGCGTGTTATGTTTTCGCATTCGCAAACCAATTCGCGACTTTCGGGATCGCTCTCCATTCTCGCGACTACGCGCCTGAATTTTTCGACCCCTAATCTTTCCGCAGCCAATTCAACACCGTATGACGGGAAAAATTTTTTGGCACGTTCCTTTTCTGCTTGCGGTACTTCCTCGACTATCGGCACTTCCGCCGTCCGACACGGTTCCTGTACATCTAGTTTTGCGCATATTTGATCGCAAATTTTTTCCGCCATCAATCTGAAGGTAGTAAATTTTCCTCCGACGATAGTGAAGAAACCTTTCAAGCCATCTGTCTCATGGTCTAGGATAGCGAAGCCGCGCGAGGCATTACGCCCGAGTTCTCCGCCTTCGGGGATGTATAACGGACGCGCACCCGCGAACGCCCTCAAGATTCGGAAGTCGCGCAGGTTCTCAAAAGTTTGCTCCCCTATTTTAATCAAGCTCTCTACTTCTTCGCGTGAGGTTGATGTATCTTCGGGATTGGGTATACTGATTGACGAAGTACCCAGAATTGTAATAGAGCCGTGCGGAACAAAAATATCACCGTCGGAAGATTTATGCAGACGATTGACTACATGACTGACTATGCGTTGATTGAAGGCAATGAGAGTACCTTTATCGGGTTGCACGCCGATTTTCAATCCTGCTCTTTCGCCTACAAAACCTGCCCAACCTCCTGCCGCATTGACCGCTATATCGCAACCTATTTCGTAAATTTCGCCCGTAAATTGATTGCGTACCATTACGCCGTGTAATTCGCCGTTGACTTGATCCAATCCGACAAATTCCGTGTAAGTTCTAAACTCTCCGCCGTAACGTTTTGCCGAGTCGACGAGTTGCCATGCCATGCGAAAACCGTCTATAGCGGCGTCGGGGATAAGATAAACACTGCGCAGACGTTTACGATTCAAACGCGGCTCCAAATTAATTGCCTCGTCAATAGTTATCGGCGTGATATCTATTCCGGTTTCGTTGCAACCTTTTACCCATTGCTCTTCGTAATCTTCATCATCTATATCCAAGCGCGTAAACATACCGCCGCACGGCTCGACACAACTCTTGCCGATTCTGCGCATGATTTGATTTTCGGTTATGCATTCTTTGGCGGCATCTCTGTCCTTGACGACGTAACGGCCGCCGCTGTGGAGCAAACCGTGATAGCGAGAACTGGCACCGTTGACCAAATCTTTTTTTTCGACAAGCAATGCTTTGACTCCGCGCATGGCCAAATCGCGCAGTATCCCCAAACCAGTTGCGCCGCCGCCGATTATTACGACAGTATACTTTTCCATAACGCTCTCCTTCGCTAAAGCTTTCCTGTTTTTTTCATATTACTATGATACAGCACATTTTTATTTCGGTCAATCTAAAAAAAAGACCGCCCGTATTTCGAGCAGTCACAAAAAATTTTTTGCCGTCAAGATTATTTTTCCAACTTAACTTTGTCGCCGTAGATGGTTTTAAATTCGTCGTGCATTGAAATTGTATTCCAGCCGCGTTTTTCAGCGAATGCCTTATCGCTTTTGGCGCGCTCAAGATTTCCGCGTTCACGTTCGATATCGTCACAGAGTACGTAAAAAGATTCCGAACGATACTTGTTATCCTGCAGAACGTATTCAAGCATACCGCTATCGCCCATTGAATTTCCGAATGCCAATACCGGTTTCTTGCCGATACTGTTCAGAATCGAAAAGATTTTTACCGTCTTGCCGTTTTCTTTCACAGGTTCGCCCGATATTACTATTTTCTCCGTATGTCTGTCGAAGAAATGATTTTCGGGTTTTTGATTGCCCATGCCCGTCGAGGTGTAAACGAAATCAGATGCGATGATTCTGTCGTAGCGAATACCGGGGATGCAAGCCGCCAATTCTCTGGTAGTATCAACGCCGCAAGCCGAATCGATATAAACCGCGAAATCGTTATTGCTCAGGTAGGAAATTATTTCGACCATAGGCAGATAAAAAGCCTCGCCGCGTTTTAAATTCGTCAAGCCGACTTCATTTGTGTTCATGAAATCTCTGACATATGCTCTGTACTCTTCGGAAGTCATGCCGGCGTAAACTTTCGTTATACCTATGTCATAGAGTTTATGTTCTTCTTCCGTTAACTTTTCTTTGTTCATGACTTTGGGTTGTATTGTTTTCGCCAAATCTACAAATTCTTTCGGAGCTTGATAGGAATCGTCTTCGAGTACGCGACGGAAAAACATCATTTGTTGAAAGTAATAGGGCGCAGTTTCGCAGTAAAATGTCCCGTCCATATCAAATGTCGCTATTCTGTCTTCGGGCGGAATATAATTCGGGCTCTGCGGATTCGTTACGTCTTCGACAAATTCGATTATCTTTTGCTTTGTCGGCGAATTGCTGTTCCAATACTGAAACTGCGCAGCGGTCTGTACATTTACGGCGGAAATTTCTTCACGTGTTGCCGCCTCCGTATCACTTAACACACTAATCGACATCAATGCCGCCGCTGCCATCGCCAATAATTTTTTCCTCATGTTACAACCTCCAAAAAAATTATAGTGTCATCAAATTTTATGCCGAAAGTTTATAAAAATAACTCGTCGACATAAAGGAAAATTTTTCCGTGCATAGAATATAACAGCGGTCACAAAAAATAAAGACCGGGAGTGAATAAAAAAATGTTGGTAAACAAAGAGATAAAAGATCGCGTATGCTATATCGAAATGCAGAACGCAGACCATTTCAATTGTCTGAGCGAACAGATGTGCGCCGAACTCATGGAGTCTTTGAAATTTGCTTACGACAACGAATGTGTAGGCATAGTCATCAAAGCGCAGACGAGACGCGGAGTATGGAGCGCAGGGCATGACATTCATGAATTGCCTCTTGACGGCAGCGATCCGCTTGATTTTGAAGTACCTATGGAAAAATTATTGCGCGAAGTTCAAGATACTCCCATTCCCGTTATCGCTTGTGTCAGCGGTACTGTTTGGGGCGGCGCGTGCGATTTGTGCTTGTCTTGCGATATGATTGTCAGTTCCAAAAATGCCACCTTCGCAATCACGCCCGCTAAAATCGGCATACCCTACAACGCCTCGGGCATACTCCACTTCATCAATCAGCTCGGCATGAATAAGGCACGCGAAATGTTCTTCCTCGGTACTCCCATTACCGCCGATGATGCTCTTAACGTTGGTCTTATCAATCATGTTGCCGAAGAAAATGATTTGGATAATATGCTTGAAGAAAAATTCTTGGCACCTCTCCGCCGTAACAGTATCCTTTCCATCAGCGCAATCAAACGCCAGTTCAGAATTTTGAGCAGAGCCTCGACAGTCATCAGCGCGGAAAATTTCGAGCGTATCAATGCCTATCGTTCGCGTGTATTCGACGGCGAAGACTACAAAGAAGGTATCAAATCCTTCCTCGAAAAACGTCCGCCCCAATACAAGGGCAAAGCTTCCGATTTAGATTGACATTCCAACGATAATCAATTCGACACATATAAATTCAAAACCTTTGAGTGCGGTAAATTTCTGCCGTACTTTTTTGTTGCATACTTTGATATTCACGTAGCCGAATACTTTACCGTCAAAAGGAATTTTCACTAAAGCGTAAAACAAAACCGATACAACTTACATATAATTTCTCACAGCCAAAATATTTGTAGCGAAAGGAGACAGCGATTTGACTTTGATTGAAGAATTATCTGCGCAACAATTTCGCGCGAATACAAATTTGTTTCGGTTGGTATCCGAGGCTTACAGAATAAAACTTGCTTACATGTTCGATTCCTATTCGGCGGTACATTCTTCATTGGTAACACCTTTGCCGCATCAGATTTCTGCCGTCTATAACAGAATGCTGCCAATGCAACCGCTAAGATTTTTACTCGCCGACGACCCCGGCGCAGGTAAAACAATAATGACCGGGCTTTTACTGAAAGAATTACTGATTCGCGGCGATGTCCGTCGCTGTTTGATTGTTTGCCCCGGTGCTCTCGCCGAACAATGGCAAACCGAATTTCACGAGAAATTTCAACTCAACTTTGAAATCTTGAGCGGCGAAGCAATCAATCAATCCACAAGAAATATTTTCTTACTCAATAACTTTTGTATCGTAGGCATTGACACTTTGGCGCGCAATAAAAGATTTAAAGACAAGTTGAGAAAATCCGATTGGGATTTAATCGTTTGCGATGAGGCTCACAAAATGTCCTCTACCGTCTACGGTAACAAAGTCAGGTACACCAAACGATTTCAGTTGGGGAAACTACTCGGCAAAATCACGCGGCATTTTCTTTTGCTCACTGCTACTCCTCATAACGGTAAACAGGAAGATTTTCATTCGTTTTTATCGCTAATTGATTCCGATCGTTTCGAGGGCGCAAAACATATTCATGATGCCGTTGACGTTTCCGATATCATGCGCCGTTTGCTCAAGGAAGATTTAAAAACTTTCGACGGTAAGCCACTTTTTCCGAAACGTTTCGCCTACACCGTCAACTATTCCCTTTCCGACGACGAAATGAATTTGTACGAATCCGTTACCGATTATGTATCAAACGAATTTAATCGCGTCGAACATTTGAAGGACAGCAACAAAAAAAAATCTGTCGGGTTCGCTATGACCGTTTTGCAAAGACGTCTTGCCTCTTCGCCCGAAGCTATTTTCAAATCTCTGACTCGTAGGACAAAACGTCTCGAAGAAATTTTGAGGCAAAGTCAATCGAAATTTGATTCGGAAATTACTTTTGATGATGAGGATTTAGAGGACTGCGAAGAATTTCCCAATGCCGATACCGAAAAGACCGAAGAAGAATTATCCGAACGAGTTACCGCAGCGCGAAATATCGCCGAATTAAAAAACGAAATTCAAACCCTTAAAGATTTGACCGATAAAGCCCAAAAAGTTTTTCGTAACGGCGAGGACAGAAAATGGGCGGAACTTTCCGAACTGCTGCAAACCAATTCACTTTTCATCAACAGTAAAGGTAAGCGCGAAAAATTGATTATCTTTACCGAACACCGCGATACCCTCAATTACCTGCAAGAAAAAATTTCCAATCTGTTCGGTCGCTCCGATATCGTCGTCACTATCCACGGCGGTTTAAATCATGTCGAACGGCACAGAATAGAAAACCAATTCAAAACCGATAAAAATGTTTTCGTGCTCATCGCCACAGATGCCGCCGGTGAAGGTATTAACTTGCAAATCGCTCACTTGATGATTAACTATGATTTGCCGTGGAATCCCAATCGATTGGAACAAAGATTCGGACGCATTCACAGAATCGGGCAGACAAAAATTTGTTACCTTTGGAATTTGGTCGCCAACGAAACTCGCGAAGGAAAAGTATTTAACAATCTCCTGAAGAAAATCAGAAACGAAAGCGATGCTCTTAACGGAAAAGTTTTCGATGTACTCGGAAAAATTTCTTTCAATAACAAACCTTTGCGCGATTTGCTCGTCGAGGCCGTCAGACACGGTAAGAATCAAAACATTATCGAAAATCTTACCGGCGTTATGGATGACAGTTTCAATCCAAAAAAAATTCGCGATATCGTTCGTGCTCACGCTTTGACTAACGATTTTCTCAGTGCCGATAAAGTCGCCGAAATGAATCGTGATATGGAACGCGGCGATATCTCTAAACTCCAACCTTATTTTGTCGAGAATTTTTTTATCGAGGCCTTTAAATTCCTCAACGGTATAATTTACAAACGAAAACACAATCGCTATGAAATTACCTACGTGCCCAAAACCATACGCGATATCTCTGCGCAGAATTATTCACACGAAAAAATTTCAATAAGCTACAACCGAATTTGTTTCGCCAAAGAAAATTGTACCGTCGAAGGTGAGCCGCCAGCCGTATTTATCGCGCACGGACATCCCCTCCTTAATGCCGTCATTGATTTGACTTTGAAGAATTTCGGCGACGTTTTGAATCAAGGAACAATTTTCATCGACGATAACAACGATACTCAAGAAATAAAACTCCTTGCCTACATCGAAACGAAAATCAGAAACGGACTCAATCAAATACTTTCCCATAAATTACATTTCCTCGAGATTTACAAGGACGGGCGCGCGATTCCCGTCAATCGTGCTCCCTACTTTGACTATCGCGCTCCACACGACGAAGACGAATTAATTAAAATTCTTTCAGTACTCGACAAAAACAATCTGCCCGATAACTTCGATAACATTGCCGTCGATTTCGTCGCAACAAATATTTTGCCGGCCCATTTAAATAAAATCTCTGCCGATAAAAAAATTTTCCTCGATAAGCTCGAAACGGAAGTCAGAACACGTCTGCAGAATGAAATTTATTATTGGGATGAACGCGCTAACGAATTTATCGAGAAAGACGATAACGTTAATCTCAATCTGGCAAACAAACGCGCCGACGATTTGGAACAGCGTTTGAATCAACGAATCGCAGAAATTGCCAACGAAAGAAAAATTTCCGCCGATAATCCCGTCGTAATCGGTAAGGCTCTTATCGTCCCGAAAACTTTGCTCAATCTCCAAGACGATGAAGAAATTTTTTGTCATAACCCTTTCGCACGCGCCCGTATCGAAAAAATCGCTATGGATGCCGTCATGTCAATCGAACGAAAACTCGGCTACCTCCCAAAAGATTTGAGCGCAGATAAATGCGGATACGATATCGAATCCGTTTCAGCCGATAAAAAGACTGTCCGTTTTATCGAGGTCAAAGGTCGTCACTCCGAGGCCAATACAGTCACCGTGAGCAAAAACGAAATTGTTACCGCACTCAACGCTCCCGATAAATTTATCCTCGCTATAGTCAAAATCAACACAGCCAACAATTCCGGAAAAATCTTTTATCTCAAACACCCCTTTACAAGAGTTCCCGATTTTAACTCCATTAGCGTCAACTACAATATCCCATTACTGTTACACTACTCTGAAATCATACTTGATAAGGAAATAACTTTCTGATAAAATTTTGCGCCAGTGAATATCCAAAAATTTAGTGTTAAAGGTGGTGTCAAATTGAAAAGAAAACTAATTGAGGTAGCGATTCCTCTTGAGGCTATCAATAAAGCTTCTGCGAAGGAAAAGTCTATTCGGCACGGTCATCCTTCAACACTTCATCTTTGGTGGGCGCGTCGTCCTCTGGCTACCGCGCGCGCAGTTCTGTTTGCCTCTTTGGTTGACGACCCCTCGGAACATCCCGATAAATTTCCTACGCCCGAGGCTCAGCAGAAAGAACGCGAACGCCTATTTAATATTATTAAGGAAATTGTCAAGTGGGAGAACAGCAATAACGAAGAACTTTTTAACACAGCACTCGAAGAAATAAAAAAGTCCGTCGGCGATAAACTCCCTGCCGTATTGGATCCTTTTGCAGGCGGCGGCGCGATTCCTCTTGAGGCTCAACGGCTCGGCTTGAAGGCTTTCGCTTCCGATTTAAATCCCGTAGCCATTACCATTAACAAAGCCATGATTGAACTGCCCGCAAAATTCAAAAATCAACCCCCTGTCAGTAAAAGCAAACAGGGCACACTAGGCAACGAAGTTTATGCCGGCACAGATGGTCTCGCCGCCGATATCCTATACTACGGCAATATCCTGAAGTCATTGGCTTACAAAGAAATCGGCAACCTTTATCCGAAAGTACACGTGCCCGAATTGAATACCGACGCAACTGTTATCGCGTGGCTCTGGGCGCGTACCGTGACTTGTTCAAATCCCATCTGCCGTCATCATATGCCTCTTGTGCATTCATTCAAAATCTCGAGCAAACAAAATACTTTCGTTAATCCCGTCGTTGACGGCGATAAAATTCGTTTCCAAATTTGTCATGGTAAAAATGTTCCCAAAGGTACTGTCAATCGTAACGGCGCGCGTTGCCTTTTCTGCGGCTCAAATGTTCCTTTGGAACATATTCGCTCCGAGGGTAAGGCAGGAAGAATGTCGGCGCAACTTATGGCGATTGTCGCGCAAGGAAAGAATTGCAGGATTTATCTTCCGCCCAATGAAGAGCATGAAAAAATCGCAACAGATGTTCCGCTGCCCGATGATTATCCCGATACTCCTTTGCCCGATAAAGCTCTTGGCTTCAGCGTTCAAAATTACGGAATGACAGAATGGTATAAACTTTTCAGTAATCGACAACTTACGGCATTAACTACCTTCAGCGATTTGATTTCCGAAGTCAAAGAACAAATTCAAGTAGATGGCGGCTCAGCAGATTATGCAAATGCTGTCGCCGTCTACTTGGCTTTTTTGGTTGATAAATTGGCCGATTATAATTCTAATATTTGCAGTTGGAATAACTCCGGTGAAAAACTCAGAAATACTTTTGGACTGCCTATTATTTCGATGACATGGGATTTTGCCGAAACTAATCCGTTCAGCAATTCGAGCGGCTGTTTTGACAATATGCTTAATTGGATTTACAAAAGCGTTAAAGAATTACCGGCGAAAATTCCGGGCGAAGTCAATCGTCACAGTGCTCTGCAAAAATTTTCACTTCCCGAGCCCATAGTAGTTTCGACAGATCCACCATATTACGACAATATCGGATACGCCAATCTATCCGAATTTTTTTATGTTTGGCTGCAACGTAATTTGATAGACATTTATCCCGAATTGTTTGGGCTCATGACTTTTGAAAAGAACGAAGAACTTATTGCCGAGCCTGCCAGATTTGAAAATAATAAGACTACGGCAAAAGAATTTTTTGAAAGCGGAATGTCACGGGCTCTGAAAAATATTTACGATTGTTCTCGCGATGATTTTCCCGTAACGATTTATTATGCTTTCAGACAACAGGAATCCGATATAGACGGCGATGCCTCTACGGGTTGGGAAACAATGTTAGCAGCGATAATTAAGGCAGGATTTCAAATTACCGCGACTTGGCCTATGCGTACCGAATTGAGTAATCGAATGCGTTCTCTTGATTCCAATGCATTGGCGTCGTCGATAGTGTTCGCTTGTCGCAAACGTTTGCCCGAAAATAAATTCTGCAGCCGAACGGAATTTATCGACAAGCTGAAAACCGAGTTAAAAATTTCTCTGGACAAAATGCAAAAGGCAATGATTGCGCCGGTTGATATGGCACAGGCGGCAATAGGCCCCGGCATTGCGGTTTATTCGCGCTACGACAAAATCACTGATATGAACGACAACCCCGTAACGATTCGCGACGCGTTGAAGATAATAAATGCCGCGCTTGCCGAATTTTTCGGCAGTCAAACGGGACAACTTGACGCGGCGAGTCAATTTTGCGTCGACTTGTTTACTCAATGTTGCTTTGACGTAATTGATTTCGGTGATGCCGATATTTTGGCACGGGCTAAAAATATTTCCGTGAAGAGTTTGGAGGATATCAGGGCGGTTACTTCCGAACGCGGTTCCGTATCTCTGCGCAATCGTGACGAGATACCGATATTGCAAGGCGAGCACCAATTAAACAAAGAATGGATAAAAACACTGGTTGACGGTAAATGCATTTGGCTTTGGGTGCAAACACTGGTAAAAGTTTTTGCAAACGAAGGCATCGACGGCAGCGCGGACTTACTGAAATATTTTGAAGGCGACATTGATTCGATAAGAAATTTGGGCTATCAGCTCTACAATATATCCGAGAGAAAGAATTTGGCAGAAGAAGCCAAAGGCTATAACGACTTTGTCAACGAATGGCAATCGATTTTTAATAGACGTAACGAGCTCATGCGGAAAGAAACAAAGCCGGTTCAAGGAGAGTTATCCTTGCCGAAATCTTAATCTGCCAAAAATTTTTTCAATCCCATCGAAAAATATCGGTGGGATTTTTTTATGATATGACGAATAGAAAATTTTAAGGGAGGAGAGGCGCAATGAGTGAACAGAATTTACGGAACGATTCAGATTTAAAACCTTGGCGCGAAGTGATTGAGCCATACGAAGAAGTATCGAGCGGAAGATTCAGCCAATCGGAATTTGCTTTAAATTTGGCGGAAATAGTTGACAGGAACACCAAAGGCAACGACGGCAACAACGAGTACAACGATCCGATAGCATTTTTTAATCGAACATATTTGACAGTTGGTTTGAAAAAGCTTTTGGTTGAAACGCTGAAGAGATTATCAAGCGGCAACGGCGACCCTGTAGTGCAATTAAAGACAGCATTTGGCGGCGGAAAAAGTCATAGTCTGCTTGCTCTTTATCATCTTTTCGGCGAAGGGATAAGCGCGGAAAATTCTTCTGCGGTTCGTGAGGTACTGGACGCGGCAGAAATTGAAAGTATCCCGAAAGTACACACTGCGGTTATCGTAGGCACCTGGAGTAATCCGTTACACACGACTTTATGGGGCGAAGTTGCAAAGCAGTTAGCGCAATCCGCGGGCAAACCGGAAATCTACGAAATGATGCGCAAGAACGACGAAAAAAAAATATCTCCCGGTGCGTCGTTGCTAAAAGACATTTTCAACGAAGCGGGAGCATGTTTGATTCTGATTGATGAACTTGTAGCTTACGGCAGGAAACTGAAAAGCGGTGAAAATTCCGAGGGCGGAGATTTTGATAACTTGATAAGTTTCATACAGGAATTGACCGAGGCCGCCAAAGCCACACCGAAAGCCGCGGTAATTGTTTCGATTCCCGAATCCGATGCTGAAATCGGCAATCAATTGGGGCGTCAAGTTCTCGAGCAAATAGAAAAATATTTTGGGCGCATGGAATCGGTTTGGACTCCTGTAGAAACTGAAGAAGGTTACGAGATAGTCCGCCGAAGATTATTCAAGCCGTGCAAAGATGAACGGGAACGCGAAAGAGTTTGCCAAGCGTTTTATGACATGTACGTAAAAAATGCGAAGGACTTCCCGAAAGACAGCAAAGAAGGAAGATACAAGAATAAATTATTGGCATGTTATCCGATACATCCCAAACTGTTTGATTATCTCTACGGGACGTGGACGCGGTTGGAGAATTTCCAAAAAACACGCGGCGTCTTAAGATTAATGTCGAAAGTCATCCATAAGTTGTGGGCGAGCAACGACAAAAGTTTTATGATTATGCCCGGTAATATTCCGTTGTATGATTCAAATGTACATAACGAATTGACAAAGTTATTGCGCGGGAATTGGGATACAATCATAAATGAAGAGATTGACGGCGACAAATCCAAATCAGCCAACCTTGACGAAGATAACAACCGTTTCAAAGAAATTGGGGCGGCGAAAAAAATATCAAGATCTGTTTTCATGGGTACGGCTCCGAGCAATCGCGGAGAATCTGTCAACGGCATAGACAAGACCGAAATTATTTTATCAATCATTCAACCGGGCGAAGTCAATCAAATTTCCGTACTCAATGACGCGATGAATCAGCTCAAGGAAAATTTTTATTATCTTTATTCGCAGAGCACAAGATTTTGGTTTGATGTCAATCCGACGTTAAACAAGTTGGCCGACGACACCCGAGCAAACATTAAAGCCGATGATATTCGCGCGGCTATAGAAGATAGAATCAAAACGTGGATAAAACACAGCAAACTAACTGTTTGTTGTTGCCCGAAAGATACCAAAGATGTTAATGACGAACAGACAGTTAAACTTGTAATTCTTCCGCCCGAATATGTTTACGATAAGACGCAGAATAACAAGGCAATCGAAATCGCAAAAAAATTTTTGGATACTTGCGGCAATATTCCGCGCAGAAATAAAAACATGTTAATCTTTCTCGTGGCCGACAGGGAAAATTTCAGCGTCTTGGAAAGTAATGCAAGAAACTTTTTGGCTTGGTTGAAAATTAACGACGAAGTCAAAAGTTTAAATTTGAGTTATTCGCAAACGGAAGACGCAAAGAGCCAATTGAAATTAGCGGAAGAAAATTTCAGGATGAAACTTTCGCAAACATACTGCCGCGTTATCTTCCCGAAAAAATCCGAAGACGGTAACTTGAATTGTCCGCCAGTAGTGGAAAGTATCAACTGCACGAATGAAGACAATATCTCGGAGGTTTACAAAAAACTTGTCCGTGATGAAAATTTACTCGAATCTTTAGGAGCATTAGCGTTAAAAACAGTGTTGGATAATACCGTTTGGCGCAAGGACGATACGGTTAATTTAAAAAAACTTTGGGAATACTTCACTACCTACTATTACATGCCGCGTCTCCTCGATGAAAATGTTTTGCTCAGTACGATTCGCCGCGGTGTAAAGAGTAAGGTTTTTGCCTTGGCTGAAAATTTTCAACCCGACGGAGAAAAAGAATTTAAATTCGACGAAGATGTCGACGTTACAATTTCGGAAGAATATTTTATTGTGAAAGCAGAATTGGCACAAAAGCAGCTTGAGGAAAAAACACAACCGATTATTGACGAACCCGAAAAAGTTATCGTGCCCGAAGAAAAAATTTTGCCCGAAGTATCAAGCGACGAAACAGTTACCGAAATAAAATCCTTGTCGAAAAGATTTCACATGGACATGGAAATCGATAAAACCAGAGCAATCAAAGAGTTTACCGGTTACGTTCGTAATGTTGCTTCTCTGTTAATGAGTCTGCCGAGCGCCGAAACTTCTATTCACGTATCGTTTGATATTTCCGTGAAAGACGGCATAGACGCGGAAAAAGAAGAAACCGTGATTGCCAATTGCAAGATGTTGAATATAAAAAATTTTCAATTCGAGTAATATCATCTCACGGAAACTTTTGAGTGCGGTAAATTTCTGCCGTACTTTTTTTATTTCACACTTTGATATTCATGGAGCCCGAACGGAATCCGAACAAATCCAATGACACGTAATCAAAGCCGAACGATTTAAATTGCGCCCAAACTTCCCGACGAAAATCTTGCTCAAAAAATTTCGGGAAGTCTTCGGATAATATTTCTATTCGCGCCAAATTTTCCCCGTGCATTCTTACTCGACATTGTTTGATTCCATTGCCGAATAAAAATTTTTCCGCACGTTCTACCTTCGATAAATTTTCTGCGGTCAATCTTTCGCCGTAAACAAATCGGCTGGCAAGACATGCAAACGAAGGTTTATCGGCTGTCGGCAAATTTTTTTCGCGCGATAATTCCCGTATTTCCGCCTTTGTCAATTCGGCTACTTGCAGAGGACTTTTTATCGCCAATTCTTTGATGGCCTGCAAGCCCGGGCGGTAATCGTTCAAGTCATCCATATTCGAGCCCTCAACGATATTTTTAATGCCTTCGCTTGCGGCAATCCTCTTTATTTCGGTGAAGATGTTCAACTTGCAAAAGTAACAGCGATTCGGCGGATTATCGGCTACCGATGGAATATTCAAGACATCAACCTTACAAACGATATGCCTTACGTTTTGGGCGCGACAAAATTCCGTAGCCTCCTCAATTTCTCGGCGCGGAATAAATTTACTGTCAATCGTCACGGCAAGAAGATTACCGCCTAAAACTTCGGCGGCAACCTTGAGTAAAAAAGAAGAATCGACACCCGCGGAAAAAGCTACGGCAATCGATTCAAGTTCTTTCAAATAATTTTGCAGGACGATTAATTTATCGTGAGCGTTTTTTTCTGTCGACATTGTATTTGGTCACCGCCTCGACGGGAGATTTAACCGAATTCATCGGGCAACAAACTTGACAGCCACGAAAATCATCGCGCAATATTCTGTAACGTGCCGAGGCATACTCAAACGAATTCAGCAATTTATTCCAGTCGACAAAATCATTTCCCGAATCATCTTTCTCGATAAAGTCATTGATATTCAAAGTCGGCTCGAACCAACCGCAAAAATCTATTCGTCCGTCGGGATATAAATCAATTTCATTCCACGGCGCAAAACAAATATCGCGGTCTTCAACTTTGGTTAGGTGCAAACTCGGTGAAATATCGTCGACCATTGCCAATTCGGTTTTACCTGCCGCGCGTCGATATTCATTACGTTCTTCAAATTCTTTGATGATAGATCTGCCCTCGGCTTTACTCAAAAGTGCCGCGTACTTTCTGCGCAGTTCGTCGATTGGAATCGCCTCGACTTCCTGTTGTAACTTTTCCGCCTCGGCTGCCGGCATCCATAATCTGAAGTAAATCAAAACTTTCTCGGCAAGTACTCGTTCCAATTCCATTAACGTTTTCATTGCCGGACGTGTTATCTCGGGATTCGCGAAAGTATCGGCGTTCATATCGTTTTCGGTGTAGTCGAAGTAAAAGACGATAAAGCCGGCGTGTAAATCGAGTGCCAAGTCAACGAAATTCAAAATATCGTCGGCATTGTCTTTGTTTATGACCATAGATAAGTCGGGCGCGAAACAAAGCATATTTTTATCGGAAAGTTTTTTTAGGTAATTGCGAAGATTGCGCAGGATAATCGGGAACATTTTTTTAGCGGTATCACCGTCATCCAAATCCCAACAACCTGCCGCGAAAACTTCGGGCGTCGAGGCATTCAGCGAAAAATGTGTCTTGAATAAATTATCCGCCGCCAGATTTTGAAATTTATCGTTGAAGGCAATGCCGTTGGATTCGGTCATGACTGTTATTTGCGGATACTCTTCCGATAAAAATTTCATGTAGTTGTAACTTTCTTTGGCAAAAAATGCATCGCCGCCCGTGATTAAAATTATGCCGATGTTATCGTAAATCGGGCGACATAAATTGTAAAACCAATCGGGATTCATAGCGTGATTGACTTCGTCGCCGAAGGAACAGCGTACACCGCAGTAACGACATTTTGCATTGCAAGCATTGGTAATTCTCACGCGCAAAAGTCCGTTGTTTAAAGTTGTCGTACATTCGGGATGCCGCGCCAATATTTCCGGAAGAACACGATTAATTTCTTCGGCGTAACGTTTTTCTTTGAAGCCGAATCGCTCAAAATGTACCAGCGGATTCATATCGGCGTCTTTCACGTCGGGATTTTTAGTCAAATAATCTTCGGTGGAAAAGAATGCCGACGGGTTTTTATTTTCGCGCCAACCGATATTCGAATAGTGATTGGCTGCGTCAAGGTATTCGCCAAAGCCGTAAGTTTTGCAATACCATTCGGAATCGAACAGCAGAGAATTTGAAATGATATCGCGGTCGTGCAAAGTTGATGAATCCTGTTGAACCTGATGCACTTTCTGTTCAGGTTGTGCCGAATCATTTTTGCCGATTATTTTATCCAGTAAATCAGTCAGTTGCATTGTCGTCTCCTTTGAAGTCAAATTTTTTTATCGTCAAGTCATTATGCCAGTGAACATATCCGCCGCTCAAATTCAGGAACGGACTCGGACTCAACACATTAAATTGAATTGCGCAGGGTACAAAGTCGCAGATATCTGGGAAATCCATAGATTCGCCCGCGGGTGCCGATATGACACAAGCAATATTATAAAGTTCCTGCCGCAACGCAACATTGAATCGCCAATCGACAACATAAGTTTCGCCCTTCTTACCGTTTACGATGGCTTTCATACCGTTGAATCGCGAATCGGTGTAGACCAAATCAATGCCGGTCGAATTGCGGATGTGATAGCCCATGCCGAGGAAGTCGATATCGTCGTTGAGTTTGATGACCATACGGAGGATAACTTGTTGATTGAAAATTACTTCGGCAGTTTGTTCGCCCTGCGTGTCGAGTAATTGAACGTTGATAAATTCTGCGCGTCCGTTTTGTTTTCTCTGGTAAGCGGCATTTTTCTCAAAGAGCTCTTTACCCAAAAGTAAAGTATCAGCTGAAATGGTCAACAGCGAATCGGTTTTATCGGCGTTGAGATTGTCGAGGAAACCGGATAGTTTGCTGTCGGTATTTTGCTTCGGATTTTTACGCGAATCAACTAAGGAAGAGCGATAAGCCTCGACAACTTCATTGGCGGAAGAATCCATGATGATTTTGCCCGATTTGAGTAAGAACGCACGTTGACAAAGATTTTTCAGCGCAAAAGTATCATGACTGACAAAAAGAACCGTGACGCCGCTATCAATCATGGCTCTCATTTTGTCAATGCACTTACTTTGGAAAAATGCATCGCCGACACTCAAAGCCTCATCGACGATTAAAATATCGGGCTCGACGAACGCATTAACCGAAAAGGCAAGTCGTGCGAACATACCCGATGAATAAGTCTTAACAGGTTGATTAATGAAGTCGCCGATATCGGCAAAGGCAATTATGTCGTCGATTTTCTCGTCAATTTCTTCGCGTGTTTGCCCCATGAGCAGAGCATTCATGTAGATATTTTCTACGCCCGTTAAATCGGGATTGAAACCTGCGCCGAGTTCGAGTAGGGACGCGATACGCCCATTGACGACGATAGAACCGGAAGAAGGAGCAAGTACGCCCGTGATAATCTTTAGGAGTGTTGATTTACCTGCGCCGTTATTGCCGACAAGCCCGACATTTTCGCCGCGACATATCTCGAAAGACAAATCATCGAGCGCAAAAAAATCACGGCTGTAACGTTTATGGAACGGGTGAAAAGATTCCTTCAATCGGTCTATATTCTGTTCGTAGATTCTGTAGATTTTCGTTAAGTGTTCAGCTTTGATAAGCACATCAGACATAAAAAAGTACCTCTGAAAAAATTTTTGACGGTTAAAAAGTTTCAAGCCGGTATAAAAAAGTCGGCTTATTGTTTGATAAAGTATAGCAAGGGCACGGGAAGATTTCAATATCGCTTACGTGAGGCGATGTGTTTTCAATTTGAGTGGACGAATACATTATTGTCGAGTGTTGTCCCGAAAAAAACTTCAAACAGCCGATTTATATCCGATTTCCGAAGAAAAACGGTTGAAACTCAAAATTTAAGCCTATGATAAATTTTGATTATGGACTTTTTCGGGCGATTTTTGAGGTCAACGATAAATCTGATTCATGAAACTCCCAGGGTAACGCTCGGAAAATTGTCAAAATCAATAAATTTTATTTATGGACGTTTTCAGCCGAAAAGCGGCACTTTTGATAAACGACATTTATCGATTTTAGACTTTGGTGAGAAAAAATCTTGTGAGACGTTGAAAATTTTTTGTGACGTTCTATATTAATATAAACCTGCGCAGAAATTTTCAACAAAAATATTTTAAGTCAATCGGATTGGCTTTCGCAGCGAATATTGTTGATGATTTGAAGAATTTTTTTCGGCGAGCGTCATTTTCTCCTATGAGCGGACGCTCCCTAATGTTTGAAGTTTTGCCGAGCAGGTGATATAATTTCTGCGGAATAATTTACAAATGAGGTGAGACGATGGAAGAATTGGATTTCGGTCACGGTAAGATAGTCCCCGTAAATCTCGAACACGAGATGAAATTTTCTTACATAGATTATGCTATGTCTGTCATTGTCGCGCGTGCTCTGCCCGATGTACGCGACGGATTGAAACCTGTACACCGCAGGATTCTTTACGCTATGCAAGAAGCAGGCATGACCAGCGGTAAGCCCTATAAAAAATCTGCGCGTATCGTCGGTGAAGTTTTAGGTAAATATCATCCTCACGGCGATACTTCGGTCTATGATGCAATTGTTCGTATGGCTCAAGATTTTTCTATGCGCTACGCATTGGCGGACGGACATGGCAACTTTGGTTCGGTGGACGGAGATCCTGCCGCGGCTATGCGTTATACCGAAGTGCGTATGGCTAAAATTTCCGAATTAATGTTGCAGGATATAGACAAGGAAACAGTCGATTTCGTACCTAACTATGACGAATCATTGAAGGAACCGAGTGTATTACCGTCAAAATTTCCGCAGTTACTGGTAAACGGCACATCGGGTATCGCGGTAGCTATGGCAACAAATATTCCGCCGCATAATCTCGGTGAAGTAATTGACGCAACACTTTTGCTGATAGACGACCCCGAGGCAACCACAAGCGATTTGATGAAAATCGTACATGGCCCCGACTTCCCGACTGCCGGCTTGATTATCGGTAGGGAAGGAATACGCGATGCCTATCGCACGGGGCGCGGCATAATCAAAATGCGTGCACGTACCACTATCGAGTCATTGCCAAACGGTAAATCAAGAATAATCGTAACGGAATTGCCTTACCAGGTAAACAAGGCACGTCTGATAGAAAAAATTGCCGACCTTGTACGCGATAAGACAATCGAGGGCATAACGGATTTGCGCGACGAAAGCGATCGCGACGGTATGAGAATCGTAATTGATTTGCGCCGCGATATTACTCCGCAAATTATTTTGAATCAACTGTTCAAACATACGCAGTTGCAAGATAGTTTCGGTGTCATTATGCTTGCATTGGTGGACGGCAGTCCGCAAGTCTTGACGCTTAAGGAAATTTTGCAGTTATACATCAAACATCAAGAGGAAGTAATAACACGGCGCACACGTTTTGATTTGGCGAAGGCGAAGGCACGCGCACATATCTTGGAAGGTTTGACGATTGCAGTTAAAAATCTCGACGACGTCATCAAAATCGTTCGCGGAAGCAATTCAACCGCAGATGCAAAGAATGAATTAATGCGCACGTTCAATTTCAGCGATGCACAGACGCAGGCGATTTTAGATTTGCGTTTACAGAAATTGACGGCACTCGAGCGCGATAAACTCGATGCGGAATATAAAACCATTCAAGCGGCGATTAAAAACTTTGAGGAGATTTTGGCGGACGAACAGAAAGTCCGCGATATCATCAAGGGCGAATTAACCGAAGTCAAAGCCAAATTCAATGACGAACGCCGTACGGAAATTGTTTGCGATGAGACTGCCGAATTTGAGGCGGAAGATTTAATCGAAGATGATGATATCGTCGTCACGCTCACACACGGCGGTTATGTCAAACGTATAGATTTGGATGCTTACAAGAAACAAAAACGCGGCGGCGTCGGCGTAACCGGTATGGGTACGAAGGAAGAAGATTTTGTAGAACAGATTTTAATCACGACGACACATCACACGATTTTATTCTTCACCAATAAGGGCAAAGTCTTCCATCTGAAGGCGTATCACATAATCGAATCGGGACGTACCGCCAAAGGGATTCACATCAGCAATTTGTTACAATTGGAGCAGGGCGAGACGATAACCGCAATGATTAAAGTTCGCGAATTCGATCCGACCAGATATCTTTTCATGGCGACGCGTAAGGGCATTGTCAAGAAAACCCAGTTATCGGAATTCAGTTCGATGATGAGACGCGGACTTGTCGCAATAAAATTGGATAAGGATGACGAATTAATCGGCGTGAAATTTACCGAAGGCGAACGCTATATTATCTTAGGTACGGCGCACGGCATGACGATTACATTTGCCGAAGAAGAAGTGCGCTCCATGGGTAGAGCAACGCGCGGCGTGCGCGGTATTCGTCTCAAGAAAGGCGACAGAGTTATCGGCATGGATAAACTGCGCAAAGGTGCCGAAGTGTTAACGGTAAGCGAAGAAGGTATAGGCAAACGCACCCCGACAGATGCATATCGTCCGCAAGGGCGCGGCGGTCAGGGTCTTGTTAACATGAAGATTAGCGAAAAGACCGGCGATGTTGTCGGCATTAAAGTTGTCACGCCGGATCAAGAGTTGATGTTGATAACCACGGAAGGCATTGTCATTCGCACGAGCGTTGATGATATTCGTTCAATCGGGCGCAATACTCAAGGCGTTATCTTGATGAAAACCAAAGAGGACGATAAAGTTGCCGCACTGGCGACAGTTACTTTGAAGAACGATTAAGGGGGAATTACCGTGACGGAAAAAGAAGTATACGATTTACTTTGCGAGACGGGCGCGATTATGAACGGACATTTTAAATTGACATCGGGCTTACACAGTCCGCACTACGTCGAAAAATTTAACGTCCTTCAACATCCGAAGTACACCGAAAAACTTTGCCAAGCAATGGCGGAACATTTCAAAGACGCAAATATCGAAACGGTAGTGGGGCCTGTGACGGGCGGAATAATTTTGGCGCACGAAACAGGTAAAGCTTTGGGCACACGCGCGATTTTTACCGAACGTGTTGACGGCAAAATGACTTTTCGTCGCGGTTTCACGTTACACGAAGGTGAACGCGTCTTGATTGTCGAAGATATTGTCACTACGGGCGGCTCCATTCGCGAAGTCATTGACGTCGTGAAACAATTCGGCGGCGTACCCGTAGCAGTCAGCATGTTGGTAGACAGATCCGGCGGTAAGGCTACTTTTGATGATGTACCGAGTTTTGCACTGCTGCATATGAACGTAGAAACTTACGAGCCGAAAGATTGTCCGCTGTGCGCCGAAAATGTACCGCTGACAAAACGCGGCTCCACAGGCAAAAAGTAATATGCTCAAAACTCTTACGGTTGAAAATTTCGCGCTGATTGAAAATATCACGGTGGAGTTCGGCGCAGGCTTGAATATCTTGACGGGCGAAACGGGCGCAGGTAAATCCATTCTGATTGACGCGTTGGGGACAATCCTCGGCAATCGCGCAGGAGTAAATCAAATACGCAAGGGCGCGGATTATCTTCGTGTATCGGCGACTTTCAATACGGACGGCGAATTGTTGACTATTGAGCGGAAAATTTCACGCAAGGCAAAAAATTCCGTGACGGTTAACGGTAAAGCGATGACATTATCTGCGTTGAAAAAGTTGGGCGCGAATCTGGTTGACGTACACGGGCAGAATACTAACCTTGCACTTTTGCGTACGGAAAATATTTACAAGCTGATTGACGACGAAAAGATATCCGAAGTGCTGGAGAGATATCAACGGTTGTATCGTGAACAGACGGCGCAGGCGAAAATTTTAGACGAAAAAAATCGTACACGTCTGGAAAGTCTACAGCGATTGGATTTTTTGCGTTGGCAGGAGAAAGAAATATCGGCGGCGCGATTGAAACCTAATGAAGATGTAAAGCTTGACGCGGAAATAAAGAAACTTTCACATGCGGAAAAAATTGCCGAAAATATCCAAGGCTCTGCGCATATCCTAAACGACAGCGACGAAGATATTTTGACGGGCGTGGCGCGTGTCTCAAAGAATTTGGCGGAAGTAGCACGCTACGACGATAAATTAAACTCGGCGCGGAAATTATTGGATGAGGCGGAAATTCTTCTGCGAGAAGTTTATGAGGAAATTCGCGATTACAATGACGGTTTGGAATTTTCACCGGAACGCTTGAACAAATTGCAGGAACGAGCGGATGTAATATTCAAACTGAAACAGAAATACGGCGGCACGGTCGAGGAGATATTGAAACGACTGACCGCAATAAAAAAAGAAATTTCGGCTACCGAGAACTTTGAATCGGATGTTGCGGAATTGCAACGGACAGTAACCGATTTGGAGCGACAGGCAAGAATTTCGGCGCATGAACTGTTCTTACTCCGTCAAGCGTCGGCAAAAAGTCTAAGCACATTAATCGAAAGAGAAGTGCGGCGGCTGGGTATGGAGCAAGCACAGTTTGAAATAGAAGTAACGGAGACGGAAAGGTTAACGGCAAACGGCGCAGATACGGCAGACATTTTATTCTGCGCCAACGTCGGCGAGGAAATGTTATCGTTATCGAAAGTAGTGTCGGGCGGCGAATTGTCAAGGGTTGCGCTGGCTGTCAAAACAGTCTCGGCGGGTCGCGAAAATTCTGCGCCGACCATGATTTTCGACGAGATAGACACAGGACTCGGCGGCGTCACTGCGAAAATAGTTGCGGAATGTATTGCCAAAGTCGCACGAAACAGACAAGTCTTATGCGTTACTCATCTGGCGCAAATCGCAAGCATGGCGGATGTTCATTTGCAAATCAGCAAATCCGAAATTGACGGACGAACAATCACTAAAGTTAATCCGCTCGACGAATCGGAACGCATCAAAGAAATTTCGCGTATGGCCTCGGGCGAGGAATCTTTAGTATCACTCAAAAACGCACGACAAATGATTTCTTCGGCAGCTAAAATTAAAAGTTTGGCATCATGAAAAAAAAGTCCTCGGCAAAATTAATTGTCGAGGATAATTTTTTTATGTCAGAGAGATTTACCGGTTGGCAATGATTTCAATTGAGTTGCCTTCGTTGTCAAGGACAGAACTTTCATAATAGCCGTCGCCCGTGGTGCGTGCGCCGCTGACAATGCTGTAACCGTCTTCCTGTATTCTGCGCGTCAAATCGTCCACATCTTTTCTGCCGCCCACTTCAATCGCTATATGATGCCAGCCCGTACGCCATGTCCCTTTCGTCAAATCTTCCATTGTCGGGCGTTGCATTATCTCCAAGATTGCTCCGTCGTCGAATGAAAGGAAATAGGAACTGAAACCCGATTTAAAGTTGTGATACTTTTCGCTTGCCTTCGCTCCGAAATATTTTACGAAGAAATCTTTTTCGCCTTCCATGTCGTGAACGTAAATCGCTACGTGTTGAATTTTCATATTAAACAGCCTCCTAAAATGTTGTTGTCGTTTGCACTTGCTTTTGATAAGATAATAGCGCAAAAATTTTCCGGGCGTTATCGGTAAAATGCCAAAGTAATAGGATAAAATTGCCGACGAGGTGTATGACGTGTATAAATCGGTGTCGGAAGTTTGCGCAGATGCCAACGGTCAAGAAATACGCAATCACGGAATATTTGCCTATCCCGTTGCCTGCTATCTTGATGATATGAATGTCGTCAATGTTATTTCTCATTGGCACGACGAATTGGAATTGATATCCGTGACGGAAGGCAAAATAATCGTCGGAGCAGGACAGACGCAAAAAATTCTGCGTAGGGGTGACGGTTGCTTTATCAATGCCAATGTCATTCACGACGTGCGGCGAGTCGATTCCGAAATCGGTATTCTGCATTCGATTGTCTTTCATCCTCGAATTATCGGCAGTCGCGCAGATATTTTTTGGCTGAAATTTTTGCAACCTTTGATTGAAAACAAGCAAAAGCAATTTATATTTTTCGACGGGCAAAACGATTCGGAAACGGTCGCGCTGATAGAAAAGGCGTGGCAAGCACAAGCGGCAGAAATTTTCGGTTACGAATTTGATGTAAGAAATTTCCTGTCGCAGATAATCCGAGAATTGTCCGAGGGAAGTCACGGCAAAGCTTACCTATTAACTCCGGCGGAAATAAGAGACAACGAACGCGTAAAGAAAATGATATTCTTCATAGAAAAACATTTCGCCGAAGATATTTCGCTGGAACAAATAGCCCAAGCGTCCGCAATCAGCAAGAGCGAGGCGCATCGTTGTTTTAAACGGGTAACGGGTTTGCCTGCCGTTCAATTTCTAATCAAGTACAGAATCCTTTTGGCGGCGGAACGTTTGCGCTCCACAAAGTTAAACGTATCGGATATCGCCGCAAGTTGCGGATTCTTGGATATGAGTTATTTTTCAAAGGCGTTCAGAGAAATATTTAATGTGACGCCGACGGATTACAGGGAAAATTTGGAGATGATTTAAATGGTAGCGACAATTGTTTTGGGAATTTTAATCGCGGCGGCATTGGGCTATGCACTGCGTACGATGTACAGAAGTTTTTTCAAAGGTGAGGCGGCATGTTGTTCGGAAAGTTGTTCGAGTTGCAGTGCCGGTTGTAATTCATCAATGCAAAAGGCACTTGACGAAGGTTATCGCGCGCGCGTCGAAAAGATTGAGAAGATGGCAATGCGCGGTACGATTGATGTTGACGGTATGACTTGCGAAAAATGTATTTACAAAGTCATAAAGGCATTGGAGAAAATCGACGGAGTAAAAATCGCGGCGGCAAGTCTGGAAAAACAATCTGCGGAAATAGGTTTAACGCATGAGGTAGACGAAAATCTTTTGCGCGAAACTCTTCGCAAAGCAGGTTATTCCGCAGGATCGGTAACACTAAACTAAATCATAATTCGGAGAAATGTTAATGACAGACGTACAGAATCAAACGGACAAAAGAGGAATAAAAATACAGCGGACGGGCATAACAAAATTACATTTACCGTTAATAATATCCGACGGCGGCAAATCACAACAAGTCACGGCACAAATACAATTTGCGGTCTCGTTGGCGGCAAATCTGCGCGGTACGCATATGAGTAGATTTGCGGAAATATTGACGGCACGAATGACACAACCGATAACGCCGATTGAAGTCGAAAAAATTTTGTCGACAGCATTGAAAAGATTGTCGACCGATTTCGCCGAAATTTCTTTGGCGTTTAAATTCTTCGTGAAAAAAATATCGCCCGTGTCGTCGAAAACATCATTATCGGCGGTCGACTGTGAATTTATCGGCGAATTGTCCCGCGGCTCGCGTATGAAATTTACTTTGGGTTTGATCGTGCCGTTTACGTCGCTGTGTCCGTGCAGTAAAGAGATATCGGAGTACGGCGCACACAATCAGCGTTCGGAATGTCGTGTGAAATTGACATTTGCTGATGCGGATAAATTGGGCGCGGTCTCGATAGAAAAATTTGTTCGGTTGATTGAACAACAAGGTTCGTCGGAAATATATCCGTTGCTCAAACGCGCAGATGAAAAATATGTCACGGAGGCGGCTTATCAAAATCTGAAATTCGTCGAAGATATTTTACGCGATGTCGTGACGGAATTGCGGCACGTCGATAATTTGGCGGCGTTTGAAGTCGAATGCGAAAACTTTGAATCAATTCACAATCACAATGCCTTCGCAGGTCACAGAGAAATTTTGTGACACATAAACAATAAAAAAGCCCACTCGAAAACAAATCGGGTGGGTAAATTTTTTTCGACAATCTGCGCAGGATTAAAGATTTATAATCGAGCCCGTACAAATTTTTTCGTCAAAGTGGTTTATAAATTCTTCGCCCGAACAATGACACGGCAGAATTTTTTTCACGCCCAAAAGTTTAAATTCGTCAATCGTGCGGATAATTTTATCGGTCGCCACTCCGTTTAAATGCATGCCGCCGATTATCGTCACAACAGGTTCGGAAAATCTTTCGGCGATATCAGTCACGATACTCAATATGCCCGAATGAGCGCACGCGGTAACCACGGCAAGACCGTCGTCGGTACGCATGACCAAGGCAATTTCATCGCTGAAGTCGTCCGGGACTCTCGTCGCTCCTTTGACAAATTTACTCGGAATAATTTCGCAGAAGTAACGCCGTTTGAAATTCCCGATAAGCCAAATATCTTCGTCAATCTCCGTCACATCGCGACAAACAATTTGCTCGATACCGTGCTCGGATAAAAATTTCTCGTCGAATCCGCAGCCGCGATAAATGTAATCGTCACCGTTGACTCGCGAAAATTTTTCATCCCAAAAGTTGACGCCCGTAAAGATTTTCTCAATCGGAGCATGCTCCAAAAGTTTCGGGAAACCGCCCGAATGATCGTAATGGGAATGACTGAGCACCGCGATTTTTATTCCGGATAAGTCAACGCCTAAAGTTTGTGCGTTCTGCCATGCCGCGCCCGTATGTCCGCAGTCAAAGATAAATTTACTCTGCGCAGTTTCAACAAGGAAACTCAAACCGTGTTCTGCAATCAAAGTCGAATTATCGGGGCGCGTATTCTCAATCAGCACCGTCAATTTCATTTCAATCACCTCAATGAAATTTTAATCACTCGTAGCGATAAAAACAATGCCCGTCTTGTCGAATGCGTTCAATTATTGTAGACTGCAAAAAAGATTTGGAGGTTGATAACATGTCAGCAAGAATTTTACAAGGCAAGGAATTTGCAGCAAAGATTAAAGAATCCGCGCGTACGGAGGTTGAAGAGCTCAAGAAAAATTTCGGCGTGACTCCGGGGCTTGCGGTTATAATCGTCGGCGAAAATCCTGCGTCGCAAGTTTATGTCCGTAACAAACACAAAACCTGCGAGGAATTGGGAATTATTTCGGAAGTGGTTGCCATGCCCGAAACGACGACCAAGGATGAATTACTTGCGCGAATCGACGCACTCAACGCAGATAAAAACATTCACGGCATTTTGGTTCAATTACCTCTGCCCGATGCAATCAAAGCGCATTCCGAAGAAATTTTAAATCGAATCAATCCCTTGAAAGATGTTGACGGTTTTCATCCCGAAAATGTCGGCAAATTGGTTATCGGCAGTCCTGCACTCGTCCCCTGTACTCCTGCCGGTTGCATTGAGATGTTAGATCTTGCCGGAATCGAAATCGACGGTAAACGCGCTGTGATAATCGGGCGCAGTAATATTGTCGGCAAACCCCTTTTGCATCTGCTCATGGCTCGTCATGCTACCGTTACCGTGTGTCATACTCATACCAAAAATTTGGCGGAAGTCGCGCGCGAAGGTGAAATTTTAGTCGCGGCATCGGGCAAACCGAATTTGGTTACGGGCGATATGATTCGCCCCGGCGCAACCGTTATCGACGTCGGCATCAATCGAATCGCGCCGAAAAAATTGGTGGGCGATGTTGACTTTGAGGCGGCGAAAGAAATTGCGGGAGCGATAACACCCGTGCCCGGCGGCGTAGGTCTGTTGACAGTCGCAATGCTTATGAAAAATGTTGTTAAGGCGGCGCGGCTTCAACTCGAGGCATAAAAATGTTTATCGTAATTGTTTCGCTGATTCTCGGTACGGTTATGGCTGTCGCGCTACTCTCGATAAAATTTCTCTTCAGCGAACATCTTGCCAAAAAGTTTTATAAAATCTTCGCGCTTGCCGACGCAACGATTATCGCGGTGATATTGGTCGGTTGGGCTGCTCGTTCACTCGTGCCGCAACTTTTTGTAACCGTCTTCGGCAATTGCGCAACCATATTTTTGATGACGCAGTTGATTTGCGGCATATTGGTATTGGGCGCGGTTATCATCAGATTTGTTTACCGTAAACTGCATAAGCCCAGTCCGTTCAATCCTGCGCGACGGCGTGCACTTGCTCACGGTTTGATTTTACCTGCGATTGGTTTTGCCGCGTCCGTTTACGCCAATCGTATCGAAAAAAATTCCGACGTTGAAAATTTTTACGACGTCCCGATAAAAAATCTTCCGCCCGATTTGGAAGGCTTTCGCATTGCGCAAATCAGCGACATACATCTCGGCGCGTACTATTCCCTTGAGCGGCTCGAATCTCTACTGCAGAGAATTGCCGACAGTAAACCCGATTTGCTGGCGATAACGGGCGATATTTTCGACGACGTGCAAATGAATCCGGCGGCGGTTAAAATAGTCGACGCCTTCACCGATAAATTCAAATTCGGCATTTACTACTGTCATGGCAATCACGAACATTTTCGCGGCATTCCCCAGATTGAAGCCGAATTGAACGAGACGAAAATTAATTGGCTGGTCAACGAAAACAGATGTGTAACATCCAAACTTTATATCCTCGGCGTTGATTATCCCGATCGCGCTCCGATGATGTCCGCCAATGATGAGGAGCGTAAGGCGGCATTTCGTGCGGCGCGAAAAAATTACGTAGACAATGCCGAAGCCGGTATACCTACCGATGCCGTGAAAATTTTGTTAGCACATCATCCCGAATTTATCGACGACGGTGCGGAAAGAAAATTCGCATTGACTTTGACGGGACACACTCACGGTGGTCAAATCGGTTTGTTTGGCGTCCCGATTTTCCCCGTATTCAAATACACGCGCGGCATTATCAAGAGCGGCGACAGTATCGGCTACGTTCATGTCGGTAACGGCAGTTGGTTCCCGTTCCGTTTAGGTTGTCCGCCCGAAATCGCTTACTTTACTTTGAGAGGTGTTTGATGTGGCGTTGATTCGTTTGCAGAAAATACTTTCGCAGGCGGGAATATGTTCGCGACGTGCGGCGGAAGAAATTATCACAAGCGGTCGCGTAACAGTCGACGGGAAAATCGTTACGGAATTGGGCGCGAAAGCCGATTCGGATAAGAATAAAATTCGCGTCGACGGGAAACTTTTGCCGACCGTTACCGATAAAATTTACATCATGCTCAATAAACCGCGCGGCTATCTTAGCACGGTGCACGACGAACGCAATCGCAAGACCGTTATCGATTTATTGGGCGAAAATTTTTCCGAGCGTGTTTATCCCGTCGGGCGACTCGATTTAAATTCCGAAGGGCTGATTATTTTAACCAATGACGGACAACTTACCAACGCGCTTATCCATCCCCGTTACGAAGTACAGAAGACTTATCGCGTCAAACTTTGTGCGGCAATCACCGAGGAGGAATTGGATTTACTGCGCTCTGGTATCGAACTCGACGACGGTTTGACTGCTCCCGCGATTATCTACATGATTGATGACAGGACAATCGAAATAACGATTCACGAAGGACGCAATCGGCAGGTTAGGCGGATGTTCGCGGCTATTGGTCACGACGTCAAAAGGCTCAAGCGAATTTCTTTTGCCGGGCTTACTTTATCGGGCTTGAAGGTCGGCGAATACAAATATCTGTCGCAAAATGAAATTGATATGCTCAAAAAATTTTTGTGAGGCGTAGATAACTTGAAACAAATAATAATCGTCGGCGGTGGCGCAGGCGGAATGATGGCGGCAATTCGTGCGGCTGAAAACGGTGCGCAGGTTACTTTGTTTGAGAAGATGAAAACCTTGGGGCGGAAGCTCGGCATAACCGGTAAAGGTCGCTGTAACATAACCAACATCGCCGATAATCCCGAGATTGTCAAAAATATTGTCGGCAACGGTAAATTTCTGTTCAGTGCGCTGAAAAATTTTTCTTCAAGCGATACGGTTAATTTCTTTGAAAGTTTGGGTGTGGCGACGAAAGTAGAGCGCGGCGGAAGAATTTTCCCCGAAAGCGATAACGCTGCCGAAGTTATCGATGCACTGACAAAGCGTATGGCTTTTTTAGGTGTGGATGTCCGCACAAATTCGCCCGTCACCGAAATTTTAGCCGAGGGCAGAAAAATCCGCGGCGTATTGGTTGACGGGAAAATTATCGAGGCTGATGCCGTGATTTTGGCTACGGGCGGCGAAAGTTATCCTGCGACGGGCTCCACGGGCGACGGCTTCCGATTCGCCAAACGTTTGGGGCATACCGTAACCAATATCCTTCCTGCGCTCGTGCCGCTCGAAATCGAGGAAGATTTTATTTCCGATTTGCAAGGTCTGTCGTTAAGAAATGTCCGCGTAAAACTTTTGGCGGACGGCGTACTCGTTGCCGAATTGTTCGGCGAAATGTTATTTACTCATTTCGGCGTGAGCGGCCCCGTTATCTTATCGCTCAGCAGACAAGCGGCTCAATTACTGGCACAAAAAAAATTCGTCGAATTGGAAATCAATTTAAAGCCGGCACTGTCGCCCGAACAATTAGACGCAAGAATTTTGCGCGACTTTGATAAATTCCGCCGTAAGGAAATAAAAAATGCTCTCGTCGATTTAATGCCCGTCAAATTGATTCCCGTTATTACCGATTTGGCTTATCTTGATGAAACCAAACGAGTTGACGAAATCACGCAAGCAGAACGCCGTAGGCTAGTCGATATTCTGCGCGGCGTACCCTTGACGGTCACTAAGACGCGCCCCATTACCGAGGCGATTGTTACCGCCGGCGGTATTTCCGTTAAGGAAATTAATCCGAAGACTATGGAATCAAAATTAGTGTCGGGACTTTTTATCGTGGGCGAAGTGGCTGACGTCGACGGCTTCACGGGCGGATTCAATTTGCAAGCGGCTTGGGCTATGGGTAATGCCGCAGGTATTGCCGCCGCGCTTTGATTAATGTCAACAAAATAAAACCCCATCGAAATTAATCGGTGGGATTTTTTATTTTGATTCAATCGCAGGGGAATTATTTACTTACCTTGCGCCAAAAGTTCGCGTACGGTTTCATCTTTGGGATAAACTCCCGCCGCCTTCAATGACTTGATTAAATCGGCGAACTGCGGCAAATATTTTTCATGTGCGACAAAAAGTTCGTGCAAAACTTTGATAGCATCGTCGCCGTTTTCGACCAGCGGATTTATATTGAACGCCTCGAGTACTGCGCCGTAATCGCCGCTCAAAGCCGCCTCGATAGTACATTCTTCCATAGCTTTCATAACTTGTAGCCAACCGCGTTCATGAGGTTTCATTTCGCCCCAGGCAAGAGGCTCGGCACCTTGGGCGGAAATCAGCGCAGAAATTTCGACAATCGTATCATTTGGGAGACAAGGGATCGCGCCGTTATTTTCGGTGTTGACAACCATCATTTGACGTTTATTGTTGTAAATCGCGCTGATACATTCACAAGCCGCATCGCTGTAATATGTTCCGCCGCGTTTTTCCAATTCGGGCGGTTTGGTTTTCAGTTCGGGATTTTTATACATCTCAAACAGTTTATCTTCGACTTCCTTAACACTTTCGGCGCGTGTTTCGTGTCTGTTAAAGTCATCCATCAAATGACCGAGCATTTCATTTTTCATGTAGTAATAGCGATGATAACCGCAAGGCAAGACGCCCGTCGTTTTCAATAAGTCGAGAGAAAATTTTGCCTGATAAATATTTTTGGGTGTACCACCGTCCGCATCGTTTATGTGCTCGATGAGTTTCTGCGTGACTTCCGTGCCGTTTTCGTCAAAAACTCTGTGCCAATGGAAGTGATTGATACCGGCGTAACGGTAATGAAGTTTATCGCTCGTAGTGCCGATTGTCGCAGGTTCTTTTTTTATCGAGATAACGGGGACATTGCAAAGCCCGATACATTTTTTCCAGCCGAGTTTTCGGATAACCGTTTCGGTAATCATGCCGCTGGGATTGGTGAAATTAATCAGCCAAGCCTCGGGACAAAGTTCGCGCATATCGTCGACAATCTGCTTTATGACGGGGATTGTACGGAAGGCCTTAAACATACCGCCGGCGCCGTTGGTTTCCTGCCCTATCATGCCGTAAGAAAGCGGAATCCGTTCATCTTTGATTCTGGCGTAGAGCAGACCGACGCGGAATTGTGTTGTAACAAAATCGGCGTCTTTCAATGCCTCGCGACGATTCAAAGTCAAATGCACTTCTACGGGATAACCTGCCGCCTTCCACATTCGTTTTGCGAAGTTGCCGACGATTTCCAATTTCTCTTTACCGTCTTCGATATCTACCAACCAAATTTCTTTTATCGGCAGTTCGGAGTAACGTTTGATGAAACCTTCCATTAATTCAGGCGTGTAACTGCTGCCGCCTCCAATCGAAACAACTTTTATGCCCTTTTTCATTAGTACCACATCCCCAAAGATTTTTACTGTGAAAATCATACTATTGTTACTGCCGAGCGTCAATGTATGAATATATCTAGGCAAACAAAAAATCCCCGTCGATTTGTACGGGGATTATTTTTTTTGGTATTGAGTTATTAACGAAGTATATTTCCGCCTATTGCGTTCTTGATTTCTTCCAAAGTTGCGGGTTTGCCGGTACGATTGTAAATTTCAACGGCGGTATTTGCCGCATCGTAAGTCAAACTATATCTCTTCGGGCTGGTAAGTTTATTACCGTTTTGGTCTACCGAAGACCAAAGGAAAAATTCATCTTTGGCAAAGAAATGAGAATCAAGGGCAATACCTGCCGCTTTGTATTCGTCTTTGCTGTACATATTTGCATCGAATGTACCGCCGTTCACCTGATTGAGTTCCTCGAAGTTAAGCATTTCATTTTCCATCATCATTGTTATCATTCCTTTCGGTTATTTTGTTTTGCATGCCTTATACGACACATGTTGAATTTCGTTACACCTGTCCAAAAAATTTTTACAAAAAAATCCCCGTCGCTTTGTACGGGGATAAAATTCGGTGAACGTTTAAAATTATTTGTCGAGCTTAACGGGTGTGGTTGCGCGGAAGACAAAATTTTTTCCGTCGAAATCTATCTCAACTATGTCGCCTTCTTTAACCACTCCGCCGATTATTTTCTTACTCAATTCCGTCTCTACGGTATGTGTTAAAAATCTGCGCAGAGGTCTGGCACCAAAGTTAGCATCGAATCCCTTTTCGGCAAGTGCGTCGACTGCCTTCGCCGTCCATGTCAATTTTACGTTAATCTGTTTTTCGAGACGCGCACTCAAATTCTTCAACAGAATTTCGGCGATTGCTTTGACTTGATCTTTCGCCAAAGACTTAAAGACGACGATATCATCAATACGATTCAAAAATTCGGGACGGAAATAATTTTTCAACATGTCTTTGATAATCGATTCGGCTTCGGCGAATGCCTGATTAGTAATGAATCCGATTTTCGCACGCTGTAAAATTTCCTGCGAACCCAAATTGCTTGTCATGATGATAACTGTATTTTTGAAGTTAACAACGCGTCCCTTACCGTCGGTTAATCTGCCGTCGTCGAGAATCTGCAAAAGTACGTTGAAAATATCGCGATGAGCCTTTTCGATTTCATCAAGCAAAATGACGCTGTAGGGGTGCCGTCTTACCGCCTCGGTGAGTTGACCGCCCTCATCATAGCCGACGTATCCGGGAGGCGCGCCGATAAGTCTTGCAACAGTATGTTTTTCCATGTATTCACTCATGTCGACGCGAATGATACTGCGTTCGTCATCAAACAGAGCTTCCGCCAAAGTTTTCGCCAATTCGGTTTTGCCGACGCCTGTGGGGCCGAGGAAGATAAACGAACCTATCGGGCGATTGGGATCTTTGATACCTGCACGCGCGCGCAATATTGCTTCGCTGACAACTTTTACTGCCTCATCCTGACCTACAACGCGTTCATGAAGTGTATCTTCCAAATGCAAAAGTTTTTCGCGTTCGCCCGTCATCATCTTCGATACCGGTATGCCTGTCCATCTGCTTACGACTTTGGCGATATCTTCTTCGCCTACTTCCTCTTTCAGTAAACGACTGTCTTTTGATTGCGCGGCTATTTCCTCTTCAAATTTCTTGAGCGTATTTGTCAACTGCGGAAGTTTGCCGTATTTCAATTCGGAAGCCTTTTGCAAGTTGTAAGCGCGTTGAGCCTCTTCGATTTCACCGTTGACTGCATCGATTTCCTTTTTGATTGCACGTACACGCAAGATTGATTGTTTTTCCGCTTCCCATTTATCGCGCAAAACTTTTTCGCGTGATTTTAAATCTTTTATCTCCTCGACGATTGTATTTAACTTTTCTTTCGAGGCGGAATCACTTTCTTTTTTGAGTGCTTGTTCTTCGATTTCAAGTTGCATAATTTTGCGGCGTATCTCATCAATCGGCGCGGGTAATGATTCAATTTCCGTGCGCAATTTTGCCGCAGCTTCGTCGACCAAATCGATTGCCTTATCGGGTAAAAATCTGTCGGAAATATATCTATCGGAAAGAGTTGCCGCGCTGACAAGTGCCGCGTCGCGAATCCTTACGCCGTGATGTACTTCGTAGCGTTCTTTGATTCCGCGCAGAATCGAAATGGTATCTTCCACAGTCGGTTCGCCGACCATGACAGGTTGAAATCTACGCTCAAGTGCCGTATCTTTTTCGATATACTTGCGGTATTCGTTGAGTGTCGTCGCGCCGATACAACGCAATTCGCCGCGCGCCAACATTGGTTTCAAAATATTTCCGGCATCCATTGCGCCCTCTGCCTTACCTGCTCCGACAACCGTATGCACTTCATCAATGAACAACAAAATTTGTCCGTCGGATTTTATAATCTCGTTGAGTACGGCTTTGAGACGCTCCTCGAATTCGCCGCGGAATTTCGCGCCGGCAATGAGCGAGCCCATGTCTAAAGCGTAGAGGGTTTTATTTTTCAGTGATTCGGGAACATCTCCGGCAACAATGCGTCGCGCCAAACCTTCGACGATTGCGGTTTTACCTACACCGGGTTCGCCGATTAATACCGGATTATTTTTCGTACGTCTGCTCAAAATTTCGATTGTACGGCGAATTTCTTCATCGCGCCCGATAACCGGATCCAATTTGCTTGCACGAGCTGCCGCCGTCAAATCGCGCCCGAATTTAGACAAACTCTGATATGTTTCTTCGGGATTGTCGCTCGTGACATTTTGTTTACGGTTCTTCTTTATCGCCGCATCTATCTTGTCTTTATTCAGATTAAACCCTTTGGCAATTTCCTGTACTTCCTTTTTACCGTCGGTAGTCAACGATAATAACAAATGTTCGGTACTGATATACTCGTCTTTCATTGAGGCTGCATATTCGCGCGCCTTACCGATTACACGCGCCAAATCGACGCCCATTGACAATCGCTCTTGTCCTTTGACCTGCGGAATTTTATTCAGTTCCGCTTCCAATCTCACTTTCAGCATCGGCAAATCCGTCTGACATTCTTGGAATATCGTTGCCAATAATCCTTCGGGCTCCTTCGCCAATGCCAACATTAAATGAATCGAGTTAAATTCTTGATGATATTTCATTGCCGCCAATTGTTGCGCCGCCTGTATTGCTTGTGACGCTTTGGCCGTATATTTTTCTCCTGCCATAATTTATCACTCCCATTGACCGGATTATTTTCTTATCGACAGCGCAAATGATAAACTCAAAATATCAAAATGTCAATAGGTCAATCAAAAATTTTATCGGTGAACAGTTACGCGGAAAGTTGCAGGAAAATTTTCTCGTTGGCAGAATAGAAATTTGTTAACATGAAAAAGTTAGGGGACTTTATAAATGGATTCGATAATCAGCCGTGAGGTAAAGAGCTGGATAATTTCATTGGTATCTGCGATTGTGGTTGCGCTACTCATCAGAACTTTTATAGTTGAATTGTATGTGGTGGACGGTCCCAGCATGCAACCAACACTACAGGATGGCGAACGACTTGTAGTGAACAAATTTATTTACAACTTCCGAGAGCCGATTCGCGGCGAAGTTATAATCTTCCGCTATCCGCGCGATCATACACGGGACTTTATCAAGCGCGTTATTGCGGTAGGCGGCGATACCATTGAGATTAAAGACGGGCATGTCTACGTTAACGACGCGATAATCAACGAAGATTATATATCCGAGAAAACACGTACGGAATACCCGAAACAAACAGTGCCCGAAGGTACACTTTTCGTCTGCGGAGACAATCGTCGCAATTCGCTCGATTCCCGTTTCCCCGATGTCGGTTTCGTACCGCTCTATCTCGTCAAGGGTAAAGCCTCGTTGATTTTCTGGCCTGTCGATAATTTTGCGGCATTGCCTTAAATAACAATAACAGTGAAGGGGTGGACGCGTTGGAAAATATTTCTGAAGTCAGTCTGCTTGGTAAGAGTGTCGTTGCATTGGAAAATTTTACGCCCGAGGAAATTCGTCTGGTGCTCGATACCGCTTACGGTATGAAGAAAATAATTTGTCGCGGCGGTGATAAAAAGTTATCGAATCTGCGCGGCAAAGCTATCATCAATTTGTTTTACGAACCGTCAACGAGGACGCGGACATCATTTGAGTTGGCAGGTAAATATCTCGGGGCAGATGTGGTAAGCATAAACAGCGGTACAAGTTCAATCGTGAAAGGCGAAAGTTTACGCGATACACTGCGCACGATTGAGGCAATGGGTGTCGATGCGATTGTCATGCGGCATAAGGCTGAGGGCGCGGCGGATTACGCAACAAAAGTTGTCAGCCCGGTAATAATCAACGCAGGTGACGGCGCACACGCTCACCCTTCGCAAGCGTTACTTGATTTGTTTACCATCGAGCAGAAAAAAGGACGTCTTGCCGGATTAAAAGTCGCGATTGTCGGCGATATCCTTCACAGTCGCGTCGCCCGTTCCGATGTCTACGCCATGACCAAAATGGGAATTGATGTCCACATTGCAGGCTTTAAAACTTTGCTGCCGCGTTTCTTTGAGTTTGAGGGCGTCACGGTTCACGAGAATTTGGAGGACGCGATAAAAGATGCTGATGTCATCAACGTCCTGCGCATACAACTTGAAAGACAACAAGCCGGGCTGTTTCCTTCCACGCGCGAATATGCAAGAGTCTACGGCATTAACGAAGACAGATTGAAATTGGCAAAGGATGATGTTTTAATCCTACACCCCGGCCCTCAAAATAAAGGTCTGGAAATTTCTTCCGAAGTAACTTACTGCAAACAATCCGCGATACACGATCAAGTTCAAAACGGCGTAGCAATCAGAATGGCGTTACTTGATTTGACATTGAACGGAGGGACGAAATAATGAATCAAACTTGGCAAATACAACGCGGCGACGAAATCAATTACAAGTCGCTTTTGATTCGCGGCGGTCGTGTCATAGACCCTGCAAATAATTTCGACGGCATTGCCGATGTTTTAATCGTCGACGGGAAAATTTCCGCAGTGAAACCGAATATAGATTTTGCCGCCGATTGTCAATTCGACGCGACGGGCAAAATTGTTACACCCGGCTTGATTGATATGCATGTCCATCTGCGCGAACCCGGACAAGAAGCTAAAGAAGATTTCTTGAGCGGCTCTAAGGCGGCAATTGCTGGCGGCTTCACTACTGTCGCGACAATGCCCAATACCACTCCCAATGTAGATAATGCCGCTCTTGTTCGTGCCATGGTTAAACGCGCCGAGGATGTCGGACTTATCAACATAAAAATTATCGGCGCAGTCACTAAAGGTCGCAAAGGTTTGGAACTTGCCGAGATGCGCGATATGATTGACGCAGGGGCGGTAGCTTTCTCCGATGACGGCAGTTTTGACGATAACGCAAAAATTTTCATGAATGCTTTGGATTATCTGCATGATACGGGCAAAGTTATCATCTGTCACGAGGAAGAAACTTCACTTGTCAAAGAAGGCGTGATGAATGAAGGTAAGCGCAGTGCTTTACTCGGGCTCAAAGGTCGTCCGACGGTAGCCGAAGATATTGCCGTTGCCCGTGATGCTCTCTTAGCCGAATACACTGGCGGTCGCCTCCACATTGCTCATATCAGTTCTGCGCGTGCCGTCGAAATTGTTCGTGACGCAAAACGCCGTGGAGTAAAGATAACCGCAGAAGTCACGCCGCAACATTTGACCATGACCGAGGATTTGGTTAATCCCGTAGACGCCTCCACCAAAATTAATCCGCCGCTCCGTACGCAAGCCGATTGCGATGCCATGTTGCAAGGTTTGCTTGACGGGACTATCGATATGATTGTAACAGATCATTCGCCGCACGCACCCGAAGAAAAAGACCGTGAGTATATGTATGCGCCCAGCGGATTCCCGGGACTTGAAACAAGTATCGCCGTACTTTTGACCGATTTATATCACAAGGGTAAGATTGATTTGCCGACATTGATTGCCAAAATGACTGCCGCTCCTGCGCAGGTTTTCAACCTCAATGCAGGTACATTATCAATCGGTGCGCCCGGTGATGTTGCCGTTATCGATACGGAACTTGTTTGGACTGTCGACGCCGATAAATTTTACACGCGCGGAAGTCATTCGCCGTTTGTTGGTCGTCAACTCAAAGGCAGAACCGTCGCAACCGTTGTCGGCGGTAATTTAATGAAACTCAATCAGATTTAATCACATAGCCGAAATAAAAAATGCTCCTCGCAGAAAAATCTTCGGGGAGTTTTTATTTTGCCTTCTGAAATTTTTATCAACCGACTTCAAGCGCAATCGTTTATTTCGATGTCGAAACCTTGGGCGCAACTACTTTTCCGTCAATTTTGGAATGATTTACTTTGCCCTTCTCGGAAAATATTTCTTCGTAGTTGTCTATCTTGTAACTGAGTTTTTCTATCGTCGACAAAATATGTTCTGCCTGTTTTTGTAAGCGCGCCCGTTGCTCTATCAAAATCTCTTTGCGCCGCTCAAGACCCTTGTTCGCTTGCAATAATCCCACATATTCCGCTAACGCCTCTATTTGCACTCCTGCGCTGCGCATACACTTCACGAACGCCACCCAATTACACGCCTCTTCATCAAAGTTGCGGATTCCATTCGCCTTGCGCGGCACCGACGGTATTAATCCGATTCGCTCGTAATATCTCAACGTGTCTACCGTTATATCATACTTCGCACTGACTTCGCCTATTGTCATCTTTATCACCCCGACTATGTTATCAGCCGCAAGTGTATCAGTTGAAGTCAACTTCAAGTCAAGCTTTCTGTTAAATTGTTTTGAAAAAATCTTTGGCGTCCGTATTCTCGATTATCTCCAAGTCATAATATTGCAACTCACTGCGCAGATATTCGGCAAGCGCATTGACTATCGGGTATTCGGTAGCGAAATGTCCGGCATCAATTACATGGATTCCGCTTTCGATTGCTCCCTGCGCCTCGTGATATTTTACGTCACCCGTTACAAATGCTTGCGCTCCGTAAAATTTGGCGCGCTGAATAAATTCCGCACCTGCTCCGCCGCACAATCCGACCTTCTTTATTTTGAAGTCTCCTGCGTCGACCAAGCGAACATTTTCCGCTTTCAATGACTTTTTTACGTGTCGGGCAAATTCTTCCGCCGTCATTTCCGTCTCTAAATTTCCCATTCGTCCCATTGACTGTTCTTCGTTACCCAACATTTTCACGTCAAGCAAGCCCAATTTTTCCGCCAATACATCATTGACGCCGCCCGTCGCCGTATCTAAATTTGTATGTGCCGCGAAGACCGCAATATCATTCTTTATCAGCCGCGATATCTTTTTCCCCGTCGGCAAATCCAATCGTACATTTTTTATCGCGCGGAATATCATCGGGTGATGCGATACTATCATTTGCGCGTCAATCGCCGTCGCCCGTTCGATACTGTCATCCATGACGTCAAGGCATACGAGGATTTTTTTTACTTCGGCATTCGGCAATCCTACCAGTAGCCCCGGATTATCCCACTCTTCCGCAAGATTTTTCGGTGCAAGTCTGTTAACCGCATCCACTACCGTTTGAACAGTGCACTTTTTCATTTATTTTCTCTCCGTCAAAAACTTCAATACTTCCTCGAAAGTCGTCGCTAAATTCGGATATTGTATCTTCGGGCGATTTATCATCACCACCGGTAAATTTAAAAGTTTCGCCGCCTCAAGTTTCGTATCCGCTCCGCCGATTCTTCCGCTGTTTTTCGTTACTATTACATCTGCCTTTGCATGCTTAAACATTTCGGCATTCAATTCGACCGAAAACGCTCCTTGTATCGCGATAATTTGTTTGGGCGATAATCCCAATGCCTCACATTCCGCTATAACTTCCGCCGTCGGCAATACTCGCACCGTCAATTTTTTTCCAATCATTGCCGCCGATTCCGTGAACACTTTCAAATTTCGGCTGCCTGTCGTCAAAAAAATATTTTCGCCCAATGCCGCTGACTTTTCCGCCGCCTCTTCGTAGCTGTCAACCAAAATTATTTTGTCGTAAGTCAATTCGATTTCCGCGCGTTCGTAGCGTATGTAGTCGATTCCTGCACACGCCGCCGCCTCGATTGCATTGCTCGAAACATTTTTGGCGTAGGGATGACTTGCATCGACCACACAGTCAAATTTTTCGTCGACAAGTATCGCCGTTAATTCCTCTTTATCCAAAGCTTTGGCGTTTACTTTCACGGCTGCGCAGGTTTCGATTAATTGCCGACCGTAATCGCTCACGACCGAAACTGTTACATCAAAACCTTCGCACGATAACATTTCGCCCAATTTGCGCCCGTCTTCAGTACCGCCTAGCAAAAATATTTTCGTGCTCATCTAATCCATTCCGCCGCATCTATCGCATGATATGTGATTATTATATCCGCCCCGGCTCTTTTCATTGACGTCAAATTTTCCATTACTATTCGCTGTTCGTCTATCCACCCGTTCGCCGCCGCCGCTTTTACCATTGCATATTCGCCGCTGACGTTGTACACCGCGACGGGATTGTTTATTTTTTGACGGACTTCCTTCACGATATCAAGGTAGGCAAGTGCCGGTTTTATCATGATTATATCTGCGCCCTCGGCTATATCCAATTCGACTTCCTTTAACGCTTCGCGACTGTTCGCCACATCCATTTGATATTGTTTTCTGTCACCGAATTGCGGCGCGGAATCGGCGGCATCTCTGAACGGAGCATAGTAGCCCGACGCATATTTTACCGCGTAACTCATTATCGATACGTTATGGAGTTTATGCACGTCTAACGCCTCACGGATTGCCGCTACTCTTCCGTCCATCATATCCGACGGTGCTACTATATCCGCTCCGCTTTCCGCCTGACTTACCGCCACTTTCTGTAACAGTTTCAATGTTTCGTCATTGTCAACGTAATTGCCGCATAATTTTCCGCAGTGACCGTGATTTGTGTATTGGCAAAGACAAACGTCGCCGACAATTACCAATTCGGGCACTGCCTTTTTGATTGCGCTGATTGCTCTTTGTACGGGGCTTTTCATATCCCATGCCGAAGATCCTATATCGTCTTTGTACTCCGGTAACCCGAACACTTCAACCGCGGGAATTCCCAACGACGCGATTTTTTTTGCCAACTCCACTGCATTTTCCACCGATAGATGATAGCAATTCGGCATTGACGGAATTTCTTCCCGTACGTGTTCCCCTGCCACCACGAATAACGGATAAATCAAGTCTTTCACCGTTATATTCGTTTCGCGTACCATTGCGCGGATTTGTTCCGATGTGCGCAGCCGACGCGGTCTTATCTTCATCATTCGTATCACTCCCGAAAATTTTTTGAGCAGACAAGATTTGTTAGTAAACTTACAAGCGCAGACGTTTTTATTTAACCGTAACCAATGTCGCGCCCGTTCCGCCTTCATCTATATCTGCAAATTGAAAATTCGCCACTGCACCGGTTCGCCGCAAAAATTCATGTACGCCCTGCCTTAATGCTCCTGTACCTTTGCCGTGGATTATCAGAATATTTTTCAGCCCCGATAACTGCGCATCGTCAATAAATTTGCCGCAAACCTGTTCGGCTTCGTCAACCGTCATGCCGCGGATATCTATACTCCTCGTTATCGTTGCCGCCTTCTGCATCAGACCGTACGAACCGCGATTATCACTGCTCGTCGTTGTCGTCACGGACGGCGTTTCTTCCTGTTGATTGTGGCTGACAAATCGGCAGACCGAACTTTTTACCGTTGTACGCATTGCGCCGATTTGCACACATAATTCCGCGCCGTCCTTTTCGATTGATAACAATGTCCCCTTTTGGTCGATTGTCTTTATGTAAACCGTGTCGCCGATTTGCAGACGTTTCTTGTTGATTCGTTTGCCGACAAATTTTTCGCTGATTATTCCCGTTACCGATTCCGCTTCCGCTTCGCGTAATTTATCCCGTGCTTGCTGTATCACTTGTTGACGGCGTTTTACTCCCGAATCGTCAAACTGTTCTTTCAGTGCCGCTATTATTTCTTCTGCTTCGCGTTTTGTTTCGCGTACCATTGCCGCCGATTTTTCTTTTGCCTTGCGGATTATATCGCCCTTTGTCTTTGCTATCTCGTCGCGCATTGCAGATATTTTTTTCTCGTGCTTGATGACTTGTTGTTGCCGTTCAAAAATTTCCGCGTTACGTTGTTCGTACATCATACGTTCGTTTTCCAAATCGGATAATACTTTTTCAAAGTTGGCAAATTCTTCGGTGACTAATTGTTTGGCACGAAGGATAATGCTTTTACTCAAACCGAGACGCTGACCGATTGCGAATGCGTTACTTGCTCCGGGGATTCCTATTAAAAGTTTATACGTCGGGCGGAGTGTTTCCGTATTAAATTCAACGCAAGCATTTTCGATTCCGTCCGTCGAGTAGGCGAAAGTTTTCAGCTCCGAATAGTGAGTGGTTGCGATTGTCGCCGCGCCGATATTCAATAATCTTTCGAGTATCGCCATTGCCAATGCAGAACCTTCGTCGGGGTCGGTACCTGCTCCGATTTCATCAAGCAATACCAAATCGGTTGCCGTCACTTCATTTAAGATTGACACTATTTTTGTCATATGCGCCGAGAAGGTCGACAAACTTTGTTCGATTGATTGTTCGTCGCCGATATCCGCGAAAATATTCGTGAAGACCGCGATACGAGATCCGATTGCCGCAGGGATATACATGCCCGATTGCGCCATCAATGCCATAAGCCCCAATGTTTTCATCGATACTGTTTTGCCGCCCGTATTAGGTCCGGTGACAAGGAGCATGGAAAAATTTTCGCCTAAACGAATATCGACGGGGACAACAATACTCGGATTAATCAAAGGATGTCGCGCCGCTTTTAAATCGGTGAAGTCACTGATTATCGGTTCGGTCGCATTCATTTCCTCGGCGAGTTTTGCTTTGGCGAACAGTAAATCGACTTCGGCGAGAATATTTATGTTAAGTGTCAAGGTGTCTGAATTTTTTCTTACAGCCTCACTCAAGCCGCGCAAAATCCTTGAGACTTCGTGACGTTCTTGTGCCTCGAGTTCCTTTACTTCGTTATTGAGATTCACAACTGCCATCGGCTCGATAAAGACCGTCGCGCCCGTAGCCGATTGATCGTGGACTATCCCGTGAAATTGCGATTTATATTCCGCCTTCACCGGTAAGACATATCTATCGCCGCGCATTGTTACAAGTGCATCTTGAAAAAATTTCTGCTTGGCGGTGTCGTGCAGTATGTTAAAAATTTCCGTCTTGATTCGATTTTGAGTGCTGCGCAATTCCCGACGTATCTTTTGCAACTCGACACTTGCCGTATCTTTCACAGCTCCGTGATCGTCGATTGCGTTATCAAGTTGACGTTCGAGATTACCCAATATCTCAATTTCTCTTGCTCGTGACTTTAATTGCGGCGCGTCTACTTCCGTTTCCTTGAAAAAATTTTTGACCTGCCGCATCGTGTACATTGTTGACAGCACGTCTAAAAATTCTTCGGAATCGGCGACGCTACCCAATTTGATTTTCTTGAGCGTCTCACGGATATCGCGGAAGCCGCCCAATGGAGGAGCACTTACCGCAAAAATTTTTACTGCCTCCGTCGTCAACGATAAATTTTCGCGTACCGTCATTGCGTCGTCTACCGGTTCCGTTTTCCAAGCCAATTCCTTACCGAAATTTGAGCTAGCGCATTCGCGCAGTCGTTCAAGTATCTTGTCATATTCCAGCGTCTTTAACGCGCCTTTTAACATTAACTCTTTCCTTCCTTATCGTCGTCTCAAAAATTTTTTGTCTATCACGAAGGTAATTGCGGCGAATAAAATAATCGTGCCTACAATCATCAAAACAAAGACTGTCGGCGGTAACGTTGCGGCAGCTGTCCCGAAAATGTGTTTCATCGCTATTCTGTCCGCTACTCTATTCAAAATCAGCCAAACTTCTCCGCCTATCATCATTACCGCGATAAACGTAGTGAAAATAATTCGCCGCCACATTCCGAATTCACTTAGCCCTAACCAATCTTTTATTGCCTTCGTCAATTCCTGCAAATGTAATCCGATATGCATACTCACCAAAATCATCATGATGTAGGGTAACGACAAATGTAATTGATGCATTGTTATATTCTGATGCAAATCAAAACTTATAAAGTCTGTGAACAGATAATTAGACACCAAAATACCGCTGACGAAAATTATCGACATACAAACCATCATTGCGATAACCACCGTCAGCGAAAAAATTTTACGTGCCGTTACGTTTTTAGTCAGTAAAACAAGACGACGGCGATTGACTAAAATATGGATAACTGTCATCACCGCCAACATGATACCCAAAACTTCATGTAAAATTTTCGGCATATGTAAGTAACTTATTTCAATGACTATTAGCGCAAACAGAACCATATTGAGCCAAATATTTTTCATCGTTTTAATCCAGAATCTTATCCAATCCTACAGTCAAGCCTTTGAGATTTCTAACCTTTTTGCAAGCCAAAACAACTCCGGGCATAAATGATTCTCTACCCATGGAATCGTGACGAATGGTCAAAGTTTGTCCCAAGCCGCCGAAAATTACTTCCTGATGTGCCACGTAGCCCGGCAATCTCACGCTATGAATGCGAATGCCGTCGACCTCCGCGCCGCGTACATGTTCAAGACGTTCTTTTTCTTCGGGATGTCCCTGCTTATGCGGCTGACGTACTTCCGATATCATTTTCGCCGTTAATTCTGCCGTACCGCTGGGCGCATCTAATTTCCTGTCGTGATGTAATTCGATTATCTCGACGTCGGGCATATACTTTGCCACCTTGCGCGACAGTAACATCATCAACACCGCACCCAAGGCAAAATTCGGCGCGATAAATGCAGGTGTATTATTTTCTTCAGCCGCGGTACGAATTTTTTCTTTTGCCTCGTCACTCAATCCGGTTGTCCCGACTACGGGCGAAACTTTATTTGCGAGCGCAGTCATGACATTGTCAAAGACAACATCGGGGCGCGTGAAGTCAACCATTACTTCGGGCGCAAATTTTTTCAGTGCGGAATCCAAATTCGTTTCTACTTTCAAGCCGCCGACTTCACCGTCAAAAGCGTCAACCACACCGACAAGTTCGAGTTCGGCATCTGCCTTTACGGCATCAACCACCGTGCGCCCCATTCTTCCGAGGGCACCGTTTACCAATACTTTTATCATTTAAAAAGCCTCCCAAAATTTTACAATACGAATTTTATCGACAACCAAACTTAATGACCGCAGTTGAAGTAACATTAACTTGGTGTGTTGATTATGGTTGAGGTCGCCCAAGGACGGGCGGCCGCCTGCAACGTGAGCCACTTTGAAAGTGGCGGAACAGTTTTCGCGCCAAAGATTTCAATAATCAGAATTAATGACCGCGTTTAAAGTAACAAAGTTACAACCTTGACGAGAAGCGCAATATT
>JAILRS010000039.1 GCA_024698045.1 Selenomonadaceae bacterium
TCCATCCTCTATGATGAACATACGATTCTGCCCTGCTCTGCTATGATGAACGGCGAATATGGTATCACCGACGTTGCTCTTTCGATGCCTCGTATGGTTTGCGCCGACGGTCTTATGCGTGTATTCGAAGTTGCTCTTACCGACGAAGAACTCGGAAAAATGCATGCCGCTGCCAAATCTGTTCGTTCCGCTCTTGACGGCGCAGGCATTAAATAATTCTGACGACAAATTTTTCTTGCAATCGGAGCACTGTCTCAATTTGGGGCGGTGCTTTTTGATTCCGCAAATAAAAATCCCCCGCGCGTCGCAGGGGATATTTTTTATGCTACAGTGTTAATTTTTGTCGTGGAAATTTTTAATCGCCGTGTCGAAAAATTTTCAGATGTAAGCGGTCTCCTCTTCGATGGAATTCCAATCGATACCCAAAATTTTTTCAAGCAATTCGTCGGCAGAATCCGCCTCGACATCTGCGCTCTTGAAAAGGATTTCCGTAAATTCCGGCTCCTTTTCTTCTTCGCCTATCACTTTTTCTTTACTTTCGGCTGCCTTCTGTTCTTCGGCGCGTTTTTCTTTAGCGGCCTCGAAACGTTCTTTTTGTTCGGCGGACATCTGTTCCAATTGCGCAAAGAGTTTCATATTTCCTTCGCTGTCAATCGAGGCTGACAGCTGAGAAAATTCGACGCCTTCGCCCAACGCTTTTTCTTTGAGTCCGTTGAGTGTATCGACCGCGTTGCCGACATTGCCCATGACTTTTTCGGCGTACTCATCATCTTCCGCCATCTTTTCGATTTCTTCGGGCGTGAGGATAACTGAAATTTCTTTCGTCGCGCCTATGGTATCCGCGGCATCGGGATTAGACGAGACAACGAAATCATAGTCGCCGTATTTTTCGCGCAGACTTTGTAAATAACTTTGTGCTTTGGCGGACAATTTACTTTCATCCGTCGCCGCGGCAGCTCCTCCGCCGTAAGCGTCTATCGAATCCGTTTGCGATTGCGTCAACGCATTCAAGCCGGCATTTGACAGCTCGACAGTATCATCGGAAACCTGCGCAGATTCCGAACCTTTAGCATCCGTCTTTGATGCCGTAGTCGAATTTTTTCCGTAAGCGTTCAGGTTTTTGAACTGCGGAAAATAATTTGTGTTAATAAAGTTAGCCATGATTGTGCCCTCCCTAACAAAATCGATCAATCCGTTGTACCTTGAAAGATTATAACATATTTTGCGGAACACTCAAGCAAAATTTACAAAACGGGCGCGGCAAAATATAGCTTGATATCTTCAGTTAATTTTAATAAAATTGTTCCCGTTAGATTAGGATATGAATAAAATACCAAATTGCGAGGCCGTAAACGAAATGGATGACAAAAATTTAACACAGGATAACAATAACCGTCGAACAATATCGGCGGCTATAATAGGCGGTGCAATCATAGCTTTACTTTTGATCGCCTCTACGCTTTGGATAAACAGAACCGACGAAGAAAGTACCGCTCAAACTGTTCATTCGGTAAGCGAATTGTATTTGCGTGAATTGATTGCGCGACGCGAACAGATTATCACTTCGCGTATAGATGCTCGTACGAAAAATTTAAACAACGCTCTACGAGTTTTATCGTCAAATGATTTGAGCGACGTAAATGCCTTGCAATCGTATCTTGAAAGAATGCGTATCACCTACGCCGTAGACCAGTTTGGATTCATAGATACCACGGGCAATATTTATACTCCACAGGGCATGAACAAAGATACCGCGGAATATTTTTTTGCCGACGAAGAAATAACCGATACAAAAATTTTTACCGAAATAACTTCCGCGACAGATAAAAATATAACTTTGGCAGTTCCCGTCGAAAATGTTTCCTTTGGCGGTACACCGATAAAGGCCGTCTTTCTTCAGTTGACCATATCCAAATTTTTTGAAGGAGTCATGATGCATACAACAAACAGCGAAATGACTTTCTTCAATCTGTACTACACGAACGGCGAATCACTGACAAGCGCAGTACTCGGCGAATTCAAAAACGGTACGAATATCGTTGAGGCTCTGGACGGAGCAACTTTCAGTGACGGCTACAGCAAAAATAAAATCATAGAGGACTTTGCCGCAGAACGCGAAGGAGTTTCCGTCTTCACTTATCACGGCGTGAAAGAAATGTTGTATTATCGTCCTCTCACAAAAGCCGGTTGGATTCTTACCTACATGATTCGCGAAAATCAAGTTGCCGAGAGAATCAGCGAAGTAAGTACCGAAATGCGGCACCGTTCCATGTTTCAGATTGTCTTGACGATTTTATCAATGCTTATCGTCTTTGCCTTGATAATTCTCCAGGCGCGGAAAAATGCCGATTTACTTCATCAGAAAAGTTTAACGGAAGCGGAAAGCCGAATCAAAAGTGAAGAGATGGAAGAAAAACTTCGCTTGCAAACACAATTACTGACAGAAGAACGTCGCCGCCGTCGTCAAAGTGAAATGATTCAAGCTTTAACAGTAGACTATCGGCTTGTCTATCATTTGATTCTTGATACCGATGAGGCCGTTTGTTATCGTGCTACGCCCGAAATTACCGCCAAACTCAATCGCAAACAAAGTGACATAGTTAAATTCCAAGAGGCTATGAAAAATTATATCGATAACTACGTCGCCTCTACAGATCGCAAAGAGTTACTTGAGTTTATCAAGCCGGAAAATATTCGCGCAAGACTTGCCAAAGAGGAAATGATTTCTCAACGCTATTTAACTCACTACAACGGCGAAGAATATTTCATGATGCTCAGGATAGCAAAGATAGACGACGAAATGCATGCGGTAGGTGTCGGCTTCGCAAACGTCGACGAACAAACGCGCGCATCCTTCGCACGAAATCAGGAACTTGCCGACGCTCTTGCGCAGGCTCAACATGCCAACGTTTCCAAGACTGTTTTCCTGTCGAATATGAGCCATGATATCCGAACGCCAATGAACGCGATTATCGGATTTACAAATTTGGCATTGCGTCATTTCGATAACCGTACGCAAGTTAAAGACTCACTTGAAAAAGTTTTGTCGTCAAGTAATCATCTGCTCGGTTTGATTAACGATATTTTGGATATGAGCCGAATCGAAAGCGGACGCATTGAAGTCAACGAACAAGAATGTAATTTATCCGATTTGATTCACAGTCTTATACATTTGATTCAGCCGCAAATCACCGCAAAGCAACAGCAATTCCATATCGACGCCTTCAAAGTAAAAGATGAAGATGTTTACGCGGATCAACTCAAAGTTAATCAGGTGCTGATAAATATTTTGAGTAACGCCGTCAAATATACTCCTGCGACGGGCTCGATTTTCTTCCGCATATCTCAATACGAATCCGATAAACCCGGTTGCGCCCGTTACGAATTCCGTGTCAAAGACAACGGGCTTGGCATGTCAAAAGAATTTTTGAAACATGTATTTGATGCCTTTGAGCGTGAAGAAACTTCCACGAAGAGCGGCATACAAGGTACCGGTTTGGGCATGAGTATAACCAAAAAAATGGTTGAGCTTATGGGCGGCACAATCGACGTAGAGAGCGAAAAGGATAAGGGTAGTGAATTTACCGTCACGCTTGATTTTCGTATTCAAAAAGATGTTATTCCCGTGCAAGTGCCCGAGCTTAAAAATATGCGCGTCCTGATTGTCGATGACGACTTTAACAATTGCGAATCGGTCAATGAAATGTTAAAACAAGTCGGCATGCGTTCGGAGTGGACAACTTCGCCGCGTGAGGCAGTCTTCCGCGCAGGTCGTGCACTCGATGAAGATCCTTTTGATTTGTATATCATAGATTGGTTGATGCCGGGACAAAACGGTACCGAAACAGTCAGACAAATCCGCCGCGTTGTCGGTGATAGTGTCCCGATAATTATTCTTACGGCTTACGATTATTCCGACGTCGAATCCGAAGGCAAAGCCGCGGGCGTTACTACTTTCTGCACAAAACCGCTGTTCATGTCCGATTTGAAAAGTGCATTCAAACGAGCATTGTGCGAAAACGAAGAAACAGATAATCAGCAGGACGAAATAGCTTTAACGGATTTCGGCGGCAAACGCGTCTTGTTGGTTGAAGATATCGAAGTCAATAGGGAAATAGCAAAAGCAGTTTTGGAGGAAATCGGATTTGAAGTGGAAGATGCCGACGACGGTACTGTTGCCGTTGATATGGTCAAAAATGCTCCGCTCAATCATTACGATATAATTTTAATGGACGTGCAGATGCCGAAGATGAACGGTTACGACGCAACACGTGCAATTCGTGCTTTAAACCGTCAAGACGCAAAGACAGTGCCGATTGTGGCGATGACAGCCAATGCATTTGAGGAAGACAAGGCGAACGCGATAAATGCAGGTATGAACGATCATCTTGCCAAACCGCTCGATATTTCCAAATTAATTGCGACGCTGAACAAATATTTGTCTTGATGGACGCGTCTGCTCAATTTAATTCAGAGGTGATTTGATGGCAGAAATAAATAAAACACGACCGTCAGAACGCGACGGAAAAAGATTTTGGACAAGCGACGTGGAAGCTATTATCGCGATAATGGTTGTGTTGCTTATCCTCGGTATGATTAATGTTTTCAGTGCCAGTTTTATTTTCGCCGAAGCGGAATTTGATTCGCCTTACTTTTTTCTGCAACGGCATTTGATTAATGTCTTTGTCGGTGCAATTGCTTTCGGCGTAACGTTTTACTTTGACTATCATATTTGGCGCAAATGGATTGCCATTATTTTGATTTTTACTATTATCTCATTGATTGCGGTGCTGATTATCGGCCCCGTCGTTAACGGTGCGCGTCGTTGGTTACCGCTGGTAATATTTCAATTTCAACCTGCGGAATTTGCTAAACTGGTGTCGATAATGATTGCCGCGTCTTATATTTCGTTAAAGGTAAAGAAAGCGCAGGAGTTGGATTTTTTCACTGTGCAGATGGTTATAATCCTCATAATAGCGGCTTTGACGGAACTTGAGCCGGATTTGGGTACAGCCTCGATTATTTTGGGCATACCGATTTTGATGTTAATTGTTTCGGGGCTTGATAAAAATAAAATATTAAGGTTGATGGGCTTCGGATTTGTCGGGGTTGTGCTGATGATTTTACGTGCGCCCTATCGATTGGAACGACTGAAAATCACATACGATCCGTGGTCGGATGCGCAGAATTACGGATATCAAACGGTGCAATCGTTATCGGCAATCGGTTCGGGAGAATTGACGGGCATGGGCTTGGGCGTCGGCGTCAGCAAATACGATTATCTGCCCGAAGCTCATACAGATTTTGCGTTCGCCATTTTCTGTCAGGAGAACGGATTTTTAGGCGCGATATTTGTGTTTATGTTGTTCTCCGCCTTTGCGTTTTACGCTGCGCGAATAGCCAATAGAGCCAAAGACGAATACGGACAGTCATTGGCGATGGGGATAATGCTTTTGATTGTCGGTCAAGCAATTGCGAATATGTTAATGGTTGGCGGCATGACACCCGTTGTCGGTATTCCGTTACCGTTTATCAGCTACGGCGGTACTTCACTAATCGTGACTATGGCCTCTATCGGCATTTTGGTTAATGTAGCCAAACACGGCGAACATAAACCGGAAAAACAACAGCAAACTTAGTCGGCAATAAATTTATTTTTCAAAGGTACAAAAATACATCTGAATTCGGAATAAAATTTGTTGCGACATTGCAAAAAAATTTTTATAATGAAAAGCAACGTGATGACCTTAATCGGCGTCTCGTTGCTTTTTGTCGTGTATAGTGATTATAAGAATTTTATTTGAGTGTTACAAAAACATTCCAAAGTATGGAAGTAAAATTATTTACTCAGATAATATTACCAACAATCCCCTGTAAGTTCAGGGGCTTTTTGGGAAGGGTGTGGATGATGAAGGAGTTAAAGGCAAGCGACTTGGTCGAGATAGACGGAAAAGTCGGGATGACGGAAGAAACGGCGGCATATCTGTTGGATGTAACGGCGGAAGAAGTGCATGCGGCAACGGAAGAGCTTGGCTTAACAAAAGCAAAACACGGAGTCCACGAACGCGACGGGCAATATATATACACGGATACCGAAACCCTTTTCAAATTGCGTCCACAAGTAAAGTCGACAGCGGATTTATCACGGCAGAAGTTGGCGTCGGCGATGATAACGGCCAAAGAAAGATTATTCCCCGAACAGGCGGCAAAAGAAAACAAAAAGTGGGGCTTTGGTTGTGGGACGGTAATATTATTATTGTTGGTGGGTTCGTGCTTCGGCGGTTCGTCGGATAAACCACGGCAGGAGCCGCCACCGGTCAAACAAGAAACACAAGTGCAAAAGCCTGCACCACAACCGAAAGTAGTCGAAAGCAGATGGACGGGAATACCGGAAAAGATAAACGGCTTGGCAAGTATCGGGTCGACACGCGCGGCCTTCGATAAAGATTATGGAAAGAGTACGGGCGAAGCGGGCGGCGTGGTGTCGTATAAGAACGGCGAATTAAAAGTAATGTTCGCGGATGAGGACGGGCAACAGATAGCAAGTCCGACGGCACGAGCGGCGGCGTTGATATGGACGAACACAACAAATACACCGTTTACTAAGGAAGAATTCGCGAACATGTTTGAACAATGGTTGCCACTGGATCACGGACTGTCAACGCAGGACGCCCCTCAACAAGTAGGGGAAAAAGTGAAGTCAACGGCGTACAGTACAAGCGCGACAATCGGCAAGATATTCCCGTTGACGGAAGGAAAGTACTCGGTAATAATGCAAGCGTCGGCGCGTACGGGATTATGCGAATCAATGATAGTAAGAATCGGGCAATGAAAGGAGCATGCGAAATGTGGAAGGAAATCGGAGCAATAATCTTAACAACGGTACTCGTGACAGGATGCAGTAGCGATAAGCCGCAACAACATCCGCAACAACAGCAACCGATAAAACAAGAAGTGAAAGTAGAAAAACCAAAGCAAGACGATTGGGCACTGTTACCTGCAAGCTTGAATGATATCCCGGGCATAGGAGCGTCGCGCGTGGAGTTCGCGAAGAACTACGGCAATGTGGACTCAATGGCGAAAGGAATAGTCGTGTATAACGGCGGAGTAATGGGAGTGACGTTCGTCGACGAACAAGGTTACTCGAGCGATAACACAACGGCACGGGCTACAACGGTGACAATGACAAATTTATCGGGACAACAAATGGATATGCTGACAGTGTCTTCGGCAATGTATGCATTACTACCTTCAGACCATACCGAGTTACAGGTAGACGAGGATTATAACGACGAGCAATTCACGCGCGCGACACTGCACGGTACAAGCGCGATGCTGGCGAAAGTATTCCCAATGTCGGGCGGCAATTTCACAATAACGTCGCAGTGGTTAAAGCCAAGTCAAACATTCAATTCATTTACGGTGCGAATCGGAAAATGACGGTCGGCGAACGAATAAAGGAAGTGCGACGCAAAATCGGATTTACGCAACGGAATTTTGACGCCGCTTGACGGGCAACAACGATTGACTACATTATTTCTCCTCCACTGGTATGCCGCCAAAAAAGAAAAGATTGCGCCCGATAAAGTTGGATTTCTCAATAAATTTTCTTACGACACGCGCCCCGATTCTCGGGAATTCTGCAAATTGCTTGTCGGTTGCGAAGTAAATTTCGACACGGAAAATTTATCCGCCGAAATAGAAAATCTGAAAGCCTTTCCGTTGGGTTGGAAGAAAGATCCCACGGTAAGTTCAATGCTCGTCATGATTGACGCCATACATCAAAAATTTCACGCCGTCGAAAATCTATGGACTAAGCTTGCTGACGGTGCAATTTCTTTCTACTTCCTGCCCGTCGAAAAAATGGGCGTTACCGATGAAATTTATGTCACTATGAATTCACGCGGTAAACCGTTGACGGATTTTGAACACTTCAAGGCGGAATTTAAAAGACGGCTTGACGAAATCGACAGAGAAATTTCCGACAGAATAATTTTAAAATCGATACCAAATGGACGGATTTACTTTGGGATTATCGCGACAAAAATAATTTGGTCGATAACGGTTTTCTTGCCTGCTTTTGGTTTCTGTGCGATATAATCCTTTACCATAATGCGGATACGCCACAGTGAAAAAGTCGCGAGCCTTTCGATTTACTCGAAGAATTTTTCAACGGCGATATCAAAGAAAATATTGACTTCATGGAAAAAAGTTTTGATTGTTGGTGCGATTTTTCCGACGAACTTGCTCAGACCAACGAAACTATTTCAAAATTTTTTCGCGACAGAGTTTCGATAGGAAGCAGAAACGATAAAACCGTAAATAAGCATGTAAAAGGCAAGATTATAACTTACTTTGATGAAGCTGATTTTTTCGGTGACTGCTTAAAATCTCACGGTAAAGGTTTGTCGCTCGGCAAAACGATTATGCTTTACGCCTTTTTGGTCTACGTTCTCAATCGCAACAGTATTTCCGACGCAGATTTTCGGCGGCGCATTCGTATCGTAAATAATTTGGTCATAAATTCGGGCAATGCCGAACTGAGTAACAGTGAAGCGCGCAATAACGGTAACCGTATTCCCGCAATGCTTGAACAGGTTGATAACATCATTATCGATGAAAAAATTTTGAATAACGACGAAATAAAAACTCGCAACAAATACAACTTTAACGAAAATCAATTGCAAGAGGAACGCGAAAAACTTCAGTGGACAAAAATTAATCAAGACAGAGCAGAAGAACTTTTTGAATTGGAAGATCATTATCTTTTGTACGGACAAATTTCAATCGTCGGCTTGGAACATCCCGAATATTTCAAGCGGTTTATTTCCTTGTTTGACTGCGATTACGATAAAATTAATTGTGCACTTTTGGCTTTGGGCGATTATCGACAGACAGATAAATACGGGCAAATTTACCAACTTGGCGCGAGAAAACCGGTAGCGTGGCAAAATTTATTCCATAAAACTTTAACAAACAGAAGATTTGACGACACCAAAAATATTTTAGAAAAGCTTTTAACCACTGCCTGCATTTTCACCGATAATCACTTGCAAAAAATCATCAACGATTATCTTGGCGATTGTGAAAGTAAATCCGAATTTCAATGGATGTATTACTACATTAAATATGAAGATTTTCGCCCGCAAGATTGTTACGGCAGATACAGATGGGAATGTTTTACAGAGAAACCATATTCTTTCCTGTCGTTATCCGCAGAAAGAAGACGTTCTACAAGATCTTATCAACCATTTTTAAAAGCGGCAAAGACAAAGGGAACACTTTCAGTCGATGACTTTGGTATGCGGCTCATCTTTGAAAAGTATTATGTCGAAGCTACAAACTTTGGTTACGTTTGCAAAGATATTGATACCAATAAAAAAATAGACGAACTGTCCATAAGCCAACAAAACGGCATTGATACCGAAGACCGGATAAAAGCATTTGAAACATTTATTAAATCTCTGCCGTATTGATTTCCAAAACCGAAATTAAATGACCGCGGATAAAATTAGTGTTATAATGCTCCCGAGGTGATTAATTTTGGATTATGAAGCAGTAATCGGATTGGAAATTCACAGCGAATTAAAAACCGCTACGAAAATTTTTTGCGGATGTGCCACGACTTTCGGCGCGGATCAAAATACGCACGTCTGCCCCGTATGTTTGGGATTGCCCGGCGTTTTGCCCACAATCAATCGCCGCGTAGTTGAGTTCGCAATTAAAGCCGGTCTTGCCACGAATTGCAAAATCAATAAGTACAGCAAGTTTGACAGGAAAAATTATTATTATCCCGACCTGCCCAAAAATTGGCAGACTTCGCAATATGATTTGCCGATTGCCTACGAAGGTCATGTAGAAATTGATGTGGACGGCGAACGCAAAACAGTACGCTTGACGCGAATTCATATGGAAGAAGATGCCGGCAAACTCGTTCACTCGGGCACGACGATTAAGGATTCGGCAAGCTCCAATGTCGATTATAACCGTACGGGCGTCCCGTTGATTGAAATTGTTTCGGAACCCGATATGCATTCCGCCGCCGAAGCTCGTGCCTACATGGAGAAAATCAAATCGATTCTGGAATACATCGACGTATCAAATTGCCGCATGGAAGAGGGCAATCTCCGCGCAGATATCAACGTTTCATTGCGTCCCGTCGGCTCCGATAAATTGGGTACGCGTACCGAAATGAAAAATATCAATTCCTTTAAGGCATTGGAGGACGCGATTAATTACGAGATTGAACGACAGGCGGAAGTATTGGATGACGGCGGAAAAATTGTGCAGGAAACGCGCACATGGAATCCCGAAAAGGGAATCACGCAATCAATGCGCTCAAAGGAAGACGCGCACGATTATCGTTACATGCCCGAACCCGATTTGCCGCCGATTGTCACGACCGACGAGGAAATCGAGGAGTTCCGCAAATCTCTGCCCGAATTGCCCGATGCTCGTCGCGAACGTCTGATTAAAACTTTCGGGCTCAGCGAATACGACGCAGGTATTATCACAAGTTCGCGCGCTATGGCAGAATACTTTGACGCGGTAATAAACGACGGAGCGGATGCAAAAACCGCCGCCAATTGGATTATGGGCGACTTATCGAAAAATCTTAACGCAGATGGTTTGACGATTGAGCAATCGCCCGTTGATGCCAAACGTCTTGCCGAAATGATTCGGCTTATCGCGAACGGAACGATTAGCGGCAAGATTGCAAAGACGGTTTTCGCGGAGATGTGGAAATCGCCCGATGCTCCCGAAAAAATTGTTAAGGATAAGGGTCTTGTTCAAATTACCGACACGGGCGCGATTGAAAGTGCAGTCGACGAAGTTATCGCGAAAAATCCCAAAGCGGTTGAAGAATATCGCGGCGGTAAGAAAAAAGCTATCGGCGCGTTGGTCGGTCAAGTCATGAAGCTCACACGCGGTAAGGCTAATCCCCAACTCGTCAATCAACTCCTTGCGAAAAAATTAGACGCTTAAATTTTAACCGGTAACAATAAAAATCCCCGTCACTCGAAAAGAGCGATGGGGATAAATTTTTTCTGCGCAGATTTTTCAAAGAGCAAGAGTTTTAATCCAATCGTTCAGAGAATTTTTATCGACACGTCCGCGGAAGACTTTGCCCTCAATCCAATTGACGGACGAGGCGCAGGACGGTTTTAACTCGTTTACGGTATTGCCGAAAGAAGAACCGCCGGAAGTAGCGAACACTACGACAGTTTTACCGCCGAAATCGTAGCTCTCAAGGAAAGTGTTAACGATATGCGGAGCGACGTACCACCAAATCGGGAAACCTAAAAATATTGTGTCGTAAGCGTTGACGTTTGCATTTTTATCGGCAAGTTCGGGACGTGAATTTTTATCCGCCATTTCCAACGACGAACGCGATTGTTTATCGTTCCAATTCAAATCTTTGCCCGTATAAGTCACAGCCGGTTTTATTTCGTATTTATCCGCGCCGATTGTTTCCGCCAATGTGTTTGCAAGTTTGCGCGTGGTACCGGTCGCCGAAAAATATGCTACCAAATTTTTACTCATTTCAAAACCTCCATAGATTTTGCAAAATCAAATCTGATTGTGTCGTCACCGATTGACCGACGTGATTCGTAGCGAATCGCAGTATCGGGCACATCGGATTTTTTTTTATCGTCCTCATTTCTTTTCGGTTTAGGTTGCTTGAGGACATTCATGATGTCATCTAATTTGGCATCGTCTTCAAACATGACAATCACTCCTTTGACAACACGCAATTTAATATCCGAAAATTTTCGCCGCCTTAATCATGTTATCGCGAATCGCAACGCCGAACGGGCAACGAGTTTCGCAGATGCCGCATTGAATACATTCTCCTGCATGATGTTCCAATGCCGCGTAATGTTCGCGAACCGTTTCGGGGATTGTCTCCTGCGCAGTAGCCAAATGTAAAAATTTCGTCACATAAGCTATATCGATTTTCTTCACGCAGGGAGCGCAATGACTACAGTAAACGCAATGACCTTGCCAACTGATTTTCGGGAAGCTCGCGAAAGTCAACGCATAATCTTTTTCTTCGGCGGTTGCGTTTTCGTAGGCAATACTTTGTTTGAGCTGTTCGACGGAATGAGCACCTGCCAATACCACCGCGACGGCAGGACGACTCAAAGCGTAATGAATACATTGATTTGGCGTCAAGGCTACTCCCGCGGGTGAAAGTTCAGCGTCAAGCAAATCGCCGCCGCCGAAACATTTCATCACCGTTATTCCGACGCCTAACCTTTGACATGTTTCGTAAAGCCGTTGACGATCCGAATCCATGTTGATTAATTTTTCTTTGTAATTTTCTTCCGCCCAAAATTGTTCGACATCTTCCGAAGCCGGTAGCATATCATAGCACGGATTGACACTGAACATCAACACTTCAATCGCGCCGCTCTCCACCGCTCTTAATGCCACTTGAGGATTATGACTGCTCAGCCCGATATGCCTTATTACTCCCGATGCCTTCAATTCTTGCGCGTAATCCAAAATGCCGCCCGTCAAAATATTTTCCCAATCTTTGATCGCATCGCAGTAGTGAATCATGCCGACATCAATATAATCTGTTTGCAATTGCCTGAGTGATTCTTCAAAGCCGGCTTTTACTTCCGAAAGGTTGCGCGTGCGTTTATATTGTCCGTCCTTCCAAACAGAACAGATATGCGATTGCATGATGAATTTTTCGCGCCGATTGCCAAGAGCATTGCCGACAGCCTTCCGCACATTCGGATTAGATGTGTACAAGTCAAAGTAATTGATTCCTGCATTTTCCGCCGTGTCAAAAAGTTTTTTGGTCATTGCGCAATTATCTTCGGCGAATCCTTCGCACCCCATACCGATTTCGCTGACCTTCAAGCCCGTCGCGCCCAATTCGCGGTAAATCATTTAAATCACTCTCCTTTTATCACACATACGCGTAAAAGTTTAAACGGCGGCAAAAATTTTCCTTCCTGCAGTTATCTCCAAGGTTGACGAAAAATTTTCCGCAAAAAAAAATCCCCTGCATGAGGGGAAAAGTTTTATTAGTTATTGATACCGACTTGATGATGTACCTCAAAACTAATTACATTCTGAGTTCCGTTATCGGTGCCGGTATTATCTTCGTCGCAATCGCTTTCTTCGTCAACGCTGAAGTTTGCCGATTGATTGAAATGTACTTCGCTTTCAAACGATACACAATCTTTGAGATTGTAACCGATACAACCCAAAATCAATGCACCGATTATGAATGCACCTGCGATAAATTTTTTACTCATTTAAATCGCCTCCCCAAAAATTTTTCGGTAGTTATACGTTGCCCAAAGAATTTCGTTACATTCGGCAATAAAAAAATCCCATGCGACTGCAAGAGATTTTTTTTATAAAATTAATCGGCATATCAATTTCAAAATAACTTTCTGCATCTGTTTCATTGTATAAAGCTGCGTCGGATATCATTTTCGTTGGCAAGACTTATATGTCGAATAACTTCCGAAATTTTTTACCCGTCAATCTTCGTCTGTCACGTAAAAAATATTGTCTTATTTTTGGCGACAAAATATTTTTCGTTGTCGATACCGTTTTAAATTTTGTAGCTGGTGTAAGTCAAAATTACCATTCCCGCAAACATTAAACCGGCTATAATTTGATTAACCATTTCATTTCCTCCCGAATTTTCTTCATTTAAATTGCATCTTTTTGTTAAGCTATACTACATATCGAGAAAAAATGTCGTGAGAATAAATGTTGTCTATATTTTTGTCGGTTAACTTTTGATTAGATAAAATTTTACGTCAAAGCAAGCTGATAAATTTATGTGTTTGCGGAATGATACGAACGTCACGAATACTGCGCAGGGCGATTGATTGCAGCGACAGAATTTTTTTCGGGGAGATTGCTTTGACGCCGTTGACGGGGGTGACGGGTTGCAATATCAACAAAATATTCGGATTGACTTTCGCGATTAAATTTATTGCGGATAAAAATTCTTCCCGAGTAGTTTCATCCGTCACGACGATTTTGACATACAAATCGGCAAATTGCGCGGCGCGAAGAAATTTTTCGTGCAGGTTGAAAACATTTTGCACGACGCTCGGCAATTTTATATCCATACTGACGATATCAACGACGTCGGAAATTTTTTCAAACTCCTCGGCTAATGTTCCGTTCGTTTCCAAAAAAATTTTCAGCCCGAGATTTTTGACGGCAATCGCAACATCGCGGATAAATTCCCAATGCAAAAGAGGTTCGCCACCCGTGAAACTTATCGAATGTGTCGGCGCGGTCTCGCTGAAAGTTTTTATGACTTCGACAATCTGCGCAGTGCTTACGGGATTTTTTTCGGCGCGGAAAGTCATTGAGCCGGCGGAAGTTTCAATCAGACAATTTTCGGCGTGTTTAAAGTTCGTATCGCAATAACGACAGTGCAAATTACAATCGGCAAGCCTGACGAAAATTTGTCTGCAACCCAAATATTTTCCTTCGCCCTGCACCGAAGAAAATATTTCTATGACATTGGCGTTACTCATCGGCGGTATATGTCACGCAAGAATTTTTTGTCTCGTAAATTTTTATGGCGTACAGTTTAGCCGCGCCGCCGAATATTTCCGCCGCCGAAAGGTTATCGAAAATTTTCCGCGCGAGATTTTCCGCTGTGGGATTGTCTTTCGCGAAGGTTTCCAAATTGTTTAGGAATTGATGATCGAATTCGGATAAGACTTTATTTAATTCGGCTCTTATGATTTTGAAGTCAATGAGCATATCCAATTTATCCAAAGTTTTTCCGCGCACAACCGCAACAACTTCCCAATTATGACCGTGTAACCGCGCACATTTGCCCTCGTAACCGTTAATGAAATGCGCCGCCTCAAATGCCGAACGTACTGTCAATTCATACAAGTTATCATCCCCTTTGCTCAAATAAAAAGCCTCTGCCCAAACACGGCGCAGAGCCTAAGTGTTGAGGAATTTTAACACGCACGCGCCTCACTGTCAACGAATCGCGACGGGTACACACTTGCAAAAAAAAATCCTCAATGACGAGGATTAATTTTATGTTTGACGGGGTAATCAATCAACAAGATAAACTTTAATTTTTTTGCGTCCGAATTGACGGCATTCATCGATAGAATCAAAAGCAACGTCGATTTTACTGCCGCGAATGGCACTGCCGATATCGGCGGCAACCGCGTAACCGTAGCCGGGAATGAAAACTTTTGTACCGAGCGGAATAACTTTGGGATCCACTGCGATTACACCGCGACGGCAGGGAACGCCAGTGGAAGTGTAAGCACTGAGTCCGGGTTGTTTGCTACTGTAGGCTGTCGCTTCAACGTGAATAACTTTCGTATAATCGGGCAGCTCGGTTGAATCGTCGTAAACATTTAAATTAAGAGGCATATCCTCAAGCGCGGAATAAGTTTTGCGTCCGCAAATTCCGTCGGATTTGATGCCGCGACTGCTTTGGAATTTTTTCAACGCATCAACCGTTCCGACATCACATATGCCGTCAATCTTGCCTTTATAAAATCCCAAATCTCTCAATTTCGTCTGAAGGTAGACAACACCTTCGCCCTTTGCACCCTGCTTTATGACGTCGCCCAAATTAGCGTAATTAACGGCTGTTTTGACGACTTCGGCAGTTTTAAGGATTGTTTTCGCAGTGGAAAGCGTCGGCGGTTCGGGAACGTAATCACCGGGCTTGTAAGTTGTTATATCGATTTTGTTGTAGGCAGCGGCATGTAAAATTTTGTAAGTTTCTTCGTCGCAAATGCCCGTAGCTTTCAAACCGATTGCCGATTGAAATGTTTGAATTGCTTTAACCGTGGCGGGACCGTAAACACCATCCGCCGCGGCAGACAAAAGACATTGAGCGATAAGGCAATCTTGAATTTCTCTGACGACTTCGCCCTTGTCGCCCGATTTGTAAGACTCCGCCGCGCAAACATTTACGATACTTATGGCGTAAACCAAAACCAGTGTCCAGATAATCCTCGCAACCTGCATTTAAATCCACCCCGTTAATTCTCTTTTAATGTTTGGGATTATATCAGTTTTTCCTGAAAAGCACATGACAATATGAATTTTTTTTGCACTCGCTCGTAATAAATTTTGGAACACATTACCGAAGGCGGAGACAATAAATGTAAAATTGTCGTCTCGTTTGTGTCAATGGGGCGCGCCAGAATTAACTTTCAACCCAAAATTATTCGCGAATATCCTTCCGGCAAAACAAGAAACTAAAATGAAAAACTTGATTAACTTAGCCAAAATATCACGACGGATTTTCAAACGATTTTTTACCGTGGCGCAGAAAAATTTTTTACGGCAATCGTTTAGCTCGGAATTTACGGGAGTATTTGAGTTTTTGCGGTTGCTTTGGGATTTAATTGATAGTAGAATTATGACGATAAAGATTGTGAATTTTTATGTATCGCGACACTCAAGGTTTCACATTAAATTTGGGAGATGATATCATCATGATGAGATCGCTTTGGTCGGCGGCTTCGGGCATGAAGGCGCAACAGACAAATATGGACGTTGTTGCTCACAACATCGCCAACGTCAACACTTACGGCGGCAAAAAGATTCGCGCAGAATTTCAAGATTTATTGTATCAGACATTGCGCGACGCAGGTGGCACTTCCGGTAACGGCACTCAATATCCGCAGGGCTTGCAAGTCGGTTTGGGCGTACGTGTTTCCGCTACACACAGAGTTTTCACTCAGGGACCTTTGCAGACAACCGATAACCCCAGCGATGTAGGTATTCAAGGCGATGGCTTTTTCCAGATTCAATTACCCGATGGCACTACTGCTTATACGCGCGACGGCTCTTTCAAATTGGATTCGGATCGCCGTTTAGTCACAAGTGACGGTTTCTTACTTGTCCCGAACATCACGCTTGATGAAAATGCGCCGATTGACAGTTTGGTTATAAGTTCCGACGGACGTGTATCCGATACCCCCGCAGGTGGTCAGCAGACCGAAATCGGGCAGATAACTCTTGTTCGTTTCGTCAATCCCGAAGGTCTTTACGCTTACGGCAAAAATCTTTTCTTGGAGACAGCTGCCTCGGGTGCTCCGATTGAAAGCGAACCCGGTGCGGATGGCGCAGGTGTTTTGTCGCAAAATACTCTTGAAATGTCCAGCGTTCAAATCGTCGAGGAAATGGTTAACATGATTGTCGCTCAACGCGCTTACGAATCAAATTCCAAAGCCGTTACCACTTCCGATTCCATGCTCGAAATTGCCAACCAGTTGAAACGCTGATAACATGAAAAAATTATTTTTCTTCGTGGCGTTATTCTTTATCTTGAGCCTGACGCCGCGAGTTTTTGCGTATACGTTATCGGGCGCGGAATTGCAGACGGCGGCGCGCAATGCAATAGAAAACGCATTAGCTGCGCAAGGAGAAAATCGCCGCCATGAAATTATATTCACTCAGAAAACATTCGACGTAAATTTACCCGAAGGAATTATAGATGTTTCTGCTCAAATGCCCTCGCAACTCAGTTATATAAGTTTAAATCCCGTACGCCTGATTGTTTCGGTTAACGGACGCATGGCACGAACAGTAAGTGTCACGGCAAAAGTTAACGTTTACGATACCGTTCTGATAGCCAATCACGATTTGCGAATTGAGGGCATAGTAAACGCAGGTGACTTTCGATTGGCGGAAATTGCGATAGACGGACGCGGTGATTACATAACAGATGTCGACAAAGTTATCGGGCTGGTTCCGCACAGATTTATTCGCGCAGGTTCGCCGATATCTTTAACTTATTTCAGACAGCCCGTTGTAGTCAATTCCGGTCAACTGGTTAATATCGTTGCCAATATAAACGGCGTCAAGGCAACCGCCAAGGGTATTGTCATGTCGCGCGGCAGAATCGGCGATTTGGTTAAAGTCAAAAACGAAATTACAAAAAGGATTTTAACGGCGAAAGTTATCGACGCTCAAACGGTAGAAATATCTTTCGCAAAGTGATATGTCATGTTGGGAGGTGTGCAGTTTAGATGTTAAAAAAATTTTTCGCGGCTGTTCTTGTTGTAATGTTTGTGACGGTGGGCGGAGCGGTCGAGGCAAAATCACTTTGGGTCGACGGTAGCACAATGAGTTTGTATGCCGATAAAAAGGCGCGCAATGTCGGCGATATCTTGACTATCGTGATAAGCGAATCGACTACGCAAACCGCTACAAAATCAAGATCTAACGGCAAATCGGGTTCGGTCGATGTCGCCGCAGGTACGGGTATTTTCGATTTTATCAAAGCATTTTCGATAAGCGGATCCGATTCATTCAAGGCGGACGGTTCCGCAACCGATACCAATAGATATTCGGGACAAGTAACCGTTACCGTGGTTGAAGTTTTGCCGAACGATAATATGATAATCGAGGGCACGCAATCCATTTGGCAAAATCGCGACGAACACAAAATTACTTTGCGCGGTGTTGTGCGCAGAGATGATGTCACAATGAATAACACGGTGCCTTCCTACAAAGTAGCGGACGCCACACTCAAATTCGACGGCAAAGGCCCCTTGAACGCAAAACAACGTCAGGGCATTTTGACGCAGATTTTTAATTTCTTATTCTGATTCAAAGTTGATAACTATAACAGAAAGTTGGTGAACGTCGCGGCTCGATTAAACTTTCCGAAGTTAAACGACACGCGCCATTTACGATGAAAAAAATTTTCTTATCGGTACTGCTGATTTTCTGCGTTGCGCTTAGCGCGTCGACGGTTTTCGCGGAATCGGCGGTAACCAGAATAAAAGACATCGCCAAGGTGCAAGGCGTACGCAGTAACCAACTTATGGGCTACGGACTTGTCGTAGGTTTACCCGGCACAGGCGATTCCGATGATACAAAGCAAATGATTCAATCGACTGTCTCACTGCTCAGAAGTTTCGGTATAACCGTACAGGCGGCGGATTTGGATTCCGATAACGTTGCGGCGGTTATGGTTACCGCGACACTTCCGCCGTTTGTCCGTGAGGGCGATACAATTGATGTTGTCGTAAGCTCAATGGGCGACGCCGATAGTATTCAGGGCGGTATATTACTTCAAACTCCTCTGCGCGCTGCCAACGGTGATGTCTATGCTGTCGCACAAGGTTCGGTATCTACGGGCGGATTCGTCGCGGGACGCGGAAATAACCGTACACAAAAAAATTTCCCGACCGCCGGTAACATTCCCAACGGCGCAATCGTCGAGCGTTCTGTAGAAGATGAATTAGGTAAGAACGGACAAATTTCTTTGAGTCTTGCCAGTTCCGATTTCTCTACCGCCTCGAGGATAACCAACACAATTAATTCTGCTTACGGGCAAAGAGTTGCGCATGCCGCCAATCCGGGACGCGTCGATATAAATATTCCTTCGCCCTACAGATCTAATGTCGTTGAGTTTGTCGCCGCGATTGAAGAATTGCATGTCATGCCCGATAACATTGCCAAAATCGTAGTGAACGAACGTACGGGAACTATAGTCATGGGCGGCAATGTTACCGTCAACGAATGCGCAATCACTCAGGGCGGTTTATCCATTCGTATCAAACGCGAGGAAATCGCAAGCCAAGCGGCTCCGTTTTCTTACGGTACGTCTATGATTGTCAGCAACGTCGCGACAAAAACACGCGACGAGATGTCAAGTTCGGTCGTCCTGCCCTCCACAACCAATGTCAGTGATGTTGTCGGCGCATTGAATGCCGTTGGTGCCACGCCGCGCGATTGTATTTCCATTTTACGGGCAATGAAGGCGGCAGGTGCTATTAATGCCGTACTTGAAATTGTTTAAGGAGTATTGTCATGAATATAACAGGTTCGTATTTGATGCCGCAAATGAATTCGACAAACACGGGCGCAAAGGGTGCCAAAGTCTTAAACGAAGAGGCTTCCTTCCAAGAGCAATTGAAATCCGCGCAAACAAAACTTGAAACGTCTTCGGCGAAGAAAAAAGTCACGGGCGTAATGACCGACGCGGAAGTCGCTCAACGCAACAAAGAATTGAGAGATGCATCCGTACAATTGGAAGCGATTATGTTAAAGATGATGTATAACGAAATGTATAAAACCGTACCCGAAAATAAATTATTCGGCGATAACAACGCGATGAGTATTTACCGCGATATGTATCACGAAGAATTGACGAAGAAAATGGCGGAGGCCGGCGGTATCGGTCTTGCGGATTTCATTTACAAACAGTTAGTCTAATCTTTCGGTCTGAAACTTAGACAAAATAAAAGCCGTAACACATAAGTGCTACGGTTTTTTTGTATGCAGATTTTATTGACGTCAACAGCACTGCGCAGATTGTACGGAAATTTTTTAACCGTTGCCGCGCCGTTGACAAGCGTAAATCATACAGAGCATGCCGACGAAACAAATTACGGCTCCGACAGTCAACAAAGTATCAATGCCGCTACCCTGCATTAAAAATCCGCCGAGTGTACTGCCTAAAACAATGCCGACAGTTTCGGTCGCCGTCATGTAAGCTTGCCCCGTTGCCTCGTATTTTTTGCCGACAGTTTCATCAACGTAATACACACGCGATGCCGCCATCAAACCGTAATCGAGTAGCTGAATGCATTGTATCAAATAAATTTCCAAAATGCTTTGCGAGAATACCAACAGTGCCGCTCGCGTGAAAAAGGCAATGCCCGATACTGTCAGAAAAACTTTTGATGAAATATGTTCCTTCATACGCGTGTAGAGAAACAACACGGGAATTTCTATTATCGCGGCAATGCCGAGCGCGACGCCCATATTTGAACTGTCGCCGCCCACACGTTCAACCACATGAATAAAATATGTCATTACCATATTGTGGAAGAGCATGATTAAACTTAAACCGATAAGCATCCACATAAACGCCGGAAATTTTCCGAGTTGGAGTGAATTACTTGTCCTCGAACGACTTGTCACGCCGATAGCAGGCATTGTCATCGTCACGTAGTAAAATACTGCGCAGAATATCAGATAACTCAACGAGACGATTAAACTTCCGAAATGTACGGTTAGGAAACCGATAACGACACTGGCGACAGCAAAACTCAACGAACCGAATCCGCGCGCAACACCGTAATTAACCGAAAGACCTTTGCTTTGATAGAAGAATGTGAAGGAATTCAATACGGGTTGCATCGCAAGAGTAAGACACGCCAGTAAACCAAAAATCAAAGCCTTAACAATACCCGAATCGATAAACAATACGACTCCGGCAGCGATACTCATGACCGCGGCGATTATCAACAAAACTTTCTTACCGTCAGCAACTCCGTTATCAACCATGCGACCGAAAAGTTGTTGCAGGAAAATCGCAACCGTACAACTTATCGCAATGAGTAGCCCAATATTTTTATCGGAAATTTGCGCGTCAAGTAAGTAGTAAGTTATAAAGCTGAAGCCCGTACACATCATCATTGTATTCAGACTTACCAGCAAGGAGTATCGAATATTTTCGTTACGTTCGTTCATGTCAAGCGATACCTAAAACCTTCTTTAAATCTTCGTTGTTACCGCTCTTGAAACAATAACCGTTCATGCCGCATTTAATCGAGGCGTCTACATTTTCCTGTAAGTCGTCGATAAAGAAACAATCTTCGGGCTTGAGATTAAATCTTTCAAAGAAAAATTGATAGATAATCGGCTGCGGTTTCAAGGCAAGTACTTCACCGGAAAAAAACGCGCCGTCATAAAGTTCGGGAGCCGGGACAACTTCCTTGTAAGTGTTCGTTAATCTGCGGCTGACGTTAGACAAAATGTAGACACGTTGTCCGCGCGCCTTGATTGCCTCGATAATTTCCGCAACTCCTTCGCGAGCTACGTTATTGTATTCGTGCCAGTGCTCAAAAGTAACTTTGGCAATCTCACGGACTTTATCGCTCGAAAGTCTCGGTAAAATTCTCGAGATGGCTTTCTCGTCTGTCATTGAACCCATATCAAGAGCAAGCCATTCTTGCGAGTAAAACATTACATTATGAATTTCGCGGATAATTTGTTCGTCGTCGGTAAAGTGACGAGTAGCATTATCGGCGGTGTAGTCGACGAGCACGCCACCCATATCAAATACGATATTTTTGTAGTCTGTGATATTTTTCATTCCGACATCTCCTTTGCAAGATCCGAATCATTCTTAAAGAAAATTTTTTCTCCCCAACGAGCTTCCTCCATGATTGCGGCGACAGTAACGCTCAGCGATAACATTTTTTCCGCCGAATCATAATCGCGTTCGTCAATCATGCGGATAAATTCCTTGAACTCGTAATAGAGACGATGATAATCTTCGTCGAAATCGTACTCGATGATATCGCCTTCGTTCGGCACAATTCTAAAACTTGTCGCCTTATTCATGGTCTGTGTCGATTCAATATAACCTTTGTCGCCCTGAATCATGACGGACGACGGAGCTTTACAATCCTTCGCCGCGATACACGACGCTTTAAACTTTCCGTAATCCATGACAAGTACGCCGCTTGTGTCGATTCCCTTTTCGACATTGGCGAAGTAATTTACTTTAACCGGTTTGCCGAAAAGACCAACGACAAAATTAATGTTGTATACGTTTAAATCCATGAGCGCGCCGCCTGCTTTTTTAGGGTCGAATACGGGCAGAATTTCGCCGTTCATGAATTTATCGTAGCGCGAAGAGTATTGCGAAAAATTCATTGAAACTATATGCACATTTCCGATTGTGTCCAGTTTATTTTTAATCTCTTTGACGACCGGAAAATAATTTACCGTCGACGCCTCCAAAAGGAAGAGATTATTTTTCGCGGCTAAATCTTTCAGCTCCAATAACTCATAAAGATTCGCCGTGCAAGGTTTTTCCAAAATGACATTTTTACCTGCCGATAAGGCGCGTTTGCCGAAAGAGTAGTGTAAGAAATTCGGTAAGGCTACGTAAATCGTATCAACCTCGCTTTTCAATAGTTCATCGTAGTCGTAAAAACTTTTGTCGAGTTGGTATTTTGTTTTAAGAGTTTCGGTTTCTTCCTTGGTTTCCGCTGTGCCCAATATGAAAACACTTTCAAACGGCAAATCATGAATGCCCGTCAGCATATCTTTGACAATCATGCCCGTGCCCAAAATTCCCAATCGCATAACTACTTCCTCCTTTCGATTTTAAAATACACGTCTAAATTCTTATACTACAAAATTTTTCCTGCGTTACATGGGCACAAAAAATTTCTTCGGCACATATTATTTCAAGCGTGGTTGTTTTTGTTATGGATAACTACATAGGCAGTGACAGTCAAAATACTTTCTTCTATTGCAAGGGAACGATGAATATCACTTATCAACTGGCCGACGGCTCCCAATATTCGGCGAACTGCTCAACAGGTGAATGGCAAGTCAAATAATTTTCAACCTAAAATAAATCAAGTTAAATAAATCCAGATAAAAAAATTATCCCCGACGGAATTTAAAATCGTTGGGGATTTTTTCTTGCTATTTGCAATTTTAGGAGTAACAAAATATTGAAAATTGTAAACGGTTTTTGTATAATAATGTTCAGAAAAATTTATCTTCTGTCAGCATGAAATACTAAAGTTAGTTTTACAACAATGTAATGCTTGCAAAAGATAATAGCACTTAAATTTTAATGTGGGAGGATTTGATTTTTATGGCAAACACATGGAAAGTAGAAAAAGGTAAAGCAACTTATCAGTCAGGGGGCGGCAACATTGTATTAAACGGCGTATCTTCGGGTGTCAAATCGAGTGGCGATAATCTCGTTGCCGAAGGCGGCAGCGGCGGCGTGCCCGAAGGCGCAATCCATATCACTGCCGATAATATCAGCCAATACTTCAACATAGATTTCTTTGATAATTGTACTTACAATCTCACGAGCGGCAATTATTATATCGACAGCGCAATTAATCTCGGGGAATATAGCGTTAGGGTCAACGAAGATGCCACACTCTATGTCCTCGACGGCGCAAATATCACTTCCGATGACACTGCTCTGTCTAACAGCGGCACGGTAAATATCACGGGCGGGTCTTTCTCTACAAACGATGGTATTGCTCTGTCTAACTTCGGTACGGTAAATATCACGGGCGGGTCTTTCTCTACAAACGATGGCATTGCTCTGGCTAACTCCGGCGAGGCAGTAGCAAATATCTCGGGCGGCTCCTTCTCCGGCATAACTGCTCTGAATAACATTGGCACGGCAAATATCTCGGGCGGCACTTTCACTTCCACAAGCGTATTCTGCCATGCTCTGGAGAATGCAGGCACGGCAAATATCGTGGGCGGCACTTTCTCCGGCGACACCGCTCTATTTAACTGGCGTGGCACGGCAAATATCTCGGGCGGCGAATTCACTGCCAAATATAATGCTTTGTATAACGAAGAAAAATACACGGCAAATGTTTACAGCACCACCAACGACAACACGGGCACATATGCTAAATTTAACGGCATTGTCAATAACAAAGGCACAATCAACTACGCCACGACTTTCGACGACATGAACGTTGAGCAATTCAATGCATATATATCAAGCCAAATGCCTACGTCGGAAAGTAAAACAGTTGCAGGAATAAGCGGCAAAGTTCTCAACGTCTACGACAATGCTATATTCGGCTCCAAAGGCGCAATCACAGTCAGCGGTAACGAAGGCGAATACACATTCAATATCGGCGAAAAATACACGGGCAAATTCTATGGCACGAGCGGCGCAGATACAATTTCCGTCAAAGGCGCGGCATACATAAACGGCTTGAACGGCAACGATGTCATTTATAACAATAGCAAAAATAAAAAAGTGACAATAGCTGGCGGCAAAGGTGATGATTTTATTTCCGCAGGCAAAGGCGATTTGATTCTGTACAACAGCGGCGACGGCAATGATGTCATCGAGTCATTTAATTCCAATTCGTCACTTAGCATAGCGGGCGGCACTTATACAACAGTTGTCGGCGGTGATGATGTCATCGTAACGGTAGGCGACGGAAAAGTTACACTCGTCAACGCAAAAGAATATGACTTGAATATAATCGGAACGTACGGCGGTGACACAACACCTGCAGATACAACTCCTGCTGATACAACTCCTGCTGATACAACTCCTGCAGACACAACGCCTGCAGACACAACACCTGCGGACACAACTCCTGCTGATACAACACCTGCTGATACAACTCCTGCAGACACAACACCTGCAGATACAACTCCTGCAGACACAACACCTGCAGATACAACACCTGCAGATACAACACCTGCTGATACAACACCTGCGGACACAACTCCTGCGGATACAACTCCTGCTGATACAACTCCTGCGGATACAACTCCTGCGGATACAACTCCTGCGGACACAACTCCTGCGGATACAACTCCTGCGGACACAACTCCTGCGGACACAATTCCTGCGGATACAGTGCCGCCCAATGTTTTTGTTATCGAAGGAGATACAAAAACCTCTATTGACATGTCAAATTCCGGATATGATTCAATCGTTGCATCTTCCGGCAAAGTTATTTTGGAGAATTACAATTCGGATTCCGAGGCGGGAATAGTCACCCCCAATGTCAGCGATATCGCGAAGGGAATCAAAGACAAATCAATAGTGCTCAGCGGTGACGAGATAGAAGTAAATTCCTCGGCGACGGTCAAAGTCAGCGGCTCCGAAGATTTCACGACGGCGAACTTAATATCTTCGGAAGGTAAGACCCAAAAAGTAGCATTCACCGGCAAAAACGGCGGAGATCTGGATATCAGAGGCAAGAGCGGCAAATTTATTCTTCAAGGCAATTACGTCGGAAAAAATTCTAAAGGCACGAACATAATAGGTAACAGTAACAACGATATAATTTTCGCCGGATCAAAAGACACAATCAATGGCGGCGGCGGTCAAAATACTCTTTACTTGACTAATCCCAAACTTCGCAAGAACGAAGACGGCGCGACAATCGTCCTCGGTGACAAAAGTCAAAATACGGTCAGCGGATTCGGCAGTAATGATGTGGTTCAAGTTGAGGATTTGGATGACTTCACATATTCGTTCAAAAATAAAAATTTAGTCCTCAGTTCCGATAAAGGTAAATTGAAATTTGACGACGTAATGACGGAGGGAATAACAATCAGCGACGGAAGCGATGAGATTAAAGCGGTATTTGCGGATTCTGGCGAGAGTATATCGGTTGACGGTGATAACCTGCCGACTAAATTCTTAGGGAAAAAATCGGGCTTGGATTTCTCGGCAGTCGACGAAAAGACTTACGTAAATCTGAGCGAGGGAATCGGCACCGTTAACAGAAAATCCTTCGGCATGAGCGGCATAAACAAAGTGCAGGCAGGCGACGGGAATTCAACGGTTATCGGTTCCGACAGTGGAGATACTTTGACTGCAGGCGACGGCAGTACAAATCTCAGCGGCGGTAAGGGCGCTGATTTATTAATCGGGCGCAGTGATTCGGATAACAAGACCGGCAGGACGACTTTCCAATTTGAAGCGGGCGACGGTCATGATGTTATCAAGAACTTTGAATTCATGACGGGTGACAATAGCAAAACTGCCGATAGCATATCGGTTGACGGCGATGTTAACAGTGCTCATCTTTCGGGCGATGATGTTATTGTCGTGCTTGATGGCGGTGCTCAAATCAAAGTAAAAGATGCGGCCGATAAAGTGATATCGATAAACGGTTTGGCAGCGAAGGTCGGGAGAAAACTTTCCTACGACGGAGTAGCTGATAACTACATAGGCAGCGGCACAAGTTCGTTAAGTGTCGATTCGAGTGTAGGCAGTGCGGAGATTTGGCTCGACAATTCACAAGATACGAAATTCTACGGCGATATAAGAACGCTCGACGCCTCGGAAGTCAAAGGAAGTACAAAACTAGTCGGCAACGATAGTGACAATGTAATTTATGCAGGACAAGGCGACGCAAGTCTCTGGGGCGGCGCTTCGGCTAGCAACGACGAATTAATCGGCGGCGGCGGTAAAAATACTTTCTTCTATTGCAACGGCAACGGCAATGACGTTATCAAAAGCAACGGCGTTAATGATACCGTTATCCTCGCCGATGTTATGGCCGAGAATTTGGCAAGCGGCAATATTACAGCTAATTCGGTTACCATAAATCTCACGGACGGCGGCTCACTCACTGTCAACGGTACGACGGATGTCACTTATCAACTGGCCGACGGCTCTCAATATTCGGCGAATCGTTCAACAGGTGAATGGCAAGCAAAATAAATTTTTCCTGATTGACTAAAAAATTATCCTCGACTTCGGTTGGGGATTTTTTTTGCTTCTGCGCAGATTATCAAAGTTTAATTTTAGGGGCGACATTTTTAACGTCTATCCAATGACAAAAATTTTTCGCGTGCTATAATCGCAACCAAATTCAAGGAGATGATATTAACAATGAAGAAAATTTTAACCGCGTTGATGATTGGCGCCTTCGTATTCGGTATCGGCGTGAGCAACGTTGACGCAGCCTCACATGATAACAATCAACATGCTTACTCGGATAACAACGGCAAACACATGCAACCGCCTACGGACAGTAACGGCAATCCCCCACAGCCGCCTACCGATAACAACGGCAACCCTTTGCCGCCTCCCACGGACAGCAACGGTAAACACATGCAACCGCCTACGGACAGTAACGGAAATCCCTTACCTCCGCCCAATGACGACAACGGCAATCACAATCAACATCAGAAAAACCATAGCCAGTTCAAATAAATTTTGATTGACACAAAAATAAAAGCGACCGCCCGATAAAGGTAGTCGCTTTTTGTTTTAGTTTATGAGAGTTTTTAAATTGCGTCGAAGCCCAACTGTAATGCCTTCATATTCTGATCCACGGTGTGCGGCGGTACTCTCGTCGCCACAGATTTTTTTATCGTTTCGAAGTCTACAAGCTTCGTGACTTTGACTAAGACACCCAATGCCACTATGTTTGCGAAAAGTGCCTTGCCTAAATTTTCCACCGCCAATTTCGTTATCGGCACGCGAATTATATTTTTGAAGTCGGGCGAAGTCGGGACTAAATCATCATCCAAAATCAAAGTGCCTTCCGGATTCAAATCGACAAAATATTTATCCGCCGCCTTCTGTGTCATCGCTAAAACGAAATCGGGATTCTTTACGTGCGGATGATAAATTTTTTCGTCGTCGATTATGACTTCTGATTTAGATGCGCCGCCGCGAGCCTCGGGGCCGTAACTTTGCGATTGAACTGCTTGTTTACCTTCGGATACAGCAGCCTCCGCCAAAATGATTGCAGCCGTTATGACTCCTTGACCGCCCGAGCCCGATAATCTTAATTGCTTTCTCACTGCGCAGCACCTCCCGCGATTTCGATAACGTGATGATATGCCGCGTCGTAAGGTTGCGCCTCAGCTTTATAGAACACGCCTATCGGGAATTTTTCCTCAGACTTCTTTTCGTCGGGCAATTTATCCCATGCCGTTTTCATGACCGCATTATCGCGCATCCACTCCATCATTTTAGCAGGGTCGCCCATTTTATTGCGACGTCCGTACGCTGTCGGGCATTGTACTAAAGCCTCTATGAATGAAAAGCCGTGATTGTCTAATGCTTCGTCAATGGTCTTCACAAGGTGTTGAACGTGAAACGCCGTGGAACGTGCAACGAATGTCGCGCCTGCCGCCTCCGCCAATTTGCAAGAATCAAATGTCCTGTCTACACTGCCGTAGGGTGCAGTTGTCGCTTTCTTACCTAACGGAGTTGTCGGCGAGGCTTGTCCGCCCGTCATACCGTAAATGTTGTTGTTAAACATGATAACCGTTAAGTCTACGTTGCGGCGACAGCCGTGGATAAAGTGATTGCCGCCGATTGCCGTACAATCTCCGTCGCCCGTGATTACTATTACATTCAATTCGGGACGCGCCAATTTTATTCCCGTAGCAAAGGGAATCGCGCGACCGTGAGCGGTGTGGAGCGTATCAAAATCCATGTAGCCCGATGCACGCGACGAACAACCTATGCCGCTGACGATAACCGTATTGTCCTGCGTATATCCTTCATGCTTTTCTATTGCCTGCACTATCGCTTTCATTACTATGCCGTTGCCGCAACCCGGACACCATAAATGCGGCAGGCGGTTTTGTCTGAAAAATTTTTCGTAACTGCGTTCCGTCATTATTTCCCAACCTCCGCAATCATTTCATCTATCGCCGTCTCTATTTCTTCCGGCTCGAATATTGTCATGTCGTATTTCGCGCAAAGATTTACGGGGCATTGTCCCCCTACTGCGCGTTCTACTTCGTTCACGAGTTGTCCGTAATTCAATTCCGCTACAATCAAGCCGCGCAGTTTCGATGACAACTCACGAATTATTTTATTTGCGAACGGGAAAATCGTAACCAAACGGATAAAGCCGACTTTGATTCCGCGTTTGCGTGCGCTCAATACTGCTTCATATGCCGTGCGCGCCGTGCCGCCGTAAGCCAACACTGCAAATTCCGCGTCCTCCATCATTTCCGTCTGCACGTCGATTATTTCGTCCGCCGCGTTGTCTATTTTGTCATGCATACGTTTTATTGCTTCGCGTGTCACTTTCGGGCTGCCTACGGGGAATCCCGTTTCATCGTGTATCAAACCCGTCACGTGAATGTGATAGCCGTCGCCGAAGTTCGCAACATTCGGTACTAAATCTTCGTCGGGCGTATACGGTTGATAACCTTCCGCACGTGTTATCTTCGGTGCACGACGCGGATATATTTCAACCGTCTCGGGTAACTCTACATTTTCGCGTAAGTGCCCGACTATCTCATCTGTCAACAATATTACGGGCGTGCGAAATCTTTCGGCATAATTCACCGCCCGAACCGCTATATCAAATGCCTCGTGTACACTCCACGGACTCAATACAATTATCGAATGATCTCCGTGCGTGCCCCAACGCGCTTGCATGACATCACCTTGACTCGGCGCCGTCGGTTGTCCCGTCGACGGTCCCACACGCTGAACGTTCACTATCACTACGGGTATTTCCGCAGCCGAAGCATATCCGATTAATTCCTGTTTCAAGCTGATGCCGGGACCCGATGACGCCGTCAATACTTTTTTGCCCGCCAATGACGCGCCCAATACTACGCCCATGCTCGCTATTTCGTCTTCCATCTGTACAAACGTTCCGCCAACTTTCGGCAACATCTTCGCCATGCCTTCCGCTATTTCCGTTGAAGGAGTTATCGGATAGCCGCCGAAAAATCTTACGCCTGCTCTCAATGCCCCTTCGGCTATCGCCTCGTTGCCTTGCATTAATCTTGCGCTCATTTCGTCGCCCCCTCTTTTATCTTGTCAACGAAAATCGCATAGTCCGGGCAACGCAATTCGCACTGTCCGCATCCTATGCACGCTTCGGGATTCGTCACGGTGACTTTGCCTAGCTTATCTATCTCCAAAACTTTTTTCGGGCAAAAGTTTACGCAGATCCCGCAACCTTTGCACCGCTCAAGCTTTAAACTTATTTCTGCCTTCATTTATACGGCGCGATGATGTCAACGGCGGTATTAACATCCCTACGCGCCTTCTCTCCCTTCTTTTTAATCCGAATATTATAGCCCATGATTCGAACCTTAGTCAAAACTTAAATTTTCATTAAATTTTATGGTCTTTATTCTTCCCGTTCCTTGTTATTCCTGCGTTGCATACTAGTAGTATTTTGTATTCATTAGAATATCCATATGTAGGTTGTCAAGATATTTTTTTTTGGTATAATCCTACAGTGTAGTCGACTGCTTTATTTTCCCGAGCAGTACAAATTTTAAATCCTAAAGCTCGAATTCCTTTATCCTCCCCTCCCTGACACGGTTCGCCCAAATTCTAAAGCAACCGTGGCGATTCCGCGCAGGTAATCAACCGTCGTGGGATTCGCCAAAATCAATCCCACACACAAGGTTTTAGTCGATAATCGCTGTACGCTCTAAACGAAATCGCCACACAGATTTGAAATTACATGTTTGCCAAAGCGAAATCGACACGCTTTTCTAGGGAGGATAAAAAACAAAGAAAGGAGTTGCATATATGGTTAAAATTGTTCATGGTTTTATCATATCGAAAAATCTATTGTAGAAAGGAGATTAGTAATGTATGGTCGATTTTATTTTTGATTTGCAACGTTTTGCCACTACTAGTGCTACTACATGGGATAAGTTTAAAGAAGCATTAGCTGATCCTACCGTAACTGTGATTGAATACATACCTAACGAAGACACAGCTACCGAAAGTCTTACAATCGACGACACCAAAACAGTTACCATTTCTACTACTGGTACCTTGGATATGGGAGCGTATAGCATTGAATCTGCCGGTACGTTAAAAATCAGTTCATCCACAATCACCGGAACAGAAGGCACTACGTTTCTTAACATCACCGGCGGTACCACAGATATTACAGGCACTGCCGTTCTCACCGGTAATATTGAGGTTAGTGGTGGTGGAGAGTTTACTGTTAGTACAGGTACTTTAAAACTCAGCGGTAATATCAGTGTCGTTACCGGTGATTTAACTGTCCGGAAAGATACGACTGTCACGGGTGATGTTACTCTTAACAGTCCTGCCAATTCCGGCGTTACAATATCCGGAGCAACCCTTACAGTTACCGGTACTTATAGTTCAAAAAACACAACCCTACAAAACTCAGGAAAACTTGTTGTCAATCTTTCAATAAGCGACTTTTATTTGTATGACAGCACTTCCGACACAATCACAAACAAAAACTCCGCCACTCCAATCACTGTCACACGAGAAGGCACCGATACCACTATATCCGGTCTTGTAACAGGTGCTACTTTCACGATTAATGATGTTGTGTACACAGTTGTCAGCGATAACCTTATCACTGCTACTGATGAAAACGACACGACGAAAATATATGAAGGTAGCATAGCAGCCGGCGTAACCGAAGCCGCTATTTCGTTCACCGGATCAGAAAGTGAACTGAAGCCCGCTATTATGGTTGATGCCACCAAAGCTCTGACTTTAGACGACACAGCTATAAGTTCATTAACTGAAGACGGAACAAAAATTTACAGCACTGACTTCCAAACAACTTACGGCACAATATCCAAAGACAGCAGCGGCGTTATCTCCATCACAAAAATTGATGCTACAGACGCCGGTTCGTTAACGGCACTTAATGTTATTGATGGTAAAACTGTCAGCTTGTCGAAAAATTTTACCGATGTCGTTATTACTATCATTGACGGTACTTCATTTAAAGCCACCGCCACGGGTGATTATACCGTTACCGGCAGCGATAAAATCGCAACTCTTGCCGGCGCAGTTGCGGCAAGTGTTGGTACGGCGGGCAGTCTTCTTACGGCAGCAAGCACGACAACTCTCATCAGCAACGACGGCACTTATTCCGTAACGGGCTACACGGATTCCACGGGCGGCAATGATGGTGTTCTTCTCACCGGTAAGGAGCTCAGTGATATTGATGTCGGCGAATCCTTCACCGTTGGCACCCAAGGCTACACAATGACTTCTGCCGGTATTATGTCATCCGATTTAAATTCCATTTATTCGGGTGCTACCCTTAAAGGCTACGGCAACGGCGTGGGCGTAGATCTTGCAAGTTTGACTGCCGCTAACATGGCGCAGATTATCACACCCAGCAGCAAGGTTCTCACTATCGGCGGCACAAATTCCGTATCGGGTGTAGTCTTCAACGAAGCCAAAACCGCAAATTTATATGCCACCCTCACGGCATCGAGTGGTTATACTCTCGACAGCCTCACAGGTTTTACCACAAATACATTCACCGGTGCGGTTTCCACGATTTCCGTTGCAAAAGGTGCTAAAGCTTCGATTGGTGCTGCGTTTGCTGACAGTACCGGTGCAATAACTTATGTCAACGAAAGAACCAGCACAACATTCAAAGTCACTGCGATAAAATCCGGAGCATCATATTTTGTTATTGATGGTACTACTGATAAAAGAAGTGTAACAAATGCAACGGAAATCACTTTGCTCAGCGGCAGTCTTTACGTCAACAACACGCAGACAATTACTCTCGGCAGCACGGGCACGACTTTCAAACTGGACGACGGTGCTAATATTGTTCAAATTGTCTACGACGAAACCGCAGGCACTTACTCCGTTGAAGCTGCGGCAGGCATTACATTTACTTTCACTGATAGCACAAGTACCGCAACAACATATGAAATCACTGCAACGGGCACTGATGGCGTAGTTACTTTCTCGGTTGATTCAACCGGCGCGGTAACGTTTAGCGACCTTGACAGCGGCGACATATTCACTGCCGGAACTACAACTTACACCGTAACAAGCAGTGCTTTGGTTAAAACCGAAACCGAAAGCGAATCGGTATCTGTCTGGAATGTAGACGGCGAACACACTGTCACGGGCGGCACTGTCACCGCGGCAAGTCTTGATTCTGACACCAACTGGAGCGGCGTTGCCTTAGTAGATGATGATAAGAATTTAAATCTCAGCACACTGACGCCCAATGACACTTACACCGCTATTAACAACACTTACGACACAATTTACGGCGGTGTCACTGTTTCGAGCGGTGCATACACGGTAGCCGCAGATGCTACGAACACATTGACGAGCGTATCACTCGGCAGCGACGCGACCTTTGTCGGCGCAAGTCTCGAGAGTGTTGCAGTCAATTCGGAGGCCGCTACTCTCACTGTTATCGATGACGGAACCGACAGTGCATTCACGGTTGTAACGACAGCCGATAACGCAAGTGTTTCCACGGGCGAAACAGTTACCTTGTCGGGCGGCACACTTGCATTCTCCGCCGATACTTCCGTCAATGTCAGCGACAACAATATCGAGGCAGCGGAAGGCGATTTTGTCGTTGATACAACCAATTTGACTTTGACGAGCGGCAAAAAATTCAGCCTCGATAGTTCCGCCGAATTTAGAAACACCGATATCGGTCTGGTCAATTCAACCGACACTTTGTATGTCCTCGGCTCTCAAGACAGCATTACCGGATTAGCCAGCTTGACTGCAAGTACAATCGCCATGGCGAACGCAAATGCTTTGACGATATCGGCGGACACCAAAGATGCTTTAATCGTCGACGACGTAACCGTTCCCGCTACTGCCTATGCTGTGTACGATTCCACAACAGGTGTTCTCGGCGCAACCAATGCCGAATCTCTGCCGACACTTACTGCTTGGGATTCTGTCAATAACGTTTACATTGACAGCACTACAGTTTCACTCGACGGCGCAGTTACTCTTGCTCCCGTTGTCGGTCTTGCCTCGAGCGCGTCGGTTAAAGTTACATCACTTGCGGCGGATAATACGGGCTTCAACTTTACGGACACAGGTACGGGCGCAACCACTAATGCCGCAACATTCGATCAGTACGCAGGTCTTGTCTCACTCACTTCCGACACTACGCAGACAGTTATAGCAGGAACCGGCACACCGCACTCTATCAGCGCGGTACAAGATGTCACCAACGGCATTACGGTTACAATCAGCGGCACCGAAGAAATTATCGGCGGTCTCGAGGAAAAAGAAGTCGTTAACATTGACGGCACGAACTACACCGTAACCGCGGCAGGTTTTGTCTCCGATGACAGTATTCTTGTCAGCGATAACATCGCAACACTTTCCGCCGACAATCTTACCGGTGCACAAGGATATGTCACAATCAGCGGCGGCGCAATCACACTTCCTACGGATACCGTTCCCGCTATCGTTCTCAGCGACGATTTACAAACTGTTTACGGCAATGTAGCCACAATCAGCGGCGGATATTCCTTGGATACGATTAACGCAACCGGCGATTATTATTCTTCCGTAACCGCAGACACAGCTGTTAGCGCGGTTGCTTTCGGCGAAGGTTTCGACAGTGTCACCATTACCGCGGCAAAATCCGAGGCAGTATTCTTTGTCAAGGAAGACAGTGCATTTACGCTCAACAATAATACTGCGGCATCTCTTACGGGCGACAGTCTCACTATCTATCAGTCCGCAGGTGCTATAGAGCTGGCCAACACCACACAGACAATTAACGCAAATGGATCTGTTATCGCCGTTGCAGGTACTACCGACGTAACTATCAACGTAGACGACACGGAGGCAACAATCGGTGGCCTCGATAATTCAAACGAACAAATTATCGTTGGCGATACAGCTTACACCGTAAAAGGTGACCACCTCATTAGAGAGGGTAGCAAATTATTAATCATCGGAGATGACGACGCTGTTGCCGTTTCCGAATTAGGAGGTAACAAGTGGATGAGTTATGTTACTCTAAGTGCTGTTAACGGCACCGTTTCAATTCCGCCTTCGACTGAATCAAGCCCGTGGATTGTAACCGACCAGAATGTTGAAAGTCATTACGCTACAATACAAAGTGCGGATGGCGATAAGTACAACGTAAGCTTGGAGTCTACTGCTGCCGGACAAATTAATATTTATGGTAAAAACTCGGGCGCGACATTCACAACAGACGACCAAGACTTCACAGTAGAAGACAAAGCTACCGGCGCAGTTATCAGCAACATTGATAATGTTGTCAGCTTGACGGCAGGTCAGGTCAATCTTACGACGATCAACAAACCCACCATTCATGCCGGCACTAATGACATGTATTATGTCAGCGGTAACAACGGTATTAAGGTTTCCGTTGACACCGACAACAACATTACATTCAGCGGTCTCGACGAAGACGAAGTCTTTAGCTATGCCGACACGAACTACACCGTAACCGCGGCAGGTCTTGTCTCCGACACCAAAATTTTGACCGGTGTAACTGCTTCCGTTGGTTCTGTTGCTGCCGCAAGTCTCGGTAAAGGCGACAAGTATACAACAATAACCGGTGGCATTGTCACAATCAACGGTAGCGAAGGCGTTGTTGTTGAATCCGATTTCACTGCCAGCTATGCTTCTCTTACCGCTAACGGTGTCAATTCCCTTGAAAATGCAACAGCCACTCCCACGGGCATTTACGTCGCTATTACTGAAGAGGCTGCAATTAAAAACATGGCCAATGTGTCTGTTACGGCAGCTTCTTCCGGCGCAAAATTCACGACAGATGACGACGATTACAGCGTAACCGATGCAGCCACGGGCGCGCATATCGCCGATGCAACAGAAGTCAGCTTGAAGACAGGTGTTCTCAGCCTCGAAGGCGGAGACAGCCAGACTGTTACCGCAGGTACTTATTCGGTAAGCGCAGTGGGTACTTCCACCAAAGTAACTCTTTCCGTAAGCGGCAGTGATGCCACTGTCGGCGGTCTCGATACCCCCGACGAAGTCATTTACGTCAACGGCTCAAATTACACCGTCAAAGGCATCGGCTTGATGAACGAAACCAGCCTCCTCACAGCCGACGAAATCAAAGAGGACGCTGCTGTCGATTTGGCTAAAGTTACTGATACTACAACAGGTTGGGCGGCTGTCGATACCGTTAACAACACTAATTCCAATTATGTAACCTTGGGCAATGCCGAATTGATTGCTGATTCTGCTTACAGTGCCCTTTTGGCAACAATCAGCACGTCATCAGATTCTGCATATGAAGTAACCGCAGAGGATTCCGCTGAGTTCGGCTACTATGCTACCCAATCGGGCGCGAAATTCACTACCGATGATAAAGAATTCAAAGTAACCGACGCATCAGACGGCGCAACCTTCACCGATCTTGATAAGGCTATCAGCTTGACTGCAGGTGTTGTCTCAATCAGCGGCGGCGCAACAGTTAACGTAGGCGGCACAGATATCATCAGCAGCAGTGATATTGTCATCGACGCAACCAACACAACAATCGGCGATTTGGACGACGGCGAAATCTTCAGCTACAACGGCATTAACTACACCGTAACCGCGGCAGGTCTTGTCGGCGGCGATAAAATCTTGCGTGACGTTGCAACCAGCAAAACAGTTGCAATTACAGACCTGGGCACCGCCGGCGACGACTATATCACCGTTGACAGCGCAAATGCGGTTGTCACAATCGACGGGTCTAAATCGGGCGTCATCATTGACGGCACCAAATTTGCTACACTTTACGGCAGTCTTTCAGCCGACGCCATTAACACCATTGCCAACGGAACAGGCACCCTTGCAGGTATTTATGTTTCTAATTCTGTCAAGAATGCTTTTGGCATCAACAACATGGCAAGCGCAGAGGTTACGCTCCAAACTTCGGGCGCAGTATTCAAAACAACCGATACAGCTTACACGGTAACCGACAATGCTAACGGCGCTTATGTTAAAGATGCAGACGCAATCACTTTGAGCGCGGGTGTTGTCTCGGTTGACAGCTCGACCAAAATCGTCAACGCGGCAAGCAATAACATCGCGATGACCGAAGGCAACGCAACCATTTCCGCAAGCACCACAGACGCAACAATCGGCGGTCTCTCCACAGGTGAAATCGTCAACATTGCAAGTGCTGACTACAGCGTCAAAGGTATCGGCTTGATGAAAGACGAAAGCCTTCTCACAGCAGACGCACTCGACGACAACGCAGTTGCGGTTTCCAAGGTTACGTTAACTACGTCAGGTTGGGCGAAGGTCGATACGGTTGCTTCCGATTCCGCAGACAAATACGTAACTTTGTCCTCCGATTACACTCGTATTGCCGATTCCGCTTATAGTACTCTCTATGCAACAGTCAGCACAAACGGCGATGCTTACACGATAATCGAAGACACAAATCATGCTTACGGCTATGCAGCGACGAACTCGAGCGTGCAGTTCTCCACGGACGACACCAGCTTCACAGTAACCGACAATGCAGACGGCGCAACCTTTGAAGAAGTGGACGAAGGCGCTGTCAGCTTGGCAAGCGGCAAAGTTTCACTCGGCAACAATGACAAAACAACACTTAGCCTTGAGAATGGAGAAATCACATACGGCACTAAAGGTACCGACGGCATTGTTGTTGAAGCTACGGCAAAAGGTAAGAAGGCCACAATCAGCGGTCTCGGCGAAATCGGCGAAACCTTCACCTATGGCGACACAACTTACACCGTAACCGCGGCAGGTCTTGTCGGCGGCGATAAAATCTTGCTCGACGTTGCAACCAGCCAGACAGTTGATGTGGAAAGTTTGGGCAGCGGTGCCAGCCTTGTAACAGTTGGAACTGACGAGGTTGTCACAATCGACGGATCTACCACGGGCGTCATCATTGACGGCACCAAATTTGCTACACTCTACGGCACTCTTTCAGCCAACGCCATTGACACCATTGCCAACGGAACAGGCAGCCTCAAAGGCATTTATGTTTCTGCCGATACTGCTAGCATCAACAACATGGCTAATGTGGCAGTCACGGCGGACAAATCCGATGCAAAATTCACAACAGACGATACAGCTTACACGGTAACCGACGCAGATACAGGCGCTTATATCGCCGGTGCAGAAAATGTCAGCTTGACGGCCGGCACGGTCTCGCTCAACAGCGACAATGCGCAGACAATTTCTTCGGGCGATTACAAAGTCGACATTTTGGAGAAAGCAACCAGCGGTAGATCCGAAGCAACTCTTACCACCGACGGCAATGCTGTTACTATCGGCGGCATTGATACCGGCGAAGTATTCCATGCAGCTGATATCAACAATAATCTCGACGGCACTTACACTCTCAAAGGCGTTGGCTTGATGGACGGCACCAGCCTCCTCACTTCCGGCGGTTTCAGTAACGGTGCAGTTGCTGTAGCTGATTTGTTCGGTGATAACTGGTCGGCCACCGACACCATCGACAATTTAAGCACGAGCTATTTGACTTTGGCCGGCGCTAAAGAAGGCGAAGCGCCTACTCTTATCGTTGATACCAAGTATGCTTCTGTTCTGGCTACTGTCGGTGCAACCGCCAACGATGCTTACGGCGTAACCATAGGCGGTGATGCTAAATTCAACGGCTACCATGCAACTTTGTCAGGCGCAAAATTCACTACCGATGATAAAGCATTCGGCGTGACTGACAGTGTAGACGGCGCAACCTTCACCGATATGGACGAAGGCGTTGTCAGCTTGGAGAGCGGTAATGTTTCACTCGGCGGCACAGATACCATCACCACCATTCACGCAAACGAAAAAGATCTCGTCAATGTCAGCGGCAACGGTATCAGCCTCACAGCGGAGGGCAGCAAGGTTACTATCGGAGCTTTGGACGGAAATGATGTCTTCAACTTCGGCGGCGTTAGCTACACCGTAACCGCGGCAGGTCTTGTCTCCTCCGATAAGATTCTTCTTGGCGTTGAATCCGTCAGCGGCACAGTAGACGCGGCAAGCCTCGGCAGCGGCTATAACTACATCACCGTTGACAGCGCAGCTGCAGCATTAACTATCGCAGGCACCGCCACAACTAAGGGTGATTCTCCGTGGGTTGTTGTCTCTTCCGACTTCAAGACCACTTACGGCACTTTGGCAGCCGACGGAAGCGGTTACGTATTCGACACAATCGCTGCGGATAATGCTTCTCTTACAACTGTTCTTATCGATGATAAAGGTTCGCCCGTAACTCTCAACAACGTTGCTGCGGCAGGAATCAGCGCGACACTTTCCGGCGCAACATTTACCCTTATCGATGATGCAGACGGCAAAGTTGTTGTCACCGACAATGCAAACGGCGCATACATCACCGAGACCAGTCAAATCAGTTTGACTGCAGGCACAGTTTCGCTCAACAACACTAATGCTCAGACGATTACCGCGGCGAACAACAATAAAATCGCAATGACCGACGGCGACGCAACTCTCTATGCCGAAGGCAAAGACGCAACAATCGGCGCACTCGAAACCGATGATATGTTCAATGTTGCAGGCATTAGCTACACCGTTGAAAAAATCGGCTTGATGAACAAAGACAGCTTGTTAATCTTCGATAATCTCCAAGACAGTGCAGTTGCTGTTTCCACAATCGTTGCTACCGATGGTTGGGTACTCACCGATACAGTCGGTACTGACAACAAAGTAACTCTCAGCGCGGCCGAACGCCTTGTAAACGCAGGTTATTCCGCTATTCTCGCTACGGTTGCTTCCGACGGCACTGCTTACACGGTAACCGCAAATACCGACTTGACTTACAATGTAACCAACTCGGGCGCACAATTCACAACCGGTTCACTTTCCTTCACTGTCAACGACGTTGCAGAAGGTGCATCAATCAGCGCGACCAACGTAACTTTGACTGCAGGTATCGAGACACTCTCTTATGACAATCCGCAGACAGTTTATGCAGGAACCGCCGAAGGCGAAAACGTACAACACTCTATCAGCGCAGTCAACGGCGGAGTTGCTGTTACAATCAGCGGCACCGAAGAAATTATTCAAGGTCTCGAGGAAAAAGAAGTCGTTAACGTTGACGGCACGAACTACACCGTAACCGCGGCAGGTTTTGTCTCTGATAAAACTGTTCTTATCAGCAAGGAAACCGCAACACTTTCCGCTGATAGCCTCGGCAGCGCAAGTAGCTACATCACAATTACCGACGGCGCAATCACACTTCCTTCGTCTATCGTTCCTGCTGTTGTCCTCAGCAACGATTTGGCGACGATTTACGGCAATGTGAACACAATCAGCGGCGGATATTCCTTGGATACGCTTAACGCAACCGGCGGTTTCAGTGCAGTAACCGCAGCAGGCATTTCTGCTGTTGCTTTCGGCGCAGGTTTCGACAGTGTCACCATTACCGCGGCAAAATCCGAGGCAGTATTCTATGTCGGAGAAAGCGCAGCATTCACGCTCAACAATAACGACGCGGCGTCTCTCACGGGCGAAAATCTCACTATCTATCAGTCCGCAGGTGCTATAGAGCTGGCCAACACCACACAGACAATCAGCGCAAATGAATCTGTTATCGCCGTTGCAGGTACTAACCCTGACGTAACTGTCAACGTAGACGGCACGGAAGCAACTATCGGCGGTCTCGACAATTCAGACGAACAAATTATCGTTAACGACACAACTTACACCGTAAAAGGTAATAATCTCATTAAAGATGATAACAAATTATTAATTATCGGAGATGACAACGCTGTTGCCGTTTCCGAATTAGGAGGTAACAAGTGGATGAGTATGATTACGCTTAGTTCCGAGACAAGCAACGTAACTATTCCGCCTAGTGATGGCACAACTCCGTGGGTTGTAACCGACAGCACCGGAGAAATAAACTACGGCACGATTAAGGGCGACGACACTAGTGGCTACAACGTATCCGTAGCTGACGGCGGTAAATTCGGCATTTATGCTACGGCCTCGGGCGCACAATTCACAACAGACGACAAAGACTTCACAGTGAAAGACGCAGAAGGCGGCGCAGTTATCACTGGCATTGAGAGTGATGTTGTCACCTTGACGGGCGGCAAAGTCAGTCTCGCTTCCGCTACACCCACCATTTATGCAGCGCAAAATAACATCAACTTCGTTTCAGGTGATGGCGTTGTCGTCGAGGCAAGTGGCAATAAGGCAACAATCGGCGCTTTGGATTCTACCGAGAAAGATGTCTTCAGCTATGGCGGCACGAACTACACCATAACCGCGGCAGGTCTTGTCTCCGATTCCTTAATTTGGACTACTGTAGCTTCCGCAGACGGAACAATCACTTCGACAGACCTCAAGGCAGGCGACAAGTATACAACCATAAGCAGTGGCATTGTCACAATCGACGGTAGTGAAGGCGTTGTTGTTGGCTCCGACTTCAAAGCTAAATATGCTACTCTTACCGCTAACAGCGTTGACACCATTGCTAACGGAACTACTCCCACGGGCATTTACGTCTCCATTGATGGAGCGGCTGCCATTAACGGCATGTCCGGTGTGTCTGTCACGGCGGACAAATCGGGCGCGGTATTCACAGTAAACTACGACGCGTACAGCGTAACCGACGCAAACACAGGCGCATATATCGCCGATGCAACAGAAGTCAACTTGACGGCAGGTGTTCTCAGCCTCCAAGGCGTAGACAATCAGACAATTGCTGCAGGTAAAATTTACACGGTAAGCGCAGTGGGTGCTACCACCGAAGTAACTCTTTCCGTGGACAATAATAAAGTAACTGTCGGCGATCTCGACAAAAAAGGCGAAAGCTTTAACGTAACCACCTCCGACGGCACTACCACCTACACAATTTTCGGCGACAAGCTCTTTGTCATGGACGAAGACGGAAAAGCTGAAGCTCAGGTAACAAACTTCTCTGAAAGTGCTCTCACCTTGGGCGATGACGAATTAACCTCTATCATCGCTCCCACCGACGACGCACTACTTGACTTGTCGACACTTGCGGCAAACACTTATTTGGTCTATAGCGACGCAAGCAGCCCGACCGACAATCTCGGCTCTGTAACCATCAGCAGCACAGCAGTAACATTCGACGCCGAAGATACTGTGAAAGCTGCAGACGCTATCGCTTCCATCTCTTTGGCATCTAAGGTCTCTAACGCTTCAATCGACTTCGTAACCGATGTCATGACCAATTCCCTCAAGGAAATCAAGATTAACGGCGAAGACTACACCGCAGCTACCGCAGGCATCACCGTTACTTCCGACGGCACTGCTTCCAAACTCAAGGACGGCACCGTTGTTTTGGCAGCGACCAAAGACGTTGTAATCGACGCAACCGTTACAGCTGTTACGGGCGATATCACTGTCTCTGCTGCCGACAGCAAATTTGCTTCCGTATCCGGTGTCGACGCAGGCGAAGCCTTCAAGGTTGACACAACCGAATATCAGAATAGCAATATCGGTCTGGTTAAAGGCGGCGCGTCCATCCTCCTTGGTGAGGCTACCGAATTCACTGCCGCAACTCTCACAGGCGACGACTTTACAACAATCGTTACCGTAACGAGCGGCGCACTCACAATCGACGGTACTGCCGCAGGCGTTGTCGCTGATATTTCCAACCTCAAAGATGCGAAGAACTACGGTTCACTCGCTTCCGACGTATTCACTGCAGGCACCGATACTCTTACCTCTATTACCGTTGACGGCGTTGTCGCTACTTTGCCGGCAAATGACGCAACCTTGAGCGCAGACGGCGCAACCTTCACCGTTACCGACACCGATACTTTCGCGGTTGACGCTTCCTCCGAGGTCGCTACCGTTAAATCGGCCGATACTGTGAACTTGACTGACGGCGCACTCTTCAGCGACGGAACAATCGTTGCAGGCGGATACTCCATAGTCGGTGCTGACGTTGCCGTTAGTGTGAACGGCACTGCAGTTTCCGTAACCGATATCGCAAACGGCGAATCCTTCACTGTTGACGCCACCACTTACAAGATGATTAACGGCAATCTCTTCGTCATGGAAGACGACAAGGCTATCGCTCAGGTTGGCGATTCCTTCTCGGAAGGCACTCTCACTTTGGGCGAAGACGACACAACCGATATCATCGCTCCCACCGAAGGCGCACTTGACTTGTCGACACTTGCGGCAGACACTTACCTGGTCTATAGCGACGCAAGCAGCCCGACCGGCAATCTCGGTTCTGTAACCATCGACAGCGCAGCAGTAACATTCACAACCGCAACTGGTGCAACACCTGCAACAGATATCGCTACCATCTCTTTGGCAGATACCGTCACGAATGCTTCAATCGACTTCGAAACCTTTGTCACGACCGATTCCACCGAGGCAATCACTGTTAACACTCAAGACTACGACGCAACAGAAAAAGGCCTCACCGTCAAGACGACGGCAGAAAGCTCCACGCTCTATAACGGCACCGTTGCTTTGGCAGCGACCAAAGACGTTGTAATCTCCGATGCCACCATTGCAGCTACCACGGGCACTATCAATGCTGCCGCAGCTAACGGCTCATTATCCGCGGTATCCGATGTCGACGCAGGCGAAGTCTTCAAGGTTGACACAACCGAATATCAGAAGAGCAATATCGGTCTGGTCAAAGGCGGCGCGTCCATCCTCCTTGGCAGTGCAAGCACATTCACTGCCGCAACTCTCGCAGGCGACGACTTTACAACAATCGTTACCGTAACGAGCGGCGCACTCACAATCGACACCACCACTGCCGACGGCGTTGTCGCTGATATTTCCAACCTCAAAGATGCGAAGAACTACGGCACAATCGCTTCCGACGTATTCACTGCAAGCGAAAACGCTACTCTTACCTCCGTTACCGTTGCCGGAACTGCCGCAACAATTTCCGGAACAATAGATCCTACCTTCAGCGCAGTAGATGCAACCTTCACCGTAACCGAAGATAATAACAAATCATTCGCAGTTGACGCAAACGGCACAATCGCTTCCGTCACGGCTGCTGATGAGATTTCCTTGACTGACGGCGCACTCTTCAGCGACGGAACAATTGTTGCAGGTAGCTACACTATAGTCGGTGAATCTGTTGCCGTTGATGTGGACGGCTCCGCGGTTTCCGTAACCGATATCGACAACGGCGAATCCTTCACTATTGGCAGCGATGTTTACACACGTAGCGGTGATTATCTGATTAACACAACCGATGGCACGCAAGTTGTTAAAGGTTATGCCGACGGCGTCCTCACGTTGGATGACAAGGCAGAAAACGCAATCCTCGCTCCGAGCGCAGGCGTTCTCGATTTGGATCAGGATGACGCCACTTATGCGGTATTCGACAGCGTAAGCAAGCCGACCACCAAACTTGCTGAAGTAACGATTGCAAAAGGCGTAATCGGTTTGTCGAGTGTCGAGGGTGCAAGCGCAATTACGACCGTTGAAGTAAACACAAAGACAACCGAATTGACTACCGACTTTGCTACCAACATCGTTACCGAAGCCGACGCAGTTACAGTCAACTCCGTTGCATTTGCTCCTTCGGGCGCAGTCACTATCGCAGCAGATGAAGAAAGTGCAGCGCTCTTCGCAGGCAATGTCGTACTCGAAGGCGGCGCAAGCGTAATCGGCAGCGAAAGCGGCACAGTCATTGCGGGCGAAAGCTCCGATATGGTTGTTACCGCTGTTGACGGCACCTTGACTGTCGTTGACGGACTTGAGGCCGGCGAATCCTTCACTTACAACGGCGAAACCTACACGCAATCCGACTTCGGTCTCATGAACAGCGCAGGCGAAGTTGATACTGTGTTTGCAGGTGCAAGCAGCATCACTCTCAGCAAGTTGGATGATTTCGCAGGCGTCGAATATGTCGCACCTGAAGACGGCATTCTCGACCTCACGGGCATCACCGGCACTTCGGTTATCGTCCTCGACGACAAGACCACACCCAAGCAGCAAATCGCAACCGTAACCGTAACCGACGGTGCAATCAAGCTCGCAACCTATAACGCTTTCACCGGCGAAATCAGCGAGTACATCACCAATGTCAACGTTAGCGAAGACGCAACGATAACCACAGACTTTGCTACCAAAGTTACGGGCGCAGGCGAACTCACCGTTAACACTGTCGCTTACAATGCAGCAGATGAAGTTGTTATCAGTGCGGCGGAAGACGGCAAGACCAGCACGCTTTACAACGGCGCAGTCACTTTGGACGGCGAAACCTACACGACGGTCACCGACAGTAGCGAAAACGCCAACACCGTATCCGTAACCACTGCCTCAAAAGGTATTGTAGTCACGGCTGCAGACGGTACCATAACGACCTTGTCCGGCGTAGCGACAGAAGATGTCTTCACCTACAACGACACCGAATACACCCAGAGCGATTGTGGCTTGACGACCGAAGAAGACGGAAAGAATTACATCTATACCGAATTCAAGAGCACGATTACTGTTGCTGATTTGGCGGAAGCCGAAGGCACACTGTATATCGCACCTACCGACGGCGTTATCGCAGCAGCCGACGTAACCGAAAATGTTGCAGTCTATGACGCATTGACAGTGCCCACCACACAACGCGGTAACATCACTGTTGACGGCTCTGATTATACCGTTGACTTTGCAATCGACTTGACAGTGGAAAGCGGCAAAACCGTAACCATCAATGACACCGTATATGAGGCAACGAGCGACATCACAGTATCCACCACAGCGGATGCAAGCACCTTGACACTCGGTTCGGTCACCGTAAGCGAAGGCAACACCGTAACGACAACGAATGACGATGTGGTAACCACCACCACCGGCACGATTACTTTGACCGTAGACGAAGATGGTGCAGCTACAATCAGCGAAATCGCAGAAGAGGGCGACACATTCACCGTTAACGGCGTAGAATACACCATGACGGCAATCGGCTTGCGTCGTGGAAGCGATAACTATCTCTGGAACACCAGTTACGAAGACGGCATTGCGGTCAGCGATTTGACGGTAGTCGATTACTGGACAGCAACGTTGGTTGGCGGCACAAGCATTCTCGGTATCAGCAGCGGCACTTTGGAACCCGGCACAGATTGCGCTTTGGTTGATGATAAAGACAATCCGACGGTTATCTACGGCAGACTCTCCAGAGACTCTGCAGGCGTTTACACCATTGACGCAGAAAACGAATCCGTTTCCAAACCTGCCGGAATAAGCTTGACGGATGCCGATATCAAACTTGCGAGTGACTACGCCGAATTGCCGTTGCAAGTAACCGCAGGCGACGAAACCGCAACTTTGACCGTAACCGCCGACAGCGACTACACAGTCAATGCAAGCGGCTCGGCTGCAATCGGACTTGAAGGTGTGGCTTCGGTTGGCGTTGAAGGCACTGCACCGATATCCATCGGCGAAGAAACAGTAACAGTCACGGGCGACACCAGCTACGGCATCGACGTAACCGACGATGATATCACTTCACTCAACGAAATCAGCAACGCGACAATCGCAGGCTTGGTCAACGGAACAATCAACACCGACGAAGAAGGCACGGTCACGGTTGACAAGACCTACACAGCAAATGTCGGCACAGCCTACACCGTTGAAGACAGCACAATCGTTGCGGCCAGCGGCGTTGAAACAATCAGCGGCGACTTCAGTGACGGTCTGAACGTCAACGGCGATGACTACACAGTAGACGGCGGCGAAGTAACAATCGACGACGAAGGCAACATTGCGGCAGCAGCAGGCGACTACACGGTTAACGGCGCAGAAATCGGAACGACAGCCGATATGACGGTAGCGACAGCCGACGGCGAAATTGCCGGAATCTCGACAGCGGGCGAAGCCACAATTACTTTGGGTCAATCCGCTACCGCGCTTGACATCAACGGCGACACCATCACCACCGACAATGCAATCGAATTGGGAGTGGACGAAAACGGCGTCAGCGAAGTCAACGGCCTCAGCGGCATGATCAGCGGTCTGGACGACGCAGTAGTAAACGATGTCAGCGAAGGCACAATCAACGGCAGCGCAATCTCAATCCTTGGCGACGAGGACGGAGTCGATGTAGTAGTAGCAGGTACATCGGCAATAAGCGCAAGCGGTTTGAGTAACGGCGCGACGGTAGTATCGGCCGAAGGCATGAGCTTGGCTACGGACGGCGATGGCGTGTTCACATTCGGCGATGAAGTTTACTCCATTGACAGTGCTGATGATACGGGCGCAACCTTCACAACCGACGACAGCAGCGACGTAGATAATATTTCGATGAGCGGCACGGTAGAGACAACCGACGACGATATCGCGCTGAACGGCAAAGAAGTAGAGATGAGCAATCCCGACGGCATGGCGATAACCACCGACGGCGAAGAAATCACTGCGATAAGCGGCTTGTCGGCAAATCAGAGCGTAGGCGGCGACATCGAAAATGCAACAGTTGAATTGCCCGAGGGTACGGCAACGGTTGACGGCGTAGAATACACGCTGAGCGAAGACGGCGCAAGCTTGGTAGGCGAAAACAATCTGGTAATGCCGGAAGATGCAATGGTAACAATCGGCACGGCAGACGACTACACGATCAACGGCGAAGCGGTCACGGCAGAAGAAGATAATCAAGTATTCGCAATCAACGAAGACGGCGTCTACACGCCGGACGGCAACGACATGCCGATAAGAGAAACCACACCGGCAGCACAAATCTTCGGCGATGAGACAAATACAGTGCATTCTACCGAAGATGGCGAAGAAATTGTCTTGGAAGGCAATAAAGCGCTTGCGTTGATAGAGGGTGATGCGGCGGTCACGAACGGCGGCGGCCTGGGCGACAGTGTAGTAGTGAGAAACGACGCAGATGTCACACTCGATGTAGCCAACGGCACGACAACTGTAGTACCTGTAAGCGGCACGGTCGAACTCGAAAACTACGATGACGACACAACGGCAATCAAGACCTACAAGTACAACGACATAGCCAACGCAGTCAAGAACGACAAAATCAAGTTCGGCGACGGTAATATGACGTTGAGCGACGGCGGCGCAGAAGTAACATTCGACGCAGACGCAACCGAAGAAGGCTTCACTGTAGCGACGTTGATAGATGCGGAAGGCGACAAACAGAAAGTCGGATTCACGCACACCGACGGCGGCATGATAGACGTCAGCGCTGAAGATGAAGATTATGTCTTGAAAGGCAATTACGCCGAAACGACGAACGACACGCAGAAGAGCAGCGGCAGCACGTTGACGGGCGGCAGCGGCAATGATACGTTGTTAATCGGCGAAGGCGACGTAGCAGAAGCAGGCGGCGGTACGAACGAAGTTTACATCACGCCTGAAGCATTGCGCGACGAAGCAGCCACGGTAGTAGCAGGCACAACCGAAGGCGTCACCGAAGTTCACAACTTCAGCACCGGCTACGATAAAGAAAATGATGTTGTTGAATTAAGCAATGTCAATTCGCTTGAGTTTACGGCGGGTGCGTCGGGCGTATCGATGGGCACGGGCGATGCAAGCGTAGTATTCGCGGGTATCGAGCCCACCGATGCGGTAATCAACAGCAGCAATCCGCTGAACGCAGACGGCGGCTACGAATTGAAACTGTCCTACGGCGATGAGACTTACAAAGCAGCAGTAGCGCAAGCGGGCAAAGGCTTGGCGGTCACCGACGAAAATGAAGCAGATGCCTTCTTCGCAGAAGCGCTCTCCTTCATCGAATACACGGATGATGTAGTAGTCGACTTGAACAACAACGCGGCGAATATAGGTGGCAATGATGCGTACTTGTCCGGTGTGACGGCAGTCGAAGGCGGCGCAGTCAGCTCCACTCTTATCGGTGCCGATGACGTTGAGAACACGTTAATCGCAGGTAGCGGCGGCGGATTGATTATGTCCGGCAAGGGCAATGATGTCTTGGTCGGTAACACGGATTCGGATAAAACAGCAGGCACGGCGTTCTACCATGCGGCAGGCTACGGCAAAGACACAATCAGCAACTTTGACTTCATGACCTCTTCCGGCGACGACATCAGCGACAGCATAGTGATATCGCCTTCGAACTCGGTAACGAGCGTAACGATAAAGGACAACGACGTATTGATTGGCTTCAACAACAGTGCGGCGGATGTTCTTACAGTCGAAGATGCGGTTGGCGAACACATGGCAGTAAACGGTGTCATAGCTCAAGTCGCCAAAGAACTCGAATACGACGGTTACACGACCTGCTATGTTGGTAACGGCAAGAACAGCACGGTCAACGTCGGCAGCGACATGGGCGATGTCTTCATCAATATGGGTGCAGAAGAAGGCACGACGTACATCAATGGCATCGTAGCGTTGGATGCTAGCGAAGCGAACGGCAACAACACATTGGTAGGTAACGAGAATGACAACTTGATAATCGGCGGTACGGGCTCCAACAGCTTGTTCGGCGGTTACGGCAACACCAATGATACGTTGACGGGCGGCGAAGGCTACAATGCATTCTTCTTCGACGTACAGAACGGTACAGACCGCATCACCGATTTGAACGACGGCGACGACATCAACATCATGGTAGGTCTGGATCAAATTTCGACCACGAACATCACGAGCAGCGGCGTAACGATAGAGTTGACGGACGGCTCGAAACTGAATGTGAGCGGCGACGAAGATGTCACGTACAACCTGAACGACGGCACGAGCTACAAGGCGAACCACGAGACCAAGGAATGGGACCAACAGTAAGTCGATAGCTCTTGCGAACACGGAAATAAAAGCTTAGCTTAACAAATAGGGCTGAAAAGCCCGGATAAAAACTTTGAGACCTCGAATAAATCGGGGTCTCTTTTTTTGTATCAAATATTGTGTTGAGGAAAGAAAAGTAGTATAATGGCGGAGGAATGGAGGGCGAAAAAATGTTAACGATAGAGAAATTAGAAGAGTACGGAGTGAATACCAAAGAGGGACTCGGTCGATGCATGAACAACGAAAAATTTTACATGCGAATGATAGGCATGGGCTTAAAGAATGCGTCATTCGATAAACTGGCGGATAAATTAGCGACGGGAGATTTTGAGGGAGCATTCGAGGAGGCACACGCACTCAAGGGTGTAGTTGGAAATTTAGCGTTGACACCGCTGTATAAGCCGCTGGCGGAAATGACCGAGAAATTACGGCACAAAGAAGCAGGCGATTATATGAGTGAATATGAACCTGTGAAAGCATTACGCGATAAAATGTTATCCGAATTATAAAGAGTAATATCCGACCATTGAGTCGGATTTTTTTATCAAGGCAGGAACGAGAAATAAAAGGTAGAATAAAAGGGAGCGAAAGGCAATGGCGTACGATATGGCGGAAAAAGTATTGGAGCAGGCGGATATCTACGCGGTAATATCGGGCTATATAAGTCTGACGCAAAAGAGTAACAGATATTGGGGCGTATGTCCGTTCCACAAAGAAAAGACGGCGTCATTGTGCGTAAGTGCCGATAAAGGATTTTTTTATTGCTTTGGTTGCGGAGCAGGCGGGAACGTCATAAAGTTCGTGTCGCTGATAGAGGGGATAAGTTACGGCGAAGCGATAAATGTATTGGCGGAACGTCTGGGAATAAAGAGGGAAGGAAGTAAAAAGGAAAATAATTTACTGAAGGCGAACGAGTCGGCGCAGGAATATTATCAGAAATGTTTACTGACAACGAAGCAAGGATATGAATGCAGGAAATATTTAGAGGGCAGAGGACTCGGGGCTGAAGAAATCAAAGAATACGGATTAGGTTACGCGCCCGAAGAATGGGAAGGATTGCAAAAGGAGTTAAAAGACTACAGCGGCGAAGAATTGACGCGTGCGGGCTTGGTGATAAAGAGAAAGAGCGGCACGGGTTACTACGACGTCTTCCGCGGCAGATTGATGATACCGATAAGAGATGAGTACGGACAAGTTTTAGGATTCGGCGGCAGAGTAATAGGGGAAGGCGAACCGAAGTATCTGAATACGGCGGAGACGGAAATATTCAATAAGAGAAGAACACTGTACGGATTGGATAAAGCCAAGAATGCGATAAGGAAATCGGGCGCGGCGATAATGGTAGAAGGATACATGGACGCGATAAGTCTGCAGAGTAAAGGGATAAAAAATGTAGTGGCAACATTGGGTACGGCCTTGACGAGCGATCATGCGCAGCAGTTGAGGAAGTACACGGATAAAATAATAATATGCTACGACAGTGACGGCGCGGGACAAAAGGCGACGGAGCGCGCGATACCGATAATGCGGAAAAGCGGAGCGGAAGTGTATGTGAGCAGTGTGCCGGAGGGTAAAGATCCCGATGAATATATTCGCAAAGAGGGCGCGGAAAAATTTCGGCAATTGATGAGCAGAGCTCAGAGCGTATTGGATTATAATTTGAAGAAGGTAAGGGAACGAGCGGATATAACAACGCGACAAGGAAAACTCAGAGCACTAAACGAAATAATGTCGATGACGGAAAAAATAGATGATGCGATAACGCGTAATGAGTATGAACAGAAAATATCGGCGGCGTTGACATTGGATGAGGAAACAGTCCGCCGGGAATGGAATCGATACGAGCGAACGGGCAGAAAAGCGATAAAGGTACGTGCCGAAGAAAGTAAAACGGAAATGGCGAAAATGACGGTACTGCAAGTGATGATATCGGATAGGGAAGTAATAGAGTACGTGAAAATGATGGTACCGTCGGAAATGTTTACATCGGAAGAACAGGAAATAATAGAGTGGTTAGAGAAAAATAAAAGTCGCGATGTGAACAGTGAAGAATTGAGCGAAGGTGCACGCAGTAAAATAGCACGAGCAATGATAAATAACGAATGCGAAGTAAAAGAGTTTAAGGATTCATTAGATACGCTAAGATGTATATGGTTAAAAGGAAGATATGAAAGTTTAATGCAAAAGGCAAAGGAAAAACCCGAAGACATGAGTTATATAAAAGAGTCGTTGCAAATAAAAAAAGAAATGGATAGGTTAAAAAGCGAAGGGGGGCAATAAAATGGCGACAGATGAAAACAAGAAAACAGTAAGAATGTTGAAAATGCTGTTGGATAAAGGTCGCAAGGAAGGAGAAATCTATCAAAGCGAAATAGAGAAAATCCCGAATGTAACGGCGGAACAAATAAAAGAGATAAAATCTATCTTAACCAATGAAGGAATAAGTATAATTGAAGTAAAAGGTAAGAAAGAATCAAAACCGCTAAAAGCAACAACTCCAATAAAAACAACCAACCCGATGACGGCAAAAGTTGTAAACGCGATAGTGGAACTTAGCAAGACCAAGGGCGGGCGTTTAACCTGGAGTGATTTGGAGCGAATAAGTCAACATCTGGGCGTAGCCAATGATGCCGAAGAAATAGAAGAGATATTGAGTATTTGCGAAAGCAAAGACATAAAGATAGTAGACGAAGAAGATAACGGGCAGGAATATGAAGAAGTAAGAGTAGGCGGCAATAGGATATACGCAAGCGGAATGGAAGTAGACGACAGCGGCAATGACGAGGGCTTGACGGATGATGACGGAAAGACTTCAGAAATAGATATCTCGTCTGACGGTGTAGTGTCGATAGACGATCCGGTGCGTATGTACCTGAAGGAAATCGGACGAGTACCCTTGTTGACGGCCGAACAGGAAAAAGAATTGGCAATGCGCATGGAATCGCCGAAAGAATCGGAACATGCCGAGGCACAACAACAATTGGCGGAAGCAAATTTGCGTCTTGTGGTATCGATAGCCAAAAGATATGTCGGGCGCGGAATGTTGTTTCTCGATTTGATACAAGAAGGCAATTTGGGTTTGATAAAGGCGGTTGAAAAATTCGACTACCGTAAAGGCTATAAATTTTCGACGTATGCGACATGGTGGATAAGACAGGCGATAACAAGAGCGATAGCAGATCAGGCGCGGACGATAAGAATTCCGGTGCATATGGTGGAGACGATAAACAAGTTAATCAGAGTATCGCGTAATCTGTTGCAGAAAAACGGACGTGAACCGACGGACGAAGAGATAGCGGCAGAAATGGAAATACCTGCGGAAAAAGTTCGCGAGATTCGCAAGATAGCTCAAGAGCCCGTATCATTAGAGACGCCCGTAGGCGAAGAAGACGATTCACATTTAGGCGATTTCATAGAAGACCAAGATGCCCCGGCTCCTGCAGATGCAGCGTCATTCATGCTGTTGAAAGAACAATTGGAAGAAGTATTGGGAACATTGACGCAGCGCGAAAAAAATGTACTGCGGTTGCGATTCGGTTTGGAGGACGGTAGAGCGAGGACGCTCGAGGAAGTAGGCAAAAGTTTCAACGTGACGCGCGAAAGAATAAGACAAATAGAGGCAAAGGCATTGAGGAAGTTGCGCCACCCTGCGCGGTCGAAGAAACTGAAAGACTTCCTTGATTAAAGATTATTGCCAAGAGTAGGGGAAAATGATAAAATAGCAGAGGTAAAAACATTGGGATATAAAACAGGATTCGCGGCGGTGATAGGGCGTCCGAACGTAGGGAAATCGACACTGGTCAATAAAATAATCGGGCAGAAAATAGCAATCATGTCGGATAAACCGCAGACGACACGTAGCCGAATAAGATGCATATTCACGGACGAAGAAGCGCAAATAATATTTCTTGATACGCCCGGAATACACAAACCTAAATATAAATTGGGTGAGTATATGTTAGAGGCGGCGGAAGGTACGTTAAAGGAAGTCGACGTGATAGTCTTCGTGACGGACGCGACGGAAAAATTCGGTGGCGGCGAACGCTATATTTTGGAACGGTTGAAGGCAACGACGGTGCCCGTGATACTGGCGTTAAACAAAGTCGATATGCTCGAGCGCGAAAAACTGTTGCCGATAATCGAAGAATATTCGAGACGACGGGAATTTGCGGCGATAGTACCGATAAGCGCGCGTGAAGGCGATAACGTCGAGGAACTGATAAGCGAAATAAAAAAACACCTGCCCGAAGGTATGGCGTATTATCCCGAAGATATGATAACGGATCAGCCGGAACGCTTGATAACGGCGGAACTGATACGTGAAAAAATATTGCAGTCTACGCAAGAAGAAATTCCGCATTCGGTGGCGGTCGACGTCGACGAATTTGCGCAGAGGGAAAAGGGAAAAGTATATATCCGCGCGACAATATATGTGGAACGCGAATCGCAAAAGGGCATAATAATCGGGAAGAACGGCGCGATGTTGAGGTCAATAGGGACAGCGGCACGCCCCGATATAGAAATGATGTTGGGCGAAAAAGTTTTTCTCGACTTATGGGTAAAAGTAAAAAGAGATTGGCGGAATTCCGCAAGCATGCTGAATCAATTAGGCATGAGAAATGATTAACGGGAAGGATGAATCAAATTGTTTTTTGGCAGTAAGAAAATGAAGGCAATCGCGTTGATGATGGGAACGTTGATGGCAGGAGCGGTAATGACAGGTTGCGGCGGCGAAAGCGGTAATAAACCCGCAGGCGATGAAATTGTTGTCGGTGCAAACTTTGAATTGACGGGCAATCATGCACAGTACGGTTCCAATGCAAGTAACGGATTGAAGTTGGCGATAAAGGAAGTCAACGAGGCAGGCGGCATCAACGGTAAGAAAATCAAAATCGTCGAGGCAGATGCGAAATCAGATGCTGCCGAATCGGTAAACGCGGCAACCAAATTAATTTCCGACGACAATATAATCGCAATGGTAGGCCCTGCGGTCACGGCGAATGTAATAGCCGAATCGCAAGTGGCAACCGATAACAAAATCCCCGTCATTGCTCCGGCGGCAACCAATCCCGATGTTACAGTCGAGAACGGTAATGTTAAACCCTATATCTTCCGCAGTTGCTTCATAGATCCTCAGCAAAGCGAAGTCATGGCGCAATTCGCTCTTAAAGATTTGAACGCAAAGACAGCAGTCCTCTATCTTGATTCCAGCTCCGATTATTCAAAGAGCCTCGGCAAAATCTTCAAAGAAAAATTTGAGGCAGGCGGCGGACAAGTTTTGATGGAAGAAGCTTTCTTAGCGAAAGACCAAGACTTTAAAGCGGCGTTGACAAAATTGCAGACGGCGAACGCTGAAATTATCTTCGTCCCCGCGTATTACGAGGAAGTCGGCAAAATCGTCAAACAGGCGCGCGAATTGGGTATCAACTCCGTAATTCTCGGCACCGACGGTTGGGATGACACTAAGGTTGTCGATATAGCCGGCAAAGAAGCCCTCAATAATACTTTCTTCTGCACTCATTATTTTGAAGGCGATGCGGAAGTTCAGCCGTTCATCAACGCTTACAAAAAGGAATACAACAACGAACCGAATGTCTTCGCGGCATTGGGCTATGATGCAGGAAAAATGTTAATCAACGCAATCGAGCGCGACGGTACCGATTCCGAAAAGATTCGTGCCAATATCGAGAGCATAAAAGATTTACCGGTAGGCACGGGCGTTATCACAATGGACGCCGCTACTCACAACCCGATTAAGGGCATTGTCGTCCTCGAAACAAAAGACGGCGTTCGCTCACTCCGTGCGAAAATTGCGCCCGAAGGCTGAAAATAATCCGTGACATTATCACGAAAATAAATTAAAATCTCCTTGATAACATTCAGGGAGGTTTTTTTGTATGTCCGAAAAAAAATCGGCGTTCGAGTCGGATAAAATATCGATAGCCTTTTCGTTAACATCCGAATTGGATAACGCCGTAGTAGGAAAAAAAGTTTTCGATGCACTGATTAAATTGGCTCCGGACTGCATGATTGATATCTTTTGCCCAAACGAAAGAGCCAAAACATTTGCCAAAGCTGTTTATTCCGACAGCGCAAATTTGAATTTGATTTCGATTAACGACGCTCAATATAAAGAGACAACCAAGAAATACGATTTGGCGATTCTGATTTACTCGACACATTTTATTATTCTGCAAAATATTAATGAAGCCGCCTTGAAAAATAAATCGCCCAAACTTTTTAATGCAATAGTCGGCATTCATAATTACAATACGAAAAATGTTTACAATGTCGGCGCGGATAATCGTACCGCCTTCCGCAATATGATGATGGCGGGCATTTTGAAACAAAATTGTTTTGCCTTCCTTTCGTGTAACGGGGCATTGCCTATTCATGACGACAAAGTAAACATCTCACTTTCGGCGGAATATAAATCAAAATTCGACGCGCTGAAGTTAGGCAAATACATTGCGATTTATTCAGATATGACGACCGGCGAAAAAACTCCAAAGGCAAAAACATGGCCGCTGCAATATCTGACGGAATATATATCGCGCATGAAAAAAATGTTGCCGCAGGTAGAAATAATTCAAATCGGCGGCGAAAAAGATGTCAAGATAGAAAATGTAAACCGTCATTTGTTGAGTGATGATTTGGAGCTGACAAAATATCTTTTGGCGAATGCATTGTTGGTTGTCGGCGATAATTGCGGTTACGTTCATTTGGCGACGGCTTTGGGCACGAAATGTGTTGTCTTGTTCGGGCAGAGTAGCGCAGATTATTTCGGTTACGACAGGAATATAAATATCGCGTCGGAAGTTTGCAGCCCATGCCGATTTTTTTTCCAAAATGAAAATATATGCATGCGTGAAGAAAAGGAACCGTTATGCATGCTAGGTATCACGCCGAAACTTGTCAGCAAAATCACTTGTACTCATCTGAAACATATTTTGGATTGATGGGAGGATTCTTATGAACGGAAAAAAATTTGCGTTTGAATCGCCCGAAATTTCCATAGCTTTTTCGATAATATACGGCTTGGGCGACGCAATAATGATAAAAAAAGTTTTTAATGCTCTGATTGAGCTTGCGCCGGATTGTGTCATTGATATTTTTGGCGGTACGGAAAATCATATGGCTTTTGCAAAATCTTTTTACTGCGACAGCAAAAATTTAAACAATATTTATCTACGCAATCATAAATACAACGACGTTAAGAATAAATATGATTTGGCTTTGTTGGTTCATGGGAATCATTACATACTTTTCGATTACATAAACTCTGACCGATTAAAAATCATGTCACCCAATCTTTTTAAAGCTATTTTGAAAGTACAAAAATATAATCAAAAACATGTTTACTATAGCGGCGTTAATATCTACACGGATTTTTATAACATGGTATCTTCACGAATTGTAAATAAGAAAAGTATAGAACTTCTTAGCTGTGACGGAGCATTGCCAATTTATGACGATAAAATTACTCTTCCGCTCCTGCCCGAACATAAATCGAAATTCGACGCACTGAAATTAGACAAGTATATTGCAATTTATTCGGACTGCAATGTTAAAGAAAAAATTTTCAAAGCTAAGATTTGGCCTATAAAATATTTTGTTGAGTACGTGTCGATGATAAGGCGTCGATTCCCCGATGTCGAAATAATCCAAGTCGGCGGCGAAAGTGATATTAAAATAGAAAATGCAGATCGTCATTTGTTAAGTTATGATTTGGAGTTGACAAAATACCTTTTGGCAAATGCCTTATTGCTTGTCGGCTGTGAAAGCGGTTACGTTCATATGGCTACGGCATTGGAAACAAAATGTCTTGTCTTATTTGGTTTCAGCAATGTCGATTATTTTGGTTATGACAGGAATATAAACATCGTGTCGGAAGTTTGCAGCCCGTGTATGTATGCAACAGGTTCCAGTTCATGTATGCGCGGTAAAAAACATCCGCCGTGCATGTACAGTATTACGCCCCAAAGAGTTTGTGAAGCCACTTGTAATTATCTCAATGAATGCGGCATTCAAAGTTAAGCGTGACAATATTGCGCCGAAAAGTTATAATCTCCTTGATTAATATATTCGAGGAGGTTTTTTTATGGACTTTATGCATCAACTCGTTCAGCAGTTGATAAACGGTGTAAGTCTGGGCAGTATCTATGCCTTGATTGCCTTGGGCTACACAATGATTTACGGCATTATAAAATTAATCAATTTCGCACATGGTGACGTTTATATGGTCGGCGCGTATATCGGTTTCGCGGCTATCACAATCGGAAATTTGCCGCTGTTGCCTGCGCTGTTACTGTCTATGGCGTTGACGGCTTTACTCGGCATATTGGTTGAACGTATTGCATATAAACCGTTACGACACGCGCCGAGAATTTCACTGCTCATTACTGCGATTGGCGTATCGTTTTTCCTTGAATATACCAGCATGTATTTCGTCAGCCCCACGCCGCGCACTTTTCCCGACACGAGTTTAAATTTTGCATTCAATATCGGCGGCTTCGTTATCAACGGACAACAATTGATGATTTTCGGGATAACGATAATTTTGATGGCGTTGCTGACTTACATAGTACAAAAAACTAAATTAGGTAAGGCAATGCGTGCGGCAAGTTTCGACACCGAAACTGCGCAGCTAATGGGCGTCGATTCGGATAAAGTTATTTCGATGACGTTCTGTATCGGTTCGGCATTGGCGGCGGCTGCCGGTGTACTCGTCGGCATTTACTACAACACAATAGATCCGTTAATGGGAATCATGCCCGGCCTCAAGGCATTTGTCGCGGCGGTTTTGGGCGGTATCGGAATTTTACCGGGCGCGGTTGTAGGCGGCATTGTCTTGGGTGTTGTCGAGGCTTTGGTATCGGGTTTTATTTCCTCCACCTTCCGCGATGCCGCTGCCTTCGCTATTTTGATTCTGGTGTTGTTGATTAAGCCGAGCGGATTATTCGGCAAAAATACTAACGAGAAAGTGTGAGACGATGAATTCGGCCAGAAAAAGAGATTTGATAATGCTTGTATTCGGGTTGATACTTTACGGCGTATTGCAGATGCTAATCAGCATGAAAGTTATCGGCTCGTTTTGGGAACTCAATATAATTCTAATTTGCGTCAACGTAATTCTTTCGGCAAGTTTGAATTTGATAAACGGTTACACGGGACAATTTTCCTTAGGTCATGCCGGATTCATGGCGGTCGGTGCATACGTCGGAGTTATCGCCACGGTTAAATTCGGTTTGCCGCTGATAGCCGCTTTGATATTGGGCGCGGTTGCTGCGGGATTTTTGGGATTTTTAATCGGCTTACCTACATTGCGTTTACGCGGTGACTACTTGGCTATCGCGACATTGGGCATGGGTGAAATTATTCGTATCGTCATAATGAACATTGACTATGTAGGCGGCGCGGCAGGTTTCAAAGGCATTCCGCACCTGACAAACTTTACATGGGTTTTCTTCGCAATGCTTATAACTTTGTTCTTGATAAAAAATTTCGTAAACTCTTCGCACGGACGTGCATGTATAGCGATACGCGAAAACGAAATTGCGGCGGAAGCTATGGGCGTCAACACTACCAAATATAAAGTCATGGCGTTTACTTTGGGCGCGGCTTTGGCAGGTGTTGCCGGCGGTCTCTTCGCTCATCAATTCTATTTAATCAGCCCCAACTCGTTTACTTTTATGGCTTCGTTCAATTACTTAATCATGGTTGTCATGGGCGGTTTGGGTTCAATCACGGGATCTATCGCGGGTGCGTTCGTCGTTACGTTTATATCCGCGGCGTTGGCATCTTTCCCCGAAGTACGTATGATTATTTACGCATTGGCTTTGATTCTGATGATGTTCTATCGTCCGCAAGGTTTATTCGGTTACATGGAAATTACCAATGTCAATCCGATAAAAAAATTCTTAGATAGAATGTCTGGCAGTAAGGAGGCAGCAACATGACGGAACTTAAACAAGAGGCTATCAAATTAATCGAAAGTATTCCCGACGAAAAGATTGCCGTCCTGAAAAATATCGTGCGATATCTGCGCGGTGTGACCGATAGCGAATCGCGGCAACACGATAAATTAATTTCCCGAGCCGAGGAGAAATTGGCACTCATGGAGGAAACAGAAAACTTAATCGGCGAAGACAAAGATAAATAATAACTCGGGAGAAAGGATTTATTATGGCTGATAAAAAACCGTTACTGGAGGCGGACAATGTTTCCGAAGTTTTCGGCGGACTCAAAGCCGTCTCGGATTTCAACATTTACATAAACAAAGGGGAGCTTATCGGTTTGATAGGTCCCAATGGAGCCGGCAAGACAACTGCATTTAATTTGATAACGGGCGTGTATGCGCCTACGACGGGCGATATAACTTTCGACGGCAAATCAATCGTAGGCATGAAACCATACGAGATAACCAAGCGCGGAATCGCTCGCACGTTCCAAAATATTCGGCTCTTCAGCGAACTGTCTGTTCTGGATAACGTCAAGATTGCCTATCACTGTCACGTCAAATATGGTTTGATTGAAAGTTTCTTGCGTATGGGCAGATATTTCGGCGAGGAAGAATCAATAGAACAAGAGTCATTAAAGTTGCTGAAGATATTCAAATTGGAAGAACATGCCTACGAGGTCGCGAAAAATCTTCCGTACGGCGCACAACGTCGATTAGAAATAGCGCGCGCACTTGCCGCCAAACCGAAACTGTTATTGCTTGACGAACCTGCCGCGGGAATGAATCCGCAGGAAACACAGGAATTAATGGAAATGATTCGCTGGATTAGGAAACAATTCGGCTTGACAGTCCTTTTGATAGAACACGACATGAGTTTGGTTATGGGCATCTGCGAAAGGATTTACGTGCTTGAATACGGCATGATTATCGCGGACGGTACGCCATCCGAAATACAAAACAATCCCGAAGTCATTCGGGCTTACTTGGGCGACGAGGCAATTAATTAAGGAGAAAATATCATGGCGTTAGATACTTTGATTTTTGGCACGGATGATTTATACAACAGTTTGAAACCGTTTTATATTCAACAAGTTAAAGTAGGCAATTTGAATATCGTTGCATACGCTACTTTCGAGAACGGAAGAATTATATTTCGGGATAAAGAAGGCAAGTCGTTTCCCGAGGGTGTCCCGTCTGTCTTCCATATAGCTGTAATTTCTTCTCGAAATAATTTTTACATGCGAAGTAAAATCTTGGAAAGTCAAGGCGTTCCGCGCAACAGAATAATCGACGGCAATGTATTTAAAATCCCAAATTTAGATTTCGGTAAATTTCTTGATACCGGTGTCGCTTATGGGGTTTTAGATAACGCTAAGAGTTTTGTTGCCAGTACTTTTATCGGCAACAGACAAATTTATCGATTCAAAAATAATCCCTCGCTTTTATCACTTGATGTAAAAAGTTATATTGATCAAGATAGCAGAATTGACGGGGGGGGGGGGGAGATTTCTGTCGGAAAATTTTCTGGTTTATCTTGGAATTTATCTTTTTATATGGGAATAAACAACGATCATGATCACAGAAAAATTACTTCATATGATTTGCTGTGGTTCGATTGGGAAAGTCCCAAGGAGTTTTATTCCCAAAAAGGCATATGTAAAATTCTTATAGGCAACGATGTATGGGTAGGGCGCGGCTGTGCGTTTAAATCTCTTAATCCGAATAAACCGCTAACCATCGGCGACGGCGCAGTTATCGCTTCCGACAGCGTTGTAGTTAAAGATGTTCCGCCCTATGCAATCGTAGGCGGCAACCCGGCGCAGATTATCAAGTACAGATTCCCGAAAGAAATTATCGAATCCATGTTGCGAATCAAATGGTGGGATTGGGATATGGATAAAATTTACGAGAACTATAAATACTTCAATGACATAGAAAAATTTGTATCTCTGCATGACAAATAAAGTTTCACGCAAAAAATTTACGGTGGTGATTATATGGCAATGCTTGAAATCAAAGATATAAATGTCTACTACGGAGCAATACACGCGATAAAGGGCATAAGTCTTTCGGTAGAGGAAGGTGAAATAGTCACTCTAATCGGAGCGAACGGCGCAGGAAAATCGACGACACTGCGCACAATTTCAGGACTGTTGAAACCGAAGACGGGCACGATACAATTTCTGGGCAAAGATATCGCAGGAATGCCGGCGCACAAAATCGTCAGGGAAGGAATATCGCAAGTGCCCGAAGGTCGCCGAATATTCGCGGAAATGACTGTGCAGGAAAATTTAGAGTTGGGCGCATTCATTCGCGATGATACCGACGAAATAAAAAAAGACTTTGAAATGGTCTTCCAAAGATTTCCGCGACTCCAAGAAAGACGATTGCAATTGGCAGGAACATTATCGGGCGGCGAACAACAGATGTTGGCAATGGGTCGCGCGTTAATGAGTCGCCCGAAACTTTTGTTGCTCGATGAACCAAGTATGGGTCTGGCTCCTCTTTTGATTCGCGAAATTTTTAATATCATAGTCGACATCAATAAGACGGGCACAACAATTTTACTCGTCGAACAAAATGCAAATATGGCGTTGTCGATTGCAAACCGCGCTTATGTTTTGGAGACGGGTAGGATAACAATTTCGGGCGAAGCAAAGAAATTGGCGGCAAGTGAAGATATCCGTAAAGCATATTTGGGCGGCTGATTGTCGAGGAGATTTGATATGATATACGAAAGTAAAATTCTCAACGTGACGATAAGACGCCCGAAAGTTCACTACCTCCCCGATATCGTTTACGCGCAAATTTCCGATTCCAAAAAGACGAATCAACTTTTGCAAGCCGATTTGTTAATACCGGTATCTGCGCAGAAATTGCCCACGGTAATTTTCATAACGGGTGGCGGATTTGTTTCGGCGAACCGCGCAAGATCTCCGCAATTGCGAATGCATTTGGCGGAAAATAATTTTGTCGTGGCAAGTATAAACTATCGTACGGCACCCAATGCAAGATTTCCCGAGCCCGTAGAAGATGTCAAGTCTGCGATTCGTTTCCTTCGGGCAAATGCCGAGCGTTTCGGTGTCGACACGGAAAAAATTTTTGTAATCGGCGACAGTGCGGGCGGTTACCTTGCGGCGATGGCAGCAGTCACTAGCGGCGCAAATCTTTTCAACAAGGGCGATAATCTCAACATGTCGGATAAAATTTCCGCAGCCGTCAGTTTGTACGGCGTATCGGATTTGACAAAGATTGCGGAAGATTTTCCCGAAGCCGTTCAGAAATTACACGCGTCCGCCGGTTCCGTCGAATCTCTTTTCGTAAACGGTGAGACTTCTTTCGGAGGTGATGACGGCGGAATTTCTGCGCATCCCGAAGCATTTGCGCGCGCCAATCCGATTAATTACATCAATAAGAATTCCGCGCCGATGTTGCTCATGCACGGCACCGCAGATAATATCGTATCTCCTGCGCAGAGTGATTTACTCTTTCAAGCGTTAAAAAATCATGGCGTTGAGGCTGAAAGATATCTCATTCCCGACGCGAATCACTCCGACGAATATTGGAATCAAACGGAAGTTTTCGATTTAATCACGGAATTTTTCAGACGTTACATTTGATTGACGGGAGGAATAAAAAATGTTTGTGGCATCGAGAATGACAAAACATCCTGTATCGGTAACGAGTGACACGACAATCCAACAGGCAGATCGTTTGATGAAGAAAAATAAATTTCACAGAATGATAGTTGTAGACGACGGAAAACTTGTCGGCTACTTCAGCGATCGCGATATAATGCGCGTGGCGCCCAGTCCTGCGACTACGTTATCCAAATTTGAAATTCGTTCGTTGCTTGATAAAATTTCCGTGCGCGATATCATGCACAGTAAAGTTATTACGGTCAACGAAGACGCGACGATTGAAGAAGCCGCGTTGATTATGTACAACAATAAAGTCGGCGGTCTGCCCGTAATTTCCGATGTCGGTACGGTTGTCGGCATTATTACCGCCACGGATATTTTGAAGACTTTCATTGAAGTTATGGGGCTGCCCGGCGGCAAAACGCGCTTGACTTTGGAAGTTGATAACAAGGTCGGTGTCATGGCTGATATCACTAAAATTTTCGCGGACAACGGAATAAATATCGACAGCTTTATCACGTGCCGCCAAAGTGACAGCCGCTATGATTTGGTTATTCGTCTCGACGATAATGCCAAAGGTTTTGATACCGTCATGAAAATTCTTGAAGAACGCGGTTACAAAATTATTCATACGGTTAAAATCGGTTAAACAAAAGTTTTTCGGAGGTTTCAACATGAAGAAAAAATTTATTGCGGTCTTGTCAGCTTGCGCATTGATGATAATGACGTTGACGGGCTGCGGCGGTGAAGACGACACGGATAAAACCGATAACGGCAAAGAAAAACTTACAATCGGTACGCTGACATATCTTAACGCAAGCGAAGAACGTTACAACGAAATTATGGAGAAATTAGAAAAAAGTTATCGTCCCTCCAAAGCAAATATCAGCGTGAATTACAAATACTTTGACAGCAGCAAAGATTTATTGTTGGCGTTGAACAGCAATCAAGTTGATTATGTCAGTGCCTACGAAAGTGTAGCCAACTATCTTATTGATACTAACAAAGATTTGGAAATTTTAAAGAGTGAACGCAACTTGAGTGACGATTTTTGTTTTGCGTTCCGCAAGGGCGATACCGTATTGCAAAGAAGTTTTAACAAGGCAATCAAAGGCATGTTTGATGACGGGAAATTAGGGGAATTATCCAAGAAATATATTTTGGATTTGAAAGACGGTAAAGAGCCGCCGAAAATCGATATTGAAAAAATTCCCGATGCGGATACGATAAAAGTAGCGGTCACGGGTGATTTGCCGCCCATGGATTATATTAAGGCGGACGGACAAGCGGCAGGATTCAACACGGCGATTTTGGCGGAAATATCCAAACGAATAGGCAAGAATATCGAAATCGTTTCGGTTGACAGTGCGGCACGTGCCTCTATCCTCACATCCGGTGGCGCAGACGTTATCTTTTGGGTGAGTGTGCCCAAAGACAGTACGCTTATCCCGCCGGGCATCGACACACCCGAAGGAGTTATTTTATCGGATCCGTACTACAGCGATACTATTATTCACGTAGCAAAGAAGAATTGACGACCTGCGACAATTCGGCAGGAAAAAATTTACACTCTTAAAGGGATGATTAATTTGACGGAAGAAAAAATTTTTGAACGCGACAACAGTAATTATCTACCCGTATTCAATCGCTACAAAATCGTATTGGACAGAGGCGAAGGCGTTTATCTTTACGACATCAACGGCAAAAAGTACATTGATTTTCTCGGCGGTATTGCCGTCAATGTTCTCGGGCATAATTACGCTCCTCTGGTTGATGTTATTTCAAAACAGGCGGCGAAATTAATTCACGTCAGCAATTTGTATTACACGCAACCGCAAGCAGATGCCGCCGCAAAATTGGTCAAGCTCAGCGGATTGGATAGGGCTTTCTTTGGCAATTCGGGCGCGGAAGCCAATGAAGGAGCACTCAAAATCGCCCGTAAATACGCAAAGAAATTTTCACCCGATAAGACGCAGATTATAACGGCATGGGATAGTTTTCACGGGCGTACGCTTGCCACATTGACTGCCACTGGTCAACCGAAATATCACAAAGGTTTCGAGCCGCTCCCCGCGGATTTCGATTACGTTCACTATAACGACGCCGAAGAACTTGCCGCAAAGATGTCGGATAAAACCTGCGCAGTGATGTTGGAAACGATTCAGGGCGAAGGCGGTGTTTATCCGCCCAAAGACGATTATCTTAAAAAAGTCCGTGAACTCTGCGACAAACATAATGCGCTGTTGATTTTCGATGAAATTCAATCGGGCATGGGACGCAGCGGAAAATTTTTCGCCTATGAAAAGTACGGCGTCAAACCGGATATTGTCACATTAGCAAAGGGGTTGGCGGGTGGCGTCCCGATTGGCGCGTTCTGTGTCACCGAGGAAGTTGCGCAAGCCTTTCACGCAGGAGATCACGGCACAACCTTCGGCGGCAATCCTCTGGCTTGTGCGGCGGCTAATGTCGTGCTTGATACCATACCCGATGAAAAATTTTTGGCTCACGTCGAGGAAGTCGGAACGTACTTTAAAAATCGCCTGATTGATTTGCAGAAGAAATATCCGAATCAAATCGGCGAAATCCGCGGCGAGGGTTTAATCTTGGGCGCACAATTAAGCAAACCGAAGCGCACGGGCGTCGAAATTGTCAACGAATGCATGAAACGCGGCGCGATAATCAATTGTACCGTTGGAACTGTCTTACGCTTCCTGCCGCCGTTGATTATCACAAATGAACATGTCGACGAAGTTGTTGACATTTTGGATTCGGTTTTAGGCGAATAAATTTTCAAGATAAACGGGAGTGATGATTTTGTTAAACGGTAAAGATTTATTGTCGATTCACGATTTGAGCACGGACGAAGTGCAGGAAATTATCGAATGCGCGGAAAGATTGAAGGTCATGCAAAAATCGGGCGTGGAGCATAAAATTTTAGCGGGCAAAACGTTGGGCATGATTTTTGAAAAATCTTCGACTCGTACGCGCGTATCGTTTGAAGTCGGCATTTTCCAATTGGGCGGCACAGGTTTATTCCTGTCGAGCAAAGATTTGCAATTAGGTCGCGGCGAACCGATTAAGGATACGGCAAGAGTTTTGTCGCGCTATCTCGATGGAATTATGATTCGCACGTTTGAACATTCCAAAGTTGAGGAGCTTGCCAAATACGCCGATATTCCCGTCATCAACGGCTTGACCGATTTACTGCACCCCTGCCAAGTCTTGACTGATTTGTTGACGATTCGCGAGCATAAGGGCAAAAATTTCCGCGCATTGAAAATGGCTTACGTCGGTGACGGTAACAACATGACTAATTCGTATCTCTACGGCGCGGCGAAAGTCGGAATGACTTTGGCTGTCGCTACGCCCGAAAATTACAAGCCCGATGCAAAAGTTTACGAAAATGCTTTGACGGATGCCGAGGAGACGGGTGCGAAGTTGAGTTGGACTCAAGATCCTTTCGAGGCTGTTCGCGATGCCGATATCGTCGTAACCGATACTTGGGCAAGTATGGGACAGGAAGCCGAACACGATGCACGCAAGAAAATTTTCGCGCCGTATCAAGTCAACAAAAAACTTTTGGCGAATGCCGGCAAAAATGCAATCGTTATGCATTGCTTACCGGCTTATCGCGGCGAAGAAATTACCGAGGACGTATTTGAGGACAACGCTCATGTTATTTTCGACGAGGCGGAAAATCGTCTACATACACAGAAAGCAATCATGGCTTTGACTATGGCTTAATCGTCAACCTTCGCAAAAAAAAATTACCCTGCCGAAATTAATCGACGGGGATTTTTTTGCGGAAAATTTTTTATCTGACGTAAATTGTCAATGTGTTGTAAGCAATCGATTGCAAAGTCAAGTCAAGCGAAGTGCTTGCATTTAATTCGTTAAACAGCGTTTGAGGAGATCCGCCGTAGTGCATTGTGAAAACAGCGCGCCCGTTTTCGTAACTCGACAGGTTGAGATTTTTGACGTGACTTATACCGCCGAGAGCACTTTGAACGGCATTTACTTTGGAGAAATCGGGAGCAAGGACGACAACTTCAACACCTTGACGGCTGGTGTACATTCCCGTTATCTGCTGTACCAAATAATTCCCCATACTTTCGCCGGCCTTCGCCAATGCTTTTTTGGAGGCAATCGCCTGAGAATTATCGTAGGAAGATCCGTACATACCGTCCGCCGCGATTATTTGTCCCGTACGTACGATAAACATTTTTGCTTCCACGCGCGCACGACATGCCTGCATATTTGTCCTCTGATGTCCCGGCAGATAATTGCCGACATCACCGACACCCTCACTGAAACCTTCGCCGACAATCATTATATCGGCTCCGAAGGCTTGTGCGGCTTGACGCATCTGCGCGGCATTCATACTCATCGGTTTTTGATAATTTAAACCCGTGCCGACTTCAACCACATTTGAAAATCCTGCATTAATCAGGGCTTTGACGATAGCCGTTTCGCCCGCGGGATCCGGTACGCGATATTGAATGTGATGTTCGGGCACGTAAACCGCAATTTTCGGATTGCGAAGTTGTACGTTGATAATGCCCAGCCGCGTCAATTCGCCCATCAATTTTGAATTGGGAGTATCGTCGACGACAGCATTAATTGTTACGCGCCAACCGTTGGGAGTTTGTTCTCTGTTCGTGACTCTGTATTCGTTAACGAAACCGCGCGATTGCGTATAAATGTTGTCGCTTATTACCATACTGTTTTCTACCAGCGTTTGCGAATCGACTAGAATGCCGACGGTATTTTCTACGGCATTGCGCAGCGCATCATTTTCGGCTTCGGCAGGAGTTGCGCCCATGCCCGTCACTGTCACTTCCTTAGCAAACACCGACGAACAGATTAACATTATCGCCGCGAAAATTATTACCGCTAATTTTCTCATGGTGTCACCTCTTCACGACATCGCCCTTACGAATATCTTTGCCCTTATCAATCTTACAAACCGAATAATCGGAAAAAACTTCGACGACTTTGATTTTGCCAATGTCCTGATGTTTCATTCCTACGATTTTGCCGTTGACAACTATCGGCGAAGATTCGCGTACGACTTCCAATTTTTCACCGGGACGCAGACCGCTTTCTGAGCCGCGATCTATGTAAATATCTGCGCCGGAAATTTCGGCGATACGGGCGCGGAACGGATTGAGATTGTCAAGTTGTTTGGTAAAATTTTCCGCTGCCTCCTTGCATGCGCTGTTAAATGCCGACTCTACACTTGAGCCGCTCTTTACTCCCGAAATCATTCCTGCCGTAATAATTTCGCCGCTCGTATTGTCCACCAAACGAAATTCAAATTCTACTTTAGACTTGAATTTGTTAACGAAGGGATCCGCCATGCCCGTGATATTTCCCAAATTGAATATCTGCCCGATTTGTTTGATAGCGTTCGCCGTTGGATTATTTTCGACGACGACCATTGTGATTTTGCCAATCATGGAATAATCTGCGCCGCTCAATTTCCCCAGCTCAACCGCTTTGCTCGGATCCACCGTTATATTCTGAAATCCCTGTTCGCGCAAAATCGTCCCCATCTGCGTACGTTCGACGACGGTGTACATTCCGCTTGAATGGAGTGCTACGGTTAATTGTTCGGTAACTACTGCGGGTATTCTTGGGTCATTTCGTCCCGAGGCATTTTCAAACGGCATGACCGCAACAACTTTTTTCGCCGCCTCGCACATATTCATCGAAGAAATTATCAGCACGGCACACATCACGGTTAAAAATTTTTTGAAAAATTTTTCCGTCATCATTCTCTTCCTCCTTGGCACTTTTCTTAAGCTTATCAACGCCACATTAATTTTTGTTGTGACAATTCCGATTTACAAAAAAATTTTTCTGCGCAGAATTGCCGACATCTATATCAAAATAATTTTAGACGATAACTTCGTTTGACGCAAGTTTTTTACCAAATAAAAAAATAATTTTCTCGGTGATTGTCTGCAAAATAAAATCCCCGACTACTTTTAATCGTCGAGGATTATTTATTGTTCGGATTCGTTGTCAAAGATTATTTGAGAACTTTGGTTGCGCCTTCGTTCATCTTCATGAAATCCATGCCGTTGAGTGCATTTTCTTTGGTGATGTTTTTACCTGCGGAGTGAGAAGCGGCAATTTTGTCTACGTTATCAAAAATAGCTTTGGTAAGTTTTTCACCGAGTGCCGCGTCGATTTTGTCGTTGGCAACGAGGATAGCTTTGACGCTTACGGTTTTAACTTCTTCGTTGAAATCCTGATAGACACCTGCGGGAATTGTTGTTGGTGTGTAGAACGGATATTTTTCGGAAAGAATTTTAACTTGTTCGTCGCCTACGGGCAGGATACGAATTTTATTTTGCGAAGCTATATCCTGAACGGAGGAAGTCGGATAACCTGCGGTGACGAAAGCCGCGTCGACTGTACCATCTTTGATTGCGTAAGAGCCTTCGGAGAAGGAAAGGAATTGCTCTTCGACATCATCGTAGGTGATGCCGTAAGCCTCAAGGATTTGACGTGCATTTGCTTCCGCACCCGAACCTGCAGCGCCTACCGCAACGCGTTTACCTTTCAAACCGGAAATATCTTTGATGCCGGAAGATTCAAGAACGATGAATTGGCAAGTTTCGGGGTAGAGCGACGCGATGCCGAAAATATTCTCGACTTTGCCGCTGTCTTTGAACATCTCTTGCCCGTTGACGGCGTAATAGGTTATATCATTCTGTACGATAGCTAATTCGACTTGCTTATCTTTAAGCATGTTGATGTTGGCAACGGACGCGCCTGTGGATTGAGCACTTGCGTTCATGCCGTTTTTGTTAAGAATTTCGGCGATTGCTCCGCCAATAGGATAATAAGTGCCTGCCGTGCCGCCCGTGGCAATGTTAATAAATTGTTCTTTGTCTGCGCCGCCGCCGCAACCTGTCACTCCTACTGCTAGTGCAAGAGCACAAACTGCGGTAACTACCTTCTTAAAAATCTTTGGCAGTTTCATTTTGATACACTCTCCTCTCGGTTGATTGGGAACATTATTTTTGGTTGCATTATACACAATTTTTATCGGTGCTACAAGCTTAATCGACAATATTCTAAAATTTTCTGTCATACTCCTTGAAAGTATTTCCGCAATGAAATAAAATCTTACCGTGCATTAACTTTGTATGAATACAATTTCGCCGAGGTGATTGATCGTGAAAAAATTTTTTCTAAGCATTATAACGATATTCCTGCTTGCGGCGATTTCTTTTACCGGTGTCGCCTCTGCTCAAAAAACTATAGTCGTCAGAAATGACACACAGAAAAATCTGCAAGCAAATCAAAAAAATTTTCCGCTTGAAGTTTTGCGGCTCGTCAACAAGGAACGCGCAAGAGTCGGATTAAATCCGCTGACCTTCGCAACAGATTTGGCCGCAAGCGCGTATGTTCGGGCAACGGAAATAACCACAAAGTTTTCCCACACCAGACCCGACGGATCTAAATGTTTTACTTCAATGCCGCAACGCGGACACATCCTCGGCGAAAATTTGGCGGGAGGACAGACAACCCCTGCGCAGGTAGTTAAAGCGTGGATGGATTCAAAAACACATCGCGATAATATTCTTGGAAAAAAATATACCGAATTGGGTGTCGTCTATTATTATCAACCCAATTCAAAGTATAAACATTATTGGGTACAACATTTCCGCGGATGAGTTCGGCGCATCGCCGCTAAAATTTTTTTGGAGCAAATCACATGAACTTTAACATCAAGAAAAAAGTTTTGTTTCTCGTTTTGGGTGCCGGTTTGGTTACGTTTTGTGTTCTGAGTGTATTCGCAATCTACGAACGTACACTAGTAAGAGAAGACATGAAGATAATGAGCGAGGAATTGGGCAACAAAAGTGCGGAGTACATCAATGATTTACTGATTAAACAGCTTAAATATACTTTGCAGGAAGTAGCCGAGGCACACGCGCAATTTATTGACAGGCAGATGTCGATAACGTGCGAAGACGTGGAAATTTTGGCTAACTTTATGACCGAAATATTTTCGCACCCCGAAAATTATAAACCACAAACGATTAAAGATCCCCGTTACGATACAATCGGAATGGGCGAACCGTATATAGTTTATGCGCCCGATTTGCGTGACAATGTTACACCCGAAGTACAAGAGGAAATAGCTTTGGCGGCGAACGGCAAAGACCTAATTGAAAGAATTGCCCAAAATTACGAAGGCTATAACGCAACGGTTTTCTTCGCTTCTGAAAACGGTTGGCACGTATGCTCACGTATTCTCCTTGGCGAAGATGGTAAAAATCATTTCGACACCGATATAAATTTTTCGCACGAACGAATTTACGAATACGATCCGCGTCAACGTCCGTGGTACAAGGATGCAAAAAGGGAAAATAAGCCCGTCATTTCGGATTTATATCGAACAATAGAAACCGACGGTTATCAGCAAATAGGAGCGTCCGCGCCTTATTATGATGCCAACGGAAAATTAATCGGTGTGGTCGGCGTGGATACTTCCAATGTCGATTTGTACAACTGGATCAGCGAAGTAAATTCAAACAATGGCGAATATATGAGTTTTGTTTTGAACAATCGCGGCGAAGTTATTTTCTCCACCGAAAAGGAAGGAATACTTTCCGTACAAAAATCCGATATGTTGACCGTGGCAACGAAGTCCGTTGATATGGATTTACGTAAATCGGCAGAGAATTCCGTGGCGGAAACGGCAACCAAAATGGTAAACGGCGAAACGGGTGTAGAAAAAATTATCGTGGATGACGAAATTTTTTACCTTGCCTTCGCGCCCATGCCCGATACCGGTTGGTCGTTCGGCATGGTCATTTCCGAAGAAGAAATATTAAGTAAAACTTCGGAGACACAAACTTATTTCTTGGATCAAATTTACAATTTGCAGACCAAAATGGTTTCGGAACATAATCACGCCGATATTCTTTCGTATGTGATTCCGGTAATCTTACTGATAATTTTATTCTTCCTGAGCAATAATCTTTCGCGGCGTTTCGTCAAACCGATACACGAATTATCCGATGGTGTTCGCGAAATTGCGCAGGGTAATTTAGACAAGAAACTTGACATAAAAACGAGCGACGAGATTGAACATTTGGCGATTTGTTTCAACGCCATGACGGATGAATTACAAACTTACATGAAGAACCTAACCAAAGAGACAGCGGAAAAAGAACGTATTGCCACCGAACTTGATGTCGCCAAAGATATTCAAAACGGTATGTTACCGAAAGATTTTGATGTCGATAAACGCGCGGATTTATTCGCGACAATGACACCGGCAAAAGAGGTCGGCGGCGACTTTTATGATTTCTATATGCTTGACGAAACACATTTGGCGATAACCGTTGCGGATGTTTCGGGCAAGGGAATTCCCGCCGCGCTCTTCATGGTTATTTCCAAAACTATTCTGAACAACTTCGCCGCAAGTTTCTACAAACTCAACGGTATCGCGCCCGTAGTGGCGGCAACCAACGAACAACTTTGTGCCAATAATGACGCCATGATGTTTGTTACGGCTTTTATCGGTGTCTTGAATTTGGAGACGGGTGAATTTTCTTACGTCAACGCAGGACACAATCCGCCCGTAATTTATCACGCCGAAGAAAATCACTGCGACTTCCTCGACGTCAAAAAAAATCTGGTATTGGGACCTATCGACGGTGTGCCCTTCGTCGAGCAGAAAATTACTTTCAAACGCGGCGATTTGATTTTCTTGTACACCGACGGCGTGACGGAAGCTTTAAACGTCAAAGATGAGGAGTATTTGCCCGACAGGTTGATAGCCTTCATGAACAAAACGGATTGCCGCGCCGATTTGCATGACCTGCTGAAAAATATCCATGATGATGTTGCGGATCACGTTGGCGGAGCGGAACAATCCGACGATATCACAATGTTTGCTTTACGTTTTAAGGGTTGATAATTTTTTTGATACTGATTTAATGAAAGGACTTTGTAATTTTGAATTTCAGCAGAAGGAAATTTTTACAACTCGCTGCCATGGCGACGGCGGGATTTTTTTTGACCGATAACACTGCAAGTGCTCAATACTCTTCGGAAATATGGGAGCCGCCGATAGAAAAATTATTCCTGCCGTTCGGCGAATTGAAAGACCGAAAGGAAACCGAACGCATAGTAATTCATCACGCAGGTTTGGATAAAGATTATTCCGCTCACGCTATTCATAAATTTCATCGAGATGTAAGAGGTTGGTCGGGCATCGGTTATCATTACGTCATAAGAAAAGACGGGACAATCGAGCAGGGACGACCGTCGCAGGCAGTCGGAGCACATGCCGCCAATCATAACTACAATTCTATCGGCATTTGTGTTACGGGCAATTTTAATGTAAGCAATCCGAAGACTGCACAAATTGATTCGTTAAAAATGCTGACGGCGTGGCTTTGTCAAAAGTACAATCTAAATCCAATGGGCAACGGCGTCATCGTGGGTCATAAAAATCTAAACAAGACGACTTGTCCCGGTTCCAATCTTTATCCCCGAATCGAAGAAGTGAAATGTTATTGCCGAGACTTTATCTACTGATTGGAGGCTTAAAATGTTTGAGATTCATACAGACGGCTCATGTTTGGGAAATCCGGGCGTGGGTGGCTGGGCTGCGATTATTGTGGACGAAAAAAAACACCGTGAAGAAATTTACGGCGGCGAAAAATATACGACTAACAACCGCATGGAATTGACGGCGGCGATAAACGCGTTACAGAAAGTTCCCGTAGGCGCGAAAATCAAACTTTTCACGGACAGCAGTTACTTAAAGAATGCATTTACAAACGGTTGGATGGCGAAATGGAAAGTGAACGGTTGGAAGACGTCGACGAAAAGTCCTGTAGTCAATCGTGATTTGTGGCAGATACTCGATGACTTGATTGCCGCGCGTGTCGTTGATTTTAATTGGGTGAAAGGTCACGCCGGAAATTTTTTCAACGAACGTTGTGACGAATTGGCAAGAGGATTCGCGACCAAACTTCAGCGTCAAGAATCAAATAAAAAAATTTACGCTGAACCGATTGCGCCCGAACCCGAAAGATTTCACGAACCTTTGCCGCCGCCTCCGCCGATAATCGAAGAACCTGCGCCGATTCGCAAGCCACGGAAAAAATCTGATACGAAAAAATCCGACGCGCTACAGTTGAGTTTATTTGACTTCTGATAAATATCTGCGCAGATGTTCAGAATACGCCCAAAGTTTTAAAAAGCAAAATCCAACAGAAAATAGTTACGCAGGATAATGCCGAAGTAAATACGACACAGTTGCCGGCTAAATCCGCATCGCCGCCCATTTGTTGAGCCATCGCGAACGAGGCAATCGCGCAAGGTGCCGCAAAGATTGAAATTAATGTTACGAACTCAATACCCGTGAAGCCGAATATAAATGCCGCGGAAAATAACATCACGGCAGGCACTAAGATTAACCGCCCCAAAACCGCGCCGATTAATTGTTTGCGATGTTCGTGAGTACTTCCCATTTTGAACGACGCGCCCAAAATTATTAACGCTACGGGAGTTGTCGCCGCAGCAATTTGCCCGATAGGTTTCAGTACGGGTTTGGGCACTTCCACTCCCAAGACGAGTAATGTCGCGCCCGCAATCGCCCCCAATATCATCGGGTTTTTCAATATCCCCTTGAGAATCGGCAACAGCGCAAATTTTCCGCCGCGGAATGTTTCCAAAGCCAATACCGCCAAAATATTGTAAATCGGTACGATAACCGCAATCATCATCGTCGAGACCGCAATATTTTCGTCGCCGTAAATGTTCGCAACAATCGGCACCCCCATCAATACAAAATTACTTCTGAACAGTGCTTGAACAATGACGCCGCGTCTTCGGTTATCGGGCTCTATCTTCGGAATCAAAAACATCATCAACAGAAAAACCAAGAACACTCCGCCGCCGCCGAATAACATTAATTTCGGTTTGAAACTTGTTGCCAGTTCCGTTGTGTAAATCGAATAGAACATCATGCACGAAAAAAATACGCGGAAAACCATTCGATTCATGTGGTTTAATTCTTCTTCGGTCAGCAACTTTTGAAACTTGACGAAGGCACCGATTGCGATTAGGCAAAACATCGGCACGACTGCGCTTACTGCTACGATAAAATTACTCAACATGTTATCCAAAATCGTCAACTCCTTGTCGCGTCATTTTATCATGTTGATAGCCGTACGCAACTCAAAATTGACACGAAAACTTTTTATTAGTACAATGCAACAATTACGAATTAAAGGAGCAAAACATATATGATAGTTGTAATGAAACCGGGTTCCTCGCAAGAAAATTTAGACGCAGTAGTAAATAAGATTGAATCTGCCGGATTGCGCACACATCTTTCCAAAGGCGAAGAAGTTACAATCATCGGCGTTATCGGCGACAAAAAAATCATCGCGAATTTGGAATTGCAAATGATGGACGGCGTAGATAAAACCGTTCGCATAACCGAGAAATATAAATTGGTCAGCCGCGATTTTCATCCGGCAGATACGATTGTCGACGCAGGCGGAGTAAAAATCGGCGGCAAAGAAATTGTAGTCATGGCAGGACCTTGCGCGGTTGAAAGTCTCGAACAACTTCGCGAAGCGGCTGCGGCAGTCAAGGCATGCGGTGCGAAATTCCTGCGCGGCGGTGCGTTTAAGCCGCGTACTTCGCCCTACGATTTCCAAGGTCTGGGCGAAGAAGGTTTGAAAATCCTGCGCAAAGTTGCCGACGAATTCGATTTGCGTGTCGTAACCGAAATCGTTGACAAAGACGACATTGAACTTTTCTGCAACTACGCCGATATTCTTCAGGTCGGCGCGCGCAACATGCAGAATTTCCAAATGCTTAAAGCTCTTGGCAAATGCTCCAAACCGATTATGTTAAAACGCGGTTTATCGGCGACAATCAGCGAATGGCTCAACGCTGCCGAATACATCATGAGCGGCGGCAACGAACAAGTTATTTTCTGCGAACGCGGCATCAGAACGTATGAAACTTATACGCGCAACACTTTGGATTTGAGTGCGGTCGCGGCGATTAAAGACCTCAGTCATCTCCCGATTGTCGTGGATCCTTCGCACGGTACTGGTAAATGGAAAATGGTTGCGCCGATGGCTCGCGCAGGAATCGCGGCAGGTGCGGACGGTTTGATTATCGAAGTGCATCCGCATCCCGAAAAAGCTTTATCGGACGGAGATCAGTCGCTTACTCCCGAGGCATTCAAAGAGTTAATGAGCAATCTTGACGGCATTGCAAAAGTTATGGGGCGTACGCTTTAAGCCTAAACGTTAACGGAAATAAATTTGACGAAAAGGAAGTGACGAGCGCGACTTTCGCTCAAACATAGAGTTTTATGCCGCGCCGGGCAAATGAATCAAGTACCAAATATCAGCCGAAAAAAAGCGTTTAATTTACTGTTCTTAATGGAGCTATGGGAACGGTTCGGATATTACGGACTGCAAGCGGTATTAGCATTTTTCTTCGTTACACGTCTAAACATGACGGATTCCGAATCGTTTGCAATCTTCGGCGCGTTTTCGGCAATGACTTACGGCTATGTTGCTGTCGGCGGTTATATCGGCGATAAAATTTTAGGCACACAACGCACAATTATTCTGGGCGCGATTACCTTGACTATAGGTTATTTCATCATGGCAATCGCGGGCGACGAAAAATATTTGGTCTTCCTTTCGCTCGGTACGATTGCTTGCGGTAACGGTTTATTTAAAGCTAATCCGTCTTCGTTGCTGTCGAAAATTTACAAGGATGACGAAAAAAATTTGGATTCCGCTTTTACAATGTACTACATGTCGATAAATATCGGCGCAATGATTTCAATGTTGCTCGTGCCTATGATTAGCTCTATGTACAGTCACTCCCTCGGTTTTGCCGTTTGTGTTTTCGGATTGTTGGCGGCACTTTCTACATTTATCGGTTTCCGTTACTTGATTCGCGGTGTCGATTCCGAAGTAGGATTGCAGCCCGTCAACAAAAAATTATTGCTGCTCGTAATCGGTGGCACTCTTGCGGTAATTTTATTTTCCACATGGCTTTTAACAAATTTAACCGTCGCGAATATTATTATGACGGTTCTGGGCGTTTTGGTCTACGGAACATTTTTTAAACTGATAATTCAATCACAGGGCGCGGAACGTAGGAAAATGATAGCCGCGATAATCTTAATTGTTGAGGCTATAGTATTTTTCACGCTCTATCAGCAGATGCCCACTTCGTTAAATTTCTTCGCGATACATAACGTTGAGACAAAAATTTTAGGTTTTGATGTCCCCGATCCGCAAATGTTCCAAACATTGAATGCGTTTTGGATTATGGTTGCCAGTCCGATTTTGGCGATAATATACAATCGGCTCGGCGAACGCGGCAAAGATTTTTCGATGCCGACAAAATTTACGATGGGCGTGCTGTTGACGTCGTTATCATTCCTATGGTTGGGCGTGGCGGACGACGTCGCAGACGAATCGGGAATGGTTTCGGCGTGGTGGCTCGTCATATCTTATTTCCTGTCAAGCGTCGGCGAACTTTTGATATCCGGTTTGGGTTTGTCAATGATATCTAAACTCGTGCCGCAAAAACTCGTCGGATTTTTAATGGGCGCGTGGTTCTTCACGACGGCAATCGCGGCGATATTGGGCGGTAAAGTTGCATCGTTGACATCATTGCCGGAAGATGTAACAAATCCCTTGATGACATTGCCTATCTATACCGATGTGTTCACGAAAATAGGCATAGCGTCAATGATTGTAACTGTGTTGATGGCAATCGGTGCACCGAAATTGCAAAGGCTGATTGATGCCAAAGATTAATTTTTCGGAGAATGTAATGGAACGAATAAAACTTGCGATAATCGGCGTCGGGTTGATAGGCGGCTCGCTCGGCTTATGCCTCAAAGAAAAACTCGGCGATAAAATTTTCATAACGGGCTTGTGTCGTTCGCAGAAGTCAATGACACGCGCGGAAGAATTGGGCGCGGTTGATTTGGCAACTGCCGATATTGAACAGGTAGTGAGTGACGCGGATATAATTTTCTTAAGTCCGCCCGTGTTGCAGATTGTGCCGATGGTTGAAAAAATTCTGCCGTACATAAAATCGGGCGCGGTACTCACTGACGCAGGAAGTACCAAAAAATTTATTTGGCAAGAGCTGAATAAAATTTTACCGCGCGACGTGTTTTATATAGCAGGACACCCAATGACGGGGCGTGAAAAATCCGGTGTGGAGGCGGCGGATAAAAATCTTTTCCGCGGTAAAGCTTATGTCATTGTGAAAGACGACGAACCTTCAGCCGAAAGAAATACCGCAAAAGAAAAGTTGATGGACGTTCTGCGTTTAACCGAGGCAAATTTTTTGGAAATTGATTTGGCAAAACACGACAGATGTGCATCGATTATCAGTCACGTTCCGCATTTGACGGCGGCGGCTCTGGTCACACTCCTCAATAACGCCGGGGATGATTTGGATTCGTGTTTGAAACTTGTCGGCGGCGGTTTCAAAGATACAACCAGAATTGCCAGCTCGAACGCCGATATGTGGGCTGATATCTGTATGACGAACGGCGAAGCGATAACAAAACATCTGCGCGATTTGCAAAATATTTTAGGCGATGTCATCACGGCGATAGAAAATAAAGACCGTCAAGCGATTCACGACTACTTTGCGAAATCAAAAGCTTGTCGCGATAAAATTCTTGACACCGTTACTTTCGATCCGAACTGACGATAAAATTTCCTCGACAACATCAGCCGAGGGAATTTTTTTATAGCAACAGACAGGAGATGAAATAAATTGAGCGATGAAAATTTTATGCGAGAGGCATTGAGGATAGCGCGCAATGCCGAAGGACGTACGTCACCAAATCCGTTGGTGGGCGCGGTAATTGTTCGCGACGGGAAAATAATCGCGGAAGGGTGGCACCGTCAAGCAGGAACACCACACGCCGAAATTCACGCGTTGAACATGGCAGGAGAACTTTCACGTGGCGCAACTCTCTATGTCACGCTCGAACCGTGTTCGCATTTCGGGAGGACACCGCCATGCGCTTCGGCGATAGTCAACGCAGGAATAAGCAGAGTTGTAGCGGCAATGAGCGACCCTAATCCGAAAGTATCGGGACGCGGTTTTGAAATTCTGCGCAGTGCCGGAATTGAAGTCAAAGTCGGTGTGCTCGAGGATGAGGCGCGTAAACTCAACGAAGTATTTTTGAAATGGGTAACGAAAAAATTGCCGTTCGTCACGATAAAATTTGCGTGTTCGCTCGACGGGAAAATCGCAACGGTCGACGGTGAATCACAATGGATAAGCGGCGAAGAGTCCCGAAAATATTCTCATCATCTGCGCGATATCAACGACGCAATTTTAATCGGTGTGGGAACTTTACTGGCGGATAATCCTTCGTTGACCACACGACTTGTCACGGGCAAAAATCCCATCCGCGTAATTGTCGACAGTAACGCACGCACGCCGCTCGATTCAAAAGTCATAACCGATAAATCTGCGCAGACGATTATCGCGATGACGAATAACGCGCCGATTGATAAAGTAACCGCGTTGAAAAATTGCGGAGCGGAAATAATTACTGCGGGCGACGGCGAACGAGTTGACTTGAAAATTTTGATGGAAAAACTTGCCGAACGTGAAATAACTTCGGTATTGGTTGAGGGCGGCGGAAAAATTCATTTCGCCATGTTGAACGAAAATCTTGTTGATAAAGTTTTAGCGTTCATTGCTCCGAAAATAATCGGCGGCGCGAATGCTTTAACTGCCGTGGAAGGTTCGGGCTTCGCAAAACTTTCCGACGCGACGCATTTAAAAAACATGACGACAACTCAACTGGGCGAAGATATTTTAATCGGCGGCTACATAATGGAGGAATAAATTTGGACGTAACGAAAGAACTTCGGCATTTTTATATCGGTGAATCACTGGGCGGACAACAGGAATGGTATTCGCGCGTAACGGAATTCGGAATGAATGTAGGCGGTTGCGCGGCGATTACCGCCTGCGATTGCTCAATCTACTTTGAAAAATATTTTAATATGCGTGACTTGTATCCGTTTGATTTGGAAAATTTGACGCGCGAAGATTATTTAAAGTTCGGTAAAATCATGGAGCCGTATTTATATCCGCGTTGGTCGGGCGTCGACAGATTGGAAATTTTTTTGGACGGTTACGGCAGATTTTTGCGCGACAGAAATATCACGAATTTAAAAATGACTCCGTATTCGGGCGATAACAATTTTACCGACGCGTGGCAAACTGTTTGTGCGCAGATTGACGCAGGGTATCCCGTACCTACTTTGACGTTGAATCATCAAAACTCAATGTTCGAGGATTATTTTTGGCACTGGTACATTATCGACGGCTACGCAATTCACGACGGAAAATTTTTCGTCAAGGCTGTTTCTTATGGCGTAGGGCGTTGGCTGAACTTTGCCGAACTTTGGGATACGGGTTATCAGCGTAAGGGCGGCTTGATTCTGTTTGAGATTGACAAGTAATTGACAGACAAAAGTAATGGTGATATCTTTGACGAGTGAAACTTGGGGCGGAGTGCAATTCTCCACCGGCGGTAAAAGTCCGCGAGCCTTATTGGCAGATTCGGTGAAATTCCGAGACCGACGGTCACAGTCCGGATGAAAAAGTTTGGCGCGTAATTTGATGTATATCCGCCCGAAGTGTCGAAACTTTTGGGCGGTTTTTAATTGCCAAAGAGGTGATTGAATGTTCACGGGGATAATCGAGGAAGTCGGGCGATTGAAAAGTTTGGACGGCGGACGGATTGAAATTATCTGCGCAGAAATTTTGAGCGATATAAAAATCGGCGACAGTATTTCAACGAACGGAATTTGTTTGACGGTGGTCGATTTCGGCGAAAATTATTTTGCTGCCGATGTCATGCCCGAAACTTTCCGCAAAACTTCGCTCGAGGAATTGCAACGCGGCGGCATTGTGAATTTGGAACGCGCGATGAAATTGGGTGACAGATTCGGCGGACATATTGTCAGCGGACACATTGACGGCGTCGGGAAAATTTTAAGCATACGCCCCGAAGGTAACGCGCTTTTAATCGACGTGGCGGCGGAAAATTTTCTACTGCGGCAAATTGCTCCGAAAGGATCCGTTGCGCTTGACGGAATAAGTTTAACCGTCGTAGATTCATCCGTTGGAAATTTTTCGGTGTCTATGATTCCCCACACGCGTGAGGTAACCAATTTCAAAGTTAAACGCGCAGGCAGTCCCGTAAATATCGAAACAGATGTCTTGGCGAAATATGTTGACCGATTGATTAATTTTAAGACCGCACCCGAATTGACGAAAGATTTTTTATCGGCGAACGGATTTTTTTAAGGAGTGAATATGATGAGTGAATTTGCAACGATTGAACAGGCGATTGACGATATAAAGCACGGAAAGATGATAGTCGTGGTTGACGACGAAGATCGCGAAAACGAAGGCGATTTGATTGTCGCGGCGGAAACCGTAACGCCTGCCGATATAAATTTCATGGCGACGTATGCGAAGGGCTTGATATGCACTCCGATTGACGGCAAGAGACTTGACGAACTTTCCATCGGGCAAATGGTGCAGAATAACACCGATAATCACGAAACGGCTTTCACTGTGTCGGTTGATGCCTTTGACACGACTACGGGAATATCTGCCTACGAACGCTGTCACACAATCAAAATGCTCCTCGATAAAGATGCAAAGTCATCTAGTTTCCGCAGACCCGGTCATGTCTTCCCTTTGCGTTCGGTAATCGGTGGCGTGTTGCGTCGTGCAGGTCACACCGAGGCCACAACCGATTTGGCACGGCTTGCCGGTTTTTATCCTGCCGGTTTATGCTGCGAGATAATGGATGACGACGGGCATATGATGCGCATGGAAAATCTGAAAAAATTCGCGGCGGAACATAAATTAAATATCATAACCATTCGCGATTTGATTGAGTACCGCAAACGCACGGAGAAGTTCATAAATAAAATTGCCGATGTAGATTTTCCAAGCAAATACGGTCATTTTCGGCTCAAGGCATATGAAAGTACACTCGACGGAAAATGTCATTTAGCAGTCGTCAAGGGCGAAGTCAACGGTAAACAAAATGTTCTTGTGCGCGTACATTCGGAATGTTTGACGGGCGACGCGCTTGGTTCTTTGCGTTGCGATTGCGGCGATCAACTTGCTACAGCTCTGCGCAGAATCGAGGAGGAGGGCGAAGGCGTAGTCTTATACATGAGGCAAGAGGGTCGCGGAATCGGTTTGGCAAACAAAATGCGCGCTTATGCTCTGCAGGATGACGGCAAAGATACAGTCGAAGCAAATGTCTTATTGGGATTCAAACCGGATTTGCGTGACTACGGAATCGGCGCACAAATTTTATCCGACTTGGGATTGACTACTATCAGATTGTTGACAAATAATCCTGCGAAACGCGCGGGGCTTGAGGGACACGGCTTGACAATAACCGAACGCGTGCCGATTGTCATCAAGGCAACAAAATTCGACAAAAAATATTTGAACGTAAAGAAAATCAAAATGGGTCACGTATTCGAGGAGGAAACGAAATGAATGTTTACGAAGGCAAGTTGACGGGGCGCGGCTTAAAGATTGCGATAGTGGTTGCGCGGTTTAACGAATTTATCACGAGTAAACTTTTGAGCGGCGCGATTGATTCGCTTAAGCGGCACGAGGTCGCCGACGAAGATATTTCAGTTGCATGGGTACCCGGTTGTTTTGAAATTCCGTTGGTCGCCAAAAATTTTGCCGAGTCTAAAAAATTCGATGCGGTAATTTGTTTGGGTGCGGTCATTCGCGGTGCTACCACTCACTACGATTATGTTTGCAACGAAGTATCAAAAGGTGTTGCGCAGGTCGGTTTACATAGCGGCATCCCGACAATTTTCGGCGTCGTCACAACCGAAAATATTCAACAGGCAGTGGAGCGCGCAGGTACTAAGGCAGGTAACAAAGGATCCGACGCGGCTGTATCGGCTATCGAAATGGCAAACCTCTTAAAGCAAATGTGACATATAATTTTCGCAATAAAAAAGCCCCGACGTTTTTGTCGAGGCTCTTTTTTTCGAGAAAATTTTTACGGATTAATATTCTTGCGAACGGGTATTGATTTTGTCCTGAACGTAAGAAATAAATTCGTCGATGCTCATGTTGACACTTTCCTTATCGCTGTATTTGCGAATCGGTAAAATGCCCGTCTCCGCCTCTTTGTCGCCAATAACAATCGTGTACGGAATTTTTTTGACTTGACTGTCGCGAATCTTCTTGCCGACTTTTTCGTTACGGTCGTCGACTTCCGCGCGGAAATTCAAATCAAAAAATCTCTTCGCAAGTTCTTGAGCGTAGGGGATATGTGCGTCGGCAATCGGCAAAATTTTAATCTGAACGGGCGTAAACCATACGGGGAACGCTCCGGCATAGTTCTCAATCAAAATGCCGATAAATCTTTCGATACTTCCGTAAACAACACGGTGTACCATTATCGGGCGATGTTTTTCGCCATCTTCGCCGATATAATTCAAGTCAAATTTTTCGGGCAGGAGCATATCAAGTTGAATCGTACCGCATTGCCACGTACGCCCGATTGAATCTTTCAGATGGAAATCGATTTTGGGACCGTAAAAAGCTCCGTCGCCTTCGTTGACGACAAAATCAAGTCCGCGATTTTCCAATGCCTTGCGAAGTCCGTTGGTCGCCAATTCCCAAGTAGCGTCGTCGCCCATGGAATTTTCGGGACGCGTCGACAGTTCCGCCTTATACGTCAAGCCGAATGTTTTATAAACCTCATCAAACAAGTCAATCGTCTTTTGAATTTCGGGCTCAACTTGTTCGGGCGTCATGAAAATATGTGCGTCATCCTGCGTGAAGTTGCGGACGCGGAATAAACCATGCAACACGCCGCTTTTTTCGTGACGGTGCACCAATCCCAATTCCGCCAAACGTAAAGGCAAATCGCGATAGCTGTGAACGTGCGTATTATAAACCAACATACCGCCTGGGCAATTCATCGGCTTGACCGCGTAATCTTCTTCGTCTATCTTCGTGAAATACATGTTCTCTTTGTAGTGATCCCAATGTCCCGAAGTTTCCCAAAGTTTGCGGTTCAAAATTATCGGCGTCTTGATTTCTTGATAGCCGTAACGACGATGTACCGAACGCCAATAATTTATTAACTCGTTGCGGATAACCATTCCGTTCGGGTGGAAGAACGGGAAGCCGGGACCTTCGTCATGCAAGCTGAACAAATCCAATTCTTTGCCGAGTTTACGGTGATCCCTTCGCGCTGCCTCTTCCAGCATATGCAAATAATCCTTGAGCTCCTCTTTGGTCTCAAATGCCGTACCGTAAATGCGTTGCAACATTTTATTATGTTCGTCGCCGCGCCAATACGCTCCGGCTATCGACATCAATTTGAAGGCTTTAACTTTGCCCGTTGATTGAACGTGAGGCCCTGCGCATAAATCGGTAAAATCGCCCTGCGTAAACAAAGAAATTTCCGCGTCTTCGGGCAATGCCTCAATCAATTCGACTTTATAAGTTTCGCCCTCTTCGGCAAATTTTTTCAGAGCTTCCGCGCGGCTGACTACCGAGCGTTCAAGCTTTAAATTCTGCTTGATGATATTTTTCATCTCGCGCTCGATATCCGCCAAATCTTCCTCGGTAATTTTTTTATCGGTGTCGATATCGTAGTAAAAACCGGTCTCAATCGAAGGACCTATAGCAAGTTTGACCGCCTTGCCGTCGGTGCCGCCGTAGAGATGTTTTATTGCTTGCGCCATGATATGTGAGGCAGTATGTCTCAGGGAGTGCAGAGCCTCCGCGCCTTCGACTTCCGCTAAACTTCCGTTTTTGGTAATAATTGTTGACATGTTAAAAAATCCTCCTTTATCGCTCTTGATTCGGTCTGCGGAAAAATTTTCCTGCTTATCGCGCCGATTAACTTAACACAAGCCCGTAATTATAAAACCTTGACTGAAAATTTTCACGCGTAATGATTGACAACATCGCCGTAACCGTTACACTTAAAATAAATTTTTAGATTGGAGGTAATGACATGAAACAAATATTTTTTTTGTTGGTGATGTGTATGACAATTTTATCGGCAGTAAATATCGCCGCCGCGCAGGGCAAAAAAATTTTGTACGTCCCGATAGACAGCAGACCATGCAATTTATATCAAGTCCTGCAAGTCACAAGTAAATTAGATTATGAAGTTTTGACGCCACCGATAGAGTTATTGGGTTCGCGTGTGAATCGCGGTGATGTGGAAGGCATATGGAAATGGGTACGCGAAAATGCTCCTCTTGCCGATTACGCCGTACTCTCCACCGATTCACTTCTTTACGGCAGTTTGGTTGCCTCGCGCGTTCATACTTTGGAGGCCTCAACGATTATGGAACGCGCACGAAGATTCAAAACACTGCACGAAGATTTTCCCTACCTGACGATTTACGCAATCGGTACAATCATGCGCACACCTCACTACAATTTCAAGGGCGAAGTCCCTTACTACGAGACGCACGGCGAAAAAATTTTCCAATATACCGCGCTGATTGACAAAGAAGAAATGGGCTTGCTTACTTCCGAAGACAAAAGGAAATACAAGAAACTCGAGGCGGAAATTCCTTCCGAATATCTTGATGATTGGTTCAAACGCCGCGCAAGAAATTCCGATGCCAATGAATTATTTATCGAATACACTCGCGCAGGTGTTTTTGATTATTTTCTGCTCGGTTGCGATGATAGCGCAAAATTTTCTCAGACGCATAGAGAAAGTCGTCGCCTAACCGAATTGGGCAGCGACATGGGCAAAACCGTTACTCAAGTTACTTCGGGCGCAGATGAATTGGGAATGTTAATGATTGCACGTGCGATTAATATAGATACGCATAGCAGACCATTTATCTCGGTTGCCTATAACGAAGGCGAAGGCGGCAAAACTTTTCCGGCGTATTGTAACGAGCCGATAAATATTTCGGTAGACGCGGCTATTATCGCGGCGGGCGGTATGAAAATCCCTGCTCACGAACGCGCCGATTTGGTTCTTGCCGTAAATACTCGTTACAACGGTAAAACTTTCGAGGCGGCTCATGCCAATCGCAACCACAATAAATTTCGTCGAGATCTCAAACCGTTCATGAAAATGGTAAATAATTTTATGGACAAAGGTTATCCCGTTGCAATTGCCGATATTGCTTTCTCAAACGGTGCAGATAATGCGCTGATGACTCAACTTAAACGCAACGACTTGCAATACAAAATTCGCGCTTACGGCGGTTGGAATACCGCTACAAATTCTTCGGGCTTCTTAATCGGTGCCGGTATGCTCACTCCCCTAATGAACGACAAAGATGTTGCGGAACTTTTGACGACGCGATATCTTGACGATTGGATTTATCAATCAAACGTCCGTCAAGAAATGCAGAGCGCAATTTGGGCGATAGGCGGCAATCCGCAGGAGATAGGCGACAAGATTAATCAGGTCAACGAAATTTTATCCGATAAGATGAAAGATTTTGCCGCGCAGAATTTGAATGTGCCGAGCCGTTGGCGCATGGAGAATTTCAAAACTTATTTACCGTGGCAGAGACTTTTTGAATGCGATCCCCGTTTTACTTTGAGTGATTAACGGAGGATAATTTATGCCGAATATTTTTTTAATCGCGACGATTTATTTAGCCGTCGTTAACGTCGTGACATTTGGGCTGTACGCTTACGACAAACATTGCGCGAAAAATAATCTGTGGCGTGTACGCGAAAGTACTCTGCTGATTTGGACGGCTATCGGCGGTGGTATCGGTGCCCTGTTCGCTATGCAAATCCTTCGCCACAAAACTCAACATCTGAAATTTAATTTCTTAGTGCCTTTCCTACTCTTCCTGCAGATTTTTCTAATCGCGCTGTTCGTAGTCAATCCCGATAACATTGTCGGAAAATTTTTCTCGAGATTTCTTTAACTTTCCATGCCCAAAACTTTACGCATAGCCTCAATGATTTTCGCGTTACCTACACGGGCAAGTTCATAGGGCGGTCTGTTGACATCATTAATCGAGCGATCGAAAGAACAAAGCGCGGAATACAGACAATATTCGCAGACGTCTTCCGAAGAATATTTTGCCGGCTTCACTTCGATACAGCCGTTGACTATTCTTTCGGCGGTCGTCTGCAATATTTTTTCCGCGTAATCAATCACAACCTTAAAATCTGCGCAGGCAAGCAAATTGTTTTTGCCTAAGCTGATAAATTTTTCCGTGCCGTCGAGCGCGGTTTTTATTTCGTCGTCCATACGAATCAGCCCGAGCATTTTTAAATCTTTCTCTCCTTCGGCTATTGCATCTTCGTCGTTGCGTCCGCCCTTTGTCGATAATTTCAACAGGCAGTACAGCATTGCAACTCCTTCGCTGTCTTTCATTTCGGCAAGTCGATTAGCCACACTCAGGTAAATCACAAGTTGTAAACTCAAACCGCCGTAAATTTTCCTTAAACTCAAAGTAGTTTCGCCCGTCTTGTAATCTATAATCAAAAATTTTTTCCCGTCGTTACTTAAATCGATTCTGTCAATTTGTCCCGTCAATTCGATATCGACGTCGCCGATTGTGCGCGTACTGCCTTCCTCGTTAAATCCTGTCTCGAAAATCTGCGGATGAAATTGACTGACCTTATCCAATTCAATCAGACGGCTCAGAGATTCGACGGCTACTCTTCTGATTCGTTCGCGACGATGTTCCAAAGTTTTAGTGCTCAACAAAATTTTATTGTGAAGGCGCGGCGTCAAATCGTTTAAAATTTTATCGACGCGGCTTTGCATATCGGCATTGTCAATCGATGACCATTGACGCCCCTCGGCTTTGAGTTGTTTACCGAACTTGCTCATTACGGCGTGTAGGATATTCCCGATATCGGGCGTCTCAATTTTGTATTCGATTCGTTCATCCAAATCTAATCCGTATTGCGCGAAAAATTTAAACGGACAAGTGTTAAACTCCTCAAACCTTGTGACGGACGCGCGTATTTTGTTATTTGGCGCGAAAAGTCTTTTGGCGGTCTCGGGAGATATTTTTTTATCGCCGCCAGTGAAAATTTTTCCGCCCAAACTCTGCAAGATATCAAGTTCGGCGCGTTGTGTTTCCACGGGGAAAATTTCGCGGATTTTGTTCAGCAGTGCCGATGCCGATATTTTTGCTCCGTTCGCGTCCGCTATCGGATACGACAGATAAAGCCGTTCCGCCGCACTCGTCAAGCCGCGATAGATTAAAAATTTTTCCGCCAATACATTTTCTTTGCCGCCGTCGGATATTTCTACTTCCGCGTCGTTTAATCTCATTCTGTCGGCATCGCTCAACAAAATTTTTTCCTGAACTCTGCGCGGAAAATTATTGCTGTCGAATCCCAATACGAACAAGACTTTTGTATTTTGCAGGGAGTTCTGATCGAATTGCGCGACTGTCACTTCGTTTACACTCGGCGGTATCAGCGACATTTTCAGCGCGTCAAGTCCCTCGTTGATTATGATTTCAAAGTCGCGCGACTTTGTTTCCTCATCGCCCAATGCGTGTACTGTTTCCTCGAGCAGATTAACTATATCGTCCCAAATTTTCAGGTGTTCGCGCGCCATCGCAAGATTGCCGCGTATTTCTTCCGTTTGAGATCTGTCCAGAAGTTTTTCGTATACTTTCAACTCCTCAAGCATTTTGAAAACGGCGGCAGACATTGCGGTTACATCATTTTTTGATTCGCGCATACGTTCGGCGAATTTCATCAGCGGTTCCGATACTGTCCTGCGAATTTCGTTTATATTCTTGAGATACTCCAAATCACTTACTTCGGGGATTTTTTCCTTTTCCTCCAAAGATTTTTCGCGCAGGTAATGCCAAGACTCTTGCCATGTCGTCGCGCCCTTCAATCCGAATTCCATTACGTAATTCTCGAGCAAATCAATTTCGTCCGCCGTCGCCGAAAAAAATCCCGTCCGCAGACAACGGAAAACCGATTCGCGTCGCCAACCCCGTAAAACTTCCAACGCAGACCGAATCAATTCCGCCAAAGGATGATTTGCCGCAGGACGTTTTATATCTACGAAGAACGGTATTTTGTGAATTTCAAAGAACGGTTTGACCATAGCAAAATAATTTTCGTCGCGCGCAAGTATTCCGATATCGCGCAGGTTATAGCCGCCGTCATTGACCAAATTTAAAATTTTCAGCGCAATATCTTCGACTTCGGCGCGGCGATTAACCGCTTCGGTGATATATATTCCTTCGGCTTCGGCGAATTTTTTCGGCGCGTAATCGAATAATCTTTGCTCTAAAATTTTCAGCGAATCATTTTTGAATCTGCGCAGAGTATTCAATTTGGTAACTTTAAAGTCAACGCCGATATCAGCCGCCATATTTTTCAGCATATGGAAAGTTTCCGCCGAACGATAAAAAGTCCCGACCTTTTCGGTGTTTTCGCGGCTGTTGAAATTCGTATCCATAGTCAAAGTTATGTGGACATTGGCGGCGTATTTGCAAAGCTTGCTCAAAAATTTTCTCTGTTGAGGATCGAAGAATATGAACCCGTCGATAAAAATTTCCGTTCGTTCAATATTCGTATATTGCTCAAGGAGTTCCGTCGCCATCGTCAATAAATTTTCTTCATCGGTTAATTTATCCGCCATGATGTCGTGAAAATCTTCGCTCAAAATCGCCAAGTCGTTTAACTTCCTGCGCAAATCGTCATCGTCGATTTTTGCTGCTACCTCTTTGAGTTTTTCCGCATCTATCTCGTAGGTTTTTAACTCTTTCATTTCACCCGATAAAACTTCCGCGAAGCCGTGTTGTTTCGCCGCCTTCACAAAAAATTCCAAATCACCGGCTTTATCGTGTCGCAGTAAAATTTTCTTCAACAGGAGCCGCCGACCTATTTCGCTGAGACGCGGAATAAACGAGCCGCCCACTTCGTTTAAAATGTGTTTGGAAAATCTGTTGAAACTTTCCATGTATGTGTTAACGGTGCCGCCCGTCATTTCCGCTAAATCCAAATCAATTCGATTCGTCTGCATTGACGCAAGTTCCAATTCCATCCGATTTGTTTGGTACGCAGGCAGCAGGAAAATTATTTCGTGCTCAAGGGGATTTTTCAAAAGTTTTTTGGCGCGTTGCATGCATTCGTACGTTTTGCCGACACCCGCGCGCCCGATTATCATTTCTATCATTGAAGTTCTCCTCGTCGTTAAGAAAACAAACCGCCTCCCGATAATTTTCGTCGGAAGGCGATTTTTCTATGTTAAAATTATCGGCTCAATGGTGGAATAATCTGATGTGAGTAAATGCCATTGCGATTCCGTACTTGTCGCAAGTTTCTATGACATTGTCATCGCGAATAGATCCGCCCGTCTGCGCAATGAAATCAACGCCCGAAAGATGAGCACGTTCGATATTATCGCCGAACGGGAAAAATGCATCGGATGCCAAAGATACGCCGTGCAAATTTTTCAGCCACGCGCGTTTATCTTCGTCCGTCAAGGGATTCGGTTTAACCGTGAAAAGATTTTGCCATGTATCCGTGAAAGTTTCGCCACCGAGATAAACATCGATAGCATTATCGCGATCTGGTCGCTTGACATTTTCCTTGAACGGCAACTCCAAAACTTTCGGGCATTGACGCAGATACCAATAATCTGCCTTATTGCCCGCCAATCTCGTACAGTGAACGCGGCTTTGTTGTCCTGCGCCGATTCCTATTGCCTGACCGCCCTTTGCATAGCAGACCGAATTTGATTGCGTATACTTGAGTGTTATCAACGCGGTAAGCAAATCGCGACGTGCCTCAGGGGTAAATGTTTTGTTGACCGTCGGAATATCTTTCAAACAGTCGTCGGAAATTTTTATGTCATTGCGCAACTGTTCAAATGTCACGCCGAAAACTTGTTTGCGTTCAATCGCAGACGGTTGATAATTCGGATTCATCTTCAAAACCAAATAAGTTCCCTTGCGTTTTGCCTTCAAAATTTCCATAGCCTTCGCCGAATACGAAGGAGCGATAACGCCGTCACTTACTTCGCGTTTCAAATAGGCGGCAGTGGTCTCGTCGCATTCGTCCGATAAAATCGCAAAGTCACCGTACGAACTCATTCTGTCGGCTCCGCGTGCACGCACATACGCCGTTGCCTGTTCGGATAATTCAACATCTTCGGCGAAATAAATTTTCTTCAAAACATCGTCAAGCGGTTCGGCACAAGCCGCACCGGCAGGACTGACATGTTTAAACGAAGCGGCGGCAGGTTTACCGGTGACCTCACGCAATTCGCGCACAAGTTGCCAACCGTTCAGCGCGTCCAAAAGATTGATGTAACCGGGACGCCCGTTTAACACTTCAAAAGGTAACTCCCCACCTTCAACGAAAACTTTCGCAGGTTTCTGATTAGGATTGCAACCATACTTCAATTTCAATTCATTCATCTAAAATCACCCCCATGGAAAATTCTTCGTGCCCGTGTTTTACCCTGCCCGATTTATGTTATAATGACGCAAAAATTTTTTGGGAGTTGACTTAATGAATAAAACTGACTGGCAAAATTTTTTCACGAACAAAGTTAACACATGCGATATATTGGTAATCGGCGATATCATGATGGATAAATATTATTACGGCGATGTGCGTAAATTTGCAAGCGATGCGCCCGTACCCGTCGCCAAAATCGTTAAGCGTCGCACTTCGCTCGGTGCCGCCGCCAATATCGCAAATAACTTGGCTAATTTAGGTTGCAGGACTTCGGTTGCCGGTTTTGTCGGTGACGATCATAATTTTGAAACGTTATCGAAACAATTACAGGATAACGGCATTAATCAAGATGGTTTGATAAAAACGCAATGGCCAACCACAACCAAAGTCAGAATCATGAGCGGACATGTGCAGATGTTTCGCATGGACTTTGAAGATCTTGCGCCGCACAGCGAAGAACAATTTACCGCGCTTGAAAATTTTGTCGAACGTCGTTTAAACGATTCACTTGACGCAATAATTTTGGCGGATTACGAAAAAGGAGTTTGTACCGAAAGATTTTGCGGTTCGGTTATTCGTATGGCGCATAATCACGGTGTTCCCGTTATCGTCATGCCTTACGGTCAGCAATGGATTAAATATTCGCAAGCCGATTACATTGCCCCGAATGTCGCCAAGATTAATCAAATTTTGCTTGAGCCGATAAAGACCGATGACGACGAAGCCGCCGAACGTGCCGGACGGTATATCATGCGCAAATTCAAGATAAAAAATGTTTTGGCGACGCGTTCGGCCTCGGGAATTACTTTGGTCATGAACGATAATGTTTTCCATCTCCCGACACGTGTGCAGGAAGTTTTCGACAGTGCCGGCGCAGGCGATACCGTTACCGCGATTTTTACTGCGGCTCTTGCCGGCGGACTCAAACCGATTGACGGCGCGTATATCGCCAATCTTGCGGCAGGTATTGTCTTGAGAAAATCGGGAACTTACGCCATCACCCTCGACGATGTTTTAACCGAATTGGCATCATAAAAATCTGCGGACAAAAAAATCAAGCCCGACAATTTCAGTCGAGCTTTTTTGTTTGCGGCAGTATTATTAGTTTTGCGCAGAGTCATAAGCGGTTTTATTGCCGATTCCGTTCCAAAACGTTTCAAAAATAATTTTCTTGAGTTCGTTTTCGTCGACGTTGTTTTTTTCCGCATGCATACATAAAAACCATGTTATATTTCCCAAAAATACATTTGCAACCGTTTCCGCCGAAAACTTTTTGTCTATCAAATTTTGTTCCTGTCCTACCGAAAAAAATTTTGTCAATTCGGCTTCCTGTTGCCTGAAAATTTTTTCGTCGACAGATTCGGCAAAAACATCTCGGCAAATGAACAGAATATAATTTCGATTGGCTTGAAAGATTGCGATTACGTCCCTCAAATTTTTTATAAAGTCTTCGTGGTTTTTGTTAAGTAGTTCGCTTATTTCGCGATAGATTTCTTTGACTCTTTCCAAAATCGTTTCCTTCAAAAAATTTTTCGACGAATATATTCTGTTTAAACTTGCTCGGCTGATTTTGGCTCTTTTGGCTAATTCAGTCATCGTCATATTCGGATTCATCGCCAATTCAAATGTAAGTTTCCGTAATAATTTTTCTCTGTCAAAAGACATAAAATCATCTTCCTATCTAAAATTTTTCCGCCGACAAAGCAGCGAATACAAACAAGGTATCACAATCAAAGTCAACAGCGTCGAAGTTATCAAGCCGCCTAAAATCGCGTGTGCCATAGGTGCCACGTGCCTCTGCTCCGGGACCAAACGATAACGCAATCGGTAACATCCCCAAAATCATTGCCAATGTCGTCATCAAAATTGGTCTGAAACGTACACGCCCGGCCGCTACCAATGCCAAATTACAATCGATTCCTTCAGTCATTTTCTTCTTCGCAAAATCAATTAATAGGATTGCATTTTTTGTCACCAAGCCCATCAGTAAAAGTATCTCGATTCCCGAAATCATACTCAGCTGACTGTTAAACGCCAACAAGCCTAATAACGCGCCCACGAATGCCGGAGGTAAAGCCGCCATTATTGTAAACGGTTCGCTCCAACTTTCAAATTGCGCCGCCAAAATCATGAAAATGAATGAGATTGCCAAAACTAATGCCGTCAATATATCGCGCATCATTGTTTTCATTTCGTCGGCTTCTCCCGCATTGTCTATATACGTTCCCATAGGCAGTTCGAGATTTTCCGTCGCCTCTTCAAATTTCGTCTCGAATTCGCCCAAAGACAAGCCGTCCAAATTTGCGGAAATTCTTACTTCCCTTTGTTTATCGTAACGATTAATTGCCGAAGGTACCGTATCAAATTTCCATTCGGCGACCGAGGACAGCGGAACAAGTTGAGTTATTCCGTTTGCGTCCGTATTTGCAGTCGGCACTTCGATTAAATTCAAGTTACTCGGTTTTTCGCGATTGCTGTCCGCCAATCTCAATCTAACATCTACTTGTTCGTCGCTATCGCTGAATTTCCCGACCTTCGTGCCCTCAAACAATGTGCTTATCGTCGTCCCTATTGCCTCGTTTGAGACATTTAAATCATAGGCGCGACTTTCTTTTATAAGAACGGATAAGCGCGGACTGCTCGGGCGATAATTTGAAGTTATATCCGTTATTCCCGTCATTCCGTTGAGTAATGCAACAATTTTTTCGGAGGCGTCGCCCAAAGTTTGCAAGTTCGTTCCCTTGACGGAAATCGCAACAGGTTTACTTCCCATATCCGATAATCCTTCGACGCTGATATAAACGCCGGACAGAGAATTTAATTTCTGTCTTATCTCGGAAATAATTTCGTTTTGACTGCGCGAACGATTTTTTTTACTTTCCAACGTCACGAAAAAAGATTGATCGTCCGCCGCGCTGTTCGTTGCGTAAACATGTTTTACACCCGAAATATCCGATAAAATTCGCGTCATTTTCTGCGCAAGTTCTTCTTTAGCATCAAGTGTCATACCTTCGTAAACTTCATACTTTACCGTGAATTGTCCTTTATCCGTTGCTATCATCATATCGGTTCCGATAAAGGGCAGGAGCATTAAACTTATGCCAAATAAAATTACCGATAACGCCGCTACTTTTTTTCTGTGACAGGCAAGAATTTTTTCCAATAATCTGCCGTAACTGTCCGCTATTCCGTCAAACCAATTGCCGAACGCCTTTTGTTTAGCAAAAAAAAATCCTTCTTTGGGTTCGTCAATTTTCAAAAATTTTGAAGCCAACATCGGCGTCAGCGTAAACGAAATGAACAACGAAATTACGACCGCAAAAACTATGGTCAAGCCGAACTCTTTAAAAAATTCGCCCGTAATGCCCGACATAAATCCCATAGGCAGAAATACCGCGATAATGCTGAACGAAGTTGCCATTACCGCCAACATAATTTCTTCGGTACCGTCCGCCGCTGCTTGTTTCGCATTTTTACCGCGTCGTCTGTGCCGAATAATATTTTCGACGACTACAATCGCGTCGTCAATGAGCAAACCTATTGCCAACGATAAGCCGAGCATTGACATTGTGTTGAGTGTGAACCCTGCCAAATTCATCAAGAAAAACGCGCTTATCAAAGAAGTCGGAATAGTCAACGCGCTTATAACGGTACTCCTCACGTCGCCCAAAAACAAAAGCACGACCAATATCGCGAATATACTTCCCAACACCAAATTTAATCCGACATCATCGATTGATTCCTGAATCCTTTCGGCGTCATCGCGAATCAAATGTATCGAAACTCCTTCGGGCAGATTTTGCCGAATTTTTTCCAATTCAACTTTTACTGCGCTTGCAACTTTTACGGCATTGGCGCCCGATTGTTTCCCTATTTCGATTCCGATTGCCTGTTTGCCGTCGTATCGCGCGACCGCTGTCCGATCTTTCACGGTATCTTTTACTTCGCCGACCTGTCGAAAATAAATCGGATAATTATTGCGTTCGGCTATCATCAAGTCTAAAAAACTTTGCGCGTCCGTTACCGAAACTTTTGTAACCACGGATAATTTTTGCCTTTTACTTTCCAAATTACCGCCCGAACTTTCTTTGAGCGAATTTGAAATTTTTTCGGAAATATCCGCGGGTGATAACGCAAACGCACGAAGACTTTTACTGTCTAACAAAAGTTGAATTTCTCTTTCTTCGTTGCCGTATATGCTTAACTTCCCGACGCCCGAAATTTGTTGCAGAGCAGATTTTATTTCGTCTTCAACCAAAATCGAAAGTTCGCGCTGTGTCAAAAAATCCGAAGTCAAAACAATCGCCGCAACCGGTTCGGCATGCATATCGTAACGCGCTACAACCGGTTCGCTTATTCCCGTCGGCAATTCGTTTCTTACCGCGCTTAATTTATCTCTTACATCCTGTGTTGCTTCCGCCGCGTTTATTTCCAAATTGAATTCTATTCCGATTTCCGCCGTACCTTCCTTTGATACCGAAGTTATGTGACGGATTCCCTTTGCCTCGCCCAATGCCTCCTCTATTCTCCTCGTGACTTGGCTGTCTATTTGTTCGGGACTTGCTCTCTCGTAAGAAATTTGCACGGAAACATAGGGAAAAGACATATTAGGGTACTCGGCGATATTCAAGCGGAATAAACTTACGAAACCGACGAGTACCATTGCCAAAGTCATAACGGTTGCCAATACGGGGCGATTTATACTAAGTTCGGGCAAACTCAATTACCGCCACCCCCGTAAACATTAACGGCATCGCCGTCCTTCAGTTTATCAATGTTATCCGTCACAATTTCGTCACCTTCGCTTATGCCGGAAATTATTTCGATATTTTCGTCCAAAAGTTCCCCGATTTCCACGCGCTGTCTTTTTACCGTATCACTGTTTTTGTCCAGCACATAAACATAGTTTTGTCCCTTGCGCGAAATTACGGCGGAGCGCGGCACGGTCAACATAATACTTTTTTTATCTTCATCGATTAAAACTTCGGTGAACATCCCCGGCATTAAAATAAAATCCGGATTGTCGACCGAAATTTTTACTTCAAACAATCTGCTTTCCGCACCGGCAACGGGATTTATAACCGCAACTTTTCCCGTAAAATTTTTATCGGGAAAGGCATCTGTTTTTATCTGCGCATTCGTGCCGATTTGCACTTCGGATATAAATTGTTGCTCAACCTTTACCGTTACGTAAACAGAATCAATTTCTTCGACCGTCATGAGTTGCGAACCTGCGGAAACGATTTGCCCGACGTTAACTTTTTTATTTGCGATAACTCCGTTGACGGGACTTGTAACCATTGCATCAAACAACTTTTTTTGTGCGATTTGCATTTTTGTTTCGGCGTCTTCCGTTTCCGCTATACTTGTCTTCAATTGAACGGCAGCAAGCTCCAATGTTTCTTTCGATATCGCGCCCACATCAAACAGTTTTCGTTTGCGATTGTAATTTGCTTTGACATTTTCGTTGTTGACTGTTGCCTTTTTGAGATCGCTTTTAGCCAGACGCAAATTATTTTCCAATTCATCGGTATCGACTTTGAGAAGATTTTCGCCGCGCCTCACTCGTTTTCCGTTTTCTACATAAATCGCCTTAATTTAATCCGAATATTTACTGCTGATTATCGATGACGTAAATCCTTCAACCGTACCGGTCAACCAAAGTTGATTAGAATTTTGCGTCTTCACTGCCGTTATTACCGATACCGACAACAACTGTTTATTTTCGGGTACTTTTTCGGTTTTGCCGCTCCCGTAGAAAATTATTCCCAAAGCAAATACAATCATTGCCACCAGAATTTTTTTCCGAATTGGCAGATGTATTTTCATAACAGCTTTCATTTCTCCCGTGCAAAATTTTCCACATGATATCATCATAAAATTTTTAGTAAAGTATGTCTCATTTTGTCGCACGAAAAAAATCGGCAATACTTTCAATGCCGATTTCAATTTTGGTTATGAAAAATTTTTCGCCGAATTATTTAGGCAAGTCATCATTCGTCACGTTCACGCCAACTGTTTTGCACACCGCGAAAATTATTGTACTCATCCCAATCATTCGGCATACCCTTAACGAGAATCACGGGCTTAGGCGAATTTTCTTGCACGTATTTTGAAACCGAACCCGAAGAATTTTCATCGCCGAATCCTCCGAAACCGTGTGCGCCCATGACTACGATATCATAATTGCCTTTCGTTATCTCATTGACAATTTCTTCGGCAGGTTCTCCGACTTCAGCAATGATTTTGACATCAATTTCATTCGGTACAACTTGCCTGAGTTTGGATAGAAATTCGTAGGCGGTATTTTTCAATTCGGAAGGGATATAACCGCTCAAACTTACCTTCTCGAATGCAGAAATATCATCTTCGATTTTAACGCACATCATCAAAGTAATATTCGCGCCCCAAGCTTCGGCAATGTCAATCGCCTGCAGTAATGCCTTAAACGCTTGCCCCGATCCGTCCGTAGGAACAAGTATATTATCAATCGTCGCTTTATCTTTGGAAATTTCTTCGGGCGTATCCAATTTCTTGATGATATCGTCCTGCATTGTCGTTATCAATTCATTCCGCTGCGAATTAAATTTCAAACCAAAAAGTATCGCCACAATCGCAACGTAAATCATAAACGCGCCAATCTCGGAAGAAATTTGCGGTAAGGTTGCGCCGCGTTGAATTATATCGCGTGTGAAATGAAATTCCCAAGTCAACGGGAAGATGTGAGAAAAAGTCACGACCCACGGCGATAAATGCGACAGCGGACTTGTGACGCCGCCCAAAATAAATCCGCCCGGTATAAACAAAATCATTCGGCTTGACGCAATACCCGGATTTGATGCCGTCCAACCGATTAACACACTTAACATTCCCAACATCAGCGCGTAGACAATTTGAATCAGCAAGAAATCGACGACACGACCGCTGAAAACCAAATCGCCCCATATGCGCAGAATTGCCAAGCCGAAGAAAAACGAAACGACCATACACGCCGAATAGGGTACGATTCGCCCGAGAAAATCCCATGGCGTACCGTTCAGCAAAATTTTGTCGAGTTGTTTGGTTAAACGCAAGCGCGGTACCATGCCGATTGTTGCGAACGTGAAAAACATCGAGCCGAAGAAAAATAAAAATCCTTGAGTCTGCGTATTTGATGTAGATCCCGAAGGATTAAATAAATTTCTGTCGTTGAGTGTGAGACCGCCCGATGCCATAGGATTTGCGCGCGCGTTATTTATCGCTATAAGTTCGTTCATTGCCTCTTTGATATCGGCAGTCTGCGCAGTATTTGAGTTGTCGTAAAAAATTCCGACGGGTGCGGCATCTCCGTTGTAAAATTTTTTCTCCAAATCTTTCGGCAGGTAAATCACGGCATCCGCTTGGTCACGCAAAAAAAGTTCGTCGGGTTTCGTCGCGACATTTATGACGGCTTTAACCTTCATATATTCCGACGCGTCAATCTGCGTGATAAATTCGCGGCTGTATCTTGAATTATCCAAGTCGATAACAATAACGGGCGCATCTTCGGAAAAATTTCCGGCAAGTAACACGCTCAAAAATACACTGATAATCATCGCGACCATCAAGCAAACTTTTTCGTAAGGCATGCCCTTACCGCTGAATAAAAATTTTGTTTCGTCCTTGAGTGAATTTAAAAAGCCCATGCAATCGCCCCCGTTACTTCGGCTCAACGGTAATTGTTTGCCCTGCAAGTACTTCTTCGGGGTTATCGATATAAATGCGGACTTGGAATGCCGATAAATCCGACTGACCTTTTTCGCGCGTCTGTCTCAAATCAGCGAAGCCGGGAGCTTGTGTCAGCAGTCTGATTGTTCCGCTAACCTCTTTGTCATCCGCAACCGTCCGCCCGATTATTTTGTCGCCTTCGTGCAAATTTACTGCCTGTTCTTCCGAAAGATAGATGTCGTAATAAACGCGATTTGTTTCGAGCAAAATCACGGGAGTATTTGGCGCAATCATTTCGCCTTGTTTCTGCAGTACGGATAAAATTTTTCCGTCTTCGGGGGCGCGCAATGTCAAACGTCCCTTTGCTACTTCTGCCTCTTTCAATTGCACTTCCAACATTTTTTTCTGTTCGGCGAGTGCGGCGATATCGTTCTTGATATTTTCTGCGGCAGCGCGTTCCTGTTGGATTGTCGGCAATGTTAACGAATCTGTGTTGCCCGTATCCGCAATGCCCGATAAAAGTCTGTCAAGTAATTGCTGTTGTGTTTCTACATTAGCCTGCGCCACATTGAGTGTCATTGTTGCGTCGTCAAGTTGTGCTTTGGCTATCGCGCCCGACTTGAATAATTCTTCTTTACGTTTGTAATCGATTTGCGCGTTTACAAGTGTCGCTTTTGCCGCATTGACCGCGCCGCGCTGACTGTCTATCTGCCTGAAAGATTGTTGTTCATCGTTATTCGCCTTGAAGAGTGTCGTCGTCATATTGCCCGAAGTTGAATTTATCTGCGCATCGAGTTGAGCAATCTGCGCACGAATTTTTTCGATAGTCAAATTTATATCGGTCGCGTCTATTTCCATGACAACTTCACCGGCTTTAACCTGTTGCCCTTCGCGGATTGCCTCGTTAATCAATCTGCCGCCAACCGAATCGAACGACAACTTAATTTGTTCCGCCGTGATGATTCCGTCCTTCTTTTGCGTCGCCAATACTACTGCGTCATTGCCTCGGTACATTAAAATCACGCCGCTTATCACCAGCAGCGCGATAAATAAAATTCCCGTGCGTATTGCCTTTTGTCTTGCTACCATTGCCGATTCCTCCGTTACAGAATTTTTCACGGGCATTTTATCAAATTGACAACGGTTGATGTAATAGCTGTTTACAAAAAAATTTTTTCAGAAGAAGGCGTCGATACCTGCGTCGAGGAAAATTTTTCGGAAGTCCGTCAAATCTTCGGGGTGCAATCCTTTCACGTGAGCGAATTCATAATTGCGCCCGAGCATGGCATATTTACTTTCCCCGAACTGATGAAACGGAAGTAACTGAACTTTTTTTGCGCCGACCTCGTTTAACCTGCGCACGAATCCGCGAGCGTCGTCGAGGGAATTGTTATAGTTCGGAATAACGGGCAACCGCGGTAAAACGTCCTTACCGATATCTATTGCGTATTTCATGTTTTGCAGGATTGGTATATTTGATACGGAAGTTTTTTCCTTATGTTTAGTTTCATCCCAATGTTTTATATCGAATAACAGCAAATCAAGATACTTAATAACTTCGCGGAAAATTTCGGGCGCAACAAATCCCGTAGTCTCTATTGCCGTATGAATATTTTCACCCTTGAGAGCCTTGAGCAATTCGATTGCAAATTCGGGTTGCATCATTGCTTCGCCACCAGATAAAGTCACGCCGCCGCCGCTCTCCTCATAGAACGGTAAATCTTGCATGACCACTTCCATTATTTCCGCGACCGTTTTAAATTCGCCTTCGGATTTGAGCGCATGCCCCGGACATTTTTCCGTACAGATACCGGATCCCGAACATTTTTTTGAATCCACGATGATTTTGCCGTCGATATTTTTTATCGCAAGCGACGGGCAACTTTTAACGCAAGTTTCGCAGTGCAAACATTTTTTTTCGTCCCAAAGTATTTGCAAATGCGGTTCTTGACTTTCGGGATTGGAACACCATGTACATTTCAGCGGACACCCTTTGAAAAATACAACCGTCCTTATTCCGTAACCGTCATTTATGCTGAACTTTTGTATGTTGAAAATCATACCGTAACGGGTTTTATCGTACATAATCATTCCCCCTAATTTTTCACGATAATACTACACGTCCCGATAAATGTAAACGAAACTTTTGTGGTTATGTAAAATATTTAGTTTCAAACGAAAATAAAACGTTGACAAAACTAATCGGCGGTTATAAAATTTCGTCAAGGTAAAAATCGGTCGGAGGAGTGATATTCATGGAAAACAAAGAACATTTCGGCACGTTGACGGAACGCATGCAGAAATTTCGGGAAGAAACTTTAGACGAAAAACCATATATAGACGCACAACGGGCACTTTTGGTAACGGAAGTCTACAAGGCGAATCAAAATCAACCGCCTGTCATGAAACGCGCACTTGCCTTGAAAAATATCCTCGAGAAAATGACAATCTACATCGAGGACAAAACACTTATCGTCGGCAATCAGGCAACGAAGAATTGCAATGCGCCGATTTTCCCCGAATACACTATGGGGTTCGTTATCGACGAGCTGGATAAATTCGAAAAGCGTGACGGCGATGTCTTTCATATCACGGAAGAAACGAAACAACAACTTCGGGATATCGCGCCCTTCTGGAAAAATAATTGTCTGCATGACAGAGGCATGGCACTTTTGCCCGATGAAGTTCTTGACGTCTTGCCTACATTGGGCATGGAAGGAAAACTTAACGCCGGTGACGCTCATCTTGCCGTTAACTACGAAAAAGTCATCAACGAAGGTCTTATAGGTTACGAAAATCGTGTCCGTACCCTCAAAGAAAATTTAGACTTAACCAATCCCGAAAGTATCGACAAAAATATTTTCTACAAGGCAGTTTTGATTGTCCTTGATTCCGTTCGCAAATTTGCACTTCGTTATTCAAAACTTGCCGAAGAACTTGCCGCGAAAGAAAACGACGGTAAACGCAAAGCCGAACTCGAAGAAATTTCCCGTATCTGCGCAAAAGTCCCTTATCATCCTGCCGAATCTTTCCGCGAAGCTGTGCAAGCCGTTTGGTTTATTCATGTCATTTTGCAGATTGAAAGTAACGGACACTCTTTGAGCTATGGCAGATTCGATCAATACATGTTCCCGTTCTACGACAGAGATATTAAGTCCGGAAAAATTTCGCGCGACGACGCTCTCGAATTGCTCACTTGCCTTTGGATTAAAACTTTAACCGTACAAAAAATTCGTTCGCAATCACATACTTTGAGTTCGGCAGGTTCGCCCATGTATCAAAATGTTACCGTCGGCGGACAAACTACCGATAAGAAAGACGCCGTAAACGATTTGTCTTTCCTCGTCCTTCAATCCGTTGCGCAGACGCGTTTGACTCAACCTAACTTCACTGTCCGCTATCATGCCAACATCAATAAAAAATTCATGGAAGAATGTATCGAAGTAATGAAATTGGGATTCGGTATGCCCGCACTCAATAACGACGAAATCATTATCCCGTCGTTTATTGCCTGGGGAGTCAAGGAAGAAGATGCCTACAATTACAGCGCAATCGGTTGCGTGGAAACCGCTGTGCCCGGCAAATGGGGTTATCGTTGTACCGGTATGAGCTATATTAATTTTCCGCGCGTCCTGCTATGCGCAATGAATAACGGCGTAGATATGACAAGCGGCAAACGTTTTACAAAAGGTTACGGCTACTTTAAAGATTGGACGAGCTATGAACAGTTAATGGATGTTTGGGATAAAACCGTCCGCGAAATGACCAAATACAGCGCGATTGTCGAAAATGCTATCGATAAAGCTTCCGAACGTGATGTCCCCGATATTCTTTGTTCGGCATTGACTGACGATTGTATCGGGCGCGGCAAAACCATCAAAGAAGGCGGCGCGGTCTACGATTTCATCAGCGGTTTGCAAGTCGGTATCGCCGACATGGCCGATTCTCTTGCCGCTATCAAAAAGTTGGTCTTCGAGGAGAAAAAAATAACGCCTGCGCAATTGTGGGACGCAATCACCGATAATTTCACTTCGCCCGAAAATCAACGCATTCAAGATATGTTGATAAACGACGCACCGAAATACGGCAACGATAATGATTACGTCGATAATCTGATTGTCGAGGCTTATGACTCTTACCTTGATGAAATAAAAAAATATCCCAATACGCGCTACAAACGAGGGCCGATAGGCGGCATTCGTTACGGTGGTACTTCCTCAATCAGCGCGAATGTCGGACAAGGTATGGGAACTATGGCGACTCCCAACGGGCGAAAGGCTCATGAACCGCTTGCGGAAGGTTGTTCCCCTGCGCATAACGCCGATAAAAATGGTCCCACCGCCGTATTTAAATCAGTGTCGAAATTACGCACGGAAAAAATTACGGGCGGTGTACTGCTCAATCAAAAGATGACTCCCCAAATTCTTTCCAAGGAAGAAAACAAACAGAAATTAATTATGTTAATCAGAGCTTTCTTTAATCGTCTGCACGGCTATCACGTTCAATATAATATTGTTTCGCGCGAAACTTTGATTGATGCTCAACTGCATCCCGAAAAGCATAAAGATTTAATTGTCCGTGTTGCCGGCTACAGTGCATTTTTCAACGCGCTGTCAAGAGCCACGCAGAATGATATCATCGACAGAACGGAACAAAGTTTATAAGGAGTTGATACAATGAAACTTATAATCGACGACGCGCATATCGAGCAGATAAAAAGAATTTACAAATATTATCCAGTCGACGGCGTGACAACCAACCCGACGATTTTGGCGGCAAGCGGTCGCAAACCTTACGACGTTCTCAAAGAAATTCGCGAATTTATCGGTGACGACGCCGAATTGCATGTGCAAGTCGTGGCGAAAACTGCCGAAGGTATGATAGAGGATGCACATCGTATTCAACGAGAATTAGGCGCAAATACTTACGTTAAAATTCCGTCAATCGAGGAAGGTTTTCGCGCAATGCAAATTTTGAAAACCGAAGGCGCAAATCTTACCGCGACGGCTATCTATACTCCCATGCAAGCATTCCTTGCCGCAAAAGCCGGTGCAAGCTACGCCGCGCCCTACATCAATCGAATCGACAATATGGGCTATGACGGCGTCTCTATCGCCCAACATATTCACGATATCTTTAGAAACAACAAGCTTAACGCAAATGTTTTGGCGGCAAGTTTCAAAAATTCTCAGCAACTGCTCGAGCTTGCCGAATACGGTATCGGTGCCGCAACCGCTTCGCCCGACGTCATCTTTTCTCTCGTGAAGAACGACGCTATCACTTCGGCGATTAACGTCTTTATCAGCGATTTCGAAAAGCTTGTCGGCGAAGGTAAAACCATGAAGGATTGTTAACTTAACCAACTTCCAATTTTCAATAAATCTGATACTCTTTCGGTCGTCGTGAATTACGGCGGCTTTTTTTTTGGTAATCGGCTTCTTTCGTAAAAAAAATTCTTATGCTACAATGCTGGCAAATAACTGCAAAGGGACGATATCAAATGCGTGACAGACAAGCACAAATTTTAGATATACTTGGTCGCAAGAAAAAAATAACGGTGCTGGAATTGTCGGAAGTATTAAGCGTGTCCGACGTGACGATAAGAAAAGATTTATCAACATTGGAGGAAAAAGGATTACTGAAACGCGAACACGGATTTGCGACACTGCCGGAAAGCGACGACGTAAATACAAGACTGCTGTTCAATTACGAAACGAAAAAACGAATAGCGTGCAAGGCATTGGAAACGATACGCGACGGCGAAACGCTCATGATTGAATCGGGATCCTGTTGCGCTCTCCTTGCGGAAGAAATTGTGACGAATAGGCGCGATGTCACGATTATCACAAATTCGGTTTTCATCACGACTTTCCTAAAGGATAAAATCGGCACGCGGATAATTTTGCTCGGCGGAGAATTTCAACGCGAATCGCAAGTCATGATAGGCCCCCTTGTCAAAAAGAGCGCGGATAATTTTTATGTTGAGAAATTTTTTATCGGCACGGACGGATTCAACGAAAGGGGAGCAATGTCGGGCGATTTGATGCGTGCTCAAGCGGTTCGGGATATGGCTGAAAATTCCAAGCGCACGATAATTTTGACCGAGTCTAAAAAATTTTCCAAACTCGGAATCGTGCCGCTGTTGTCGTACAAAGAGATTAGCGACATTTACACGGACGAAAATATTTCCGATGACACGACGAAAAATTTTGCCGACAGAAATATCAACGTCGTCAAGGCTGATGTTTCGGCGAAGGAAGAGTAATGAAGAAAATAAGAATCACGGTTATCAGAAAAGCACGGTACGACGATTTAATCGCGCGATATGAAAATCCGATTGACAATGCTTGCGATATGGAAGAGGGAAAAATTTTTATCGCAAACGGTTGGGAACGCCCCGAAGGTTTTTGTCTGAGCGCATGGGAAACTTTATCGCCGTTTGTATTGGCACTTTCGCACGGTGCGGAAAATTTTTACAGCGGTTGGATGAAAAATCCGAAATCGGCACTGCTCTCCTGCAATGACGGTTTTCGCCCCGTCAGTTTTCTGATTGAAACTTTGGATGAAGATGCCGACGAATAAAAATTTCGCGACGATAACGGGGATAATTTTTTAATCGTCCTCGTTATTTTATTTTGCGCTTTGGCAATTCTTGATAACATTGCGGTTGCCGTTTAAAAATTTATCTGTCATTGCTTTGATAAACTTCACTAAAAATCCGACGGAAATTTATCTAAACTTGCCAACGTAAAAACTTTCGTCTATAATGGTAAACACTAACGAAAGGAGGAGATTTAAAATGAAAATTGAGAGAATCAGTCAAATAACCAAACTCCTCAAGGAGAGGACTCGCATATCGCTTGACGAACTTTGTGAAACGTTCAAAGTGTCGAAGAATACGATAAGACGCGACATAGCCGAATTGGAGAAACAGGGGATAATTCGCAAAGTTTACGGCGGCATTGTCCTCGACGAAACAAAAATGACGTCGGCGGAATCATTCGCTACACGGGAGATTTTGCACATCGACGCAAAGAAAAAAATCGCCGCCGCCGCCGCGGATTTCGTAAAAGACGGCGAAGTTATTTACATTGATTCCGGTACGACCGCCATGCATCTTCTGCCGTTTATCGCCGACAAACAATTCTTGACGATTGTCACGGCAAGTGTTTACGTCCTCGATTTGGCGACGCGCTACAGTAACTTGAATGTCATAGCGACGGGCGGAAACCTTCAGGCGCATGCCAAAGCCTTCGTGGGGCCTGCCGTACTCGATTGTATTCGCAATTATAATTTCTCAAAAATTTTCTTGACGTGTATCGGCATTTCTCTTGAGCACGGTGCGACAAACGCCTCGCCGCTCGAATACGAAATAAAACGCGAACTCATGAAGAAAAAATGTCCGAAATATTTACTCGCCGATAAATCCAAATTTGATATCGCATCTCTTATGACCTACAGCGATTTGAAAAATATTGACTGTATCATTACCGACAAAGAGCCCGACGAAAAATATGTCAAGTATTTCGCCGATAATAATGTCAAATTGGTTTTGCCGTCGAATACTTAATCAACGCGATAAACTTTTGATAACATTGGAAGTATAAAAATAGAAAAGCCGCCCGAATTTATCGAGCGGCTGAAATTTTTTTCAGAGGGAAATTTTATTTGGAGGCTTTAAGCTCCTGCAGTTTCGGTCCCATGATGCGTTTGTAAGCTTCGACACCGGGCTGATTAAACGCGTCTACATTGGCAAGTTCGCCTTCGTAAGCGACGGACATAGCCAAAAGATAGAGCAGTTCGCCGAGATGATATTCGTTGAGTTCGGGCAGACTGAAACATGCATTGAAACGATGATTTGATTTGAGCGCGTCCGCATTGGATTGGCGAGCAACTTCAAGAGCCTCACTCATCGTCACGCCGGAAATGTCGGCAAGTTTCTTCGCTTCTGGGAAGGCATTCGGGATAACCAAATCATTCGCCCATTTCTCGACTTTGATGAATTGAACGACTTTATCTAACGCGCCTTCTTGATGTTGTTGCGTCTGCGAATGCATATCGGTTGTGCCGACGGCAACGAGCGGCGTACGTCCGTAGCAAACTTCTTTACCGTCTTTATCGAATTGTTTGCCCAAAGATTCGGCAAGCAATTGAATATACCACTCGGACAAAGATTTCATGTAATCGCCGTAAGGCATCATGACTTCGATATTGCGCCCGTGTTTTTCGGATGCCGCGAATTTAAGAGCCGCGTTCAACATTGCAGGATTCTGCCAAATATCTTCGTTCTGGCAAGCCTTATCCATATCGCGCGCGCCCTCGAGGAATTTCTCGATATCCATGCCGATAACCGCAGCCGTAGAAAGACCGACTTCGCAGAAAACAGTAAAACGTCCGCCAACGCCGTCGGGTACCGCGAAAGTTTCCCAACCGTTTTCAACTGCCAATTGTTTCAGTAAAGTCTTTTTCTCCATATTGGGGTCTGTTACCGCAACGACTTCGACTTCAATGTTGTCGCATTTCTTGAGCGCGTCATACATAACCATAAAATTACTCATGGTGTCGAGTGTGCCGCCGCTCTTCGACATGCACATCAACATAACTTTGATTTTGCCGCCCTTATGTTCCGCGATTGCTTTGATGTGGTCGATGATGTCGCCCGTTCTGCGTGCGTCGATATTCTGTCCGCTGAAATAAACTTTCGGCATGCCTTTGCGTTTTTCCGCAGACCATGTATTCCAAAATTCACCGCAGAAAATATCAAACAAAACTTTGTTGCCGAGGAAGGAACCGCCGATGCCGAGCGATACGACTACGTCAACGTTGTTGCGAATGCGTTCGGTAAAATCATGCAGACGTTTGATTGACGCAGGAGAATTCAAATTAAGTTTGCCATTTTCCTCGGTGATGTAGGGCAGTTTGGAGAAATAAACTTTTTCGGGATTGCCGTCTTTGGAAAGGTGCGCTTTGATAAAACCGGTTTCGCGCATGACCTTCATTGCTTCGTGAGCCTTTTTTAAATCTTCGGCGTAGCTGTCTAAATCTGCCTGCGTGACTTTGCCTTCACCGAAAAGATTGTCGTAATCGAAAGTAAATCCGGATTTCAAAACCAATGCCATGGCTAATTCTCCCTTTCAAGAGGTAATTTAATTACACAACGGATGCGACGATATCTTGCGCTTCCTTCTGAATTTGTTTGAGATGATCCGCGCTGACAAAGCTTTCTGCGTAGACTTTGCACATATCTTCAGTGCCGGAAGGACGAGCCGCAAACCAACCTTTGTCGGTAACGACTTTCAAGCCGCCGATAGCTGCGCCGTTGCCGGGAGCCTTAGTGAATTTATCGGTAATTTTCGCGCCGGCAAGAGTATCCGCCTTGAGATTTTCGGGCGACAATTTACCCAATGCCGCTTTCTGATCGGGAGTTGCCGGGGTGTCGATACGAGCGTAATAGCTGACGCCATAAGCATCCGTGAGTTCTTTGTGATGTTCCGACGGATTTTTGCCGGTCTTGGCTGTAATTTCGACGGCAAGCAAATCCATGATGATACCGTCTTTATCGGTCGTCCAGACAGAACCGTCTTTGCACAGGAACGACGCGCCCGCAGATTCTTCGCCGCCGAAGCCCATGGAACCATCAAATAAACCGTCAACAAACCATTTGAAGCCGACAGGAACTTCGCAAAGTTTGCGTCCGATACCTTTGGCGACATGGTCAATCAAAGAACTCGATACAAGCGTTTTGCCGACCATTGCGTCTTTGCTCCAACCTTCGCGGTGTGTAAACAGATAGCGAATAGCAACGGCAAGATAATGATTCGGATTCATCAAACCTTGAGGAGTGACAATGCCGTGACGGTCGTAATCAGTGTCGTTGCCGAAGGCGATATCATATTTGTCTTTGAGAGCAATCAGATTAGCCATGGCGAACGGCGAAGAACAGTCCATACGGATTTTGCCGTCGTGATCGGGAGGCATGAACGAGAATGTATAATCGATGTTGGGATTGACAACGTTAATCGGCTTTTTGATACCGTAAACTTCATTGATTAAATCCCAATAGAAAATGCCCGAGCCGCCCAAAGGATCCGCGCCGATATTCAAACCGGAATTGACAACGGCATCCATATCGATAACTCTGCCCAATGCTTTGACATAAGGCATCATGTAATCTTGGAAGTGAACGTTATCCAATTTGATTGCGCGTTCAAAGGGAATACGTTTGATTTTGTCTACGCCCTCTTTGATGAGTTCGTTTGCACGTGCTTGAATTTTCTTGGTAGTTTCCGCGCTTGCGGGACCGCCCGTGGTCGGGTCGTATTTGATACCGCCGTCGGTCGGAGGATTATGCGACGGGGTAATGACTATGCCGTCGGCCTTCTTTGCTTCTTTTTTCTCGTAATTGTGTTCGAGAATGATACGGGAAACAACGGGAGTCGGGACGGGTTTAAAATCTTCCTGAAGAACCAATTCGACATTATTTGCCGCCAAAACTTCGACGCAAGAACGCAATGCAGGTTCGGAAAGAGCGTGAGTATCGGCACCGATAAACAAAGGTCCTTGAATACCTTCGGCGGTACGATATTCGTAAACGGCTTGCGCGATAGCTAAAATGTGCTGTTCGTTGAAAGTGTGGAGTTTGGAACTTCCTCTGTGACCGGAAGTGCCGAACGCGACGCCCTGAGTTTTATTCTCGGGGTCGGGTGCCAAAGTGTAGTAATCGCTGATTAACGACGGAAGATTAACGACGGTCTTGCTCTTCATAAAAAAAATCCCCCTTTGTACAGAAAACTTATTGACACGCTCTGAGGAGCGGATACGGCTGAATTTTTACCAACTGTAATTATTTATCTTCCCGAATATCGGAGAATTGGCATAGGCAGAAATTTCATTTGCCTGACTTACATATATAACCTTAGCGATTTTGCGGACGATTTCGCCCGTCAATCTGTCGGCAACGGGTACAACCACAAAGTCGTTAATTTGCACGTCGGGATTATTTCCCAAAAGATAGTCGTAGCGTTTTTTGCCGTGTTTCTTGAATATGACTTGAATAAATTTTTTACCCAAAGTCGGCGGAATTTCCGGGCGCGGCATTTGTTGTCGTGTGGATTGCGGCGATGGCAATATCAATGCGATTTGATTCTTCAACCGAAAAATTTCTTCGTCACGTTGCGCCAAAATTTGGTTGAGCGTACGAATTTCTTCGTTACGTTTCAAAATTTCCCGATTGTTTTTGTTAGTCAAGTACATAAATACGCCGAGCGCACACATCAAAACGGTAATGACTACTTCCATTATTCGCGGATAAGCGCAAGTAATTCGTCGCGTTTTTCGGCGAGCAAAACTTTATCGCCGCGCGTCTCCACATTCAATCTGATATATGGTTCCGTTTGCGAACTGCGCAGATTAAATCTCCATGTCGGGAAATCTACGCTCAGCCCGTCAACGTGATTGACTTCGCCCTTTGACCCGTAAATTTTTTCAATCTTATCCGTAATCTCTTTGACTTTATCAACACCGGATACGCGCGTATTAATTTCGCCAGAAACAGGATGCGCGGCAATTCTGTCCGCCATAATTTCCGACAAAGTTTTATCGGTTTCGCTCAACATCTCAAGAATCATCAACCACGGAATCATTCCGCTGTCGCAGTAATAGAAGTCGCGGAAGTAATGATGCGAAGCCAATTCGCCGCCGTAAATCGCATTTTCCTTGCGCAGTGTATCCTTCATGTAGTTATGACCGGAACGACACATGATTGACGAGCCGCCGAATTTTTCCGCAATCTCAATCGTATTCCATGTGGCACGAGGATCGTAAATGACTTTTTCGCCGGGATGTTTCTTCAATAATTCTTCGGCAAGCAATCCGACCATGTAATAGCCTTCGATAAATTCGCCGTGTTCATCAAAGAGGAAACAACGATCGAAATCACCGTCAAAGGCAACGCCGCAAACCGCGCCGCTTTCGACAACTGCCTTGGAAGTTTCTTCGCGTGAATCATGCAGCAGAGGATTCGGGACACCGTTGGGAAAATATCCGTTGGTATTGTTATGAACTTTGATGATATCGAACGGCAGAAATTTTTCTATCTCGTTAATGATAGGTCCTGCCGAGCCGTTGCCCGTGTTGATGACAACTTTGAGCGGCTTAAGCTTTTTGATATCTACGTAAGACAAAAGACGTTTAATATAATCGGGCTGAATATCAATTCTGTAAACAGTGCCCGTAGCTTTGCGGAAAGACCAATCGCGATTTTCATCGGATACGGCAGATTTTATTTCGCCCAATCCGCTTTGAGGAGATACGGGACGCGCTCCCTTCTTGACGAATTTCATGCCGTTGTACTCTTGCGGATTATGTGATGCGGTAATCATGATGCCGCCGTCAAAATCGTTAAAGCCCGTCGCGAAATAAATCATCTCGGTACCGCATTGCCCGATATCGTAAACATCACAACCTGCCTCGGTAAGTCCGCGACAAAGAGCGTCGTTGAGCGTAGGCCCCGACAGCCGAATATCATGACCCACCGCGACTTTCTTCGCACCGAAAATTTCGGGGAACACTCTGCCTACTCGATAAGCCAATTCCTGATTTATGCTTTCGGGATAAATTCCGCGAATATCATACGCACCGAATCCGGAGACATTTACCGCCATACTTTGCACGCTCCTCATAAAAAGTTTTCTTGCCTCACTTACGTAACTGCCTTTTGTATTCTATTCACGTAACTTTTTTCCTGTCAAATTAGCAGAATTTTTTTTACAAAACTTTTGTGATATCCTGCGCGATTAAAGTTGACTGCTTACCATAAAAAATTTTTATCGGCGCAAAAAAATCGGGCAACGTCTGCACAAAATTTCTCCGTGCGGATTATGCCCGTCAACTTTCGTATGTAATTGTTATTCGGCTTATTCTTTCGGGAGGCGTGTGATTCTTCCTACCTTGATATTTTTCATGCCTACTTTGTCTAAGTACTCGGCAAAAATTTCGTCGACCGTATTGAATTGCCCAATCATGTGTAAACCTTTGAGCATGTCATAACCGTCGCCGCCAACGAACTGAAAATCAATTGTGGCTATCGTGTAATATTTTTCTTCATCAAGCGGTTTACCGTTAATCAAAATTTCCGTGACACGTTGTTTAGGCGGCAAAGTGGAATCATATGTGAAAGTTATGCCGCTGACGTTGAGGAATCCGCCGAAAGACGAGGGATAAAATTCTACCGAATGCTCCAACATTTCGCGAATAGTCGAGCCTTGAATTTCGGCAACCTTAACGATATCGCCGAACGGGAAAATCGCAAGGACATCACGCTTGGTAATTTTTCCTTCGGGCAATCCCGTACGGAGTCCGCCGGCATTCGCTATTGCTATATCGCTCTTTGTCGCCCAACGAAATGCATCTGCGGTCAAGTTACCCAATTCGGATTCGTTGCGGCGCACAAAAACAGTTTCCGCTTTTAATTCCCTGTCGCTTTTGCCCACAACCGTACTCAAAATTTTTTCTGCTTCGGCATTGGCTTTATCCAATATTTCCAAAACTTTTTTATCGGGTTCGGGCGCAATCGCTTTGACTTCTTCGGCGTCTAACAATTCGGCTTTTTTGTAAGTGATTTTGTTATCTTCAACCTCAAGCGTGACACGCCCCAAATAATGTTCGTAACAACCTGTTTGCGCAATTAAAGTTTCGTTGACAAGTTCGCCGTCAAAAAAAGTCGTGTGGCTGTGTCCGTCGATGATTATGTCAATGCCTTCCGTTTCGCGCGCGATTCGTTCGCTTGTGTATTCAGAACTTGCATCGACGCCCATATGCATTAACGCAATCAAGACATCACATTGCGGACGGAGAATTTTAATCATCTTGTTTGCGGTATCCACGGGATTTAAAAATTTGATTGTCTTGACGCCTTCGGGATTTGTCTTGTAAGCACATTCGGGCGTAGACAGACCGAACACACCGATTTTTACGCCGTCAAGCTCAAAAATTTTGTACGGAGTGAATAAAAGTTTGCCGCCCTTTTTGTAAACGACATTGGCATCAAGCAACGGGAAATTTAAACCTTTGACAAGTTTTTCAAGTTGTTTACTGCCGTAATTGAAATCGTGATTGCCTGCGGTCATTGCGTCGTATCCTGCTTCGTTGAGAATCGGGACAATATTTTCGCCCTTACTCATAGTGATAACGGGCAGACCATGAAAAGTATCGCCTGCATCAAGCCAAAGTGTAGCCGGATTTTTTTCCTTGATCGTTTTAACCGCCGCCGCCATCTGCGCAAGCCCGATACTTTTGCCGCCGTCGTCCGTATCTTGAATACGCGCGTGCATATCGTTCGTGTGGAAAATCACAACCTGCGTTGCCGAACATACGGCAGAACCGAAAATCAAAGTGCAAACTGTCAACAGTACGCCGAAAAAATTTTTCAACATGATTGCGCCTCCGGATTAGATTTTTACGTAATTGGCACCCAGTTCGATAATTCGCAGAGACATCATCTCCAATAATTTTGCAAAATCCGCGGCAGTCCCATCAAAATCGATATCCATTTCGAGTGATGTCGTCATCTTCCGCGCAAAGGCATCATTGACACCCGATATATTTTTGACTCGTTCGTTAACGGAATTGAGAGTGCCGCCCAATCGTTTAAAAGTTTCGCCCGTTATCAGTAAAGTCAAATGCCTTTCGACTTTGGCGGCAGATTTGAGCGCGGCATTTGCGATATCGTTTGCAGCGCGGCGACCTGCCAATCTCAACGAATCATTATCGCTCAAAAATTCCCCGCCGCCGAACGAATTACCTGCAAAAATAATTTCGCCCGTGTTTAACTCAATCATTCGACTTGAAATATTTACGTCATCGCCGATTTTCTTCACCTGCGCCAATACCAGACAATCCGCATGAAAATCATTCGCCAAAGTTCTGCGCAGATTTGCATCATCAGCCGCGGAAATTATTCGCTGCTTGACCGCGCGATTAACTTGATTTATATCAACCGTACGCGTAAAGCCTTGCCGTTTGAGTGCGGAAATAATTTCGTTCTCCACGTCGACACAGCGATTACCGTAAGAATCGAAAGCCGCCACCGCTACACGAGGATTATCCGCATTAAAATCAACCAGCGATTTTTTTTGTAAATCGTTCAGTCGCGAAGAAAGTTTTTTGTCGTCGATATCGGCGCGAATTTCAGTAACAAAAATTCCGTTAATCACGCGTGACGAAATGACTTCCCAACTTGAAATATATCCGCTGCTGTCGATTGAATTTTCATCGGTTATTACCATGGAATTTTTGACAATCGTTTTGGAATTTACTACCGCGCCCAATTTCTGTTCAACGGCCGCGCGCATCGCATCACGGATTGCCATTCGTTCGGTATTACCGCGCCCGACTGCCGTGACAATCTCCGCCGAACATGTCCCGAAAGTCATCAGCATTGTTAAAGTTATCGCCGTCAAAAAATTTTTCACAGGAATCGCCACCTTAACAAGCGCGAAGAAATTATCTGCCGTGTTTCGCCAATCGTTGCAGATATTTGCCGTAATCGTTTTTGGCGAGCGGTTCGGCTAATCTCAAAAGTTGTTCTTCGTCGATATAGCCCATACGATACGCAATTTCTTCCACGCAGGAAATTTTTAAACCTTGACGCGTTTGAATGGTATGGACAAAGGATCCGGCTTGCAAAAGCGATTCATGAGTACCGGTATCGAGCCATGCATAACCGCGCCGCATTTTTTCGACACGAAGACTTTCGCGCTCAAGATAAACTTTGTTGACGTCGGTTATCTCCAATTCGCCGCGCGCTGAAGGTTTGATAGACTTCGCCACATCTACGATTTGATTGTCGTAAAAGTAGAGACCCGTCACAGCGTAATTTGAACGGGGTTCTTTCGGTTTTTCTTCCAAGCTGACAGCTTTACCCGTTTCGCGATTAAATTCCACAACGCCGTAATTTTGGGGATCGTTGACGTAGTAAGCGAAGACCGTCGCGCCCTCATCATGGGAGGCGGCACGTTGAACGAGTTTGGCGAAATCCGAGCCGTAGAAAATATTATCACCCAAAACCAACGCGCAACCTTCGCCGTTAATAAATTCCTCGCCGATTAAAAATGCCTGCGCAAGTCCTTCGGGTTTCGGCTGTACCGCGTAAGAAATTTGCAAGCCAAGTTGTTTACCGTCGCCCAACAGTGCTTTGAACAGCGGATTATCTTGCGGCGTCGTGATTATCAAAATTTCCCGTATGCCTGCCAACATCAAAGTAGACAGCGGATAATAAATCATAGGCTTATCGAAAACCGGCATCAATTGTTTGGATACAACTTCGGTGAGCGGATAAAGGCGCGTACCCGAACCGCCTGCCAAAATTATTCCCTTGCGTATCATTGGAAATTCCCCCTTAGGTATTAAAATTTTTGCTGACTGTATTTGCGCCATGCGCGGAAAATTTTTTATCGATTAAAGTTGACGGAGCGGAAAAATTGCGTTCATCATCTCAACGGTAAAATTTCCGTCGTCGAAACGAATCACATTGACTGCTACATTTGATTGACTGAGTGCCCAAAGTTTTCGCAACGGAATCGCCAAAATTGCGCACAGTATCAACCGAATAACCGCGCCGTGTGTCACGACAACAATATTTTGATTGTTCCTGTCGATTACAATTTCTTCGAGCGCGTTGACTACTCGAGCCTGACATTCGATAAAAGTTTCGCCCTTAGGCGGCTTTACCATATCGGGTCTTATAAAAAATTCTTGGAAGCCGCTTTTTTCGTCGTTCGCCAAATCTTTTAGTTCTCTACCCTCCCAATCGCCGAAATTCATTTCGCGCAAGTTTTTCATCTGTATGACGGAGAGATTAAATTTATTGGCTAAAATTTTGGCGGTCACGCAAGCACGATCCAAATCGCTGGAGTAGACAGCATCAATGTTGCTGAAAGGAGCATTCTCCGCCAACAACTGCGCTTGACGAATTCCGTTGGGTGACAACAATATATTCGTATTTCCTTGAAGTCTTCCGACTTGGTTCCATTCTGTTTCACCGTGTCGTATCAAAAATACTTTCGTCAAATAAATATCCTCCTTTAAGTATGATATAAAAATTAAACGGCACATCTTGTTAGAGTAGTGTGTCGTCTGTGAGTACCGCCGATATTTTGAAAAGCCAATAAGTTTAATATTTTAATCGTGAAGTATTCTACTAGAAATAATTATCGGTTGCAAGCGTCGACGTTTGCGCTGTGTCATGTATCTTTTTCGACGCGTTTATGTTAAGATAATTTTTGAACTTAAACCTAAAAGTGCAGGTGATAAAAATTTCGTATCCGATAAATTTGGAGCTGACGGGTAAAAGTTGTGCGGTAATAGGTGGCGGAAAAGTTGCACTCAGGAAAATACGCGGACTTTTGGAGACGGGCGCGCGAGTCAAAGTGATTGCGCCGGAAGTTTGCACGGAAATCGAATCACTGCGCAGAGAAATTATTTTGTTGAGAGAAAAATTTTCGCCCGAAATGATTGACGACGAAATTTTGATAATCGCGGCGACGGATAACCCCGAAGTAAATCAACAAGTAACGGCGGCGGCTCACGACAAAAATATTTTGGTTAACAACGTGAACGGCGGCGGCGATTTTGATATCCCGTCGAGAATAAGGCACGGCGATTTTCTGTTGACAATTTCCACGGGCGCAAATTCCCCGGCGTTTTCAAAATTCGTGCGGCTCATGCTTGAAAATGAATTGGGCGAAAATTTCGGAACGGGTTTGGCGTTGATAGCGCGACGGCGGCAGGAAGTAAAAAAAATTTTACCGAATCCGAATGCGCGAAAAAATTTTTGGAGAGATATATTAACGTCCGAGACTTGGGCAATGTTGAAGTCGGGACGACTTGACGAGCTGGAGGCAAAAATAAATCATGCACTTGAAAGTTATAGGGCTTAATCATACAACGGCACCCGTTGAAGTCCGCGAAAGATTTTCCGTAGGTAAGGAGGCAATCAGACGCGGTCTTGAAAATTTGGATGAATACGACGGTTTGAGCGAAGCCGTTGTATTGACGACGTGTAACCGCAGTGAAATTTACGCGGTCAGCGAATCGGGTTGCGAGAATAGCATTAAACAATTCATGAACGATTTAATCGGTGCGGTCGTTGACGATAAATATCTTTACACTTACGACGGTGAAGATTGTGCCCGACATCTTTTCGCGGTGACTTCGGGGCTTGACTCTCTTATTTTGGGCGAAGGACAAATTTTATCGCAAGTGAAAGAGGCATACGCGACGGCGAAAGCGGCGGCGGCAACAGATACGATATTGAATACGCTGTTTAATCGAGCAATCGCGACGGGTAAAAGAGTACGCACGGAAACAAAAATTGCGTACAATTCGGTATCGGTCTCATCTGCGGCGGTAGATTTGGCAGCAAGAGAATTGGGCGGACTTGACGGTAAAAGCGCGTTAATCTTCGGCGCGGGTAAAATGGCACAGCTCACGGCGCAACATCTTTTATCGCACGGCGTGAAAAAAATTTTTGTAGCAAATCATCACATTGAAAGAGCAATGGAGATGGCTGAAAAAATCGGCGGCGAGGCTGTACCGTGGGAAGAGGCTTTCACGAGCGCGGCGGATGTCGATATAATCATCACATCAACGGGCGCACCTCATTACGTCGTGAAACCGTGGCAAACTCAGCAATTAATATCGCGCAGAGGCGGCCGCGGAATTTTTTTCGTCGATATAGCAGTTCCGCGCGATGTAGACCCCGAAGTAGTCAAGATAAAGGGCGTCACGCTCTACAACATCGACGATTTGGAATCGGTAGTGGAAAAAAATTTACAGGCGCGACAACGTGAGGCGGTATTGGCACAGAAAATAATTTCGGAAGATGTGGCGGCAGTCATGGAACGATTTAAATATTTGAAGTTCCGTCCGCTGATGGCAAATCTTTCGGAACGCGCGGAAGGAATAAGACGGCGTGAAATTCGGCGCGTGGCAAGCAAATTATCCGATTTGAATGACGACGAACGAAAAATTATCGACCGAATGACACATAGAATCGTCTGCAAACTTCTGCGCCTACCGATGATGAAATTAAACGCGTCCGCAGGTACCGACGATGAAAATTTTTACGAACAGGCGATGCGCGCACTTTTTTCCGACGAGGTGACTTCAATTGCGCAAAATTAAAATCGGGACACGAGCAAGCAAATTGGCATTGTGGCAGGCGAATTTTGTCGCCGAACAGTTACGGAAATTTTTCCCCGAACAGGAAATCGAATTGATTAAAATTCATACGACGGGCGATAAAATTTTAGACACACCCCTTGCGAAAATCGGCGGCAAAGGTTTATTCACGAAGGAACTTGAATTGCAAATGGCAAGCGGCGAAATAGATTTGGCGGTTCACAGTTTGAAGGACGTGCCGACCGAATTGCCTCAGGGATTCAAAATCGCGGCGATAACCAAACGCGAACAACCTTTTGATGCATTCGTAAGCAATAAATTTTCTTCGTTCGCCCAATTGCCGCAGGGCGCGACAGTCGGGACATCAAGTCTTCGTCGTGCGGCGCAATTGCTGAAATTTCGTCCGGATTTGTCGATAAAAAATCTGCGCGGCAATGTGGAAACACGACTCAAGAAATTAGATGCGGAAGAATACGACGCGATAATTTTGGCAGCGGCAGGATTGGAGCGGCTGAATTATTCCGAACGAATCAGAGAAATAATGACGGACTTGATACCTGCCGCAGGTCAGGGAGCATTGGCAATAGAGATACGCGATGACGACGAAAAAATTTTTTCATTGGTGCATAAGCTCAACGATGTTGAAACAGATACAGCGGTAAAAATCGAGCGCGAATTTCTTGCGATGGTCGGCGGCAGTTGTCAAATTCCCGTCGGTGTTTTCTGTCGTGCCGAAAATAATCAAATGACAGTCACGGGAATAATCGCGGCGATTGACGGCAAAAATTTCGTCAGCGATACCGTGGCGGCTCCCTTCGATAACGCTGACGGCTTGGGAAAAAATTTGGCGACGCGTCTTTTAAATTCGGGCGGCAGAAAAATTTTGGATGCAATAAAATAAATCCGCCGTGTCGAAATTTAAATCGCCGTTTGACTTTAGACCGTAATTGACAATCAAAATCTTATGGTTTATTATCCTTTATCGGTTAGTAAAAAATTTATGGAGGTCGAAATATATGGCAATGATGGATTTAAGCAAATACGGCATCACCGGCGCAACCGAAGTCCTTTATAACCCGACTTACGAAGTTCTTTTCAACGAAGAGATTAAACCCGGTTTGGAAGGCTACGACGTAGGACAGGAAACCGAACTCGGCGCGATTAATGTCATGACGGGCGTTTACACAGGTCGTTCGCCCAAAGACAAATTTATCGTATACGATGACACAACAAAGGAAGGCGCACCCGGAGAAATTTGGTGGACGACTCCCGAATATCCCAACGACAATAAAAAATGCTCCGTCGAGACATGGAAAGAGCTCAAGAAACTTGCAATCGCGGAACTTTCTAACAAACGTCTCTTTGTCGTTGACGGATTCTGCGGCACTCATAAAGATACGCGCATGAAAATCCGTTTCATCATGGAAGTCGCTTGGCAAGCTCACTTTGTAACCAATATGTTTATCCGTCCGAAGAATCAAGAAGAATTTGATCAGGAGCCCGATTTTGTTGTCTTCAATGCCTCCAAAGCAAAAGTCACCAATTGGAAAGAACTCGGCTTGAATTCCGAAACTGCTACCGTCTTCAACATCACCGACAAAGAACAAGTCATTCTTAATACTTGGTACGGCGGCGAAATGAAAAAAGGCCTCTTCAGCATGATGAATTACTTCTTGCCGCTCAAAGGAATTGCCGCAATGCATTGTTCGGCAAATACCGATAAGAACGGCGAAAACACCGCTATTTTCTTTGGTCTGAGCGGCACGGGTAAAACTACTCTTTCGACAGATCCGAAACGTTTACTTATCGGCGATGACGAACACGGTTGGGACGATAAAGGCGTCTTCAATTTCGAAGGCGGTTGCTACGCTAAAGTCATCAACCTCGACCCCGAAGCAGAACCCGATATTTACGGCGCAATTCATCGCGATGCTCTTCTCGAAAATGTTACCGTTGACAAGGACGGCAAAATCGATTTCGCCGATAAATCCGTCACCGAAAACACTCGCGTAAGCTATCCGATTTATCACATCAAAAATATTGTTCGCCCCGACAGTCACGGCCCCGCCGCGCAATCCGTTATCTTCCTCAGCGCGGATGCTTTCGGCGTTTTGCCGCCCGTCTCCATCCTCACCAGCGAACAAACCAAATATTATTTCCTGAGCGGTTTCACTGCCAAACTTGCCGGAACCGAACGCGGAATCACCGAACCCACTCCTACTTTCAGTGCGTGCTTTGGTCAAGCCTTCCTCGAACTTCATCCGACCAAATACGCCGAAGAACTTGTCAAACGCATGGAAAAGAGCGGCGCAAAAGCTTACTTGGTAAATACGGGTTGGAACGGCACCGGCAAACGCATTTCGATTAAAGATACTCGCGGCATCATCGATGCAATTCTCGGCGGCGCAATTAAAACTGCTCCCACCAAGAAAATCGATATCTTTAACTTTGAAGTCCCGACCGAGCTCGAAGGCGTTGCGACAAATATTTTGGATCCTCGCGACACCTACGCAGATCCGAGCGAATGGAATCGCCGCGCCGAAGATTTGGCGGCACGCTTTATCAAGAACTTCAAGAAATACGAATACAACGAAGCAGGCAAGGCACTTGTTGCGGCAGGTCCCAAACTTTAATTAACGGATAAAATTTCTACCGCGTTGAAAATTTTTGACGCAGTGAATTGAAATAATGACCTCGTTCCATTAGGCGAACGGGGTCATTTTGGTAAACGGGATATTGTAGTTAACTACAGGAGCGAAAATTTTTGCTGACGGAATCAGGAGGGATTTTATGAAGGCTTTATATTTGGATTGCGCGTCGGGAATAAGCGGCAATATGTTTTTGGGTGCGTGTTTGCAATTGGGCGTACCCGAAAAATTTCTGCGCAGTGAATTGGAAAAATTAAGGTTGCCGCGCGAATACGAAATGGAAATTTCCGACGTGAGCAAAAACGGAATCGGCGCGACTTACGTTGATGTGAAATTGCCGAAGGACATTAATGATGACTTTGGGCATACCAACATCAGGCACATTCACAGACACGAGCACATAAGAAATCACACCCACAGAACTTTCGGCGATATTAAAAAAATAATTGAGGCGTCGGATTTGAGCGCGTCGATTAAAAATCATGCCCTGGCGATTTTTTCCGTGATAGCCAAGGCGGAAGGTAAAGTGCATCAACGTCCTGCCGACGAAGTTACTTTTCACGAAGTGGGCGCGATTGATTCCATCGTCGATATTGTCGGTTGCGCAATTTGTTTGGATTATTTGGAAGTCGGGAAAATTTTTGTGTCGCGAATCAATACGGGTAGCGGCTTTGTCAAATGTGCTCATGGATTAATGCCGATACCTGCACCCGCAACCGCCGAATTACTGCAGACTTTCAAAACGTATCACTTTGGCGCGGAAAAGGAATTGACGACACCGACGGGCGCGGCGATTGTAAATGCATTGGCTGAATACCGTAGCGATTTGCCCGAAGAGTTTTCGTCGGAAAAAATCGGCTACGGTGCAGGCTCTTGGGATTTGGATATCCCGAACGTTTTGCGAATTTATTTAGGCGAATACGGCGGCACGGGCGAAAAAAATCTGGTCAAATTGGAAGCGAACATAGATGATATGAATCCGCAAATATATGGTTGGCTCTACGACAGACTTTTCGCAGCCGGAGCACTTGATGTTTGGACTATGCCGATTTACATGAAGAAGAATCGTCCTGCGCACATGTTAACTGTTTTGGTTGATGCCGAACACCGCGATATTTGTACGAAGATAATTTTCGAGGAGACAACGACAATCGGGTTGCGTGTGATAGAAGTTGCGCGGCGCATGGAGGCAGTGCGGAAAATGGCGAAGGTTGAAACGCGCTTCGGCGAAGTACAATGCAAAGTCAGTGCCTACGACGGTAAAATCGTTTCAATTACGCCCGAGTACGAAGATTGTCGTCGACTTGCCGAAAAATTTTCCGTACCGTTAAAAGTCGTGTGGCAGGAGGCTTTGACTAAACAAGAGGCGCGTCTCGGCTAAAATTATCTGCGCAGAAATTTGGTGAATTGATTTGAAAAATATAATCTACTGTTACACGGCGACAGGCAATTCGCTTTACGCGGCGCGATTTTTACGGGAACGATTGCCCGATACCGAAATCCGTTACATTCCCGAAGAATTGATGAACGGCAGATTTGAAATTAGTGCGGAGCGAATCGGCTTTATATTTCCGTTACACTATTTATCGTTACCGATGCAGGTCGAAGAATTTTTAGCACGATTAAATTTCACGGGTACGCCGTATCTTTTCGCGGTGGTTACCTGCGGCGTACCGTATTGGGGCAGACCGTTTATTGACATGAACGAAATACTTTCGCGTAAGGGACAACGTTTGCAAGGCGAATGGTTTCTTCGTTTAGTTTCGAATTATTTGCCGTACAGAGATACGGCGGCGCAATGGCGGATAAAAATTCGTGCGTGGTTCGCCGAACGTAAACTGAAAGACATTGCCGAAAGTGTGGCGCAAAATGAAAGTCATTCAACGTGGCAATTATTGAAAGATATGTGTCGACGGTATCACAACGAATGGCGCGAACGGCGGAAGACCATAGACGAAAAATTTTCCTGCGATATAAACAAATGTACTTCGTGCGGACTTTGCGAACGTGTTTGCCCGAAGAAAAATATTTTGCGTCCCGAAGGTCATCCGGTTTGGCAACATGATTGCGTCGAATGTTTGGCATGTCTTCACATCTGCCCGACACAGGCGATTGATTACGGAGGTGTGACGCGGGGCAGACGGCGATATCGTCACAGTGACATTAAGATTGCCGATTTAATTCGGGCGTGGCGAAAATCAAAGTAACGATATGAAAATTTCTGCGCAGGTTCTGAAAAATTTTCAGGCTCCGATTTTTAAAATAATCGGAGTTTTTTTGTCGGCAAATGCTTTATTCGGCGGCTACGTTGCTTTTGACAAAGGCATAGCAGTTAAATATAATTGCGTTGCAAAAATCTTTATAAACAATTGCAATAACTTTGCAAAGGGGTGGCGTCAATGGATTTACTGCAACCTACAGGCGAATCGTGCGGTGTTTTCGGCATGTACGATTTAAACGGCGGCAATGTAGCCCAAACTATTTACTACGGTCTGTATGCTTTGCAACACCGCGGTCAAGAGAGCGCAGGCATTGCTGTTACCGATACTTTAAACGGTGTCGACAAGGTTTACTGTCATAAGGATCTCGGACGCGTCAACGAAGTTTTTCACGAAAAAGAAATTTTAGATTTGAAAGGCAATTTGGGCGTCGGGCATGTACGTTATTCTACTGCAGGTGCATCCACACGCGAAAATTCTCAGCCGCTTGTATTGGCTTACATTAAAGGTACGTTGATGCTTGCTCACAACGGCAATTTGGTCAACGCGCCCAGATTAAGAAGGGAATTGGCGAACGGCGGTGCAATTTTCCAGACGACTACCGATACGGAAACGATTGCATATCATATTGCTCGTGAGCGTGTTAAATCGCGTTCGGTACAAGAGGCAACTGTCCGCGCCCTGCGTAAAGTTCAAGGTTCATATTCTTTGGTAGTGGCAAGTCCGCGCAAATTAATCGGCGCGCGCGATCCGTGGGGATTCCGTCCGCTGGTTATCGGTAAATTGGATAATGCTTACATCATTACTTCCGAAACATCTGCGCTTGAAACGATTGGAGCGGAATTTATTCGCGACGTAGAGCCGGGCGAAGTGGTAACGATTTTCCACAATGGTAGAATCGAATCGAATATGGATTTGGCTTTGCCGAAAGAAAAGACAGCGCGTTGTATTTTTGAGTACATTTATTTTTGCAGACCCGACACGAGTTTTGACGGCATGAGTGTCACGCAAGCGCGGATAATCGCCGGAAAACTTTTGGCGCGGATTCATCCCGTAGAGGCCGATTTGGTTGTCGGCGTACCCGAATCGGGAAATATGGCGGCGGTCGGTTATTCAATGGAGTCGGGAATTCCCTACGGCATTGCCTTCACAAAAAATACTTATGTCGGACGCACGTTCATTAAGCCGCAACAGTCAAGCCGAATTAAGAGTGTCAAAGTCAAGCTGAATGTTTTGCGCGATGTCGTCAAGGGCAAAAGGATTATCATGATAGACGATTCGATAGTCCGCGGAACAACGAGCAATCAGATTGTGAATATGTTGAGGGACGCGGGCGCGGCTGAAGTTCATGTGCGGATATCAAGTCCGCCGTTCTGTCACCCGTGTTATTTCGGTATTGATATTCCAAACGAAGAACAGTTAATCGCGCATAATCGTTCGGTCGAGGAAATTTGTAAACTTATCGGTGCGGATTCGTTGGGATATTTGCCGATAGAGTGTTTGAGTGAGATGGCAGGCGGTCGCCCGATTTGTACGGCATGTTTCAGCGGCGATTATCCTATTCCTCCGCCAAATGAAGATATTCGCGGCGATTACGTCAAGTGAGCAGGCGGCACTTTCAGTTGTTACCGAAAGTGTACAAAGTCAACTCAAGTTACAAGCGCGGTCATTAATTACGGTTGTTGAAACCTTTTTCGCGACCATTGGATGCAACGTCACGTTGCTGGCCTCAACCTTAATCAACACCCCAAGTCAACGTTACTCCAACCGCGGCGATTAGGTTGTCGAAACATTTTTTACATTCGTTAATAAATTTTAAGGAGAGATAGATTATGGATTTTTTAGAATTGGTGAAAGCGCGTTATTCGTGCCGGAAATTGACGGACGCGGCAATCGAGCCGGAAAAAATCGAGCGAATAATTCAATCGGCGATAGCGGCACCCACGGCGAAAAATCTTCAGCGTTACAAAATCTGGCAGATACAATCGCCCGAGGCATTTGACAAACTCAAACAAACCACTAATTTTACATTCGGCTCGGCATTGGCATTCGTAATAGGTGCGCAGAAAGACGGAGCATTTGACAGACCTTTCGATAATAAAAATTTCGCGGAAATAGATGCGGCAATCGTAGCGACACATATGATGTTGGCGATACAGGCGGAAGGACTCGGCACAACTTGGGTCGGATATTTCGACGCGCCTAAAATGCAACAGCTTTTCCCCGAAATGAAAGATTATGAATTAATCGCAGTGTTCCCCGTCGGCTATCCTGCCGAAGGCGCAAAACCTGCATCGCGTCATGCGGAACGTCGTGCGGCGGCGGAAGCGGTAACGAAATTGTGAACAATAGCGATAAAGGCAAATTAGGCGAAGACAGTGCGACTAAATATCTTGTCGAAAAAGGTTATGAAATAGTGACGCGAAATTTTCGGATAAGGTCGGCGGAAATAGATATAATTGCGCGTTCGGGCGATACGATTATTTTCGTCGAGGTGAAGGCAAGATCTAATATTCGTCACGGTTTGCCGATTGAGGCGGTCACTTTACGCAAGCAAAAGAAAATCATAGAGGCGGCAAGCATTTTTCTGCAGGACGATAATTATGCCGATTGTGCTTGTCGCTTCGATGTAATTGAAATTTATTTGGAGGGTGGACGTGTCGAGGAGATAAGGCACATCGAAAATGCTTTTGAAATTCTGCAGGAGGGTTGAATTTGTACGCCAGAACATTTGGATCGGCGACATTGGGCGTTGACGGAATGATAATAACGGTCGAAGTGGACAGCGCAAACGGAATGCCTGCCTTTGATATAGTCGGTTTGCCGTCTACAGCCGTACGGGAATCAAAAGAGCGCGTGCGAACAGCGATAAAAAATTCGGGCTTGCGTATGCGTTCGGAAAAAATAACAATCAATCTTGCGCCGGCAAATGTGAAAAAGGAAAGCGCAGGATTGGATTTACCGATAGCAATCGGATTATTGGCATCACAGGGGAGATTGCGCGCATCGATCTGCGAAGATTTTTTATTTGTGGCTGAATTATCGTTGGAGGGAAATTTAAGACCTGTACCGGGTGTTTTGCCGATAGCGATAACCGCACGCGAAGAAGGATTCAAAAAAATAATTGTCGCTAACGAAAATATCAATGAGGCGTTATTGGTCGAAGGTTTGGAAGTTTATTCGCCGAAAACTTTAATGGAACTGGTTGATTTCCTTGACGGAGAAATAGAAATGAAAACGGCGAAACCGCAACCGATTTACGAGCCCGAAGGCTTTGTCGAATTGGTGGACGATTTCGCGGATGTGCAAGGACAATTTATGGCAAAACGCGCGTTAGAAATAGCGGCGGCAGGCGGTCACAATGTTTTAATGGTTGGTGTACCGGGTTCGGGCAAAACAATGTTGGCTAAGCGCATGAGCTCCATTTTACCCGAAATGACACGCGAAGAGGCATTGGAAGTAACGAAAATCTACAGTATCACGGGAAAATTATCGGGCACGGGACTTGTAACAAAAAGACCGTTCCAGAATCCGAATCATGATTCGTCAACGGCGGCGATAATCGGCGGCGGAACAAATCCCACACCGGGACAAGTCACGCTTGCTCACAACGGCGTATTGTTTTTGGATGAGTTACCCGAATTTAAGAAAGCAACACTTGAGGCATTACGCGAACCGTTGGAGGAAAGACAAATAACAATCAGTCGCGTCAACGGTACGATAACATTTCCGTCGAGTATGATTTTAATTTGCGCGATGAATCCATGCCCATGCGGTTGGAGCGGCGATGACGATCATTCTTGTAGGTGTACGCCACTTGAAATCAAAAAATATATGCGCAGATTATCGGGACCTTTGCTTGACAGAATCGATATTCAAATTCGAGTACCGCGAGTAAAATACGATGATTTGAGTTCTCGACGCAAAAATGAACCGTCAAGTGTGATACGCGAAAGAGTATCGGCGGCGCGGAAAATTCAGACGAAACGATTGGAAAAATATCATTTGTTCTGTAACGCGCAGATGACACACTCTTTGATACAAAATCTTTGTACGCTGGAACCTGCGGCGGAAAAACTTTTGAAAAACGTATTCGAGACAAAAAAATTATCCGCGCGTTCCTACGACAGAATAATCAAAGTGAGTAGGACGATAGCGGATTTGAATAACGGCGCAGAAAAAATCACGGCGAAACATATAGCCGAGGCGATTAAACTGCGCAGTGATTTCGAGGTCGACGCATAAATTTGAAATAAAAAAACTCCTCAACCGCAAGGCAGTCGAGGGGTTTTATTTTTGTCCGAAACTCAAATAGCGCGCTGAACTTTACCCGAACGAAGGCAACGAGTGCAGACGTTGACGCGTTTAACTTCACCGTCGACGATGGCACGTACGCGCTGTATATTCGGTTTCCATTTGCGTTTGGTTTTCAAGTGCGAATGGCTGACGTTCATGCCGGACATTTCGCCTTTATGACAAACTTCGCAGTAAGCAGACATCAATAAATCACCTCTTCTCTGAAGAAAGACACGAGCATTTTAGCACAGAAAGTTTGTAGACGCAAGATAAAAATTTTTTGACGTGACGTAAAGGGGAATTGTCAAGCGTGTTGAAAATGATATAGACAACTTTGAGTGATTTTTATTTAGCCGTAAATAAACGACATAAGTAAATTGTTGACGTCTAAAATTTAACCTGTTAAACTTGATTTTGATTGATTGCAATAACGGTTGACGTAAAAAAATAAGCCCTATAATCGGCCGTTTATCTATTGTAAAATTCAGAAAGGTAGGTGTCGCGTAATGTTGGAACAAATATTCGGATCGCCGGCCTTTAATTATCTGCCGCGAGCAATGACGGCGGCAAATATGAGGCAGGAAGTCATATCCAACAATATAGCGAATGTAAACACGCCCAATTTCCGCAAATCAACCGTGAACTTTGAAGATATGTTGGCGCGCGAAATTTACGGCGAAGAATCAAACAAGAAATTAAAAATGGTGAGGACGCGCGAAAATCATTTGCCGGCGGAACCGAAAAAATATCACGCCGAACCGACGATAGTACAGGATACGACAAATATAATGCGCGTGGATCACAACAACGTCGATATCGACATGGAAATGGCGACGCTCACGAAAAACAATTTGTATTACAACGCGGTCGCTACCAAATTCGGCGGATACGTCAATCAGCTTAAAAACGCAATCACGAGCGGCAATTAATTTCAACCGTTGACGTTATTCCTTTCGTAAAATTAATAAGGTAGGGTGTAAACTATGGGAATGTTTTTGGGCATTGACGCCGCCGCCTCGGGATTAACCGCCGAGAGATTGAGGATGGACGTCATATCAAACAATATCGCAAATGCAAATACGACACGCGCCGAAAACGGTGGGGCTTATCATCGTCGCTTCGTGGTATTCGAGCCGCGTATTCGTGCGCCGAAATCTTTTGAAAAAATTTTAAATCAAGCAGTCGGCGCAACCAAAGAGACGGGCGAAGGCGTTCGCGCCGTTTCAATCATGGAAGATAATACGCAAGGCCCTCTTGTCTACGATCCCGGTCATCCCGATGCCAATGCCGACGGCTATGTTGAAAAGCCTAATGTCAATATCGTTACCGAGATGGTGGACATGATAACCGCTCAACGCGCTTATGAGGCAAATTCAACCACAATCAACGCCGCAAAGACTATGGTTATGAAAGCTTTGGAGATTGGAAAATAATTTTTATAAAGGGCAGAAATTTCTTTGATATCGCCCGATGAAAGTGCTATAATGAACTTCAAACATGATATTAACATGAAAGGATGGTGACATTATGGATATAACGCCTTTGGAAATGACACCGGTGCAGATGAGTGCCCGTAGTCATATAAACGAAGAAAAACCTGTCGAGCCCACAAAAACTTTCGGGGAATATATTTCCGACGCACTCAACAAAACAAACGAATTGCAAATCGAATCCGAAAAAATGAATGCGGCATTGGCGACAGGAAGAATTGAGGATATATCACAAGTGGTGGTAGCCGCGCAGAAGGCGGAGATTGCTCTCCAATTAACGCTCCAGTTGCGAAACCGTGCGACATCGGCATATCAGGAAATTATGCGCATGCAGGTATAATTTTCCACGCAATTATTTTAATTTCCTAACGGTTCGAAAGGACTGAGTTTATTGGCGAATTGGAAAGAGCGGCTCCAAGGACTTTTGGGCGGCGGCGAGGGTAAGCGCAAATATATAATAATCGGCGTGGTTCTGTTGATTGCCCTCGCGGTTGCCGGAATGAGTTTTTGGTACGGAAGTAAGCCGGAATATGTGCCGCTGTATACCAATTTGGAGACCAAAGACGCCGGCGACGTTGTTAACAGCCTCAAAGAAACGGGCGTACCCTACGAACTGGTTGAAGATAAGCGCGGTGCTACAATACTTGTTCCGTCCACTCAAGTCCATAATTTACGGCTTGATTTGGCGGCTGCGGGTTTACCGCGCGGAAATAAAGGCTTCGAGCTTTTTGACGACAGCAAGCTAGGTGTCACGGAATTCCAAAACAAAATTAATTACCTTCAAGCTCTGCAAGGTGAGTTGACTCGAACAATCGAGCATCTGGGCAGTGTTGAGAAGGCTCGCATTCATATCGTATTACCCGAAGACAGCCTTTATAAGAAAAACGAAAAACCCGCGACCGCTTCCATTTTGCTTATGCTTAAGCCCGAAGCGAAACTGACAAAACCCGAAGTCAAAGGTATCGTTAATCTGGTCAGTCACAGTGTTCAAGGACTGACACCTGAAAATATCACAATCGTCGACGAAGAAGGTAACATCTTAAACAAAAACGACGACGACGATCTCGAATTGCAAAACGCAAGGAATCTTCAAACTCTCAATCAAATAGAGATGACGAAGAAAGTTCGCGACCATATCCAACAAAATATTCAAACACTGCTTGACAAAACATTGGGCGATGGAAATGCCTTTGTGCGTGTCAGCGTCGAACTTGACTTTGACGACAAAAAAATTGACCGCCAAACATTTACGCCCGTTGTTGATGAATCGGGCATTATTCGCAGTCAACAAGATGTCAGCGAAAGTTACAACGGTCAATCAAATGTACCGGGCGGTCCCGCCGGCGTGACGGGTAATATTCCCGGTTACGTAGCCGAAGATCGTAATGCCAATGCCGAATATGAGCGTAAGGAATCCACGAAGAATTACGAGATTAACGAAGAGAATCAGAAAATCGTCTCGTCGCCGGGCTCTATTCGCCGTTTGACTGTTGCGGTTTTGGTCAGCGATGAAATTACCGATTTGCAACGCGAAGGTCTTTTGAGGGCAGTAAGTTCCGCGGCAGGTATAAATGAACAGCGCGGCGATACAATTTCCGTTGAGCCGATTCCGTTTAATACCGAATTGCGCGACCGTCAAGCCGAACAAGATCGACTTGAAAAAATGCGTCAAGACAGAATTTTCTACATGGAGATTGCGGCTATGATTTTAATTGCGGCATTGCTTTTGGGCGGTTTCCTCATGTATCGTTGGAAGAAACGCAAAGAGCGTGAGGCAGAATTGCAAGCAAAACGCGAGGCAGAAGAAAAAGCCGCCGAGGAAGCAAGACAAGCCGAGATTGCACGCTTGCAAGCCGAAGAAGAAGCAAAACGTAAAGAGGAAGAAGAAAGACTCAGGGCAGAGGAAGAAGAAGAGGACGAAGACGAAGTAACCGAAGGCGGCAAAAAGAAGAAATCCAAAAAATCAGCGGCAGAAGAAGAAGAAGAAGAAGAAATGTTCCTCACGCCCGAAGAAAGACAACACCTCGAAGAAAAGAAGGCCATCCTCAAACTTATCGACGAAAAACCGGAAGAAGTTGCATGGCTTATCAAAACTTGGCTTATCGAAGACGAATAATCTTCACGAAAAATATTGCGGCGATTCGCGAAAAAAAGCACCCTCCGATTTCGGAAGGTGTTTTTTATTTCTCGATTAACCTGCGCAGAAATTTTTATAGGCAAGACGACGTCAATAACCTATTCGGATATTTTTTGTCAGTAGACCTTTTTTAATTCCGCACCAGAGTAATAATGCTCCAAAATTTTTCTGTAAGACCAACCGTCTTCGGCATAAGACTTTGCGCCCATCTGCGACATGCCAACGCCGTGACCGCGTCCGTAACCCCTGAAAATTACTTCGTTGCCTACAACCGTTATGTCAAACAATGTGCTCGGCAATGAAAATTTTCTGCGCAGATTGCTGCCGGAAATATCAACAGTCTTGTTACTGCCGACAAGCCGCGCGGTTTTCACGCGCCCCGAAGAAGTACGATCGTCCGCCGATTGCCCGACCGACATCTTGCTCAATTTAACTAACTTCAAATCGCCGAACCCGTCGCCGAATCTCGACGAGAAATCTTTCAGCGGTACTTTGACAATCCATGGCGAACTGAGATTTATAATTTCGCGGACGGCTATCAAATATGGCGTGGCTGTACCCCAAACATCACGGACACTTTCGGTCATACCGCCCGAATCAGCATGAAAATTCGTATCGGCTATTTTTCCGCCGAATGTCATAATTTCGCCGCGTGTCTCCTCTACCGCTTTGTTAACCGCCCAATGTGATATTACACCGTCGTAAACTTGACAGTGAACGGTAGCACAGATATCGAACCCTTCCAATTCATGTTTGCCACGGTTTTTCATCGCGAAAGATCTCGCCGCAACCGCTTGCGCTTTCAATGCCTCTATCGGGAAATCGGGCGACATTTCTTTCGATAAAACTCCGTGTAAATATTCCTCGACCGGCACTAAATTTATAACGTTGAATAAGTTCTTTACTTTGATGAAACGAATGCCGCCGAAGTAAATTTTTCCGTTAACGGTGGTCTGCAAATCCTTAAGAGCAATTTTCTGCGGACGAATTTCAGCCGCGCTTGTCTTAAGTTCGCTGCTCTTTACGACGAAACTTTTTCCCGCGGGAATTTTGGCGATAACTTTGCCCGTCTCCAAATCAGTCAAATTGCACGGCGCGGAAAAATTGAGCGTAACTTTGTCGGTGGCAATTATCAGCCCTACTTTCAATTCGGGCGACCAAGCGGATTTTTTTTCGGCGGCACAGGCAACTCCGCCGGCTATAAGCATAATGATTGCGATTGTAAATAAACTTCTGAACATAGACTAATCACCAACTTTTGGAACAAAAATTTTACAGCGAGTAACTTTTGATCCGTCAACGCGTTCACTTTCGTAGATAACGCGAAAATCTTTGTCATGTGACAACTCGTCGAAAATAAAACTGTCGTCGCTCGTGACGATAATGTGCGTGAAATCATAGCGTGAAAAAAAATCTCGGTAGTAAATTTCGCCGGAAGTGAATTTCAGATACTCGGCAAAAATATTTTTGTGAGCGGCATTGTTGACAGGCAAAAAAACTTCGGAACGCGAGTCAATATAGTAACGAATGCCGTAACTGCCTGCCAAACCGCCGATGCCCTGCGTGACGTAAAGTCTGACGTCTTCGGGGCGTTCGGTACGCAAAATAAATTCTATCGCCTTCGAGTAGGTGTCGGGTTGTTTATTTTGATAAGTTGTAGAGAAAGCAAGAATGGTGGTAACAAGTGCGGTAGCGAAAAGCCACAGAATTTTTTGCGACAAAATCGTCGGGTGTAATATCCTCCCTTCTGACCTGACGATAAATAAATTGTAAATGATAACGAGCGCGACGACGGTAAATAAAACCAACAACGGGGCGGACAATTTGCCAAGCCCGTCGCTTAAAATCATAGTGACCATGATTGTATTGACTGCCAACACTAAAAGAAAAGCAATCATCAGCGGCAAAGTTTTGCTCAAAAATTTTTTTGAATCTAAATCTTTCAAAGCGTAGGCAATCGGAAAAGTCGCAATCAGATAGAATAACATTATATTGCGGACGTGCATTAAAGCCATGAAAGTAATACCGCCGCACAGGAAAATATATCGTAACGGCACTTTAACTTTGGTAAGTACTACAACCAGAATAATTTCGGTCAAGAAAAAAATTTTGCCGGAGAAATCGTGTGCAGTCGGCGAAAACATTTCGGGGATACGTTCGTTGATTAAACCGATGCCGTAAGAGCGTAAAACATAAGTCATGGCGTCAATGCCGTAAGGGTTAACGAAACCACATAAAAACATCGCAAACATTGTCGCGACCAAAAATTTTATGTGACGATTATCTTTGACGAACAGGAACGGCAAACATAACACAAGCGATATCATCCAAACGGCGGCATGACAATTAATCAGCAGAATCGAAAGGAGCGGTAGCGGCAGTAAAAATTTTCCTTCGCCCGTACGCGTGAATTTCTCCAGCAAAAATATTTCCGTAACGAAAATCAACGCCGAAAAGATATGAGGACGTGGCACTATCATTACCGTAATTGCCATGCTAACGAGGAACGCCATGACGAACGATAAAATTTTTTGTCCGTCGCTGACGAAAAGACACAGTCGCCAATAAATAATTGCCGATAGGGTAGCAACTGCGCAATCTATGAAAATTAATCCGTTGATGCCGAAATTTTTATAAGCCTCCCAAAAGAAAACTCCGCTCAACCATTGTTGCGCAACGAGTGTAATATTTTCGTGTATGGTGAACGGATCTACATAGGGGATGCCGTGTTCAAGAACGTATCTGCCGATATTCATGACAAAATGCGTGTCGACTGCTTCTATAAACGGGAACAGAAATTGCCAACACATTACGCCCGTCGCTAAAAAAATTATCTGTATGAGCGAAGAAAATTTGTTAATCATATCGTTACCTTTCAACAGAAATTAAGCCCGTTATTCGGTCTGTTTGCCTTCGTGGTAGTTTTTATCGGCGTTTACGTTCCAGATATCGGACTTACTCACATCGCCGCTCACAATCGCACGTACGGCCGCCATTGCCGTTAACATACTATGATCCATGTTGTTATATCTGTGCTGACCGTTGCGCCCGATGCAGTAAAGATTTTGTATTTCGTTTAAAGCATTGCGCAGTTCGTCAATGTTTTCGTAGGTATCGAAATAAGCCGGATAAGCTTTGGGCACACGAACGCGCACACCGTATTTCACATCCGCAGCGTTTATGATTCCTATTGACGAAAGTTCTTCGGTGGCGAATTTTATAAAATCCTCTTCGTTCATGTTCCAAAGGTTATCGCCCTCATTGCAGAAATATTCAAGCCCGAGCCAAACGGAATTTTGCGGATCGGCAACGAGATACGGCGACCAGTTATTGAAAATTTGTAAGCGACCCAATTTAACGGACGGCTCTTGAATGTAAATCCAACAATCGGGGACGATATCGCCGAAGGTTTTTATTTTCGTCTTGTTGACCGGTAAAAGTTTATCGACAAGCAATCCGACGGTAATGAAATCGCGATAAGGCAAACCCTTTGCAATTTCGCGCGGACGGGTTGCAAGTGTCTTTTCGTCGAATGCATCCGCCAATTCGTTCAGCGGCATACTTGACAGGAAATAATCGGCAGGGAAACTTAAATTACCTGCAGGGGATTTGACTTCAACCGAACGGATAATTTTGTTTGCGCCGATGGTAAAACTTTTTACTTCGGATTCGGTAAGGACTTCGCCGCCGAGTTTTTTTATTTCCGCCGCGAATTGTTCCCACAATTGCCCGGGACCATACTTAGGATAATAAAATCTTTCTATCAACGAAGTTTCTCCCGCGCCGTCTTTAAAGCCGAAAGTTTTCTTGAAGAAATCCAAAATCGTTTTGCCCAGTGACAAGCCTTTTATTCGTTGACTTCCCCAATCGGCTCCGATTTCGGCAGGTGAACGCCCCCAAACTTTCGTTGTATAATCGCGGAAAAATGTTTCGTACAGCCGCCGCCCGAATCGGTTAATCATAAAATCTTCCAACGTCTTTTCTTCGCGCTGACTGAATTTCGCTCCGATAAAACTTGTGCCGATTGATATCATCTCGAAAAATCCGAGATTGAAAATTGTCTCCAAACTCAACGATATCGGATACGAAAAAAATTTCCTGCGGTAGAAGATACGCGACACGCGTCGACGATTCAAAAAAACTTCGTCCGTCTCTTCGGGATTCGCGCCGCCTTCCGTCAAAACCGATTCGCGATTCAAAACTTTATCATCCAAAGCCGGCGCACCTTGTTCGGGCAATAATTCGCGCCAAAGACTTAAAATCTCTTCATCCTTTGAAAAAAATCTGTGTCCGCCGATATCCATTCGATTGCCGTTGAAATTCATCGTGCGCGAAATTCCGCCGACAAATTTTTCTTTCTCCAAGACAATCGGTTTTATATCGCTATGTTTCAAAAAGTAATATGCCGCCGTCAACCCTGCGGGGCCTCCACCGATTATGATTGCGTATTTCTTAAACAATTCATTTTCCCTCCGTTGACGGGAGGTAAATTAAAATATTCTGCCCGTTTATTTCAGCCACGCCGAATTTAACCGTGTCGCCCTCGTGACAACCGAAATCATTGCGCGGTTCGTTTAAAAGTTTGCCCGTCAAAATATTTTCGTTAACGGAAACGCAACGCACCCATAGCAATTCGGGTTCGCTTTCGTTGACGAAAAAATATACTACAACATCATCGGGATAATGAGGATGTCTGAAACCATCAAGTGTTTTGATAAATCGCGTCTGTTCGCGTGCGGTATCTTCGGCAATCCTGTCGTTAATCATCTGTATTCTGTCGCGGAAGGCAAGCGAATATTGTGCAGTCACGATTTTTATTTCGGTGGTATCAACGACACTGCGCTTGAGCTTGACGGATTTTTTGTAACTTGCCGGAAAAATTTTTACCTTATCGCCCCGACATTGTGCACCTGCCAAAATTTCAAACGTAAATGTTTCGCCGTCTATGTAGCCATAAGTTACAAAGCCGTCGATTTTTTCTTCGGGTACGAAATCGAAAACACTGCGCAGATTAACCGCGGCAACAGTTTCATCTCCGATTAACAGACAAATTTGCCTGTACATTTCACGAAAAAATATTTCTTCAACCTTCAATAGTTTCATCTCCCAAAATTTTATTTCTCCTCCCCGAGCGTTGCGCGGAGAGATTTTTATTTTGTTCGCCGTTTACTTTTTTAACAATCGACACTGTCATTATATACCGCTTAATCTTTTCTGTCTTTAGCGACGCGAAAAATTTCGGCGTAGTCGTTGCGAAAAAAAATCGGCAAGCATTATCGCTCACCGAAAAAATATTTTTATTCAAAAAGAATCAATGTCCCACGTTGAATTTGCTTACAACATCTTGCATGTCTTCGGCCATCTGCGATAGCGATTGACTCGAGGCTGCAATTTGTTCGTTGGAGGCGGATTGTTGTTCCGTTACGCTCGAAATCTTCTTCATATTCTCCGCCGTGCGTTTGCTGATTTCATCTATGGAATCAACCATCGCAACGACATTGGCAGTTTCTTTGGAAACTGTTTGCACGGAGTGGTTAATTTCGTTCATCTGGGTCTTGATATTATTGACCATGGAAAGAATTTCGCCGAATTGGTTACCGACTTCGCGAATCGCGCCCGTGCCCTCTTTGACTTCGTTGGTACCCGAATCCATTGCATTGACTGCCTCTTCGGTTGCGCTTTGAATCGAATCTATACGTACTTTGATTTGTTCGGCGGAGTCTTGAGATTCTGCGGCAAGCTTACGAACTTCTTCGGCGACGACCGCGAAACCTTTGCCGTGTTCACCGGCGCGCGCAGCTTCGATAGCCGCATTCAATGCCAATAAGTTTGTCTGTTCGGAAATAGCGGAGATAGCGTCAACGATTTGACCGATTTGGCGACTGTTTTCGCCGAGTTTCTTGACGACATCGGCGGATGCCATAACACTTGTTTCGATGCGGCTCATGCTGTCTACCGCTGTGCCCATAAGTTCCGAACCTTTTTGTGCTGCCTGCGAAGTTTGATTGGAAGTTTCGGCGATAATGCGCGATTTTTCTTCAACATCCTGAATATCTTTGAAGACGCTGTCGATATTTGTCTTTGCCGAAGTGATATCTGCCATTTGTCTTTCGACGGAGTCGGAAACTTCGTTGACTGTTTCGGCAACATGTACAGCAGCCTCGGCGGATTGTTGCGAACTTGCATTTAATTCTTGGGAAGAGGAAGCGACTTGATGTGCATTGAGAGACATTTTTGAAATCAAATTCTGCAGATTGTTCTTCATGACGTTAAAGTCTTGAGTCAATACTCCGATTTCGTCTTCGGAATCAACATGTGCATCGGGAACGGTTAAATTACCCTTTGACATCTGAAGAGACAAGTCGGCCAATTTGGAAACAGGTTCCGTGATTTTGCCGGCGAATACCAAGCAAATGCCTACGATAAGCACGCACGCAATGATGATAAGAATTGCGAATGTAATTTTCAAACTGTTAAGCGACGCGAAGACAAAATCTGCCGGAACTGCGATACCCACAATCCAACCCGTTGCCTTAACCGTGGAATAAGCGAAAACCATGTCCTCGCCGTTCACGGTAACTTCAAAGAAACCTTTACCGCTGGAAACCATTTGATCGAAGTATTGAGAGAACCCGTCAACATCTCTCAAACTTCTGTTGGGCTCGCCGTATTTTGCGGTGGCCAAGATATTACCGTTCGCCTCGGTAATGATTCCAAAGCCTTCGTTATGATATTTCATTTCGTTGGCTCTTTTCGCCAAAACGTTAAGAGCGATATTAAGGCAGTTGGCACCGATAAATTTGCCGTTTGCTCTGATAGGCGTACCAACCGAAACAATAAGTCCTTTAGTCGTCAAATCAACATAGGGCGCAGTGAATATGGAAGTATTTGTATCGCGCGCACCCTTATACCACGGACGAACCGCCGGATCTATTTTGCCCGTATAATTGCCGCCGTTATAGCTGAGAAAATATTTATCTTCAAAACCTACAGCCATGTCGAGAATTTCTTTGTCGTTTATCGTGGTTGCCAGAGCTTCTCTTGTTTTGATTATCGGGTTACCGTTATAAGCCGTAAGAGCATTAGCGGTACATATGGCGTACGCCTGTTTTGTCTCCAACCAACCATTGATTTCGGTTGACTCTTTTTCTACGGTTGTACGCAATTCACTGTCGACACTCTCGGATAATTCGCTACTGGCGAAATAGTAGCTCATTCCGCAAATGGCAACAATTACGGCTGCCATCACGAATGACAGCATCATAAATTTCTGCCGCAGTTTCATTTTGAAACTCATCTCCTCTTTTGGTAAAATTTAACCGACTATTACACAGAATTCCGATTGGGGCGACGGGAATTTTTTTCACGGGAAAAAATCAGAATAAACTGTGCTTTGTCTATAGATTAACATAACCAAAAGGGAAAATCTATAGTTTGTTCGGTTTATTATTGAATAAAATTTTTTGATACGTTTAAATAATTTTGATTGTCGGTTGACGATTGAACGAGGACGGAATTATTTTTAACAATGCCCGTCATGATGCGCTGTCTTTAACAAAAACCGTTTCCATGTTGAAAAAATTTCTCTCCTCTGATAAACTGCGCTTGTCAAAAAAAAAATCACCCTACCGAAATTTGCGGCGGGGTCTTATAAATTAGTGCGGACAAATCTTTTAAGGAGTGAAAAAAATTTTGTTTACCCACATAACCCAGTCCCCTTACGGGACGGTAAAATTGGCGGAGAAAGTTGCAAAACGAGTGCG
>JAILRS010000004.1 GCA_024698045.1 Selenomonadaceae bacterium
GGTGCAAGTAGCGGTAGACAAGTTCTGATTGAGCAGAACTGTTTTTGTGTCGACAATCGCGTTGTTTTTCGAGCCGTCAATGAGATATTTGCCGTTAAACTGAACAAGGGCGTTATCGTCAATCTGGTCGATGAACTGATCTATTTCCTTCTGGATGGTTGCGCGGTCTTGATCGGTATTGGAATCGTTGGCCGCGTTGATTGCTTTTTCCTTCAGGGTACGAAGAATTTCGACCGTATTGCCGACAGCACCTTCTGCGGTTTTCATTAAGCTGGAGTCGTTTTGAGTGTTTTGGTTAGCTTGGTCGAGTGCACGAATGCGAACGCGCATACGCTCGGAAATAGCGTAGCCGGAAGCATCGTCCTGTGCGCTGTTGATTTTCATACCGCTGGAAACGCGAGCCAAGCTTTTTTGAAGAGCGCTACTATTCAGATTGAGAGTGTTCAGCGTGTGAACCGCGCTCATGTTATTTTTTACTACCATACTCATGATTAGTTCCTCCTTGATTAAAGTTTTATCCTTAGGCGACGGTTTCCCTTCCGCCACCGAATAAACGGGTTAATTTGCCTTCCCGACCGTCATCGAGAATTGACACTCGCACGCGTAACGAGGTCGCAAAAGTTACTCGTCTACTTCTCTTAAAAATCCTATCGATAAATCTACCACATTAATTAAACCTTGTCATGATTTTAACAAGAAAAATTTTTACAGTCAACAGAAATCGGAACGGAAAAAATAATTTTGTTGACGTCGGCGGCTCTTTTTGTCGGGAAAAGTTATCGTCACGGGGCTCAAAAAATTTTTTTGCTTGACGAATAAAAATCGATTGACGTCACATGTGTAAAAATTTTTGTACTCGACGCGAATTATATTTGGCTTAATTTGTTACCAGTTTTTGGATTTTTGCCAGAACGAAGGACTTAACAAAGCCAAGACGGTAAAAATTTCCAAACGACTGAGGAACATGACGCCGCAAGCGCAAAATTTACTGAAATCGGGCAGGAGTGAATAAGTACTGGTTGCGCCCTCGATGCCGAAGCCCGGACCCACACTTGCCACGGTCGAGACGCTGACACTTATCGCATTAACGAAATCAATACCGTCAAACATCATCATAGTTGCGAAAGCAATATCGAGGATGACGACGGCGAAGAAAAATTTTGCCGCGCGGTAGACAATATCTTCATCAATAACACGTCCGCTCAATTTGACTTGACTGATTAAGTTGGGGTGACTTTTTTCCTTGACAATCTTCACAATGAATTTGAACAGTAAGACGATACGAGAAACTTTCAAGCCGCCCGCGGTGGAACCTGCGCAGCCGCCCAAAAACATAGTCATCGTGAGAAAAGCTTTACTCAACGGCGGATAAGTATCGAAATCGTGAGCGACGAAACCGGTAGTGGAACTGAGACTGGCGACATGGAAAATTGCGGATCTGGTTGCCAATTCCGAAGGCATATGCATTTCCCAAATCAAATCGACCGCGACGACGATTGTAGTGACCAGGACTATTAACAGATAAGTTCTGAATTCGGTATTGTTAAAAATTTCGCCGATACCGCGCCTGAATGTCAACACATACATCGCGAAACTGCCACTGGATACAATCATGAAAAACGCCATGCAATATTCCAGATAAGCGTTACCGTATTCGCTGACTGTCCCGTTATAAACACCGTAGCCGCCAGTAGCTATAGTAGTCATTGCGTGATTTATTGCTACAAAAGGTTGCAGACCGCAAAGAAAGTAGCTGATTGCGCAGAAAACCGTTAACGTGACATAGACGCCGAACAAAGCTTTTGCGTTATCGCGAATACGCGGCATTTGTCTTTCCTTAGTCGGCCCTGTTGTTTCGGCTTTGAGGATGAACATACCGCCGCGCCCGAATTGCGGCATAATCGCCATGAAGATAACGATGATGCCCAGACCGCCCACCCAATTCGACATGCTGCGCCAAAGAAGAATACTGCGCGGTAAAATTTCGACGTCCTCAATGACAGTGGCACCCGTACCCGAAAAACCCGAAACGGATTCGACGAAACTATCAAGCAAATTCAAGTAGCCGCCTGCGAAATAAGGCACAAGCCCCAGCACAGATATCAACAGCCAGCCCAAACCCGTTATCGCAATGCCTTCACGCGTCCCGACTTTATCCTTGCCGTGCAGACCGCCGAATCGTTCCAATTCAAATGTAACCGCCAAACATAAAAATATCGATAGCAGAAAAGCAGACGCACCTTTAAATTCTTCGGAAGTCGCCGCCAATATGAACGGCGGAATCATTGCCGCACCGCAAAACAATGTAAGGTATCCCAGTAAGCTCGACACGATTCTTCTATTCATGAGTTTTACTCCTATCGGCTTTCGCCGTCTTTCTTCGCCTGAAATTATAACTTTATCGTCTGTCAATAGCAAAGGAAATTCAGCCGTCGAAAAGAAATTTATCAACAAAATACGTAAACGAAAGGAAGTGACAAGGTGCGGCAATAAATTTTGTCGCGCCGATTGCTATGAACGAATACGCCCCGGGCATGAGAATTATTGTCCGTGATGAGGAATGGATGATTAAAAAAATCGATAAGAATACCGCCGGCAAAAACGCTCTGCACTGCGCAGGGATATCGCCGCTCGTGCGTGATAAGTCCGCTATTTTCCTGCCCGATATCGAAAAAAATGTCGAGATTATAAATCCCGTCAAAATAAACTTCGTCGCAGATGATTCGTCGGGTTACGCAAAATCATTGCTGTTCCTCGAAAGTCAATGGCGTCAGAAAATCCCAAACGACGGAAGTATACACATAGCTTATGACGCCGTAATGAATCCCCTGCCCTATCAATTATATCCGGCTACAGTCGCGCTCAATAAACCACGCAAAAGAATTTTAATCGCCGATGCCGTTGGTTTGGGCAAAACTCTCGAGGCAGGTATTTTGATGTCGGAATTGATTCTGCGCGGTAAGGGTAAAAGAATTTTGGTCGTCGCGGTGAAAAGTACCATGACTCAATTCCAAAAGGAAATGTGGAACCGATTCACGATACCCCTCGTAAGTTTGGATTCAACTCGTATCAAAAAAATTCGCGCCGCTCTCCCCTCCAATTACAATCCCTTCTTTTACTACGATAAGACAATCGTTTCAGTCGATACCCTCAAGTGCGATATCGAATACCGTACTCATTTGGAAAATTCTCATTGGGATATCATAGTAATAGACGAGGCGCAGAATGTCGCGCGCCGCGGTTCTCGTCAGGCTCAACGCTCTCGCCTCGCCGAACTCCTCGCTAATCGTTCCGATACTATGATTATGTTATCCGCTACTCCTCACGACGGTCGCGCTCAAAGTTTTGCCTCCTTGATGAATATGTTGGATCCTACCGCCATTGCCAATCCCGAAAAGTATTCCAAAAAAGATATCGAAGGTCTTTACGTCCGCCGATTCAAAAAGGATATCAAAGACGAGATTGCCGATAATTTCCCCGAAAGAAATGTCACTATCCAAGAATGTCCGTCATCAGATATCGAAGAAGCAGCCTACGATATATTTTCCGAAATGGAATTGATAATGGATAAAGACAATAAACGCGCTAACGGATTCATGTTCAAAACAAGTTTGGAAAAAGCTTTGTTTTCTTCGCCCGCTACTTGTATCAAAAGCATTAACGAACGAATCAATAAACTCAAGAAAAAATATACCAATGAAGATTTTGCCGACATATATACCTTGAGAAATCTGCGCAGTGCTCTCGAGAAAATTACCCCGAAAGATTTCTCACGCTATCAAGAATTACTCCGGCTTCTAAATTCAACCGAATACAATTGGCAAAAATCTTCCGACGACAGAATCGTTATCTTCACCGAAAGAATAGAAACTATGAACTATTTGGCGGAACATCTCAAGGCAGATTTGAAATTGAAAGCCGATGAAATCAAAACTATCTCGGGTAGTATGAGCGACGTCGAACAACAGGAACTTGTCGAGCAATTCGGCGCAGCTAATTCCAAAATGAAAATTCTCGTCGCCTCCGATGTCGCCTCCGAAGGTCTCAACTTGCATTATCGTTGTCACCGCCTGATTCATTTCGATATCCCTTGGTCGCTCATGACTTTCCAACAACGTAACGGCAGAATCGACAGATACGGTCAGGAAAAATCTCCCGATATTCGTTACATGCTCATTACCAGTAAAAATAAACGTATTCACGGCGACGCAAGGATAATGGAAATCCTAATCGGTAAAGAAAAAGCCGCACATGATAATATCGGAGATCCCGCAATGTTGATGAATAAATTTACCGTCGAGGGCGAAGAAAATGTAGTAGGTGAGGCAATCGAAAACGGTACACCCCCCGAAGAGTTCGGAGAGTCTTTGAGCGAAAAAGAAACTCTTTGGGATACTTTTCTTGACGACGATAACGATAAACTCCAAGTCAAACGAGCTACGGACAAAACTCTTTTTAGCGACACCGATTATCTTTTGAAGGCTCTTAACTGTTTGAATTACAGCGTGGAAAAACTTTCCGGTAATGCCGTGTTCGCCGTCAATGTCACCAACGATATGCGCCGCCGTTTAAAATCCCTCATGCCCGAGGAAGTTCTACCGCAAGAAAATTCATCACTACGTCTTTCGCCCGATAAAGAATATTGTACAGACGAAATGAAGGAAAGTATGCGCAACAGTGAATCAGAATCCCTCTGGCCTCGTACTCAATATCTCTGGCGGTTACATCCCCTCTTCACTTTCATTAACGACAAGACCAGTTTACTTTTCGGACGCGGTGAAGCTCCTATCGTCGGACTTAATCAAAACTTAAAGCCGAATGAAATTGTCTACGTCGTATCCGCTACTATCGCGAATAAAAAATCCGCCCCCATTGTCGATGAAATGTTCGGCTTATTCTATCGCGACGGGAAATTTGTCGAAACTTTGAGTATGGATAAAGTCATTAATCTCACCGGTATCAATTCCAAATTTTTGGCGAATACTTCAAAGATACCATCTGAAAAAATTTCCGCCGCCGAATCTAATCTGCAAGACGTCGTAGATAACTCGGAAAATTTCATGCATCAAAAATTTGTCGACTACAATAATCGTATCAATCCTATGCTCGATGAGGAAGTCAACAAACTCGCCGAACTCCAACAGAAACATAAGGGTTATTATCAAGCTCTTTTCGAGGACGCTATCAAAAATCTCGACGATAAATCTAACACTCCTAAAACCATTACCGAAAAGAAAAGACAACGTCTCACCGAAGAACGCGACGATAAAATTAAGCAGGTAGATAAAATGTTTACCGATTTCTCCGATTGGGTCGAGGAAACTTTGACTATCGAAGATAAGGCATATATCAAAATCATCGTTGCCTTTATCGGGCTTTGAATCCAATTATTTTTTATGAAAGGCGGTGTAGCGCGTAGGTTCAATACCTGCGCCAAATGCTATGGCTATCGATTTGACCGGCATTAACAATAAAAACGAATATTATACCAATCACTATTTCGCTACCATTTTCGAGAATAACGCTAAAGATATCATAAACGATTTGAAGAAAAAATATAAAGACTCCGACACTAAAACTCTGCGCAGTGTCCGTACAAAATTTTTTAACGCTCACGATAGATTATTGCGTTCCTCTTTCAATTTCAACACCCTTAACGATATCAAGGAACTCGCCGCTAATTATTTAAATGCTCTCGGTTATCCAAAACCTCAGCCTTTTACAGTCGAACTCGAAAAAAATTCGATACTGCCCGTTTTTCTCGCCGTTAAAAAATCCGACGGTGCGCCATTGCTCTGGATTATGCTCGCCGCCGCTTTCGACCCTAATACCCCTATCATGGAATCTTTCACTTTCAAGCCCGATGACCTCGACGACGATACTGCCGCTATCAAACATAAAATCTTAGCCGATATCAATTGCGAAAACCTAGCCGCTAAAATTTTCTTCGCTCAGGATAGACCGCCCAGATTCCTACTCTATATCGGTATCAATCAAATCGCTCTGCTGGATCGTAACAAGTGGAACGAAAAAAGATATCTGCATTTCGATTTGAATACTATCTTCGCGCGTATGGAAAATTCTACTATCGCCGCTATGACCGTGCTTTTGCATAAAGATTGTCTTTGCCCAGACGACGGTAAAATTACTCTCGATTCTTTCGACGAACAAAACCGACGTAATGCCGCAGGCGTTTCACAGGATTTAAAATTCGCTCTGCGTGAAAGTATCGAACTGCTCGGTAATGAAGTCCTTTTCGATATGAAAAACCGTCAAAATATTAATCTCGATACTTCGCCCGTAGATGCCGACGCTCTTACTAATGAATGTCTGCGGTTCATGTACAGAATGCTTTTTGTGCTCTTTATCGAGGCGCGTCCCGAATTGGGTTATACACCTATTAAATCCCAAACTTATTATTCAGCCTATTCTCTCGAAAGTCTGCGCGATATCGTTGACAATCTCAATGCCTCCTCTTACGAAGACAACAACGGTTATTATCTGCATGAAAGCATTGAAAAATTGTTCGATATGATTTTCAAAGGCTATCCCGAAGACGAACAAACTTTTAAACGCGTAAGCAATGCCACCAGTCTTCACGATATCTTTATCATTCCGCCACTCAAGGCGCATATCTTCGACCCTAACCTTACCGAAATTATCGGCAAGGCCAAATTGCGTAATTCCTGCTTGCTTAAAATTATCGAGCTGATGAGTTTGACGCGCGCAGGCGATAATTCAAGACGCGCAAGAATTTCTTATGCCAACTTAGGAATTAACCAGATGGGCGCAGTTTATGAAGCACTCTTGTCTTATCGCGGTTTTATCGCCAAAGAAGATTTGTATGAAGTCAAACGCGCCGACGCTACTTTTAACGAACTAGATGTCGGTTATTTCGTTGGCGAAGACAAACTGGACGAATACGACGTAAATACCGAACGCGTCCGTTACTCCAACGGCGATAACGCAGGCAAACTACGCATGTACAAAAAAGGCAGTTTCATCTATCGACTCGCAGGACGTGAACGCGAAAAGTCTGCCTCGTACTACACGCCCGAAGTCTTGACTAAATGTCTCGTCAAATACGCGCTCAAAGAATTACTCAAAGATAAATCACCCGAGGATATTTTAAACGTCACTGTTTGCGAACCTGCTATGGGCAGTGCCGCCTTCCTTAACGAAGCTATTAACCAACTCGCTGAAACTTACGTGGAACGCGCCGAAAAACTTTTGCCGCCCGATAAACGTATTCAGGCAGAAGATAGATTTAACGAAATTCAGAAGGTAAAGATGTATATCGCTAACCGAAATGTTTACGGCGTCGACTTGAATCCTATCGCAGTGGAACTCGCCGAAGTTTCTCTTTGGCTTAACACTATTCACGCAGGCGGCTTTGTCCCTTGGTTCGGTACTCAACTCGTTAACGGTAATTCCCTTATCGGCGCACGTAGAGAATTTTTTGACGTCCATAACCTTAAATCTAAAACCGTCGGGCATCGCTGGTTTGAATCTGTGCCTATACGTATTCCACACAAAAAGCCCCGTGACAAATTTAATCACGTTTATCATTTCCTCGTTGCCGATAAAGGCATGGCTAATTATTCCGATTCCGTCATCAGATCTTTGGCTGCCGATAAACTCGCTAAAATCAGCGACTGGCGTAATAAATTCACGCAACCTTACTCCCCTAGCGATATCAAAAATTTGCTCGACATGTCTGACGATATCGATAACCTTTTGGAAAAACAAATCCGCGACCGTAAAGAATTGATTCGACAAACTAGCGATAACCTTTCTATTTTCGGGCACGAAGACACAACCAAAGATTTTCATCACACCATCCGCGAAAAAGATAAGATTCTTGATGACGGTTATAAGTCTAAACACGAAATGATTAAAGGCGCGTATGCCCGTTTGAAATTGGCTATGGATTATTGGTGCGCTCTTTGGTTCTGGCCTATCGATAAGGCGGATTTGCTCCCAACTCGTCAAGAATTTTTCTCCGATATGAAAGGTATTTTGTCGGGCAGCTTGAAAAAAACTTTCGGGCAAGGAATTTTAGATTTTGACGACATTCTTAGCGAAAACGATTTCGATATCGCTAAACTCCAAGAAAAAATTGCGCGCGTTGAATTAGTCACCCAAATCGCCGATAAAAACAAGTTCATGCATTGGGAATTAGAATTCTCCGATATCTTTTACGACAAGGGCGGCTTTGATTTAATCTTAGGTAATCCGCCGTGGGTAAAACTCGGTTGGCAGGAGCAAGCTTTATTATCCGATAAAAATCCTACATTCGCGATAAGACATTTGACAGCGACAGACACGGCAAAAAAACGCTCGGAAGAATTGCAAAACCCAGAAACTTGGGCGGCTTATTTTGATGAGTATGAATCAACGACAGCGGAAATAAATTTCATAGGTGCTAAACAAAATTATCCGCTCCTTCAAGGTCAACAGCCAAATTTATTCAGATGTTTTATTCCTCAAGTGTGGAAAATTACCAACGATAAAGGCGTCTCCGGTTTAGTGCATCCCGAAGGAGTTTACAACGACTCTAGTAGTGCATATCTGCGCAGTCAGCTCTATCAACGTTTGCGCTATCATTTTCAGTTTCAAAATGCATTAAATCTTTTTCATGACATAAGTAGTAATAACAAATTTAGTCTTAACGTTTATGTAGCAACCAAAGATATAAATTTCGATAGTCTTTCAAACTTATTTACTCCGAAAACTATTGATGAATGCTACAACGATTCAAATGATGGTGAAATCGGCGGTATCAGAGACAACGAAAACAAATGGAACGTCAAGGGACATCCCGACAGAGTTATTAACGTTGGGCAAAAGGAATTGTCTTTGTTCGCCTCTCTGTTAGACAATAATAATGATTGGCAAGGGGCTAAACTTCCTACGTTGCATGCCAAACAGTTAATGGACGTCTTGAGAGTTTTTAATTCACAACATAGTCGTCTTGGTTATTTAGTTGACGGAATTTTTTCTACTGAAATGTTGCATGAGACTGGTGCACAAAGAGATAAAACTATAGTATATGGCGAACATTTTCCGGAAACGCCTTTGGATTTAATTTACTCGGGCTCTCTTATCGGCATCGCTAATCCTTTATTCAAAGCGGCACGAAGAATCTGCAGAACCAATTCGGCATTTGACAGCATTGACTTGCAAAACATTTCCGAAACGTATTTACAACGCTGCAAATATAAACCTGCCTGTGAAGTCGATGAATATATCGGACGTGTACAAAATACGCCTTGGCATACAAAATATACGGACGGATACAGATTGATATCAAGACGTATGTTAAATTTAACAGGTGAAAGAACATTAATATCGGCTATTGTTCCGCCAATGACGGGGCATGTACATACTGTCATTGGTGTTGCGTTCCATGACGCTAAAGAACTCTGTATGTCGGCGGCAACTTTTGCATCGTTACCGTTTGATTTTTTCATTAAAGCCATTAGCAGAACTGACTTTTTCCCGTCAACGATAAAAATTTTGCCGCGCCTTGAATATGACAGCAGACTTGTTGTTCGTGCTCTGCTTTTGAATTGCCTAACGAAACATTACGCGGCATTGTGGTCGGAAGTATGGGAAGAAAAATTCTGCGCCCAAACCTGGAGCAAAGAAGACGCGCGCTTGCCGGCAGAAAGTTTTAGAAGTTTAACGGCGGAATGGACGGCGGCGACACCCTTGCGTACGGATTACGCGCGGCGTCAGGCTTTGATAGAGATAGACGTATTGACGGCGATGGCGTTGGGCATGACGCTGGATCAGTTGAAAACAATTTACCGCATACAATTTCCGGTCTTGAGGAGTTACGAGTCAGAAACATATTACGACAGGCAGGGTCGGATAGTGTACACGGCGAACAACGGATTAACGAATGTGGGGTACCGTGGCGCGCAATGGAAGAAGGCAAACAGTGTCGAGCCGAAAGAGCGCGGGTCAAAAGAATGGGACGGGCTATTAGCCCACGCGCCCGAAGGCTATGTCTTTGAACGGAAGATAGAGGACGACACGCGGCCGGTTGGCAAAGTAGAAGAAACGATAAAATATTACGCGCCGTTTGACAAATGCGACAGAGAAAAGGATTACGAAAGAGCCTGGCAATATTTTAAGGAGGAAGGAAGATGACAAGATGTTACCGAGTGTCTTAACGCGTCAAATGTCGGAGGGATTATTTGAATACTTTGTAACGAGTTTCCCGACAAGCGAAGAGCCGTTTGTGGGTGCGGCAGAGGAGGCGGCGCAGGCAACAGATTTACTGAATCACGCAGCGTATATATCGCTAAAGTTACCGTTCCGCCCATCGCAGGAGGCAGCGCAATATTTCGAGGGAGTGATTTTACCGAATAAGCCCTACATCCATCAAGAGCGAGCGTTTAAAAGATTGAGGTTGGGAAAATCGACGATAATAGCGACGGGGACGGGCTCGGGCAAAACAGAATGTTTTTTATATCCGATACTGGAGCATTGTTATCGGCACAGGACGGAGCGAGGAGTAAAGGCGATAATCATCTACCCGATGAATGCGTTGGCGAGCGATCAGGCGAAGAGACTGGCGCGTCTGATACACGACAATCCGAAGTTGCGAGGCAATATAAACGTAGGGATGTATGTGGGAGGCACGGGCGGCAAAATATCGTTAGGGATGGGCAAAGAAAATGTGATAACGGATCACGATACGATATTGAATGTAAAGCCGAGCATAATATTGACGAATTACAAAATGCTGGACTATATGTTGTTGCGGCCGAAAGAAATAGATTTATGGAAAAAGAATAAGTCAGATACGTTGAAATATATAGCGGTGGACGAACTGCATACGTTTGACGGGGCGCAGGGCACAGATTTGGCGTGTCTGCTAAGGCGAGTGAAGAGCCGCGTAAACGCGCAAGGAGTATGTTGTGTAGGTACATCGGCGACGATGGGGGGCGAAAAAAGTACCGAACAGATATTGAAATACGCGCGAGAAATATTTGGCGAAGAGTTTGATGAGGAATCAATAATCACGGAAGACAGATTAACGGCGGCAGAATTTTTGATAGGCAGTGAGGAAAAAAATAAAAGAATCCCGACGGCAGAAGAAGCGGCAGAATTAAGAAGGCTGGTAGAGGAAGATGATTTAGAAAAATACATAAGAGCAGCGGTGAAATTGTGGCTGCCAGAATTTGACAGAGAAATAATGAGCGACGTGGGCAGAATAGAGTTAGGTGAGCAATTAAAGACGCACGAATTTTTTCGTAAACTGATAAGCATAACGAGCAGGGGCAATCACGGTGAAAAAGAATTGGCGGAAAAATTATCGACGCGCTATGAGGTAATGGGCAGTGAATATGGCGGAATTATATTGGAATCGCTATTGGCACTGATATCGCACGCACGTAGTGGCGAAGTAGGGAAAATGCGTCCGTTTCTGTTTGTGCAGGTACAATTTTGGATGAGGGAATTGCGGCGATTGCTGGCGAACGTAGGGGCGCAAAAAGTAAAATACAGATTGGCGCAGGATTTACCGAAGGAAGAACAGAAAAAATATTTACCGGTGATAAATTGTCGAGATTGCGGCTTAACGGGCTGGGTATCGTTGAAGGGCTCAAGGAACAACGTAACAATGGGTGGGCTAAAAAATTTCTACAAGAAGTTCTTTGGTTGCGATGAAAATATAATAATGATATTCCCACGGAGCAAAAAAGAAGTCAAAGGAATGAGCGAATGGAAGTTATGCCCGAATTGCCTGAGGCTATCGGCGAAAGATGATGAAGGAAAATGCGTATCGTGCGGAGCGGAGATGATAGAAGTATCAATCCCGCTAAAGGTAGACGCCACAGACAAGCAATACATATGCCCGTCCTGCGGCAGTACGCACGGATTATCATTAGTGGGAATGCGCGGAGCGACGGCAATCAGCGCGATAATATCGGAAGTATTTGCCTCACGATTCAACGACGATAAAAAGATATTAGCGTTTTCGGATAATGTCCAGGATGCGGCGCACAAAGCAGGGTTTTTCAATTCGCGGACGTGGCGATTTGGATTACGTCGCGCGATACAGAAATATTGTGATGAGTTCGGAGCGAATAAGACGCTTTCAGCATTTCAAGATGGGTTTATAGAATACTGGCAGAAGAAGATGCCGAACGAAGAATTTGTGAGTTTTTTCATTGCGCCGAATATGACATATAGACAAGCGTACGAAAGTATGATAGTGAACAGGAAGTTATCGAGTGGGGAACGCAGTAAAGAATTGATAGAGGATATAAAACGGCGAACGAAATACGAAATACTGTTAGAATATGGATTAGGGAGCAAAATTGGTCGTACGTTAGAGAAATCGAATAGTTCGATACTGTTTTTCTCAGCGGAGGATATAAAGGCAATAGGTGCGACGGTATCGGAAAGAATATTGAACGAAGAGAATATAAATGTAGAAAAAAGTGTGTGTGAGAAAATAGTAATCGGCTATCTGAATACGCTACGATTGAACGGAGCATTTAGCGATGAAACATTCAGGAGTTATCTTGACAACGATTTCAGCGATTATTTATTGACAAACAGTGCGAATCGGTGGATGCCTGGCAGACAAATCGGTCGGAATATACCGCGGTTTTTGGTAAGCGGCTACAAAGGTAAGAACGGGAAAAAATTTGATACACCTTCATCTGGGAAATACACGAGGAATATCAAATCGTGCATAGGTGATGAATTTGTTGACGAGAGTTTTTATTGGGCAGTAAGTCGTATAGTTTTGAGTGAGATAGTAAGGAGCGGAGTAGTTGAGAAAAGGAGTTACAAAGACGGCAGGAATATTTACTCGTTGAATAAGAATAGAGTTTACGTAAGCAACGAAGTAAAACAGATGCGTTGTGATGAATGCGGAGCGATTTACGCGATAGCGGCGGCGAACGAAGAATTTTGGAAAGATGCGCCGTGTATGCGAATCGATTGCGTCGGACATCTTCACGAAGAGAAATCGGCAAGTGTGAATTACTACGAAAAACTTTACGGTAACGGAGATTTGGAACGAATCAACGCGAGGGAGCACACGGGGTTACTAACGCGTGGCGATAGGGAAGAAGTGGAGAAAGATTTCAAGCGCAAAGAGGATAGAAAATTATGGGATCCGAATATATTATCGTGTACTCCGACACTTGAGATGGGTATAGATATCGGGGATTTATCGACGGTAATACTGTGTAGCATGCCGCCGACGCAGAATCAATTTCTACAGAGAATAGGACGAGCAGGGCGTAAAGACGGGAATTCCTTAGCGATAACGGTAGCGAATGCCCAACCGCATGACGCTTATTTTTACGAAGAGCCGGAGGACATGATATCGGGAGCGGTATCACCGCCGACAATATTTTTACGAGCGACAGCGGTACTTGAAAGACAAATGATAGCGTTCTTGATGGATTCGTGGATAAAGAGTGGGGAGATGGTAGAGAATGCGATTCCCGACAGAGTCGGAACGGTTTTGATAAATCTTGCGTACGAGACAAAATTCCCGTTTAACTTTTTTAAGTACGTGAAGAGCGAAATACCGAAATTGCTCAATGAATTTTTCGAGATGTTTAAAAATGTCTGGGGCGAAGACGACAGAGATTTGCGTAATAAGTTGAAAGAGTTTGCGACATACAAAGATGATACAAGTCCGTTGACGAAAAAAATTCTCGAGGCATTCAAGTCGGCGAAATTACAGCAAGAGGATTTGAAAAACAGCGTAGAGAAATTGAAGGAGATGATATCGGAGGAAAAGAAACGCCCGAAAGATCCGACGTTCGATGAAGAGATAAAGGCATTGGAATCGGAAAAGGAAGCATTAGTGGCATTCCTCGACAAGTTAGGCAAAGAAAATATTTTCAACTTCATGTCAGACGAGGGACTTTTACCGAACTATGCATTTCCCGAAGAAGGAATCACGTTAAAAGCGATGTTGTATCGGGACAACGATACGGATAAAGAAAATAAAGTCAATCTTCGACGCAAGACGAAAAAAGTTTACGAATACAAGAGGGCGGCCTCGGCGGCGATAAGTGAATTTGCGCCGGACAATAAATTTTACGCAGGCGGCAGGAAGTTGACGATAGACCAAATAGATTTGAAAACGACGGCGGAAGTTGAGAAGTGGCGATTGTGTCCGAATTGCGCACATGCCGAATTATCCGACAGCGGAAAAAATACGGAGGCATGTCCGAATTGCGGTAGTCCCTTATGGGCGGATGTCGGTCAACGCCGCGACATGTTAAAATTGCGCATGGTCTATTCGATAATGGATTACGCTAAGAGCATGATAGTAGACGATGCAGACGAGCGGAGAAATATTTCGTACTTGAAACAGATGTTGGTAGATGTAGACGAGGAACACGATATCAAAAGTGCGTATCGAGTCGGCAGTGAAAGTTTTCCGTTCGGCTATGAATTTGTATCCAAGGCAACGATACGGGAAATAAATTTCGGAAAATACGACATAAAGGGCGATATGTTATCGGTTGCGGGTGTGAATGAAATACGCAAGGGCTTTAAAGTATGCAAACACTGCGGCAAAGTACAAACGGATATAGAAAAATTAAATAATCACTCGCCGTCGTGCAAAGTCCGGAGGGAAGGCGGAACGGCTGACGATTATTATGAAAATCTGTATTTGTTCCGCGAATTCTCTACGGAAATATTGCGAATACTGATTCCTGCAACGAGTATGGATATGAGCGGAGCGCGAATAGAATCATTTGCGGCGGCGTTTATGTTAGGTATGAAAGAATACTTTGGGAACGTGAATCATCTGCAGGCGACGATAAGCGATGTACCTGTAGAGGGCGAAGATTATCGGAAAAATTATCTGGTGATATACGATTCGATACCGGGCGGCACGGGTTATCTCGAACAACTCATGCGCGACAAAGACTTCATGATAAATATTTTGGAAAAATCTTTAGAGCGAATGGAGACATGCAGTTGCAAAGACAATCCCGAAAAAGACGGTTGCTATCGTTGTCTGTACGCCTATCGGCAGAATCGCAATATGCAAAACGTTTCGCGCGTCGAGGCTATTCGCATGGTGAAATTGATTCTTGCCGCCAAGGGTGAAATCGAGGAGATAAAAAGAATTAATGATATCGCCGTCAATCCGCTGTTTGAAAGTGAATTGGAAGCGATGTTTATCGACGCAATCAAAACGAAATTTAAGGCGGACGATTTCAGGAAGACGAATCACAATGACAAAGAATGTTACGAAGTGACGGCAGGGGAAATGAAGTGGCTGATAGAGCCGCAAGTAAATTTAGGTAAAAGTGATGGTGTTGCGGTAAATTGTCGTCCCGATTTTATTTTCCATCCCGTCGACGCGCCGAAACATAAGGCAATCGCGATTTTCACGGACGGATTTACTTATCATAAAGATATTGCGGCGGATGATACACTAAAACGTACGGCAATAATGCGCAGCGGAAAATATCGCGTGTGGTCGTTGAGCTATAAAGATGTTTTGTCTGTGTTTGAGGACTTGGAAACTTTTGCGACAAATACACTGGACGAAAGTAGAATGCCCTTCGGTCAAAAATTTTTGGCGATAGTGAAACAAAAGAACGTTAAGCCGCTCAAAATTTCAAACATGTCCGCGATTGATTTGTTGATTGAATACATCAGAAATCCCGATGCCGAAGAAATATTTTCCGCTCATGCCTTTGCCTACGGTTACTCACTACTCGAATCGAAATCGCGCAAAAATCCCGGAGCGTTTAAAATTTGGCATGAAAAAATATCTGAGGTAAACAATCAAACGAATTACACGCAGAAGAATTTCGGTGCAGGCAATACGTTTTTCGGAAGTTGGTTACTCAAAAATTTGGAAATTCATTCGGGTATCGCGGAGGATTTATTGGGCAAAAATTTTTCAGCGGTCTGCGCAGTACTCAAAGACGACAAAGAAAATCGCTCAAGTCACTATCAAGAGGAATGGAACGGGTTTTTGCATTTCGTCAACGTCATGCAATTCGCCGAAGAATTTGTAGGTGTTTCGTCTTCGGGTCTTGCACAGAAAATTTATCTGCAGTTATCTGGCGATGTTGAGTCTTCGGAAGATATCGGCGACGAAAATAATGCGGAAGATTGGCGGAATATAATCGAAATGTTATTCGACGACGAGGCGAAAATTTTTGCGGAAGCGGCAATGAATAAGGGAATACCCGCGCCCGACGAAGATGATATAGGTTACGAATTATTGGGCGGTAACGGCGGAATAATTGCGACGGTTTTAATTGCGTGGGTCAAATTGAAAATCGGATACGTGACGTCAAATCAAACGGACGACGAAGAAAAATTGAAGGCGGCAGGTTGGCGGATAATAAACCTAGAGAATATCGACGAGCTGAAAAATTTATTCGGAGGTAACGAGTGATGATTGACAAAATTAATTTTGCATTGACGACGGATTTTCTTTCATCGTTATCGAAATTGCCCGATACAATACAGGGTAAAGTCTGGGGTTTCGTGAAGAAACTTCACAATAACAGTTTGCTGTTAAAAATCGTCGAGAAAGTCAACGGTGCAGTCGATAAAAAAATGCGTTGCGTGAGCGTAGATGATTCTTACAGCATTATTTTTGTTTGCGAAGACAGTACGAATTTGTATATGCCTGCGTGGGTTGACGATAAAAGCGCGGCTTACGCATGGGCGCAGAAAAAATATTGCTCGGTCAATCCGCAAAAAAACGTTCTGCAAATATTTGAGTGGACTGACAGTAATTTGCCGATACCTAAAAATTCTTTGCTGAAAAATATTTCGGATAAAGATTTATTGGCAATAGGAGTGCCCGAACAGCAATTAAGTTTAGTGCGTACGATTGTCGACGCGGAATCATTTAATTTGGTTACCGCCTTGTTACCGAAAGATGTCTACGAATGTTTGATGTGGTTGCTCGTCGAAAAAATGCCGTTGCCCGAAGTTTTGGATTACGCAAAATCTCAGAGCGGCGATAAAGCAGTCACGACGATAAAAGAGGCAATAGAAAATCCTGTGTCGCGTGATTCGTTCTATGTGGTCGAGGGCGAAGATGAATTAAAGAAAATTATGTCGGCACCGCTGGAAAAATGGCGCGTCTTCCTACACCATACACAGCGCGAAATCGTCAACAGAAATTATTCGGGCTCGGCACGAGTAACGGGCGGCGCAGGTACCGGCAAAACCGTCGTGGCAATGCATCGCGCCAAAATGCTTGCCGCAAAACTCAAAGACAATGAAAAAATTTTGTTCACTACCTTCACGGCAAATTTGGTGGAAGATATCAAAGAAAACCTTAGCAAAATCTGCACGGATAAAGAACTTGACCGAATCGAAGTAATTCATTTGGATGCATGGGTAAATAAATTCCTGAAACAATCGGGATTCGACAGAGAAATTAATTACGACGCGATTGAAGATATTTGGGATAAAGCGGTAAACAGTGTGAATGTTAATTTACCTTTCGCGGCGTCGTTCTACGAAAACGAATGGAATCGTGTAATAATGCCGCAGGAAGTTTTGACGGCACAAGAATATTCAAAGGCCTCGCGTATCGGTTTGGGTACTCCCCTCAATCTGAAAAAAAGACTTTTGGTTTGGAAAGTCATTGAGGCTTATCGCGGCTTGCTGGAGAAAAATAAAATTTGCGATATCAATACGGCTATGTACACCTGCCGCAAAATTTTGGAGGGAAATAAAACGGTACCGCCCTACAAACATATAATCGTAGACGAAGGACAGGATTTCAGCGACAACGCTTACCGTTTACTTCGGGCTTTGGCGGGCGCAGAACATGCGAACGATTTATTTATCGTCGGCGACGGCAATCAAAGAATTTACCGCAATCGCCCGACGCTTTCCAATTGCGGAATCAATATTCGCGGACGTCGCAGCAGTATTTTGAAGATAAATTATCGTACGACGGAAGAGATTCGCAAATACGCGGTCACTCAAATACTCAAAGGTGCCACGCCCGACGATTTGGAAGATAAAAATATAAATTACGACAGTATATCGCTCACTCACGGCTCAAGTCCTCAATGCAAAAATTTCAGTGACTTTAACGAGGAATTTAAATTCATACGTTCCGAAATTAATAAGCTTAAAAATTCGGGCGTCGCGTTGTCCTCGATTTGCATAGTCGCTCGCACCGCCAAACTTGTCGACGAATACGAAAAACATTTGAATGCCGCCGGAATAAATTCGGTTAAAATCAAGCGCAGTAATTACGACGATCCTTCAATCGAGGGCGTTCGTATCGCAACTATGCATCGCGTCAAAGGTTTGGAATTTAAATATGTGTTCATTGCCTCGGCGAATAATAAGATTATCCCCTTGACTTCCGTGACGGAAACATTTGATGACGTATCAAGAGCAGAGGCCTTGACTTCGGAAAGATGTTTACTGTACGTGGCAATAACAAGAGCGCAGAAGGAAGTATATATCACGAGTTACGGCGAACCTTCAAGATTTTTACGGGAAGATTGACAATAAAAAATCCTGCCACATCGAGTAGCAGGATTGATTATAGCCGACAACAAATTACCGTCGACGAAAATTTTTTCAGAAGAAATCGAAGCGCGGCATAGAATTACTTGCGGCATCCGCAACAATTTCCGTGACTTTGGTTATCGTGTTTTCAAGTTCCGCGCGATTAATATATTCATGAGGTCTGTGAGCGTTGTAGTAGCCGCTTGAGAGATTGACCGCCGCCACTTGCAATTCCGGCGCAACGTAACATATATCGGTAAAAGTTCCGTAGGCGGTTACAAATCCTTTTTCGCTTATGTATTCTTCAAAGTCGCGATTCTGGCAATCGTAATAGACTGCATCTTCGCTACCCTTGCGATCTATTTCTACCAAACATTTCAGATGATCCAATTCGCTCGGCAAATTTCCCCAACCGTGTTCCTTACAAAATCTTGTCGCACCGCCGCCGCCTGTCTCTTCGTCGCAGGTAAACAGCAACCACGGTTTAACGGGCGCGGTTTCGTAAACTTTACACAACGCGTAAATGCCGCATCTGTCGTCGCCGCCGATTCCCTCAGGGCTCATCAAAATATTTTTATCACTGCTGCGGCAAATCACTTTGACAGGCTCTTGATGTACCGTGTCCATGTGAGCGACAAGCATTATCGGCGCGACGCCTCTGACGAGGATAAAATTATCGGGAGTGGACGCAGCTACGTTTTCCCCGTACATTTTCAACAGCAATTTAAATAAATTCTTCTGATTCGGTTTCAAAAACTTTTCCAATGTCATAATGACAATCTCCTTTCTTTGTAGAGGGGAATTTTTTTTGCAGAACTTTTAGCCACGCTAAATCAACGCTCTCAGTTGATCTTTGAGCTCGGGGATATTACGCGTCAAAATTGTCCACATCAAACCCAAGTCAACATTTTCGTATTCATGCGCGTGTACGTTTCTTAAAGATCTTATTTCGTTCCACATTATTTCCGGATGACCCTCCTTATATTTTTCCGACAGTCGCGCCGTCAGTTCTCCTATCTGTATTATACACGCACTGCACGATAATTGAAAGGCTTCATCTCTACAATAATTTTCAAATGTGCCGCCGAATCTTTCCATGAAGGTTTCGATTTTACTGCAGTAGTCTATCATCTTGGCGATAATTAATTTATTTGCTTCACGGCGTCTTTTCTTTCGCATAAATTAACACCTCATCCCGTCTAATCTCGTCGAGAAAATTTTTATCGGAAATTCCGGTGGTAACCAAATCGACATGACAACCCAAAATATTTTCCAAATCGTCAACCAGACTGAAATATTGCAAGCCGCTTACTTCGCCCAAGTCAATCAAAATATCTACATCACTTTCGCTGTCGGCATCTCCTCGCGCGTAAGAGCCGAACAGCCACATTTTATTTGCCCCGTATTTTTCCGCCAAAGGTACAACTAAATCGCGTATTTCATCGACCGAATATATTTTCTCCCCTTTGACGTCGCCTAAAATTTCACTGACCGCACTAAAAATTTCGTCGAGTGATTGTTCGGGCGCATTCCTTATCAGAGCAATTATTTCTTCACGTATAACACTCACTCAATCGCCCCCTCAATGATTGCTTTTGCGTCTGTTGCAATCTCTGCACAACATTTGACAATTATCCGCCGAAGTTTTTCCGCCTACGCTCCACGGCTTGATGTGATCCCCTTCCATTTCGTTTAACTCAAAGTGTTTCTTACACGCCGCACATATTCCGCGCTGTCGTTCGTATGCACTTTGTTTCATCTGCTCACTGAACGCACGAACATTTAAATGACGTTCTTCGCCGCTCAAAAGATAGAGATATATGCCGCGCTTGTTTGTAACGTCGTCATCCAAAATCAACCGCCGTATTTTCTTTTCAAACTTTGCCGTGTCATATTCCTGCGCAGAATATTTGTTGTAAAAAATTCCCCAATCCAAACCCTTCATCAGTTTAGCATTATAAGTAGGGAAAATTTTCCGAACCCATGCAAAGACTTCCTCAATGTAATTCCATAACTCTTTTGCGTTCGGCGTGTTATTTTTTTTGCACGCATCCATATAATCTTCAACCGAAGACAAATTATCGCGGTCGGCAATCCATTTTAATGCCGTCTCTAAATATTCTTGCCGAATAGCTTTGCCGCTCAAATAATTTCCGTACTGAATTTTTGCCGCACAATTCGGTTTGCTGAAATAATTTTTCGCGTCCGCCAACCATGCGCAGGAGTAAATAGCATTTCGCGCCTCCTGCGTAGTCAACTTTTCGCCGGCTATGTTTATTATCTTGAACCAATCTAATTTCTCTTTGTCGTCGCCTGCGCAGATGTAAATCATCAATTCATAGTCAAGGATAGAGTTCTGCTCGGTTTTGCTCAAACTTCCGAAACTCAATTCGTCGACAGAAAATATATTCGTCACGTATTCGCAAACACTGATTGTGCGCTGTTGACCGTCTAACATTTCAAAATTGCCCTCGTCATTGCGAATCCAATACATCACGTTGAGCGGAAAATTTTTCATGACGGTTCTTATAACTTCATTGCGCTGATTGTCGTTGTAAACAAATTCGCGCTGAAATGACGGACGAATATTGAGCCGCCCACCGTAGCCCGAGCAACCGCGGTTAGGATTGTCGTAAAAATCTTTGACAACATCGCGAATAGGTATCTTGTGCAATTCAATTTTCACTTTCAGCCGCCTCCCCGGACTTTCGACGAATAAATAAACGTTTATAAACTTTTTTACCATGAATTACAGCTTGACGAAATGATGAAGTTTCATGCCATAAACCATTTGAAAAACCTGAGCCTTCGCTTTCCGTTGCACCAATAATTTCAAATTGGTCGGGGTTATATTTATCAAGGAAAGTAATCGGCACACCCATAACGCCGTAATAATCTTTAGGGATATATTCGGTTCTCGGAACTTCGATTGCGTCATAGTTATCATAGCGCGGAAATAATTCGGGTTCTGCGGCACGTGATTTATACAAAGTAATTTCCTCGTGACGTTTTTCAAAATCCAAATTCGTCAGCCATAAACATTGATTTGTCGAAACAATTCTTTTGCCTTCTTTGCTAATGCGCGCTTCCGTTCCGTAAAGCTCATAAGTTTCGGGAACGATAAAGCCGGAAATCGCGCGCCCCATACCATTTCCGAGCCAGATTTTATTTTCCATGATAAGCGGAAAAATTTCTTTGTAGGTGATACAGTTGATGTTGCCTATGATAAGAAATTTTTTATTGTATTCGATAAGTTGGGCGACATATTCGCGGAAGAGGCTGAAGGGCGGATTTGTAACGACGATATCGGCTTGTTTGAGTGCGGCTATGCATTCGTCGGAACGAAAATCGCCATCGCCCTCGAGATAAGTTATGCTGTTGGAATTATTTTGCAGGAGATATTTAACGTCCGCCAAATCTGTTCGTCCGTCGCCGTTCCAATCGCGAACCTCATTGACTTCAAACATGATTGCGCTTTTATTTTTATCGAAGTTTGGATTTTCATTGGGCGTCCCGAAAAAATCAAATTCCATCTGCGCGATAGGAGAGCCTACATAACAAGTAGTGATTAATTTTTTCAAGCCCAAGTCATTAAAATGCATGGCGAAGTATTTAAAAAAATAACTTTCATAAGGGTCGTCACAATTGCAGAGGACAATTTTATCTTTGAAGTGCTGTACATAGTGTTTCAATTCGGCCTCGATATCCGTCAGCTGCGTATAGAACTCATCTTTTTTGGCACGAGCCGCCGAGTTTAAATTTTTATTTCTTGCCATGAAATCAACTCCAATTTTTTACCAGTTACTTTTCTTTCGGCGGAATTTGATGCCGGATAAAGCAATCAGGAAGGCAAACATTTCAAGTCGTCCGATAATCATCATCAGCATACAGAAAAATTTTCCGAACCGTGACAGGTTAATAAAATCTTCACTGTCGCAAAAGCCGGGCAGATTGCCGACTGTAGAAAGACATGCCGCCGCCATTCCGAACGATTCGGATAATTTGGCACCCGTGAAACTCAATACCGCTGCGCAGATAAACAAAGTGATAATGACAAGGAAGAAATAGCCCAAAATTCTGCCGACGATTTTTATCGGGACTGGCGTATCACCGACGCGAATAACTGTCATCATATTCGGATGAATAGTTTTCTTGACTTCGGCGGCGGTTATTTTGAACAGAATGATTAGCCGCATGATTTTAAATCCGCCCGTGACGGAACCGATACAGCCGCCCAACATAGCCATAAGGAAAATGAAAAGCATATCGACGTCATGAGGAAGTTCGGATGCTTCTTCAATCACAAGACCTGTGGTGCTCAAGAATGAAGCTATATGGAACAGTGCTTGCCGCAACGCTACATTGCCGTCAAAATAAATTTCGTTGTAAATACCGCGGAAAGTCAAGAACAACATGAAGACAATGATAATCAGGAAAAGGATTTTAATTTCTTCATTGAAGAATATCATTTTCAGATTGGCGAAAACAGTCCGCCTCAAACGAAGAAAATATTGTTTAAGCCGCGTCAAGTAACTTATTTCAAATTTGGGAGCGGGAGGAATCAGCGAACGAATAACATGGTAATAGACGAGGAAGTTACCGCAAGCCAACAGCATTACAAACATCGCGGCGTACTCAAAATAAAAATTCCTATGTTCGGGAATGAAACTGCCGCCGCCCGTTGATATGCAACGCATTGCCATAATCAGCGAATCCCAAAAATATAGTCCCGACAATTTGAATATGCAGACACTTACAAGCGTCAACACGACATAGATTTTGATAATACGTATGCTCATTAAATTCATCTGCCCGATAACGGCACTGAAACCTTGACCGCCCGGAAGACTCAAAGACAAACCGAAATCGCCGCTTATTTCGGGCAAAACGGTAACCATCATCAGCAGGAAGAGTAAAGAGCCGAGCCACATTAAACAGCTCTGCCAAATATGCAAGATATAAGGCGCGTCGGTCGGCAAAATCGGCAGACCCGCGGAAGTCAAATCCCCAATCGTTTCAAGCAGTGCATTTGTCGGCATTAAGTAGCCCGTGACTATAAACGGCAGGCAACCGAATACGGCTAAAATCGGGTACATCATGAGAATAGACATAGCCGATTCAGCAAGTGGCGCGCGTTGAAATCTGCCGACGCTATATCTTTGGAAAATTATTCCCGTTATAGCCGATATGATTCCGATTATCGCGAAGACTATCGTAATTTCATACGAATCGAAATAGATTAACGAATAGATAATCGGCACGAGCAATGTCACCGATAACGAAAACATTGCTTGACTTTGTATGCGCAGTATCATTTTGAAATTCATGACGCGCCCTCAAAAATGGAAATGATTCATCATTTTTTGTGTTAAATCTTTTGCGTGATCGTTTTTGTGTTCGAGTAAATATTCAAGTGTCGTGACGTTGAAGAATGAAGTTATCGGTATGTAGCGATTATATTTGCGGAAATCGCCCCACTTGAGCAGTTTCGCATGCAACCGCGCGATATCGCTTTTCGTTGCCTGATGTCGTTTCAAAATTCGTTTAAGCAATTCATCGGAACTGATTGCGGAAAAAATTTCCTCGACAAGTTGCGGATTTTCTTTATCGTTTTCGTATTTCTCTATCAAGCCGACGGATATTGAGGAGATTCGCAGTGTGCGGCGTATCGCGTAGACAAAGTAAGCAACCAATGCGATTAAAAGTATCGTCAAAAAAATATTCATTAAATCGGCGCGGATTATCGGCAAGCGACAAGGTGCGCCCGTCACGTCCTTTCTTTTGGTGATGTTACGAAGTAAATATATTTTCTGCGCAGAAAAGTCAATATCCTGCCGCGTGTATCGTCAACAAAAAAAGACTCCTCCCGTTACAAAGGAGTCTGAAAATTAATTTCGGTTTTGTGATTAACGTTTGTTCAGCTTTTTATCGGCGTAAATCTTCGTACCTTTGAGTGTGGCCTCGAGCGCAAGCCCTTTGGTCGTCATTTGATAGAGCCAAACGCCCGGAGCAACATAAGTCGCGCCCTCGATTGTGCCGCCGCTCACTCCGTCATTTGCGCTTGCCTCCGCCGACGCGCCGAATCTTGTCTTGCCGATTATGAAATTATCCCAAGCATCTTTTGTGCTGATGATGAAAATCAAATTATATTCCTTCGCGCCGATTCCCAAACCTGCCGATAATTCATTCATCTTCAAGTAAACGCGTTCGCCCGTATCGTGATTGATTGCAAGACCGCGTCCGTGACTTGAGCCGACGAATAAAATTTTCACGCCGGAATTAGATAACGTGGCATAGGCGTAACAATTTTTGATAACGCGCCGAGCGTGCGGATATTTTTCGTATAGCAAATCCAAAGCTTTATAATGTAGTTCGTCGATTTGTTTGCGCTGTTGCGCAGGACTTGCCGCGAATACAGTTGCGGTAAAAAGACAGAGCAACAATGTAGTTAACGCAAGAAATTTTTTCACGGTTATCGCCTCCCGTTATTTTAATATTACAGGTTAAAAGAAACGGGCGACAGTTTTATAAAAGACCGCCGCCCTTAACATTACGAACAGAAAATTATTTTAAAGTTACAAGAGGTTTGCCCGTCATTTCTTCCGGGATATCCATATTTGCGAGAGTGAGCAAAGTAGGAGCGACGTCGCAAAGTGCACCGTCTTTGACTTCGGCAACTCTATCGGAAACAACGATAATCGGCACAGGATTTGTAGTGTGCGCGGTGAATGGCTCTTTCAAATCGTAATCAAACATCTGATCTGCGTTGCCGTGATCCGCTATGATGACAACTTCGCCGCCGACTTTCTTCATGCACGCAACGAAAATGCCGACGCAAGTGTCAACGGTTTCGACAGCCTGTACAGCCGCCTTCATAACACCCGTGTGACCGACCATATCGCCGTTGGCAAAGTTGAGAATGATGAAATCGTATTTCTCGGAAAGAATAGCTTCGGCAACTTTGAGCGTGACAGTCGGGGCACTCATTTCGGGTTTTAAATCGTATGTCGCAACTTTGGGCGAAGGAACTAAAATTCTGTCCTCACCTGCGTAAGGTTCTTCGACACCGCCGTTAAAGAAGAAAGTAACATGAGCATATTTTTCGGTCTCGGCTATGCGCAACTGATTCAAGCCGGCTTTGCTGATTGTTTCGCCCAAACCGTTTTTGACACTCTCGGGCGGATAAGCCACATCAACATTCAAACCTTCTTCGTATTGCGTCATGGTAGCGAAGGGAATGCCTACAATATCTTCGACACGCGGGAAACCGTCGAAAGATTTATCGGTAAAGGCATGAGTCAATTCGCGTGCACGATCGGGACGGAAATTGAAGAAAATTACGCCGTCATTTTTCTGAACGCCGTTGTAGTCACCGATAACAACGGGATTGACAAATTCATCGGTAACTTTTTCGTCGTAGGAATCTTTGATAGCGACAGCGGAAGAGGATTTTTTAGGCGCGTCTGCTTTGGCGATAGCGTCGTAAGCTTTTTGAACACGATCCCAACGTTTATCGCGATCCATTGCGTAGTAACGACCTGCGATTGTCGCGATTTGACCGATGCCGATTTCTTTAATCTTTTCCTCGAGCGTCGCAAGATATTCATGCGCGGAACTGGGCGGAACGTCGCGCCCGTCCAAGAAGGCATGAACGTAAACTTTTTCGACGCCTTTTTTCTTCGCCAATTCGAGTAAGCCGTAAAGATGATTCGTATGGCTGTGAACGCCGCCGGGAGAAAGTAAGCCGAAGAGATGAAGCGCGCCGCCGTTGGCTTTGACTTTGTCGATAACGCCGACTAATGCTTTGTTCTCGAAAAATTCTCCGTCGCGGATTGCCTTCGTGATTTTGGTTAAAGGCTGATAGATAACTCTGCCCGCGCCGATATTCATATGACCGACTTCGGAATTACCCATTTGTCCGTCGGGCAGACCAACGTATTCGCCCGAGGCTTGTAACTGCGCATTGGGATAATTTTTCATCAAATCGTCGAGAACGGGAGTATTTCCGACTTGAATCGCGTTGAATTTGTCGGTGACTTCGCCGACGCCCCAACCATCCATAATGATTAAGCAAATAGGTGCGTGTTTGATTTTCGCCATACTTAAACACTCTCCTTAAAAGTAATAATACGATTTTTTTAGCTTGACTCAGTGTTTAACACAATATCTTTGAACGCGTACATTATATCACGATTCTCGTTAATAATACCACATATCAACGATTTTATATTGCCAACCCAATTTATTCATGCACGCCTCGAATAATTTATTGCGAGGAATTACAACGGTGGTATGTCTGCCGTCCATTTCATCGGTCTCGTATCGCCACATATCAGTTCTGAATCTGTCGAAAGTCCACTTGACGATTTTCTTTAGCCGACCGTTTTCCACCATCTTTGTCGACACATAAATAAACCTGCAAGCCGTATCGGAAACAGTACCCTTAAGAGTTTCGTCCATCATGTAGACGTCGACATTTTCGGATTCCCAATAGTCAACCCAAATATCTTGAGCCGCGCAGGTTCCGCCGAAAGTCAACGCCGCGATTAAAGTCAACGCGCAAACAACTTTTTTCATGACAATTACTCCTCCGCGTCAAGAAATTTTCACGTCACATTATTGATAATATTCATCTCTGTATGTGGAATATTGCCAACCAAGTAACTTCATGCAAAATTCAAATAAACCGTTTGTGGGTATAACAACATTCATTCGTTTGGCATCCATCAAATTATTTCTGTAGCACCATTGATTTGTCGGCGGATTTTGGAAATACTCCCACTTTGTAATTTGAATTGTCTTACCGTCTCTGACTTTCTTTGTCGAAACGGAAAAACCTTTCAAGCCGTTCGGAAGGTTTGTGTTAAAAGTTTCATCCATGACATAAACATCGGCATTTTCGGTATTCCAATGTGAGAAGAAAACATCTTTAGCCGAACACGTTCCGCCGAAAGTCAATGCTGCGATTAAAGTCAACACGCAAACAAATTTTTTCATGACAAATTCCTCTTCATGTTAAGAAAAGCCGCCACTGTCATTATAACATTGGCGGCTTAACTTATGCACGTTAGTCAAGCAAAAAATTTTTTAGAATCAGAAGTTGACGATTTCGCTGAAGTCTTTCGCTTTGAGGCTTGCGCCGCCAACGAGTGCGCCGTCAACATTGGGTTGCTCCATAAGAGCTTTAATGGTGGCAGGTTTAACGGATCCGCCGTATTGAATACGAATTGCGTCCGCAGCTTCCTGACCGAATTTCTTCGCAATGGATTCGCGAATAGCTTTGCAAACTTCTTCGGCCTGCTCGAAAGTCGCGGTCTTGCCTGTGCCGATAGCCCAAATAGGTTCGTAAGCAATGACGAGTTTCTTAACTTCGGCAGGTGTAAAGCCGTCGAGATCTTTGTCAATCTGTCCGACAACATGTTCGATATACTTGCCGGATTCGCGAACTTCGAGGGATTCGCCGCAGCAGACAATCGGAGTGATACCCGCATTGAATGCGGCATGAGCGCGTTTGTTTACGCCTTTATCGGTTTCGCCGAAATAATCGCGGCGTTCGCTGTGACCGAGGATGACATAATCAACATTGAGTTCGTTAAGCATTTCGGTTGAAATTTCGCCCGTGAATGCGCCCGATTTTTCCCAATGAACATTCTGCGCGGCAACATGGATATTTGTGCTCTTGACTGCTTTTGCGACAGCTGCAAGTGCGGTAGCGGTGGGGCCTACAACTACGCGGCACTGTGCATCTTTGACCAGCGGAATCAATTCTTCGACGAGTGCAACGCCCTTCTTAACGGTGTTGTTCATCTTCCAGTTACCGGCGATAATCGGGGTACGGCCTACGCCGTCAATTGCATCGATACCGGGCAATACTTTGCCTTCGAGATATTCGAGGGTTGCGCCGCCGCCGGTGGAGATGTGAGAAATTTTCTTGTCAAGACCGGTTTTCTTGAGAGCCGCAATGGAATCGCCGCCGCCGACGATTGAGATTGCGCCCTTTTCGGTAGCATCCGCAACTGCTTTCGCAACAGCAAGCGTACCTTTTGCAAAGTTATCGAATTCGAAAACGCCCATGGGACCATTCCAAATGATTGTCTTTGCGCCTTCCAAAGCTTTGACATATTCTTCGGAAGTTTTTTCGCCGCTGTCGAGACCTTGCCAATCAACGGGGCATTGATCTACGGGGACGGTTTTGAATTCTGCATCCGGCGCAAATTTGTTGGCAACGACCAAGTCAACGGGCAGAACGACTTTAACGCCTTTGGCAGCTGCTTTTTCGAGCAAACCTTTAGCCAATTCGACTTTGTCCTCTTCGAGTAAGGATTTGCCGACTTCGTAGCCTTTTGCCTTGTCGAAAGTATGAGCCATACCGCCGCCGATAATGATTGTGTCGACTTTATCAATCATGTTGCTGATAACGCCGATTTTATCGGAAACTTTTGCGCCGCCGATAATCGCAACGAACGGACGAGCAGGATTTTCGAGCGTCTTGCCGATATAGTTAATCTCTTTTTCCATGAGGAAGCCGGAAACGGTTTCGAGGAAGTGAGTTATGCCGACATTGGAAGCGTGAGCGCGGTGGGAAACACCGAATGCATCATCAACGGCGATATCGGCAAGCGCGGCAAGTTTTTTCGCGAATGCGGGATTGTTTTTCTTTTCTTCTTTGTGATAACGAAGGTTTTCGAGCAAAAGAATTTCGCCGGGTTGGAGAGCGGCAGCCGCTTTTTCAGCAGGTTCGCCAATACAATCTTCAGCCCATTTGACTTCTTTGCCGATAATCTCGGAGAGTTTTTTAGCGATAGGTTTGGTAGAGAATTTAGGTTCGCGCGCTTCGGTGGGACGACCTACGTGGCAAGCAAGGATGACGGCCGCGCCCTGTTCGAGCAGGTAATTAATTGTCGGTATGGTTGCGTCGATACGTTTGGTGTTTGTGATATTCTGGTTTTCGTCCATAGGTACGTTAAAATCAACGCGGACAAATACTTTTTTGCCTTTAAGGTCAACGTCTTTAATTGTCTTCTTATTCATCGGAAAACCTCCCAAAAAAAATTACCCAACAATAACAAACGACTCGGCTCAACAATGACGAAGAGCCGAGCCGTCATATTTTACGTGTTCAGTTTTTATCGACGTGCGAAAATCTTTCGTCGACAACTTTCGCCGTATATCCCGAGGACTCTGTATTACTTGAGTTCTGCGAAATATTTGATGGTGCGAACCATCTGGCTGGTGTAGGAGTTTTCATTATCATACCAAGAAACAACCTGAACGAGGGTGTTGCCATCGCCTATCGGGCTGACCATGGTCTGAGTTGCATCGAAGAGAGAGCCGAATCTCATGCCGATGATGTCGCTGGAAACGATTTGCTCATCGTTGTAACCGAACGATTCATTGGCAGCAGCTTTCATAGCCTCGTTGATTTGGTCAACAGTGACTTCGCCTTTAACAACCGCGAAAAGAAGGGTGGTGGAACCGGTCGGGGTCGGTACACGCTGTGCCGCGCCGATGAGTTTGCCTTTCAATTCGGGGATGACCAAGCCGATAGCTTTTGCCGCGCCGGTGGAGTTCGGAACGATGTTGCATGCGCCTGCACGCGAACGGCGGAGATCGCCTTTACGCTGAGGACCGTCAAGAATCATCTGATCGCCGGTGTAAGCATGGATTGTAGCCATGATACCGCTCTGAATAGGAGCAAGTTTGTTAAGAGCTGCAGTCATGGGAGCCAAGCAGTTAGTCGTGCAAGATGCAGCGGAGAGGACTTTGACATCAGGGGTAAGGGTCTGATGGTTGACATTGTAGACGATAGTCGGGAGGTCATTGCCTGCAGGAGCGGAGATAACGACTTTCTTTGCGCCTGCTTCCAAGTGTGCAGATGCTTTTTCTTTGCTGGTGTAGAAGCCTGTGCACTCGAGGACAACGTCAACTTCATGTTTGCCCCAGGGAATATCTTTTGCGTCTTTGATAGCGTAAATAATAATCTCTTTGCCGTCAACAACTATGGAATTCTCTTTAGCCTCGACCGTGTGTTTGCATTCGCCGATTTTGCCTGCGAAACCGCCCTGTGCGGTATCGTATTTGAGCAAATGAGCGAGCATCTTCGGGCTGGTGAGATCGTTGATTGCAACAACTTCATAACCCTCAGCGTCAAACATTTGACGGAATGCGAGGCGACCGATACGACCGAAACCATTGATAGCAACTTTAACAGCCATTAAAAATACCTCCCTATACACTGTGAAAACTCGAAATTTAAGTCTTTAAACTTGTGTGTTATGTTACACCAAAAAAAATTTAGTGTCAATCAATTTTCGGAACATTTTCAATTTCATTTTCCTTTCATTTTGGCAAAACAAACAATAAATTTTTCTGCTACGTCAAACAAAAGCAGACTCGTCGTTTGCGGTAAAACAACAAATTTTTTATCTTACATAGACGGGCGGCGGCGGTGGTACGTCGTAATCGTCATATGCTCCGTATACAGGCGGCGGAGGCGGTACGTCATAACCGTTATATGCTCCCCGTCTCGAAGTAGGTACGGGCGGCGGTGGTGGTACATCGTAACCGTCATATCCTCCGTATACGGGCGGCGGCGGTGGTGGATAATATGCCTCACTCGTGCTCGTCTGTCCTGCGAAAATCATCATAGCCGCTGCGGCTACCATTATCATTTTTTTCATTGTCAATCGCCCTCAATCTATCTTCTGCTTTTTTATCCGTTAACTTTTTTCCGACACTTATACGTTCGCCGACCGGTTTCGTTACAAAAATTCTGCGCAGAAAATAAAAACGGCCTTACCGTTTCCGATAAGACCGATAATATTTCGATTAATTATGATTTACGAAGTTCTTTGAGTTCCGATTCAAGCTTATGAACTTTTTCCAAGAGCTCGGGCAATTTTTTCAGCGCGACTTGCATTTTAAGCCAATCGCTGTGAGTTTGAACGGGGAAACCCGATCCGAAATAATTTTCCGGCATATTCTTCGTGATACCGGATCGCGCCGCGTAAACGGAATTGCCGCCGATAGTGATATGCCCGACAGTACCTACTTGACCGCCGAAGGTTACATTATCGCCTACGATTGTCGAGCCCGATATTCCCGTCTGCGCAACTATCAAACAATTTGCGCCGATTTTACAATTATGAGCGATGTGGACGAGATTATCAATTTTTGTACCGTGTCCGATAACCGTTGAGCCCATTGCCGCGCGATCTATACCGACATGTGCGCCGATTTCCACATCATCCTCAACGACGACATTGCCGACCTGCGGAACTTTCGTGTGTATACCGTTGGCCGTTGTGAAGCCGAATCCGTCCGAACCAATAACAGTTGAGCTGTGAATGACACAACGTTTGCCGACCGTACAAAATTCGCGCACGGTAACATTTGAATAAATTGTCGTACCTTCGCCGATTTTGACATGTTGCCCGATATAGACATGCGGATAAATTATCGCACCATCTGCAATCGTCGCGCCGTCGTCAACTACCGCCAACGGCATTATCGTTACGTTTTTGCCCAGCGTTACATTTTGACCGATATGTGCCTTCGGACTTATCTCGACGGGTATATTTAATTTCGGCGTAAACATTTCAAGCAATTTGGCGAATGCCGCACGAGGATCCGAAACTTTTATTGCGGGCTTGGGAAAATCAACGGTATCAAGCGGAACGATTACGGCGGTAGCAGCGGAATTTTTTGCCGCATCCAAATAAGGATTAACAGCAAAAATCAAATCGCCTTTCTTGGCGGAATCTATACTTGCCAGCCCGTTGACTTTGGCGGAACCGTCGCCCAAAATCGTACCGCCCAACAATTCGGCTACCTCGTATAAATTTTTTTCCATATTTTTCACCTGCTCACTGCATTTTCTTTATCACGTCGTCGGTTACGTCGATACCGCCCTGAAACAAAACGGGATTATCTTTCGAGCTGGCTACAACCACATCAAGGTTTTTTTCGTGCGAAATTTCACCTAACACTACATCTATACGACTTCTGATTTGCGAGGCTGCGCCCTGATTTATTCCGGCTATTTTGCGTTGAAAATCATTTTGCATTTTAGCGGCTTCCTCTTCGCTCATGTTCGGATTTGCTTCGCGATCTTTGTTGAATTTTTCTTGAGCGTCTTTCATTTTGCCGTCGGCCTCTTCAAGAAGAGTTTTCACGCGCGGCGATTCATCCATGACTCTGTTCAAATCCACGGAAGCAATTTGCCCTTGTCCGCAACCCGTTAACATAAGCGATACGGCGAACAATGCCGCCGCGGATATTTTTTTGATAAACTTCATTATAATCGGCGCGTAAATTTTTTCCGTCGACAGTAATCGTCAACGGTTAAACTTCGCGCCCGTCACTTCCTTTCCGTTATATCTTTGTGTTTATTGCAGTCTGTTCATTTCTTTGATGAGTTCGTCGGTTAAATCAATCGAATCTTTGCCGGCGAAAATCATTGCTCCCACGCGCGGCGGCTCCTTCAAATCGAAATTCCATTCAAGCGTTCGCAGTGACATTTCTATATCCGGTCGGCGTTTCGTCACTATCATTTCAAGTCTATGTACCGATGCCAACATCATTGCCTTATCGCTGATTGAATTCAAAATTTGTTTTTCGAGCGCGGCGCGTTCTTCGCCTACTTCCCTCAATTCCGCAAACATTTCTTGTCGTCTTACTTGACGCTCTTGCATTTCGCGCATTGCGTCTTCCATTAATTTTCTGTTGCGTTCCGTTACGTCTGTTTGCCTCTTCGCCGATTCGGCTTCCATGACTTGCCGTAAATGTTCGTATTCCGCTTTTAACTTGGCTTTTTCTTCCGCCACGGAATCGCTTGCGTACTTTTCTATTTCCGCTAACCAAGTATCAAGCAATTCTTTTTGTTTTGCGTTACGCTGCATTTCCAATTCGTCGAGCCGCGCCAATAATTCATTTACTTCTTCCTGTTTAAGATGAAGATTATCGGCGTTGGTCAACTTTAACTGAATATTCATGTGTTCGTTCATGAACTCATCGCGGATTTTGTTTCGGCGTTCAATGTATTCCGGCTCCGAATTTTTTTTGTACTCACTCATCGCAAGTTTTTCACGGTTTTCCAATTCTGCCAACTTGCCGATAACTTCCTGCGCATTTTTCTGCCAAGCCACCGCGTCGAATATTTCCGGTTCGGGTTTTGGTGCTACAGGTTTCGGGATTTCCACAACTCTCATCAATGCATTTAATTCAAGTCGCAAACGTAATTCTTTGGCGCGCAATTCGTTTAAATATGTTCCGTCGGGATGTGCCGCGTACACTCTGTCTATGTCGATTATCCCGACTCCTTGCGCTTCCTTCGGTAAAATTTTTTCGGGCGTTTTTTCAGTGACGGATTCGGGCGGCTTTTCGGGCGAACCGTAAAAGTAGAGACCTCCGCCTATTAAAACAACTATAGTCGTTGCCGCCAACGCTCTGTAATTCACCGCGCCGCCTCCTCGTAGTTTTTTACCGTATTCCAAAAAAAAAGGGATTAGGGATAGGGAAGAAGGAATTAGAATGTTATCTAATGCTGCTCCCTATTCCCTAAACCCTATTCCCAGGAAAATTATTTCTTGCCCAATTCCGCAATAACGTCTTGAGTTATATCCTGTCCGCCATAGATGACAGCCATTTTTTCGATAACAACGGAAATGCCTTTTTTGTCGGCAACTTTTTTAATCGCCGTCTGAACTGCCTGTTCGATAGGAGCAATCAATTCGCTTTGTTTATTGGCGATTCGTTCCTGGGATTGACGATAATAATCTGCTTTCTCTTGATCGTTCATGCCGGCGGATTTTTCTTCAAACTCTTTGCGAATTTCGTTGATTGTGGTTTCAAGTTGACCTTGCAAACCTTGTACGTCGGGATGTGCCGCGATAACCTGTTGATAATCAATGACACCGACACTTGAGGAACTTGCCGCCGAGGCGATATTTCCCGTCTGTGTCAAAGCCAACGCAACAACACTTCCGATAAAAATTACGGCAATCAAAATACTGACAATCTTAACTTGTTTCTTTTCTAACTTAATCATTCAAAATGGCGCGGCGATACTTTTGAGTCAAAGCACGATAATCCGCGCCGGTCACCACCTTTCAGGAATTGTAAAAGATAAAACTGTCTACGGTCGGAGGCTTTACCCGTCAGTCGAAAAACGATTTTTTATCCCGTTTGAGTTTTGGGGATTTCAGAGTATTGATAATCGAAAAATTTGCCGTTTATAATTTCTGTTTTGGTCTTGCTCGTGCCCGTCTTCTTTTTGCTGACATAAGGTTTTGCCTCCCGTGCCGAAGTTTATCACGCGTATTCTACCAGATAATTTTCATGTGTTCAAGATACCCAAAAAATTTTTGCGGCACTAAGAATTTTCTGTTAGTATGGTAAAAATTTTCTGTTAAAGGAGGCTTATAATCATGTTAAAGTTTTTGGGAGCCAAGAAAAAATTTTTGTCACTCGCGACGTCGGCGATATTGGGCGGAGCAATTTGGTTGGGCACACCGGCGATAACCGAGGCCAACGCCGCAGTCAATATTATCGGGATATTCGTACAAGGCGCGGCAATCAAAAACCAAGTGAATCAGGAGATTAAATATTTCAACGAGACAAATGAAGGTCGTCAAAAACTCTATCAAACATTCAGGAAAGAACGGGGCGTGGATGAAAGTTACGAATACAATTCACGTCTTGACGCAATCATGACGAATTTAACCAACGGCGTGGCGAAAGTAGACAAGACCATTAACGACAGACCTTACATGTATTTTGTTGCCGCAGATGACACATTGAACGCAGCTTGTGGTATGGGGCATGTCATGTTCGTTAATCGCGGTCTGTTTAAATCATTGAGCACCGAAGACGAAATAGCCGCAGTAATAGGTCACGAAATGGGGCACGGGCAAAGCAACCACGCTGCCAAAAGTGTAGACAAACAAATAAACAAACAGATTACGGCAGGACTTTTAAATGTGGCGTTGGGCAGTGACGTACTCACTTCAGCGGTTACGGCTATCGCGCTCAATCACACGGACGCTCACAAGGATAAAAAATTTGAAACACAAGCAGATTTGTTAAGTATTGATTATCTGATGAACACGACTTACAATCCCGGAGCAACAGCCGCCGTCATGCAAAAGTTCGTTGAAATGTCAATCGGTGCGGAACGCAGTGGACTTGATGTCTTATTTAATCCTTCGGATCATCCCGACAGCGAAAGACGTCGCGATGCCTGCGCAAAGAAATTAACGAAACTGAGCGGAAATCATGTCACGATTAAAGACGGCGTAGTCAGTATCAACAAAAAAACTTTCCTGACTCCTGCCGCAACTTCTTCAATGTCTTCCGCCGAACGTTCTTATTTCGTCATGGGCAATCTTGTTCGCGCTTATCACAACAAGCAAGACAAATATGATGCCACAGTTGAAAACGGTACAGTAATGTTAGGCAATCAGGCGATAATTACACCCGTTGCAGGTGACGAAGATGCGCAGACCATCGCCGACAGATTAAACGCGTTGAAATAATTTCGCTTACGAATAAAAGTAAAACCATGGCAATTGACGAAAAAATTTTTTGATTCGGCTGTCGACGTGTTGACTTGAAAAAATTTTCGTGTTATCCTTCAGTCAGCTTCAAGAGCGGACTTTAACAATTGAATATGATTTGTTCGGATAGAATAAACCAACTTGTCCATCTTTAACAGGAGCTAACATTTGGCGAAAAACAAACCGCGAAATAACACGAAATTTTAACCAAAGTTAACATATCCTAACTTTTGGCTAAGATATACCCTTGCAGACAATGCGCAGACAAAAAAAGCACCCTCCTAACTCAAGGAAGGTGCTTTAAATTTGCCGTGGCTTATATTATCCAATCCAAACGATATGACTTCCGATACCGCCGTCGCGAACGTCCACATGAATAAACCATGCTCCGCCGTCGTATTCGGGCGGATAAAAACCGGTACCGTCAAAATCTATTTGCTCGACAAGTCTTTTGGCTTCACTGAAAGACAGAGCAGGAATAGTGATATCGGCGGCAGTACCCAACACGTGTTGAGAATTTGAAACACCACCAACAGCCGCGTTATGCGAAGGACAGCGATAACCACAATTAACATGAATCGGCTTACCTGCCTTAACGCGCAACAGTTCCAAAAGCTCAATCAGCCTATCGGAAATTAAAGAGGAGCCGCCGCCGCAACAGTGGCAAGTAAATTCGTCGATATCAAAATGCCTGCTAAGTTTATTAGCGTTATGCGAAGGAATATCAACAGTATCGGGCATAGGATTATCGGCGGCAAAATAATCTGTTATTCCTCTTGCAATAGCGCGCGCAAAATCATCTTCACGATTTGTCAAGAGTTTTGCATCATCGGCATTAGTGATGAAGGCAGTTTCTGCTTGTGTCAAGTAAGAACTAAAAACTTCCTTTGGATTTTTTGCCCGGCCCTGCCCCTCGTCCGACGGAGGTTATCAGACCAAATATCGTCGTCATTGCGGCACCGATAGGGAGCGACGGCCAATCGCTCCCCCTTTCAGGCCAATCTCCAATAATCCAAAACATAATCAAAAAACCTCATTCTCCGTGAAGCAATCACGAAATCTCCATTGTATCTCTATCCTCTCATCGGGATAGACCAGAATCCTATCCACGAAAGCGTGTGCCATGTCGTAAGTCAGGGACTCCTCATCACGAAACGCCTCGCAAACCGCCTCCAGTTCTGAATAAACACCTTGCTCATCGGCTTGGCATGGATTGTCCTGCCCTTTTAATGCCGTGATTTCGGATTCCAGACGGGCAATTTGGGCATCCATCTCCAGCTTTGTCCCCAGATACGCCTCCTTGCTCGCGCTTCCTGAGCAGTAGCGATCATATTCGCGGAACTTTTTTTGCTTCAGCGATGCTACGCTTTGCTCCAATTTCCTGATACTATCCTGGCTGGAATCGGCAGCCCTGCGTAGATCACGCAACTGACTCTTCCTTTTTTTGAGGCCATCTTCTGCCAACCGCATATAGTCCTGAATTGCATGGAAGATAATTTCTTCCATCTTTGTCTGTTTGGGCGTATTTGTCTCCCGGCACTGTTTATCGCCTCCATTTGGTCTGTACTGGCAATAAAATTTAGCCGTTCCTTTGTTGAGCACCATGTGGCACAAGCAATTTCCGCATACCAAGAGGGATTTTAAGGGATAAACCTTCACCTCGGTTTTCTGACGTGCCCTACCTTTGAAAATTTTTTGGGCGAGGGCATATTCCTCCGGCGTTATAATGGCTTCATGCATCCCAGGAACAATAATCCAGTCCTCCCGTGATTTTCGGACAGTGGCAACCTTGCATGGAGCCGCCAGCTCCCTCATTCCCCCAACAAATGCCCCCGTATAGGCATAACGCTTGATGATGCCGGAAACAGAATCATGTGTCCAGACTATTTTTTCGGAAGAACTGGCGTATTTTCGCGACTGCGGATTTCGTTTGCGAAAATATGTCCCCGGCGGCAGGATGCCTTCCCTGTTCAACATCGCGGCAATTTCCCCGACAGGAACCCCGTCCATGGCATCCTCAAAAATACGACGAACAATGGGAGCCGTCTCTGGGTCAATGATATCCATGGCCGTTCGGTTCGGATCTCGCATATAGCCATAGCCCGGATCGCCTGTCACCCGACGCCCTTTTTTCATGGCTTGTTGACGGCTTGTCTTGGATTTAACGGACAAGTCCTTGCTGTAGGCATCATAGATGATGGCTCGCATCACCACATCAAGCCCTCCGGTGGTTCCCCTATAATCCTGGCTGTCGTAGCCGTCATTGATGGAAATATACCGCACCCGCAGAAAGGGAAACAGATACTCCAGATAATCCCCCATCTCGATATAATCGCGGGCGAAACGGCTAAAATCCTTCGTGATGCAGCAGCTATACCTGCCCTCCTTGATAGCCGCTATCATGCGCTGAAAGGCAGGGCGATTCGTATTGGTTCCGGTGTAGCCGTCATCCACGAATTCCATGCGTGGATAGGCGGAAAGCTCCTCATGGGCATCAAGGAAATGATGGATAAGGCTGCGCTGGTTCATTACGCTGTTGCTCTCGCGCTTGCCTTTCCCTGTGTCCTCGTCCGCTTGGGAAAGACGGATATAAATGGCAATCCTCTGGTCAGCCATCCACCTTGCCCCCTTCCAGATATTCCTTGGTCAAATCGAAAATATCCTGATATTTCAGCACCACATGAATTCTCTCGTCCTCGTACACGTCAATTCGGTCAATCGTGGCATCCACGACCTCTTGGGTCAACTTCTTGAACCGCTTGATGCTACGCATAGCACTTACCCAAGGATTGTTGGAGGAGATTGCTGTCCTGTATGCCTCTCGCCGTGCCATTAACTCATTCATCCGCTGATAGCAAGCATCGTATTCCTCCGTGTATGATGTTTTAGCAAATTGGTATTCCTCCGCATCCAAAATGCCTTTCACATAATCCTCATAGAGTTTGGAACGTTTTCTTAGGAGGCTGTCCAATTTTTTCATTTCCTCGTGAACGGCGGCATTGTGTTTACGACGATTGGCCATATCTTCCGCACTGCCTTGGAATCTGTCGATAAGGCTCTTATAATCCAGAGCGATTTTGACGTGGACCTGGACTACGGCCAGAACCTTTTCCTCAAGTTTCCTTTGGTTGATGTAATGGCTGGTACACCTATGCTCTATGTACCGATCCTGATAATTTTTGCAAAGATATCGACCGTACCAGCTGACGCAATCCTTCAGATTGTGGCGGTGGCGGCTGTAGTACATGGGCTGTCCGCAATCGCCGCAGAAGATTTTCCCCTCAAAGAGATTATGCATTTTTGAGCGATTCGCAGCGGTTTCCCTCATGCTGTCATGCCGTTTTCTGGCATCTTCATCCATGATGGACTGCACCTTGTCGAATAACTCCCGTGAAATCAGCGGCTCATGAGAATCGTAGAAAATATGCCAAGCCTCCGGCGGGGTTTTCTCCTTTTTTATTCCCTTGTAGAGCGCACGATGACTCTTGCCGAGGAT
>JAILRS010000005.1 GCA_024698045.1 Selenomonadaceae bacterium
ATGTTGAAAAAAATTTTTACGTTGGTAATGACGATGTGTATCTTTGGATTCGGCGGACAAGTTGACGCAGCAAAATCACCGCCGATTTTGACAGCCGAATTAAATCAGTCGGATTTTCCGCAACTTTATCCGACTTATTCATGGGAACCGTTGCCCGATACAAAATATTACGAAGTTCAAGTTGTTAAGATTGAAAACGCGCGTGATGTTGTCGTCCGCACTTTGGTTAACAGTGAAGCATTCAATCGCGTAACCGACGACACTCCTTTTACCGAAGTCGGCGATTATTATTGGCAAGTTCGTATCATCAACAAGAGCGGCAAACCGTTAAGTGATTGGTCTGACAGACAAAATTTCACGGTAACCGCGCCCGTAACTTTCGCGGTCTTGGGCGACAGTATCAGTCACGGCGGTGCCGCTTACATTCCTGCCGGTCAACTTTCCTGCCAATGGGAAACTTATTGCGACGTGCCGATTAAAAATCTTGCGCGCAGCGGCGACACAACTCAAATGATGTTAGATCGTTTCGATAATGATGTTCTGCCTTTTCAACCGAAAATTTTGGTTATCATGGCAGGCGTCAATGATATTCGCATAGGAATTTCCGCCGACGAAATCATAAAAAATCTCGAGCTGATTCGTGACAAATGTCTTGCCAACAATATCACGCCCGTTTTCTGCACCGTTACCCCTATGAATCCGAAATTGATTCGTAAACGCGGAATTGACTTAACGAATAAAGATTGGATGACTACACGGAATCAAGTCAACTTTTGGATAATGCAACGCCCTTATTTCGTCGACGTGACAGAAAATCTCACCGACGACAGCAATTATCTTCGCGCGGAACTCACACCCGACGGCTTACATCCTGCTCTGCGCGGAAAGATTTTTATCGGTCAAACCATTGCCAATTATCTTCGTGAAACTTTCCCGAATTATATCAACGCCGATTAATTTTTTTGCCGCATTTGAAAACATTTTGAGCCTCGACAGTGACGTCGTGGCTTTTCAAATCAAAACTTAACTGTCTTCTAACACATTGTTAACCTTTCTATATTGACACTTTTTACAGCGTGGATTATCATTTTCAACGTCGAAATCACACGACACATATATAAAGTGATTGGCGATGTGCTTCAACGGCATTGCGTACATTCACTACATTTGAAAGGAGTTTTTACTCATGTTTTTCGGAATGCAGCAATTCAATCAAGCACAGGGAAGTAACAATTTTGGCAACAATTCCATGAACGGACAAATGCCTAACTTTAACAACGCGGCACCTCCTACGGATAGTGAGATGCCCGATTTCGACGGCGCGGCTCCTGCTGACGGACAAATGCCTAGCTTTGACGGCGCGGCTCCTACCGACGGACAAATGCCTAGCTTTGACGGCGCGGCTCCTACCGACGGCGAAATGCCTAGCTTTGACGGCACAGCTCCCACCGACGGTGAAATGCCTTCCTTCGACAGTGCGACTCCCACAGACGGACAAATGCCCGGCTTTGACGGCTCGGCTCCTGCTGACGGACAAATGCCCAGCTTTGACGGCACGGCTCCCGTTGACGGTGAAATGCCCGGCTTTGACGGCACAGCTCCCACCGACGGCGAAATGCCCGGCTTTGACGGCGGCATGAATCAAACTTTCGGTACGGAATACATGTGGGGCGAAAGCAATAGCGATGATTTGCTTTATGACTTCGTTGCGCCCGAAAATGATTTCGGAACCGGCGATGTTACACTTGAGCAAATCGGCGGCGCAGAAGTTTCCGACAGTTCTATTGCATTCGATTTGAACGGCGGCAATTTCCAACCCGAAAACAATTTCCAAGTTGTCGGCGGTCAAGCTCCTCAAGGTGGTCAAGCTCCTCAAGACACAGCCTCTTCCGAAGAAACTTTATAAGTTCAAAACCAACACACAGCATCCAATTACTATTCTCCAATTAATTTGATATATTCGTCCCGACTTCGGTCGGGATTTTTTTATTGGCGAAAGTCTTGCAACAAAAAAGCCCGACAAATTTTGTCGAGCCTCTGTATTTGAAATTATCGATTGTAAATTTATTCGGCGGCTTCGTTATCCACGACTGTCAAATCGCGGTAGCGCGCCATGCCCGTACCTGCAGGAATCAATTTGCCGATTATGACATTTTCTTTTAAGCCGATAAGCGGATCTATTTTCCCTTTGATTGCGGCTTCCGTCAAAACTTTCGTTGTCTCTTGGAAACTTGCCGCGCTCAAGAAAGAATCTGTAGCCAATGATGCTTTCGTTATGCCGAGCAAAATCGGTTTGGCTACTGCCGGGGCTCTATCCTCCTCGATTGCTTTGGTATTCGCCGCCTCGAAGACGTTCATGTCGATAAATTCACCCGGCAAAAATTCCGTCGAGCCCGAATCTTCAATCTTGACTTTATGGAGCATCTGCCTGACCATGACTTCGATATGTTTGTCGTTAATTTCAACACCCTGCGATTTGTAAACCTTTTGAACTTCTTTGACAAGGTAGCGATGAGTATCTTTGAGACCGCAAATGCGCAGAATATCATGCGGATTTTTGGGGCCGTCCGTGATGTTGTCGCCTGCCTTGATTTGCGCGCCGTCCTTCACGCGCGGCATAATTCCGTAGGGGATTGTATATTCGCGCCGCTGACTGTTATTGGGATCGTTCGGCGTGATTATTACTTGAGTCAAATTGTTTTTATCCACGGCGAATGAGACAGTGCCGTCGATTTCCGCAATGATAGCGTTGTTCTTGGGTTTACGTGCCTCGAATAATTCCTCGACACGCGGCAAACCTTGAGTGATATCGCCGCCCGCGACGCCGCCCGTGTGGAACGTACGCATAGTCAACTGTGTACCGGGTTCGCCGATTGATTGCGCAGCTATGATGCCGACTGCCTCACCGATTTCAACTTCACTGCGATTCGCCAAATCTTGTCCGTAACATTTAATGCAAACGCCTTGGGCAGCTTTACAAGTCAACACGCTGCGTATCACGACTTTCGTGCGTACCTTGCAAATTTTTTCGGCAAGTTTTTCGTCGACGCGCTGATTGATTTTGGCGATAAGATTGCCGTCGTCATCGTAAATATCTTCCGCCAAATTACGCCCGACGATTCTGTCATGCAACGATTCAATTACGCCGCGTGTGCCTTCGGTTATCGCCTCGACCTCTATGCCGCGAATATTGTTGTTACGTATGAACAGTTCGGTTATTTCTTCGTCGTCAAGTATCTTGTCGAGTATTTCATGAGTTAAATGCGTACCCTCTTCGATTCCCAACGATTCAATTGGTTTGGCAACTTCTTCGTCGATATGTTCATGAATAAACGCATGACGAAGTTTTTCACGTTCTTTCTCGTCGCGCGTACCCAATTTGATTGTTTCGGTTACACGAGAATGTTTCGGCGCATTCGGTTCGGTTAAATTCGAGCCGCGCAAAATAATTTCGGATACTTCGCTTTCGCCCAATTTTTCGAGTGTTTCTTCGTCAAGGGTAGTATCCTGCGCCAAAATAACTTCGCCCGTTTCGGCGTTGACAATATTTTCGGCAAGTACGCGCCCGATTAATACGTCGTTCAGAATTTCCAAAGCGTCGGCAGTTTCCTCAACCAACAAAGCACGTTCCAAAACGAGATTGATAGTCGAGACGTCGCAATCTTCTTCGCGAACGATAACATCTTGCGCAACATCGACGAGACGACGAGTCAAATAACCCGAGTCCGCCGTTCTCAGTGCAGTATCCGCCAAACCTTTACGCGCACCGTGACTGGATATAAAGTAATCGGAAACGCTGAGACCTTCGCGGAAATTTGCGGTTATAGGTAAGTCGATAATTTTACCGGACGGATCTGCCATCAGTCCGCGCATTCCTGCCAATTGACGCATCTGTTGTTTATTACCGCGCGCGCCGCTGTCGCTCATCATGAATATCGGATTGAATTCATCCATATTTTCCATCATGGCGTCGGCAACCAATTCCGTTGCTTCGCTCCACAACGCTACAACTTTGTCATAGCGTTCGCGCTCCGTAATAATACCGCGGAGAAAATACATTTCGACTTTCTTAACTTTTTCGGAAGTCTCTTTCAAAATTTCTTTCTTCTTGGGCGGAATGATGACATCGGATACTGCGACAGTCATACCTGCGATACAAGCGTAGTGATAGCCCAGACGTTTAACCGAGTCGATAACTTCGGCAGTGCGTGTCGCCCCAAATTCGTTGAAACATTTCGCGACGAGTTTGCCCAACGCTTTTTTGTTCATGACTTCGCCGAGTACCCACTGATTATCTTCCTTGTGATAGTAACGAAGTTCGGGCGGCAATTTCTCGTTGAAAATCATACGCCCAACGGAAGTTTTTACCATGAGTGATTCAACATCGTCATCCAATTCATCAACCACAAAGGCAGGCAATCTGTCGCGCCCGATACGCACATTTATTTCGGCCTGTAACGCGACGACTTTGGTATCGTGCGCCAAAAGTGCCTCTTCGATTCCCGTGAAATATCTGCCTTCGCCCGCAACGGGTTGTCCCTTCTTACTGCGGCGGATTTTCGTCAGATAGTAAGTGCCTAAGACCATATCTTGTGTCGGGACGATTATCGGCTTGCCGTCTTTCGGAGCAAGGATATGATTCGCCGCCAACATCAATACACGCGCCTCGGCTTGTGCTTCCGCGCTCAACGGCAAATGAATAGCCATCTGATCGCCGTCAAAGTCCGCATTGTACGCCGTACATGCCAAAGGATGCAATTTCAACGCGCGTCCTTCGGTCAATACGGGTTCAAATGCCTGAATACCCAAACGATGCAGTGTAGGAGCGCGATTGAGCAAAACAGGATGTTCTTTGATAACTTCTTCAAGTACGCCCCAAACTTCGGGCGTGGCGCGATCTACTTTCTTCTTTGCCGCCTTGATTGTCAAATTGGAATCCGCGGAAAGTTTTTTCATGACAAACGGCTTGAACAATTCCAAAGCCATTTCCTTAGGTAAACCGCACTGATGCAATTTCAATTCGGGACCTACGACGATAACCGAACGCCCCGAATAGTCAACGCGTTTGCCGAGCAAGTTTTGACGGAAACGCCCTTGTTTACCTTTCAACATATCCGACAAAGATTTTAAGGGACGATTGCCGGGACCTGTAACGGGACGACCGCGACGACCGTTATCGATAAGTGCGTCTACTGCCTCCTGCAACATGCGCTTTTCGTTGCGGACAATGATATCGGGCGCACGTAATTTCAGAAGACGATTAAGACGATTGTTTCGATTGATGACGCGACGATATAAATCATTCAAATCGCTTGTGGCGAAACGACCGCCGTCAAGTTGTACCATCGGACGAAGATCGGGCGGTATGACGGGAATAACAGTCATAATCATCCACTCGGGTTTATTGCCCGATTTGCGGAATGCCTCGACAACTTCAAGCCGTCTTATCGCGCGCACTCTCTTTTGACCGTTGGAGGAGTGTAATTCTTCCCGAAGTTCCGCGCTCAATGCTTCCAAATCCAAATTGTGTAAAAGTTCGCCGATAGCCTCCGCGCCCATGCCTACACGGAAAGCACCGCGCCCGTAAATTTCGCGCTGCGTACGATATTGACCTTCCGTCAAAAGTTCCGTCTGTTTTAATTTGGTTTCGCCCGGATCCAAGACAACGTAAGACGCAAAATATAATACGCGTTCCAATGCACGCGGCGACATGTTCAAAAGCAAACCCATGCGGCTGGGAATTCCCTTGAAGTACCAAATATGACTGACGGGCGCGGCAAGTTCGATATGCCCCATTCTTTCGCGACGTACTTTGGCGCGTGTAACTTCAACGCCGCAACGATCGCAAATTGTGCCCTTGTAACGAACACGTTTATATTTTCCGCAATGACATTCCCAATCGCGCGTAGGTCCGAAAATTCTTTCGCAGAATAAACCGTCGCGCTCGGGCTTCAATGTGCGATAATTGATTGTTTCAGGTTTCTTGACTTCACCGTGTGACCATTCCCTGATTTTTTCCGGCGACGCCAGTCCGATTCGCATAGAGTTAAATACATTAACGTCAAGCATGATTAGCCTCCTCATTGACATACTCCCGATGGGAATTTTGCCGCAACCTTTAAATCATGGCTCGAAAAAAGTTATCGGTCATCGTCGTGATTTTTGTAACGGGAAATAGTGTCATCCATATCATCGGAAAAGTTTTCGTCGTCATCTGCCTGAGCGGAATCAATATCAATGCCGTCAAGACTTAAATCACCTTGAATGACATCATCATCCAAATCGCTCATGCTCTTCAATTCGGCGTCTAATTCCTCGTCCGTCAATTCGCGTTCGGGTTCATCCTGTTCGTAATCATCGTGGGAATCCGCGTAATCGTTATCCTGTTCGCCGAAATCGGAAATAATATCGTCGTCGGACGAAGGTGACTGAGGAGCAGTAGGTGTTTGACCTTCGGGATATTCGCCGGTCTCCATGCCCAAGTCTTTCGCCTTGTTGTTCGCAATGTTACGATCGTCATCATCATCATCGTCGCGGATAATAATTTCTTTGGAATCGCGACTGAGAACACGGATATCAAGACCGATTGATTGCAACTCTTTGATGAGGACTTTGAAAGATTCGGGGACACCCGGTTCGGGAATATTTTGCCCCTTGACAATCGCTTCGTAAGCTTTGACGCGCCCGACAACATCGTCGGATTTCACGGTTAAAATTTCCTGCAGGGTATAACTTGCGCCGTAAGCCTCCAACGCCCAAACTTCCATTTCGCCGAAACGCTGTCCGCCGAATTGAGCCTTACCGCCCAACGGCTGTTGTGTAACCAAACTGTAAGGACCCGTAGAACGCGCGTGGATTTTATCATCAACCAAATGATGCAGTTTGAGCATGTAAACGCAGCCGACTGTAACACGGTTTTCAAAAGGTTCGCCCGTACGTCCGTCGTATAGAATCGTTTTGCCGTCTTCGTCAAGCCCGGCGCATTTAATCGTATTGAAAATGTCTTCTTCACGTGCGCCGTCGAAAACGGGCGTGGCGATATGCAAACCTGCGTTGCTGGGTTTTGGCAGACCGTATTTGTCAACGTCAAAACCGTATTTGCGCAAATCCTTTTCAATCTTCGGATCGTGATCGTTAATGCGCAGACCGATTTTGCGGACAGCCATACCCAAATGTGTTTCAAGCACCTGCCCGATATTCATACGCGACGGAACGCCCAAAGGATTCAAAACGATATCAACGGGAGTACCGTCGGGCAAGAACGGCATATCTTCCTGACGACGAATCTCGGAAACAACACCCTTGTTACCGTGACGACCGCTCATCTTATCGCCGACCGATATTTTACGTTTCTGCGCAATGTAAACGCGGACTTGTTTGTTGACGCCCGGTGACAATTCATCGTTATTATCACGTGTGAAAATGTTGACGGCGACGATTTTACCGCTTTCGCCATGCGGTACACGTAAAGATGTATCGCGAACTTCACGAGCTTTTTCGCCGAAGATTGCACGTAATAAACGCTCTTCCGCCGTCAATTCCGTTTCGCCCTTCGGCGTGACTTTACCGACAAGAATATCGCCGTTACGAACATCCGCACCGATTGCGATAATGCCGTCGGCATCCAAATGTGTCAGTGAGTCTTCGGAAACGTTGGGGATATCGCGCGTAATTTCTTCGGGGCCTAACTTTGTATCGCGCGCGTCGCATTCGTACTCTTCAATGTGAATCGACGTAAAGATATCGCGCTTGATAAGATTTTCGCTCAATAAAATAGCGTCTTCGTAGTTGTAACCTTCCCAAGGCATGTAGGCAACGATAATGTTGTAGCCCAAAGCCAATTCGCCCGAAGAAGTTGCGGGACCGTCGGCAATAGGTTGTCTTGCCTCGACGTGTTCGCCCTCCTCGACTATAGGCACTTGATTTATACATGTTCCCTGATTGGAACGAACAAATTTTTGCAGAGTATATCTGTCGTAAATTTTTTGCGGCGAATCGGAATCAACTTGAATTGTGATAGAACACGCGTCGACGGAATAAACAGTGCCGGGGCGTTTAGCCAAAACCATGACGCCCGAGTCGCATGCGGCTTTGAATTCCATGCCCGTACCTACAAGCGGTGCTTGCGTCCTCAACAACGGGACTGCTTGACGTTGCATGTTCGCGCCCATGAGTGCACGGTTAGCATCGTCGTTTTCAAGGAACGGAATCATAGCGGTAGCGATAGATACAACTTGTTTAGGCGAAACGTCCATGTAGTCGACATCTTCGCTGTTAACTTTGGTTGTCTCTTCGTTGCGGCGTGCCGTTACGCGTTTGTTTACGAACCAATCATTTTCGTCAAGCGGTTCGTTCGCCTGCGCAATAATCAAAGCTTCTTCCTCGTCCGCCGTCAAATAAGAAACGTCAGTCGTCACGCGCTTATTCTTTTTGTCTACACGGCGATAAGGTGTTTCCATGAAGCCGTATTGATTGACACGAGCATAGTTAGACAGAGAACCGATAAGACCGATGTTAGGACCTTCGGGAGTCTCTATCGGGCACATGCGACCGTAATGGGAGTTGTGAACGTCGCGGACTTCAAAGCCTGCACGCTCACGGCTCAAACCACCGGGACCCAATGCCGACAAACGACGTTTATGTGTCAATTCGGATAACGGATTGTGTTGATCCATGAACTGAGATAATTGCGAGGAGCCGAAAAATTCTTTGATGGCTGCGACGACGGGACGAATATTGATGAGATTCTGCGGCGTGACTATTTCCGCGTCCTGAGTAGTCATACGTTCACGCACAACGCGTTCCATGCGTGACATACCTATGCGGAATTGATTCTGCAAAAGTTCGCCTACGGAACGGACGCGACGATTACCCAAATGGTCGATATCGTCAACATTACCCGAATCGCTCATAAGACTGAAGATATAATTTATCGCGCTCATGATATCCGCCACGCAAATTGTGCGATTGTCTTTAATCGACAGCGTGGGCGAACACAACATTGTATAAGCACCGTATTCGGTTTTGATTCTTATCGGTATAGGTCTGTTATAACCGCGGCGAAGTTCATCGGGTACAAGTCCGAAAATTTCCGCCTCACGTTCGTCGGGTACGCTGTCAAGTTGTTCCTGCGTAACGGGTTTGCCGTCGGCTTCGATTAAAGTTTCGCCCGTCTCCAAGTCGACAATATCTTCGGCGAGTACTCTGCCCAACAATCTGCGTTTCCAACCGAGTTTCTTTGTAATTTTGTAGCGTCCGACACTTGCCAAATCATAGCGACGCGGATCGAAAAATTGCGAGTGCAAAAGAGATGCGGAGTTTTCGGGCGAAGGAGGTTCGCCCGGGCGCAGACGCGTATAAATTCCGACAAGTGCCTTATCCTTATTCTCCTCGTCATTCTTTCTGTCGGTGTCGAGCAAATCGACAAGTGCCTTATATCCTGCCGTCAAAGTGTTTTTGGAATCGAAGGCGGCAAAAGTATCGAGCAAGTACTGATAATTGCCCAACAAATCATTCTTCTGGTCAATTGCCGTGAATTCGCTTAAGAGCGTGTCAAAATCCTCCTCAACGTGATTTTTCTTGAGGAGGTAAGAGGCAAGCAAATTATCGCGGCGATCTTTACCGCTCTCCCTTTCGGAATTAAGGAAGTGAACAATTTCGGGAGCAACTTTCTCGTCGTTTAACATGGATACGACGAAAAATCTTATGTCAAACAAATCAAGTATCTGTTCGTTGGTTTCGTAATCAAGAGCACGCATGAAGTAGGTAACGGGCATTTTGCGAGTGCGGTCGATACGAACGCTGATGGAATAAGTCGGATCTGTTTCAAGCTCAATCCAAGCACCGCGATTAGGTATCACGGTCGAATTAAAAATATTCTTGCCTGTCTGGTCGATATTTTTTTCATAGTAAGCTCCGGGCGAACGCACAAGCTGACTGACTATAACGCGTTCGGCACCGTTGATTATGAAAGTACCCGTGGAAGTCATAATCGGGAAATCGCCCATGAAAACTTCTTGTTCTTTAACGTTACCGTTTTCGTTGTTCCTGAGCCTTACTTTGACACGAACGGGCGCGGCATAAGTTCCGTCACGCCGTTTACACTCTTCAAGTGTGTATTTGCATTCGCCAAAGGTTATGCCTTCGTCCTCGAAAAACAATTCCAGCTTACCGGTAAAATCCGCGATAGGCGAAATGTCTCTGAAGATTTCTTGCAAACCTTCCTTCTTAAACCAATCGTAGGAGTTGCGCTGGATGTCCAAGAGATGTGGCATCTCCATGACTTCCTTTATCCTAGCGTAGCTGTACCTTGTTCTTTTACCAACATGAACAGGATTAAACATTAAAGCCTCCACTCCTTTTAGGGATTAGGGGTTAATAGTAAATCATGGGGCAACAACTTATCGGAGAAAGTTTGAAAAAATTCGCCACCCCTAAAAGCCGATAATTGTTAAAACAAATGCGCGGCGTAACCCGAAATATTTCCATTGGACACGACGCGCACACACTTTCTCCATATTATGTCAATCAGTAGCTTTGAATTTTATACCCGAACAAAATGTCTGTCAAGTTTTTTTTGAAAACGCACGGGCAAATTCATCCGACAATTCAACGTCGACGGCGGTCTTTTCCGCGTCAATGTGCCGCGCTTGTCATTTATTTGGTAATATGTTAGTGTTGAAATCATTTCGGAATAAGGAGCGATTGATTTGAAGGAATATATCGGAGCAAAAAAAATTCTCGACAAGAAACGCGAATACATCATGCCTTGCCTCGGACATTTCTACGCCGAGCCGCCGCAATTCGTTCGCGGAAATATGCAGTACCTTTTCGACTCGACAGGCAAAAAATATTTGGATTGTTACGCGGGTGTTTCCGTCATTAATTGCGGTCATTGCAATCCGTACATCACCGAACGAATGATAGAGCAAATCAAAACTCTCCAGCACGTTTGCAATATCTACTTGACGGAGAATTTTGTAAACCTTGCCGAACGTCTTGCGCAGGTTACTCCGGGCGATTTACAGAAAAGTTTCTTCTGCTCGACGGGTACGGAAGCCAATGAAGGAGCATTATTATTGGCGTCGATTTATACAAAGAGCTCGGAATATATTGCCCTGCAAAACGGTCTGCACGGGCGTACAAAGCTTACAATGAGCTTAACGGGAATAGGAATGTGGCGAACGGATCCGAATCCCGTAGGCGGCATCAACTTCGCTCCAAATCCGTATTGTTATCGCTGTCCTCTCGGAAAAAATCCCGACACTTGCGATTTGGCTTGCGCAAACAAAGTCGAGGAAATTATTCAGACAGCAACTTCGGGACGTCCTGCCGCATTGATTGCCGAAACTATTCAAGGTAATGCCGGAATCGTCGTGCCGCCCAAAGGTTATTTCAAACGCGTCAAGGAAATTTTGCATAAGTACGGAGCATTGTTGATTGTCGACGAAGTGCAGACAGGTTTCGCGCGTTCGGGCAAAATGTTCGCGATAGAAAATTTTGACGTGACACCCGATATCATGAGCGTCGCGAAAGCTTTGGGCAATGGGCAACCGATTAGCGCATTCATCTCTACGAAAAAAATCGCCGATACTTACACGCGCCCCGGAGCCTCAACATTAGGCGGTAATCCCGTTTCGTCTACCGCCGCGCTTGCGGTACTCGACTACATCGCCGAAAAAAATCTTACGGATAACGCAAAAGCACGCGGCAAACAATTAATGAACGGGCTGAAAACTTTGCAAAAGAAATTCCCGATAATCGGCGACGTGCGCGGCTTGGGCTTAATGGTCGGCGCGGAATTTGTTCATGCCGATAAATCTCCTGCCTTCCGCGAATTGGATATCCTCCTTGAGGAATTGAAAAATCGCGGCTTCATCGTCGGCAAGAACGGAGTCGGGCGTAACGTCTTGGCTTTTCAACCGCCGCTTGTCATAACCGAATCCGATATCGACGACGTACTTAATGCCGTCGAAATTATTTTGACCGAGAAAAATTTCTCGTGAATGTTTGGAGTAATTTAGATGGACAAAGATAAAAACAAACCCGAATCCTTCACCGAAAAACTTTCGGGCAATTTCTTCAAAGGTCTGTTGATTGTTTTGCCGCCCGCCATTACCGTTATCCTCATTACTTGGTTGGTTGATTTAACCGAAAAGTATATCGGACAATTTTTGCCGATAAATATTCCCGGGGTCGGATTGCTAATCGTCATTGTGCTGATTTGGTTTATCGGTCTCATCAGTGCCAATTTCTTCTCTAAAAAAATAATAGACCTCTTCGACAAACTGTTGAATAAAATTCCCGTCGTAAAATTTATCTACAGTTCTGTCAAACAAGTCTCGACAGCTCTTTTTGAATCCAATTCGACTTTCAAAAATGTCGTGCTCATTCCCTATCAAGGTGCCTACGTTCTCGGATTCCAAATGCCAAATATGCCCGAACCCGTTCGCCAAAAGCTCGGCGATGATTATGTCTGTGTCTATATGCCGTGGAGTATGAACATGACCGCAGGTATGAATTTCTTCATTAAGAAGACAGATGTAATTCGTGTTGACATGTTACCGCCCGACGCGTTCCAATTTATTTTGACGGCGGGCACGATTTCGGCGAAGGACGCCCAACAAATCAAAGGATTAATCAAGAATGAATGATACAGTTAAGGTTGAAGCGATTGTACTTAAAACGGACGATTTCGGCGATGCAAATCGGGTCGTCACACTTTTTACAAAACAGTTCGGCAAAGTCGAGGCAAATGCTTACGGTTGCAGACGTTCACGCAGTCCGTTATCGGGCGCAATGCAAATGTTTAATCATATCACTGCGCAGATTAGTCACGGCGGCAAAGTCGATATAATTCGCGACGCCGAAATAATTCACCATTACGATGCACTCACTGCCGATTTGGAGCGATTGGGCTATGCGTCGTTGCTGTTTGAGATTGTCAACCGAATGACTTTGCCCAAACAATCCGAACCGACGACTTTTGAACTGTTGATGAATTCTCTGCCGACGCTCAGCAATCGTAATCCCAAAATCGCCGCGCTTATCGGTGCGTGTCAATTCATGGAGACCAGCGGCATGCAATTAAACTTTTGTAATTGCGTCCACTGCGGTAACGAAATTTTGGGCGATGCGGCAATCAGTTTGCTCGAGGGCGGTGCTGTCTGTATGGATTGCGTTGACTTCGCTCAAGAGTGTCAACCTTATCCCGAATCACTTCGCCGTACCTTTGAGTTAATGCTCTCTTTCGATTGGCGTGACTCTACCAAATTGAATTTCAATTCGCGACAGCTTAACGCGGCGGAAAATTTTTTTATCAACTACGTTCATTCTCTCATCGGCAATACTTTAAAGTCCGTGCAATTCCTTCGCAGTCTCCAAGCTTATCAATCGTAAACTTTTTCAAGTCAAAGGTTGGGAAGTTTTTCTTTCCTAATCTTTTTTTTTGCGAATGCTCCGGTATTTCTATTCTTCGGTCTAACTTTTTTCAAGGTAAATGCTTTGGTACTTCTCTTTTCAAAGGTAACACACTTTTAATTAAAAAAGCTACGTCAAATCTTTCACTCAAGTTCACCAAATTTTTTCAAGGCAAACATTTGGGTAAATCTCTTTTTCAAGTTCAAACCTCAGGTAGTCTTTTTTTTTTTTTTGTTCCGGTGTTCCGGCAAATAGGTTATACCTACCCGACACGCTTCGAGGTCTCTGGGGAGGGGGTCGGATGTTTACAAGCAACAACATTTTCCGGAAAGGAAGGGCGGTCGGGGGGCGTGGGGGGTGTTGCTTGTTTAAAGCCACCCCCCAACCCTGAAAGGGTGGTTCGCCGGAAAGTTCGGAAATTCCTGCAAGAACTCGAAAAAAATTTTAAAAAATTTTCCGCGTGGCATTTCCTCCCAAAAAAAGTTGGTATGTCTTCGGATTTTGTTTGTGACTTTTTGTAAATCCGTGTGCGGAAATAAAATAAGAGCCGCCCATGACGGACAACCCTTTTGGTTAATTTTACTCTTCGTCGTCTTTCTGCTTGTGTTTGCGGACGACAAATTTTATCGGCGTACCTTCAAACCCGAAACTTTCGCGCAATCTGTTTTCTATGAATCGCAAGTACGAGAAATGAAAGAGTTCGGGCTCATTGACGAAGAGAATAAACCGCGGCGGATTGATATCCGCTTGAGTGACGAACAAAATTTTCAGTGCCTTACCTTTTTTAGTCGGCGGCGGATTTACCGCAACTGCATCGCGTATCAATTCATTTAAGACGCTCGTTTGAATACGCATCGATTGTTGTTCGGCAACAAATTTAACGAGTTCGGTGACACGGTCGACGCGCTGACCCGTGAGCGCACTGACATAAACCACGGGCGCATATTGCAGAAATCCGAGTTTGTCGCGAAGTTCGTCGGTGAATCTGTTTGTAGAGCGATCGTGTTTGTTCGGGAAGATATCCCATTTGTTGACGACGATGACACAACCTTTGCCGGAATCGTGCGCATAACCTGCTATCTTTTTATCCTGTTCGGTAATGCCTACGGGAGCTTCAATCAACATCAACACAACATCGGCGCGATCTATTGCGCGTAACGAACGAATGACACTATAGCGTTCGACAGGCTCATCAATTTTACCGCGTCTGCGCATTCCTGCGGTGTCTATCAGCGTAAATTTTGTCCCGTCAACGAAAAATTGCGTATCGATTGCGTCGCGCGTGGTGCCGGGGATATCGCTTACTATTACACGTTCTTCGCCCAGCATTGCATTAACCAGCGAAGATTTGCCGACATTCGGACGACCTATCACCGCGATTCTGATTTCATCTTCATCGCGTGGTTCTTCCTTCGTTTCGGGAAAACATTTCACTACCGCGTCAAGCAAATCCCCCAAATTCAACGCGTTACTTGCCGATATTCCTATCGGATCGCCCAATCCCAAATTATAAAATTCGTACGTGTCATTTGTAAGTTCGGGGGTATCCACTTTGTTTATCGCCAAGACAATTGGCTTTTCGGTCGTGCGCAAAAATCTTGCAACATCTTCGTCATCTGCCGTCAAACCTGCGCGCCCGTCCGCAACGAAGACTATTACATCTGCTTCTTCTACCGCGATTTTTGCCTGCGTCCTTATTTCCGTTAGAATTTTATCAGCCGATTTTATTTCTATGCCGCCCGTATCAATCAAAGTAAATTCGTGTTCAAGCCACGTGGCATCCATGTAAATTCTGTCGCGCGTCACTCCTGCCATATCGTCGACAATCGATACCCGTCTTTTGCCGATTTGGTTAAACAGAGTCGACTTGCCGACATTTGGGCGTCCTACTATCGCTACTATCGGTTTGCTCATTCTTTCGACCTCCTTTGCTTAAACTTCCGCGATTAAATTTTTATCGGTTACGGTGCTGATAAAATCGAAAGTCAATTGCCGTAAATTCGTATTAGCCTCACTCAAGCGCACACGAACACTGTCGCCGATATGAAAACTTTTGCCGGTCGTCTGCCCGATTAACGCAAATTCTTTTTCCACGAACTCATAATAATCATGGTCAATCGTAGCGACACGCACAAGTCCGTCGACACCGTTATCAAGTTCCACAAAAAATCCGAAGCCCGTTACGCTGTCTATCACGCCGTCAAATTTCTGCCCGACAAATTGTTGCATATACTCAACCGATTTCAAATCGACACTTTCGCGTTCGATATCAACTGCGCGGCGTTCTGTTTCCGAGGAATGATTTGCTATTTCGTCCAGATTTTTCGCAAGGTTGTTGATTTTATCGGGCGTCTCCAAACTTGCGCGTAACATACGATGAACAATCAAATCGGGATATCTGCGAATCGGCGAAGTGAAATGCGTATAAAATTTCGCCGCCAAACCGAAATGACCCAGACATTGCGACGAATAACGCGCTTGTTGCATACTGCGCAGGGCGTAACTTGTGATAACGCGTTCGGCGGGCAAATCCTTGACTTTGGCTAAAATCCTTTGGAAATCGCGCGGCTCCAAGTCCCGACCTTCGGCGGTAGCTATATGCAAACTGAAATGTGCCAGCAACTGATTAAAGGTCAAAATTTTTTCGGGCGAGGCAAGTTCATGGACGCGATACAGACACGGAATTTTTTTGCGCATTGTATGTTCGGCTACTGTTTCGTTCGCCAATAACATACATTCTTCTATTACCGATTCCGCCAATGTTTGTATACGCTTTATTATTTCTATGGGCTTGCCGTTTTCGTCCAGACGCACTTTCATTTCAGGCAACGCAAAATCTATACTTCCACGTTCGGCATGAATTTTTTTGCGCAGATTCCGAATTTTTAACAGCGTATTCAAATTATCGGAACAATCGCCGAGGATATCCGCACCCTCAAAAAATTTATCAACCTGGGTGTAGGATAAACGGCGGTGAACGTGAATGACCGTCGGGAATATTTTATAGTCAACTACTTTGCCGTTCTTACTCAAATTCATTTCGCATGCCATTGCCAAACGATTTACACCGGCGTTGAGACTACAAATGCCGTTCGATAATTCTTTCGGCAACATCGGGACAACGCGATCGACGGGATAAATACTCGTGCCGCGTTTGTACGCTTCAATATCCAGCGCGGAATTCGGGCGAACATAATGACTGACATCGGCAATGTACACGCCCAAAAAAAATCCGTCGCCGCGTTCTTCGCCATAAACGCCGTCATCCAAATCTTTTGCGTCTTCGCCGTCTATCGTCACGATTTTTAAATTGCGTCTGTCAATTCGTTTACTGATTTCCGTCTTACTCGGCTCAATCTCCGTTCGTGCCGCCGCCGTCATTACTTCTTCCGGAAATTCCTCCACTATTCCGTGACTGCGCAGTATTCCCAGAATATCAACGCCGACTCCGTTTTCGTCGCCCAAAATTTCGATTATCTTACCCTGTAACGGTGACCACGAAATTATTTCCACGACTACTTTCGTACCGCCGACTATTTTCTTGTCGACGTGCCGCAACTTAATTTTCTGCGTGATTCTCTTATCGTCGGGCACAAATTCGCTCTTCGTCCTGTTGACATTTATTCTGCCAACTATTGTCTTGTTTGCGTGTTCGACAACCTCAACTATCGTGCCCTCACGTTTGCCGCGGAATGTGCCCAACACTTTTACTTTGACTTTATCGCCGTTCATTGCACCCGACAAAATATTTTCCGCACTGATAAAAATATCGGTACCGGTATCCTCTTCGAGCACTACAAATCCGAAGCCGCGATGATTGACGCTCAACTTGCCTATTATTCCCTTCGACGAAGGTTTGCGCTTTTTCTCGGGCAATTTCGTCCCGAATTTTTTTGCCCTAATCATGATAATGACACCACCGCAAATTTTGCCGTAGCCTCCGCCGTGATTGTCCCGTCGGATGTTTCTATCGCCGACTTCATTGTTATTATGTTGCGCCGCTGACTTTCTTGCCACGCGCTTATTTTCAAAGGCTGTTCGGTCGGCGTGGGGTATTTGTAGCGTATTTCAAGTCGTCCCGTTACTGCCTGTTCGTTATATTTTACGTTGATGAATTTACACATCGATTCATCCAACAAAGTCGAAACGATACCGCCATGTGCCGCGCCCTTATACCCTTCATATTCGCGCGGCAGATTTTTTTCGACAGTCAATTTATCGCCGTCAAAATTAAAAGTTAAATGTAAACCAATCGGATTTTTTTCACCGCATGCGAAGCAGTAACTGTCTCCGCTATCTGCCATATAATCAACTCCTATAAAACCTATCGAGAACTAAAGTAAATAACCAGCGGTTGAAATAACCTTGACTTGGGGTGTTGCTTACGGAAGAAGCCGCCCAAGGACGGGCGGCCGCTTGCAACGTGATGTTGCATTCAATTGTCGCGACAAAGTTTTCGACAGCCTCAGTCAATGACCGCGCTTGTAAAAATACTTACGTTGACTTTGAACACTTTCGTTAACCGTACGAAAGTATATTGTCCCCTTTATTTTTGTCTGAAGAAATCCGTTACCACATCGAAAACAAAATCGCGTTCCTCGGCAATCGGCAACAGATGTCCGCAATTCGGTACGCCGGCAAATCGTTTAACCTTTGAGCCGACATTATCCATGATAAATCTTGAGCTGCGTGGCTGTACCGTATGATCTTCCGCGCCATGCATGATTAAAATCGGTGCGGTAACCTGCGGCAAAATTTTTTTCACTTCTTCGATTAAATCTACCAGTTCATGTACACTAATCAGCGGAGTTTTGATGTAAACATTATTGACGGCAGGCGGAACATCTTTCAATTTCCTGCGCGGCTGAATAACACAGGCATCACTGCAAAATTCGCGCGGCGGCAGATTTTTCAAGCCGAGTCCTTCGTCAATGAAAATCGGCGCGGCAAGTGTAACAATCTTATCAACTTCGCACAAAGTAGAAAGTTTCAAAGTAAGCAATGCGCCCATAGAATGACCCACGACAAAAATTTTTTTACAAACACCTCGCAGAATTGCCAACCCGTCAATAGCCGAGTTAAGCCAATCATTCCACGTTGTACGCATTAAATCCCGTTCGCTTGTACCGTGTCCTGCCAACCTCACACCCAAAACAGTATATCCTTGACCGTTCAGATGTTCGCCCATTAAAAGCATTTCGGCAGGCAAGCCCGTAAAGCCGTGAATCAAAAGTACACCTTCATCGCCACCGATTTTGAAAAATGATTCTCCGCCGTCAATCAAAATTTTTTCCTCCCGTCACATACTGAGCTTGGCAATTATCAAAGTTATAACCGCGAAAAAAATTCCGAGTATGACAGTCAATCTGGCAAGCAATGCATCCATGCCGCGAACCTTACCCGAAAAAACCGCGTCGGATCCGCCGTCCATGCCGCCCATTCCGCCCGATTTCGCTTCCTGACCGAGGATTACCAAAATTAACGCAATCGATACTATCGCGTCCAATACCATTAAAACTGTAAGCATTTATAAACCTCCGTTAAATTTAACTCAATTAATTTTGCGACATATGATAACTCAAAGCACTGAGCCCGATTGATAAATCTTCGTTGACCAACGGAATATTATCGGGCACGTTTAATTTTATCGGCGCGAAATTCCAAATGCCTTTAACGTTTGCGGCGATAAGCGCGTCGGCAGTATCCTGCGCCTCGGTTGCCGGTACCGTGATAATTCCTATATCTACCGCTTTATCCGAAATAATTTCCTTCATATCGGAAATGTTACCGACCGTTATACCGTTAACCTTTGTGCCGACAATTTTCGGATTTTTATCGAGCAACGCCACAACCGAAAAGCCCAACGAAGCAAAGTTAACGTAATTGGCAAGCGCACCGCCCAAATGTCCCACGCCGACTATCGCAAGTCGCCAATGATTTTGCAAACCTAAAATATTACTGATTCTGTCCTTGAGTTCGCGCACGTCGTAACCAATACCCTTCTTGCCGAATTGCCCGAATGTCGTTAAATCCTTCCGAATTTGTTCGGGCGTGATATCCAATCTGCGCCCCAATTCATCCGAAGAAATTATATTGATTTCCGTTTCTTCCATAAGTCGCAAAGTCCTGAAGTACAGTGGCAGTCGGTCAATTGTTGCTTGCGAAATACTTTTCTTCAAATGCGTCGCCCCCTTCAATGTTCAATTACCCTTCATCAAATTTATCGCGGCACTCAAAGCGCCGAGTTGCCACATCAGAATAGAACTTTGTATGTTAAACAGTAAATCATCGGTAAAACCGTTCAGTGCCATTGATAAAAATGCCAAGCCGATACCGAATCGAAGACCGTCCAATAAAATTTTATCCTTTATCGTCAACATTTTGCCGAAATTAATCAGCTTTGCTTTGTCGTCCGCAATTGTTGTGTCTTCGTCTTCGCCGTAATCGTCAACGCTTAATTTGATACTCTTGACGGAAATATTTTCGCCCGCTACGTGAATCTTTTCAACCGAAGTAACATTTTCCTCGTCGTCTTTATTCTCTTTCTTGCCTAAAGCAAGTGGCGGACTGCTCCATTTCATTTCCTCATGATGCACAACATTTTCATCTCTGCGATTTACTTTGGCTTTACGTTTGACTTTGTCTTTGCCGATTAATTTCATCAGTGTATCGTAAAAATCGACGAACTTTTGATTCACAACCGTCATTAGTTCGCTCAGGTAAGCAGATACGGAACTGTTCGCCAAAATATTTTTCAAGTATTGCGCCAATGCGTTTTTACCTTCGTCAGGGTTTTCGCTTGCCTTTAACGAAGTGTACATAGTGCCGAAGAAATACCAGAAGAAAGCCAACGCCCCGACTATTCCGATTTCCGCCGCGTAATTCAAATAAATATTGTGAGCATGATAAATGATAATGTCGTTGTCGGCAATGTAGTAATTATACTGCGGATATACGTACTGATAAGCACCCCAACCAATACCGGCAAAAGGATGATCCGCAATCATCGCCATGGTACTGACCCAAATACCTACGCGCACCCCTTCCGATGAATCGTTGCCGTTGAATGATGACATTATTCTTTCGATAAAAGCCGTGTCTGTATAAGCGATAAAGGCAATAACCGCCGCAAACAAAATCAATATGCGCCAATCTTTGATTATGCCGTAGACGACGAAAATAACGACAATGGTCAGGAATGCGCCGCGCGAATAAGTCATAACCAAACACATAGCGAAAAGTATAATCGCCGCGCCGAATAATACCTTGTGGAAACGATTTTCGACGCTCGAGAACATACCCAACGACAGACAGATAAAGATATCCAAATAGCCGGCAAGGACGTTGGGATTTTCCAATGTGGAAAAAATTCTTTTGCGCAATTCGGGAAATGCATCGGGATCTGTCCATTTCATATCGGTTATGTCTACACCGAAGGCAAATTGAAACAAACCGCATACCACGACGATTATAGCCGACGCGCCCAATGCCTGAAATACCTGTTTAACCTGTTCGGGTTTGCGTATCGTTTGACCGACAATCAGATAAGTAAAGCCGTAAATGCCGACCAGCATGCAGTAATTGTAAATCAAGGCAAAACTGCGTACCGAAGAAAGCATGACACTGATTGCGCCGACCAACAGGAATATCGCGACAGGTACATCGAACGGTAAACTTTGAAATTTATAACGTGAATCAATACGGGTGCGAATAAACCAAGTAATGACGCCAAACATGATGGCGGCAGCAGCTACCGTAGGCGAAAGCGCGACAAAGAACGCCTCAACCAATATGGCGTAAATCGTCCATTGCTCAAGGTTTTTTATCCGTTGCCGTCTGGCGAAAACGCTGACCCTGTTCACATTTAACTCCTCATTCCTATTGACATAAGTCATTGTCCGTTCATACCGCTTTGATGAATTTTCTGACCGCGCCAATCAGATACAAAGATCCCGCGATAATTTTTACTTCAGCCTCGGAATTTAACAGACGTTCGACAGCCGCAAAGTTATCCTCAATCCCGATACAATCAATGCCGCGTTCACGTATTGCCGCACATAAAATTTCGCAAGTGGCGGCGCGTTCGGAATCGGGCGGAGTGACTATCACGAAATCATTTTTGCGGAACATCAAATCAATCATCGTCGGAAAATCTTTATCTCTGAGTGCGCCGAAAACCCACACTCTTTTTCCCTGCGGAAAATTTTTGTCGAGACTTTGGCGAAGAGCATTCGCGCCGTGCGGATTATGTGCCCCGTCAATCACGACTATACCGTTAGCGGTATTCACGACTTCAAAACGTCCTGCCCATGTCACGCGCGTCAACCCGGTTGCAATCGCCGATTCGTCAAGTCCGAAAACTTGCGCCGCCTTTATCGCGACAGCCGCGTTAATCTTTTGATATTCGCCGCGCAGATTAACATTAACGTCGGCAGGATTAATCACCTCATAGAGCACGGAATTTTTTTCGCGTGCGGTTTTGCGGATTATCTCGAGCGGTTCGCCTGTCGCTCCCGTTATCGTCGGCACATTCCTTTTGATTATCCCTGCCTTATTTTTGGCTATACCTTCCAAGTTACCCAAAATATTCTCATGGTCTCGCGCGACATTCGTTATGACAGAAATTTTTGGTTTGATTATATTGGTAGAATCGTACAAACCGCCCAACCCGACTTCAATTACTGCGACATCAACTTCGCATTCTTTGAAGTACAAAAACGCGGCGGCGGTCAAGACCTCGAAATGTGTTGCGACGACATTGCAATCTTTCACGCGCTTAATCATACGCGCAAAATCTTCTTCGCCGATATTTTCACCGTCAATCTTAATTCGTTCGCAGTAACTTTCCAAATGCGGCGAAGTAAAAAGCCCTACGCGCAAGCCTTGAGCCTTTAACATTTCGGATAACATTGCGCAGACCGAGCCCTTGCCGTTGGTACCTGCCACGTGAATTGTTTCGTAAAAATTTTGCGGATTGCCCAATGCCTCGGCAAGTTCCTTTATGCGCTCCAAGCCTTCTTTTATACCGAAAATGCACAGCCAATCAAGATATTTCAGCGCGTTATCGTAAGTAAATTTTTCCATGATTATAATGCGCTCAGTTGCGCGATACGCTGTTCGAGTGTAGAAATTTTTTCTTCCGCCGCCGCAAGTTTAACGCGTTCACCCTCGACAACTTCCGCCGGTGCTTTGCCGATAAATCTTTCGTTCTTCAATTTTCCCGCAGTCACCGACGCGCCCTTGCGAACTTTTTCAAGCTCCTTAGTCAAGCGCGCAATTTCCTTATCCATATCGATAACACCGTCGAGCGGCAAATATATTTCCACGCCCTCGACAACGCCGCTGATTGCATGCGCAGGTTTTTCTTCGGCGAAAGTTATCGGCTCCACGACTGCCAATTCGCTGATGTAATTCTTGTATTCGTTAAGTACGTCGCTGTATTCGTTACGCAAAACTTTTAGCACTACGGCAACTTTCTTACGCGAATCGATTCCAACTTCCGATTTCAAATTGCGGATACATTTGACCGTATTCAAAATCACGTCGGTCATTTCCTCGACGTTATCATCTTCGGCGGTCAGCAAATCGCCAAACTCTTCGCCCGTCGGATAATCGGCAAGCATGATTGAGCCTTCGACGTTGGGGAGTTGACGGCGAATAACTTCGGTAAGGAACGGCATAAACGGATGTAACAATCTCAAAGCGCATTCCAAAACGGACGACAGCACAAACAACGCCGTAGATTTTGCGCGGATGTCGTCGCCGTACAAACGGGATTTTGTCAGCTCGATATAATAATCGCAGAACTCAAACCAAATAAATTCGTACAGATAACGCGCCGCCTCGCCCAATTCAAATCGTTCGAGACTCTTGGAAACATTCACGCCGACTTTTCTTAAACGCGTCATTATCCAACGGTCTGATAACTCTAAATCGTCGTGTGTCGGTCTGAAATTTTTATCGGCATTCTCAAGATTCATCAGCAGGAAACGGGACGCATTCCAAATTTTATTTGCGAAATTGCGAGCAGATTCCACGCGTGACCAGTAGAAACGCAAATCATTGCCCGGAGTGTTACCCGTCACCAACATAAAGCGCAAACTATCCGCGCCGTACTTTTCGATAACCTCGACGGGATCGACACCGTTGTTGAGTGATTTACTCATCTTACGTCCTTGATCGTCGCGTACAAGTCCGTGAATAAATACGTGCTTGAAAGGAACTTCGCCGCGGAATTTTAAGCCCATCATGACCATACGGGCAACCCAGAAGAAAATTATATCGTAGCCCGTGACGAGGACATTTGTCGGATAAAATTTTTTAAGTTCGGGCGTATCTTCGGGATAACCCAAAGTAGAGAACGGCCAAAGCGCGGAACTAAACCACGTATCTAAAACATCTTCGTCACGATGTAAATTTTTGCCGTGACAATGCGGACACTCTTCAACATCGGTTTCGGAAACAATCATCTTGCCGCAATCGTCGCAGTACCACGCAGGAATTTGATGCCCCCACCACAGTTGCCGACTTATGCACCAATCGCGAATATTTTCCAGCCAGTTGATATAAATTTTCGTGAATCTTTCGGGGACAAATTTGAGCTTACCGGTTTTGACGGCATCAATCGCGGGCGCGGCGAGACTTTCCATTTTGACGAACCATTGTTTGCTAATCAGCGGCTCGACGGTTGTATGACAGCGCGAACAATGTCCGACAGCATGTTCATGCTCCTCGATTCCGACCAGAACGCCGGCAGCCTCCAAATCGGCGACAATCTGCTTGCGGCATTCGTAACGATCCAGACCGCTGTATTTGCCCAAACCCTCAGTCATTTTCCCTTCGTTGGTTATGACTTTTATTTGCGGTAAATTGTGACGCATACCCATTTCAAAATCGTTCGGATCGTGCGCAGGAGTAACTTTAACCGCGCCCGTGCCGAATTCTTTGTCAACATAATCGTCGGCAAACAAAGGTATTTCGCGATTAACCAGCGGCAGAATTAACATCTTACCGACCAAATTTTTATAACGTTCGTCATCGGGATGAACCGCGACACCCGTATCGCCCAACATAGTTTCGGGGCGCGTCGTTGCAACTTCAATGTATCCGCTACCGTCGGCGAACGGATAACGCAGATGCCACAAATGTCCCTTTTCGTTTTCGTGTTCGACTTCGATATCGGATAACGCGGTATTACATTTCGGGCACCAATTTGTAATTCTTGTGCCGCGATAAATTAATCCCTCGTTGTAAAGTTGAACGAAAACTTTTCTGACGGCGGCTGAACAACCTTCATCCATCGTAAAGCGTTGACGATCCCAATCGCAACTACTGCCCAATGTGCGAAGCTGATACGTGATTCTGTTACCGAATTTTTCTTTCCATTGCCAAACGCGTTCCAAAAATTTTTTGCGTCCCAATTCGTAGCGATTAGTGCCTTCGGCGCGTAAACTTTCCTCGACTTTTGCTTGCGTCGCTATTCCTGCATGATCTGTTCCCGGCATCCAAAGAGTATTATCGCCCTTCATTCTGTGCCAACGAATCAAAATATCTTGCAAAGTTTCGTCGAGTGCGTGCCCCATATGAAGTTGACCGGTAACATTTGGCGGCGGAATTACTATGCAATACGGTTCGCCTTTCGCCTCTGCGGTTGTGTGAAAATTGCCGCTCGTTTCCCAATCTTTGTATATCGTTTTCTCGAATTGTTGCGGTTCGTATGTCTTCGCTATGTTACTCAAGGTTATTCCTCCAATAATGTTATTATCTGCTTAGTGACGGCGATTTTGCCGCGCATTTATTTTACAGTTTCCGTAATTATAGTCAAGTGATACAATTCACGATAAACCAACGTCACATTGTCTTTTACTCAACGAACGAAAGGAGTACCGATTATAAAAAAAGCGACCGCATTGGCAGCCGCCCGATTTAATATTTTGTCTAAGTTTATGCGTTAAGTTTTATCCTGCCGTTCGGGAAATTCAGTGTGGCAAAATAATCGTTCAGAGTTTCCGCGCGGCGAATCATTTCTACTTCACCGTTCTCTCGAATCAAAAGTTCGGCACTGCGCAATTTCCCGTTATAGTTGAATCCCATTGCGTGACCGTGTGCGCCCGTGTCGTGAATAATCAGCAAATCACCGATGTCAATCGGCGGCAAATTCCTGTCAATCGCAAACTTGTCATTGTTTTCGCAAAGAGAGCCCGTCACGTCATATGTTTCAGTGCAAGGCATATTTTCCTTGCCGACAACCGTAATGTGATGATAAGCCCCGTAGAGAGCCGGGCGCATTAAATCCGACATGCAGGAATCAAGTCCGACATAATTTTTGTAAGTGTCTTTCTTATGCAGGACAGTAGAGACAAGCCAACCTGCCGAGCCCGTTATGGCGCGACCGCTTTCCATTGCAAGACGAATATCGCCCAAACCTACGGGCACTAAAATTTCGTGATACAAATTCTTGATGCCTTCGCCGACGGCTTTTAAATCGACGGGTGATTCGTCGGGGCGATAGGGAATCCCGACGCCACCGCCCAAATTTATAAACTCAAATTTTATGCCCAACTTATCTTTAATCTGCGCGGCAAGTTCAAACATAATCCGCGCGGTATAAACAAAAGTCGATGCCTTGCGTTCGTTCGATGCAATCATTGTATGCAAACCAAATCGCTTAATACCTTTATCCAAACAGATTTTGTAAGCGTCAAAAATTTGTTCGCGCGTCAAGCCGTATTTCGCTTCGGCGGGACGACCTATGATATCGTTGCCGTCGTTCATGATATCGGCAGGATTGTAGCGGAAGGAAACAACTTCGGGCAAACCTGCATTGCGTTCGATATATTCAATGTGCGTGATGTCATCAAGGTTGATTATCGCGCCCAACTCCAAAGCTTTGCGGAATTCTTTTGCCGGTGTGTCATTTGACGTGAGCATAATTTTTTCGCCCGTTACTCCTGCCGCCTCGCTTATGTAAAGTTCGGCAATCGAACTGCAATCGGTACCGGCTCCGTCTTTCGCCAACAGCTCAACGATATACGGATTGGGTGTCGCCTTTACGGCAAAGTGTTCACGAAAATCGGGAGCCCATGCAAAAGCCTCGCGCAGGCGTCTGAAATTTTCGCGGATGAGTTTTTCGTCGTATATGTGAAACGGCGTGGGATATTTCTTCGTCAATTCGCGCAGAGCTTTTTCCGTCAAGGGAAAAGTTTTCGGCGTGTGATAAGTGTTTGCGTGATTCGTATCTGTCATTAAATTTGCCTCCGATAAAAATATTCGGCTCATTCTAACAGAAATAATCAACATACTCAACACGAATCATATACCAAAATTTTTATGACACGTGTTATTTGTCGTTTGCTTTGCCCTGAAATTTTTCTCTGTCGACGATAAAACGCTGATGATTGCCGCGCCCAATTTCGCCGCGTTCGTCGTAAGCCGCAACGTCAAAAATAATTTTCCGCCCGTCAACGGCAGTGATTTTGACTTCCGCGCGGATTTTCATTCCGATAGGAGTAGGCGCGGTATGTTGCACGTCAAGCGATATGCCAACCGAAGTTAATTCCTGCGGTAAATTTTTTTCGACCAAATCCGCCGCCGCCCGTTCGATGAGACAAATCATCGCCGGTGTCGCCAAAACTTTCAGACTGCCCGAGCCCAAAGTCACTGCCGTATTTTTTTCCGTCACTGTATCCTCAACAATGTTAGTCATGCCGATTAATTTTTCGTAACTCATTTTATAACCTCCAAAAAATTTTTCCCGATTATATCACACGGAAATCGTAACAACCTTGCGCAAAGTCAAAACCTTGCGATAAAAATCTGATTGACTTTCACAGGTTTTTACGGCTAATATTTCAAAAAAAAGGAGGCGATGTAATGGAAGTAATGGCAGCAATTATTTTCGTCATAATGTACGCTGTAATAGTTTCCGAAAAAATTCATCGTACGGTAGCCGCAATGATCGGCGCAGTATTAATGATGCTCTTGGGCATACTCTCGCAAGAAGTCGCAATTCATCACATTGATTTTAACACGTTGGGACTTTTGACGGGCATGATGCTTTTGGTCGGTGTCACAAGTCACACGGGTTTATTCGATTTCGTTGCGATATGGGCGGCGAAAAAAGCCAAAGCAGATCCGAAAAAAATTCTGACATATCTCGGAGTGTTAACGGCAGTTTTCTCGGCATTCCTCGACAATGTCACGACGGTTTTGTTAATGGTTCCCGTCACGTTCAGTATAACAAAGCAGTTGAATTTAAATCCGCGTCCGTTCCTGTTGACACAAATTTTGGCGTCGAATATCGGCGGCACCGCAACTTTAATCGGAGATCCGCCCAATATTATGATTGGTTCCGCGGTTAAAATTCCGTTCATGGCGTTTATCGAAAATCTTGCGCCGTTAGTCATCATTCAAATGGTCGTCGTCATTTTCCTGTTTGAATTCATCTACGAAAAGGAATTGCACACGACACCCGAATTGCAAAAAGAAATGATGAAGATGGACGAATATGCCGCGCTGAAAGATAAATTACTGTTGAAAAAGTCTTTGTTCGTCTTGTCGATAACTATCATCGGATTCTTTACGCACCAATTCCATCACATTGATTCTGCGCTTATGGCTTTGGCAGGTGGTTTCTTACTCTTGCTGTTGGCCGGCGGCGGTCACGATTTGGTTGAAGAGACTATGAAATCGAAAGTTGAATGGGCAACGATATTTTTCTTTATCGGATTGTTTATCGCGGTCGGCGGTTTAATCGAAGTCGGCATTATCGGCGAAATGGCACGGGCAGCAGTAGAATTTACGGGCGGCGATGTTACGGCAACATCATTGCTGGTCATTTGGCTGAGCGCGATTGTTTCTTCGGTACTCGATAATATTCCGTTCGTCGCCACAATGATTCCCTTGATACAAGATATGGGCGCGATGGGCATTTCAAATCTCGAGCCTATTTGGTGGAGTTTGGCACTGGGCGCATGTTTGGGCGGTAACGGTACATTGGTCGGCGCGTCCGCAAATTTAATCGTCGCAGGTTTGGCGGCGGCTCGCGGCGTACGAATCACTTTCACCGACTATTTTAAAGTTGGTTTCCCGATTATGCTTTTGACTGTCGTTATGGCTACGGTTTACGTTTATCTTCGTTATCTGATGTGATTTAATCCGTAACTCAACGAAAAATTTTCTGTCGACAAAATTTAAAATGCCCCTTCGATTTTCGGAGAGGCATTAATTTTATTTCTACCGATTGTTTTCAGAAGATAGCATATGTGTTAAAATTTCTGCGGAAGAAATTTCGATGAAAGGCAGTGATTGTCATTGAGTTATTTTGTGAAACACATAGTTAATAATGTTTGGCACGGAAAATTTTCGACATTCCCCGAAGATATAGTGACGCATGCAGTATCAACACGTATGGGCGGAGTAAGTAAACCGCCGTTTGATGCATTGAATTTGGCTTTACATGTCGGAGATTTGCCCGAAGATGTAATTGCCAACCGTCAAACATTCGCGAAAACTTTGGGCTTTGATGTCACGGATATCGTTACGCCCAATCAAGTACACGGCGATAATGTTTTCTACGTCGACGAAAATTATCGCGGTTGCGGCTGTAAAAATTATGCCGATGCAATTCCCGAAACCGACGCGCTGATTACAAATGTGCCGCATCTACCGCTAATGTTGTGTTTCGCCGATTGTGTCCCGATTTTCGTTATCGATACGGTGAACAGAGCAATCGGATTGGCGCACGGCGGTTGGAAAGGTACAGTGAAAAAAATCTCCGCCAAAACCGTTTTGAAGATGGGCGAAGTATTCGGCACACACCCGAAAGACTGTATAATCGGCATCGCGCCGTCAATCGGTTCATGTTGCTACGAAGTCGGCGATGAAGTTGTCACGAAATGCAAAAGTGCCTTCCCGAAAAATTACGACGAACTTTTGATTAACCGCGACGGGAAAATTTTCTTTGACTTGAAACGCGCCAATGTCGTTCAGCTCACCGAAATAGGAGTACCCGAAAAAAATATCGACGTCTCACCGGATTGCACTTGTTGCCAAAGTAAATTCTATTTCTCTTACCGCGCCGCGCAGAAAAATAATTTGAATCGCACGGGGAGAATCGCCGCACTGATTGCGCTCAACTGAAAATTTTTGACAGATTAAAAGTTGCGGATTATTATTCAAGGTATAAAAGTTTTAGGAGGTTCGGACTATGATTATCGGTGTATCCAAGGAAATAAAGAACAACGAAAACCGTGTCGGGTTGACACCTGCGGGCGCGGACACTCTCGTAAAAGCCGGTCACAAAGTTTTAATCGAACAAAGCGCGGGAATCGGCTCGGGTTTCGCGGACGAAAATTATACTGCGGTCGGCGCGGAAATTGTTGCGGATAAGAAGAGAATTTTTGACGATGCCGACATGATTATCAAAGTCAAAGAGCCGCTTGAGCCCGAATATGATTTGTTCCACGAAGGACAGATTTTATTTACGTACTTACACCTTGCACCCGAACCCGAATTGACGAAAGCATTGCTTGATAAAAAAGTCACGGGCATAGCTTACGAAACAGTTGTCGGGCGCGACGGAAGAAGTTTGCCGCTACTTGCTCCCATGAGCGAAATAGCAGGTCGGATGTCGGTACAATTGGGCGCACAATTTTTGGAAAGTCAATACGGCGGTCGCGGAGTACTTTTGTCGGGCGTCAGCGGTGTTGAGTCGGGACAAGTTGTCATAATCGGCGGCGGCGTTGTCGGCACCAATGCGGCAAAAATCGCTTTGGGTATGCGTGCACGCGTCACGATAATTGATTTGTCTATCGAGCGTCTTCGCTATCTTGATGACATTTTCGGCGGCAAAGTTTGTACGGTCATGAGTAACGATTACAATATCGCGCATTGGACGGAACAGGCCGATTTGCTTATCGGTGCGGTACTCGTCCCCGGCGCGAAAACTCCGCAGCTTGTCACCGAAGATATGGTAAAGAAAATGAAGAAGGGTTCTGTTATCGTCGACGTGGCAATAGATCAAGGCGGTTCGATTGCAACCTGCGATCATGTCACTACGCACAGCGATCCGATTTTCGTTAAACACGGAGTAATTCATTATTCCGTCGCGAATATCCCCGGCGCAGTTTCCAGAACTTCAACACTTGCGCTGACCAATGCAACATTGCCGTATGCTCTGCGAATAGCAAATAAAGGTTGGAAAACGGCCTGCGTTGAGGATTGCGGACTTGCAAAAGGTTTGAACACAATCGGCGGCAAATTGACCAACAAAGCAGTTGCCGAGGCTTTGAACTGCGAATACGTTGACTATAACGAGTTCCTGAAGTAAAAATTTTTGGGTTGACGAAATAAAAATAATCCCCGTGTCGAAAAAAATCTGCGCGGGGATTTTTAACATAAGATGAGCGGCGTCCGTTAACGAGACGCGAAAGGAGAGTTCTAAATGAAAGTCGGAGTTATCAGCGATACACATGGTTACGTCGAGCGCGTCAAATTGGCTATGGAAAAATTTTTTGCCGATGCGGATTTAATTTTGCATTCGGGCGACGTACTTTATCACGGCCCCAACAATCCGAATTACAAGGGCGACGATTATAATCCCAAAGCTTTGGCGAACATGATTAACGAATCAAAAATCCCGTTCGTGATAGCGCGCGGCAACGGCGACAGCGAAGTAGATCAACTCGTATTGAAAGTGCCGATTCAAGCCCCGTACGCCTATGCATTCGTAAACGGTAAGCGTATTGTCGTCAATCACGGTCACTTATTGCCGACCGATAAAGATAAGGACGAAACCGCCACACATCTTCACGCGGATATTTTTATCACGGGACATATACACACAACGGTTTTGGAACGTCGCGGCAATACGATTTTCCTTAATCCGGGGACGGTATCGCCGTATCTTACGAATCGCGAAGACAAACGTACAAGTGTCGCGGTTATCACTGATGATAAGATTCAGATTTTCGACTTGGATACTTCCGAAGTTTTGATGAGTTTGAATATCTGATTGCCTGTAAAAATTTTTACGGTCGTCGCGGAAAAAATTCGCGGCGATTTTTTATTTGGAGTTGTGATAATCGATTAGGCTGTCGACAAAATTTTTAGCGATATCGGGACAACCTGTAAAGTGAATATGAAGATATGAGCCGACAACATTTTTACGAATCAAGCCGGCGGAATATCTGTCGCCCGTGCGTAGTTTCGTACAGAGAAAAATATTTTCGCCCGGAGTTGTACCGATTTCCGAAGAGAAATGAAATTCATGTGTATGAACTTTATCGCCGCGCTTGCCGATAATGCAGTCGTGCAAAATTTCCGCATCAACGTAGCCGACCGATTGCAATCGTCTGTTCATAATCGTAAAGCCGTCAAAAACATCGCACATGTCGAATTTTTTCCCGCTGAAGTCTATCAGCCTATTCATCAGATACATAAATCCGCCGCACTCCGCAAAAATCGGCATACCTTTATCCGCCGCGTCATGAATTTCTCTACGCAGACTTTCATTTTGCTCCAGTTGTTCGGCGAACATTTCGGGGAAACCGCCGCCGATTAAAAGACCGTCGACATCGGGCAGATGTTTATCATTCAGCGGACTGAAATAAATTATTTGCGCCCCGAGCTTTTCCAATTCCGCAAGACTTGTTTCGTAATAAAAGTTAAACGCCTTATCATAAGCCACACCGATTTTCACACGCGGCAAAATTTTTTCCGTATCGTCAACGGTTTCAATCGGCGCGGCACTCTTCGCAATGTCAATCAGCGCACCAATATCGATTTGACTTTCTACTGCTTCGGCGATTCTTTGTAACCTGCCGCCGTCTTGATTTTCACTTGTAGGCAAAAGCCCCAAATGTCTTTCGGGTAAATTTATTCTCATATCGCGACGAATTGCGCCGAAACATTTTATATTCAATTTGTCCAGCGCGTCGATAATCATATCTCTGTGCGAATCCGAGCCGATACGATTCAAAATCATGCCGGCAAAATTGACGGACTTATCGAATTCGCGGAAGCCGAGTGCAATCGCCGCCGCCGAAGTCCCCATGTGCTGAGCATCGATGACGAGCACGACGGGAATACCGAGCAATTTGGAAATTTCCGCCGTGGAACTGATACCGTTGCGCCCGCCGTCGTAAAGACCCATCACGCCCTCGATTATAGAAATATCCGCAGCCTTCGCCGTATTCGCGAAAATATTTTTGATATTGTCTTTGCCGACAAGCCAACTGTCCAAATTATGTGAGGGCTTACCGTTGACCGATTGATGCCAACCCGTATCGATATAATCAGGCCCCGTCTTGTATGATTGAACGTTCAGCCCACGATTTTTCAGCGCGGCAATTAATCCGACGGTTATTGTTGTCTTTCCGGCTCCGCTTTGAGTTGCCGCTATTATTATCCGCGGAAAATTATTTTTCATTTGCACCCCTCGAACTGTCCAGCATATACAAAATTGCGTTGACCGCGGCGACGGCGATTGAGGAGCCGCCTTTAGTTCCGCGCACGGTTAAAAACGGGATATCATTTTGCAAGGCAAGTTGTGTTTTAGATTCGGCGGCACCGACAAAACCGACAGGCACTCCGATTATCGCGGCAGGTTTGATATTTTCTTCGCGCGCAAGTCTCAACACTTCAAAAAGAGCAGTCGGCGCATTTCCTATCGCGATAATTTGTCCGTCAAGTCTTTTGCCGAAAATACGCATCGCCGCCATTGCCCTTGTTATTCCTTCGCTCAAAGAAAGTTCGCGTGCCTCGACGTCGGCAATCTTACAAAAAATTTCTCCGCCGAATTTTTGAAACGTTTTCATGTTTATACCGCGTCTTACCATTTCGACATCGGTAAAAATATTCGCGCCGTCCGCCAGAACTTTTTTTGCCGCAGCTATAAATTTGTCGTGGATTTTTATTATCGGAGCGTAACCGACATCACCCGAGGCATGAATTATTCGCGAACAGATGATTTTTTCTTCGTCCGTCAAATTCAATCCTTCCAAATGAGGCGCGATTATCTCCATACTGCGATTTTCTATCGCCATCGGTTTTGTTATGAATGTATCTGCCATAAAAAATTTCTCCTTTGTCTTTACGGTTAAAGTAAATAAATTTTCTGCGCAGGCATACATTATCCTGCCGCGCCCGTGAATGCTTGCAATATTAATTATCATATGTTAGCTTAAAGTGCACGGCGAAAAAATTTTCGTCGACAGAACGGAGGATTAGAATGGAACAGCAAATACAGGAATTGCGCGAGCGAGCGAATGACGCGATAAAAAATTCTGCGTCAACGTTAAAGGAACTCGACGAAGTGCGCGTAAAATTTTTGGGCAAGAAAGGCGAATTGACAGCTTTACTGCGCGGTATGAATCAATTGACTGCGGACGAACGCCCCAAAGTCGGCAAACTCGTCAACGAAGCACGCGCGGAGATTGAACAACTTATCGCCGAAAAAAATTCCGAACTCAAAGCGAAAGAATTGGAAACAAAATTGGCGTCCGAAAAAATTGATGTGACATTGCCCGGTCGAAAAGTACATGCCGGACATCTGCACCCGTTGACTTTGACATTGAATCGCGTCAAAGAAATTTTTATCAGCATGGGATATACAGTCGAGGAAGGTCCCGAAGTTGAAACGGATTATTATAATTTCGAGGCGTTGAATTTACCGAAAGATCATCCTGCGCGCGATATGCAGGATTCATTTTATATAACCGAAGATATTTTATTGCGGACACAAACTTCGCCGGTACAAGCGCGTACCATGCAGAGTCACGAGCCTAATACTCCGATTCGTATGATTGCGCCGGGCAGAGTGTATCGCCGCGATGATTACGATGCCTCACATTCGCCGATGTTCACGCAGGTTGAAGGTCTTGTCATTGACAAGGGAATCAGTTTTGCGGATTTGAAAGGTACGCTTGAAGATTTCTCCAAGAAAATTTTCGGCGAAAAAACTAAGATTCGTCTGCGCCCGAGTTTCTTCCCGTTCACCGAGCCGAGCACCGAAATTGATGTATCATGTGTCATGTGTCACGGCGAAGGTTGCAAAGTTTGTCAGGGATCTGGTTGGCTCGAAATTTTGGGTGCCGGTATGGTTCACCCCAATGTATTGAAAATGAGCGGCTACAATCCCGAAGAAGTCAGCGGCTTCGCGTTCGGCATGGGTATCGAAAGAATTGCGATGTTAACTTACGGGCTGGACGATATGCGTTTGCTTTACGATAACGATGTTCGTTTCCTGAATCAGTTTTGAAAATAAACGCGTGATTAACTTTGAGTTGATTAACGGGAGGATTATTTTATGCAGGTTTCTACCAAATGGCTGAAGGATTATATAGATATAGATTTGACGGCGGACGAACTTGCCGAAAAATTTACGATGGCAGGCATTCCCGTCGAAAATGTCATTCATGCCGGCGAAGGTCTTGAGAAAGTCATAACGGGCAGAATCGAAGATTTGAAGGCACATCCCGATAGCGATCACTTGCAGATTTGTCAGATGGATATCGGCGCGGATAATCTTTTGCAAATCGTGACGGGTGCGCCGAATGTCGAGGAAGGACAAATAGTGCCCGTGGCAATGATTGGAGCACATTTGCCTAACGGTCAAAAAATTTCCAAGGGAAAAATGCGCGGCGTTGCATCGAATGGTATGCTTTGTTCTGCAGGCGAACTCAAACTTGATTTGGAAGGTTTGCCGATTGAACAGCAGACAGGCATTTACATTTTGCCTGAAGATACGCCCATAGGGATTCCCGTTGCCGAAGTTTTGGGTTTGGATGACGATATTTTGGAATTTGAGTTGACGGCGAATCGCGGCGATTGTTTCAGCGTAGTCGGGTTGGTACGTGAATTGTCTGTGCTTACTGGTAAACGCCCGAAATATCCCGAAATTGTTGTCGACGAAAATGATAAGCGAACTGCCGAAGATTTAGTCAAAATCGGAATCGACGCAAAAGATTTGTGCTCGAGATTTTCCGCGCGCGTTTTAACCAACGTTAAATTGAAACAATCGCCCGAATGGATGATTAAACGTCTTGAGGGCGCGGGCATGCGTGCGATTAACAATGTCGTCGACGTCACAAACTTTGTCATGCTCGAATACGGTCAGCCGCTCCATGCCTACGATTTCGATAAAGTTGTCGGTCATGAATTGACTGCGCGTCGTGCCGAGGAAGGCGAACCGCTCCATACATTGGATGACAGTAACAGATTAGCCAAGGGCGGCGAACTTGTCATAGCCGATGCGGAAAAGGCAGCGGGATTAGCCGGAATAATGGGCGGCTTTGAAACCGAAATAACCGAAGACACGACAACGGTTATTCTTGAGGCGGCATGTTTCAATCCTGCATCGATTCGTCGCACGGGTCGCGCTGTAGGTTTGCATTCTGAAGCATCTGGCAGATTCGAGCGCGGCACCAATGAAAAGGGAACGATTACCGCGTTAAATCGTGTCGCCCAACTTCTGCAGGATATGGACGCATGCACGGTCTGTCATGGTGTCGTCGATGTTTATCCCGAACCGAAAGACGATGTAAAAATAAAATTCACTACTGCGCAGATTAACGAAAGATTGGGCACGAAATACACCGACGAAGAAATTGTCAAGGTGCTTGAGGCTTTGGGCTTTGAAGTCGAAAAGGCAAGTGTAATTGATGATATCGGCGATACGATTGAGGATATCACGGACAATGTTTTCGGTAGATTGTCGGGCTTGGCGAAGAGTATCACGAAATCGGTTCGCGGTATTTCCAAAACTTCCGACGTCAACGATGCAGTAAAAGATATCGGCAATTCGATTGGCGACATGGTAAAGGATACCAACATAAATCTTCCCGTCGAATCGTATGAAGTTACAGTGCCCGAATGGCGTAACGATGTCAAATTGCCCGAAGATTTATCCGAAGAGGTTGCGCGGATTTACGGTTTTGACAAAATTCCGTCGACAATGCCGAAAGGTAATCAGCAGGGACGCCAAACGGATACGCAAAACTTCATCGACAAAATCAAAAAAATTCTTTCGGGCTTGGGCATGTGCGAAGAATTGTCCTTTGCGTTTACGAGTGAAGCAATGTTTGACAAAATGCGTATGCCGGCGGATAGCGAATTGCGTCGCAGTGTACCGATAATGAATCCGTTGACGGACGTGTCACCGCTCCTGCGCACGACTTTACTTGCGTCGATATTCGAAAATGCCGTGAGAAATTACAGCCGTAAAAATGAAGATGTTCGTCTGTTTGAAGTCGCGCCCGTATTTTTCCCGAAAGCTCTGCCGATAACCGAATTGCCGGTCGAGAAACAAAAACTTGCCGGACTTTTGATGGGACGCCGTGAGCCGAAAGGTTGGTCGCAGGATTCCGCGCAAATTGATTTCTACGATGCAAAGGGAATTGTCGAAGAATTGTTAAGCGGTTTATCGATTTCCGGCTATAACGTCGAGCGCGGCGAACATTTTTCTTTGCATCCGGGCAAGACCGCAATATTCACAAAGGGACGCGATATTTTGGTTACCGTCGGCGAAGTACATCCCGCGGTTGCCGAGGCTCTGGGCATCAAGAAAAAAATCTACGTATTCGAGGCGGATATAGCTACGTTGCAGAAATTTGCCGCGAAAAAATTCACGCTCGAAACTTTGCCGAAATATCCGTCAATCAGTCGCGATTTGGCTATTTTGGTCAATCATGATACGGCGGCGGCTGATGTCGAAAAAGTTATCGCGAAAAACGGCGGCACATTCTTTAAGGGTGTTACGCTCTTCGATGTCTATACGGGCGAAAGAATTTCAGCCGATAAAAAATCTTTGGCGTTTGCAATCGAATTCAGATCCAAAGAACGCACGTTGAAAGACGAAGAAGCAGACGAGGCATTTAACAATATTTTGGCGGCGGTTGAAAAAGAATTTGGCGCGACGCTTAGAAGTTGAGGTGAATCAAATTGGCTGACAATAAGCCAAAGAGCGAGATGAAACGCGTCGAGGTTCAAATTTTCGGCGAAATATATCGTCTGCGTACCGAAGACCCCGATGCTTTGGCTAAATTGGTTGAAATGGTTGATTCCACAATGAGAACGATAGCCCAAAGTACACGCAGTTTTTCGGGCGGCAGGATTGCGGTTTTGGCGGCATTGAAAATCGCCGAAGACTATGTGCAGCTCAAACAGCATTATGACGAATTAATGGAATATGTCGACGAAAACAAGTGAAGTGCAACCGTGAATCAAAAGCTAAACGATTTTAAGAGCAACAGAAATTTTTGTCATAGGCAGGGGAATTTACGGGCGCGGCGAATATTTCAAAAAAAGTGACAACCGTCACGCTAATTTTTAGGAGGTTTCATCATGGAAACTACAGAAAAAGATTTGGTAAAAAGCGAATCCGGTCTCGGCGCAATAAAAATCGCTGACGAAGTTGTCAGTATTATTGCAGGTCTTGCGGCAACGGAAATCGAAGGCATCGCAGGCATGAGCGGCGGAGTAGTCGGCGGCATTGCCGAAATGCTCGGACGCAAAAACTTTTCCAAGGGCGTTAAAGTTGAAGTCGGCGAACGCGAAGCGGCTGTCGATTTGTTCATCATCGTCAAATACGGCGCAAGAATCCCCGACGTTGCTCTTTCCGCACAAGAGAACATCAAGAAAGCAATCGAAACTATGACGGGACTTTCTGTCGTCGAAGTTAATGTTCACGTTCAAGGCGTACATTTCCCCGAAGATGAAGAGCAAGTAGAAGATTCGCGCGTTCATTAATCATGACGTTAAAATCAAATGCGACGGGAGGTGAAAAAGTTTTATGGGGATTTTGAAACGCCTTATATTACTTTTTTACATCCCGATCGTATTTTCGGCTTTGGTAGTGCTTATCGGCATAGCATTGCATATGATTCCGCCCGATGTTTGGCAAAGTCAATTCCGTCACTTGATTTCGCAAAAAGAAACGCTGATAGTTTTGTCGTGTATGGTTTTGGCAAGCTTTATACTTTTTACGGCGGTATTCTCGAGCGACGGAGGAAGTAAAACACTTTCGGCGTTGTCGGGCGATATTCAACTTGAACAGGGAAAACCCGGGGAAGTTCAAGTAGCGGTGAATGCAATAGTGAGCGTCGTGGAACGTGCGGCAATTTTGGTCAGCGGCGTGCGCGATGTCGAAGCATTTGTCTATAAGCAAGAGGGCGAAATTCCGATAAGAGTAAAATTGATAATCGTATTGGCACAAGGTTATTCCGCGCCGAAGGTAAGCGAAGCAACTACAGCCGCGGTAGACGAGGCATTGATGGTCGCGTTGGAATTACCGAAAGTGCCTGTTGAAATTAAAGTCAAAGAAGTCACGCATGCAATTATAGAACGCGAAAAGCGTGTCGTTTGAGGTGAAAAAATGTTTGGAGATCTTTTTAAGAATGTTTTCGGAAAAACACTGAAGACGGCGCGAACGGGAGCAAAGGGACTTTTATCGGCAAAAACTTCCGGCGGAGAATTTTTGTTGGCGAAAACAAATTTTGGTCAGGTCTATGTGGAATACGCGACGATTCAGAGAATGGCAGAACGTGCGTTATCGCAAGTGGACGGAATGAATGAAGTTGACGTCACTGTAGAAAAAATAGAAAATTCCGCAATGACTCCGATGAAAATTCAACTCACGACAGCTTTGACGGAAGGATATTCGGCGGTAAAAGTCGGCGAGGCTGCCGATAAAGCGATAAACACGGCACTTAAGGAAGCATTGCAATTGGAATTTTATGTGCCCGTGAAAATTTCCGTGGAACAAATAAAGCAGAAGGAAATTCCGCAGCGGCGGCGCGTAAGATGATAGGCGGTGATAAAAATGCTCGACGTCATTAAAAGTTTTTTCATTGATATCTTTCAACACCACCGCACAAGAAAAATCGGATTTATCGCAGGTCTGGGCGCAGGTGTCGCAATTTTGATTGTCGGGTTTTTTAACACGTTGTTCATCTTTTTGTGCGGCGTTGTCGGTCTTTTTATCGGATCTCGTTTCGACAGTAAAGATGATTTGATTCAAAAGTTGATAACCAAGCTTGACAAAATCTTGCCGGAAAAAATTCAGCGGTGGTAACCGAAAAATTTGGAAGGATTAAAACATGAGTCGCAAATTTGCACGAGAAGCAGCATTTAAAGCGTTGTTTCAACTTGATTTTAATTTTGAGGACACGGAGCGCGAACATTACGAAGAATTGGCGATAGATACAATGTTCGAGGATAATCCGCGCCTGACAAAAAAAGATTTGTCGTATATAAAAGATTCGGTCAAAGGTACGCGAGAACGCTTGTCGGAAATTGACGAACTGATAACGGCGAATTTAAAAGACGATTGGAAATTGTCGCGGCTCATGGCGGTTGACCGAAATATTTTGCGATTGGCTGTCTACGAAATGAAATTCGCAGAGCCTTTGATAGAAAAGGGAGTCGCGATAAACGAAGCCGTAGAGATTGCCAAAAAGTACGGCACAGATGATTCAGCCCGATTTGTGAACGGAATATTAGTAGCAATTTCAAAATAGAAATTCTGCCGGACATTGAGTCCGGTTTTTATTTAGCGCAAGAGTAAATCACTGCGCAGAAGGTAAAAATTTTTGGAGGAGATAACTTGAATAAAATTCGTACAAGATTCGCGCCCAGCCCGACGGGTTATATGCATATCGGAAATTTGCGCACGGCTCTTTATGCGTACTTGTTCGCCAAATCGCAGGGTGGCGATTTCATTTTGAGGATAGAGGATACGGATCGCGCCCGTTACGTTGCCGACGCAGTAGAGTTCATTGAAAGAACATTGGCGGCGGCAAAAATTATTCCCGACGAAGGTCCTCATCAAGGCGGAGATTTTGCGCCGTATGTTCAGAGCGAACGCATGGACACTTACAAAAAATATGCCGAGGAACTTGTCGCGAAAGGTCATGCCTATCGCTGTTTCTGTACGCACGACGAAGAATGTCCCGATGAAAATAAATTCGGCGGTTACAATCGTCATTGCCGAGATCTTTCGACCGAAGAGATTGAAAAAAATTTGGCGGAAGGTAAACCGTATGTCATTCGCCAGAAAATGCCGCTCACGGGCGAAACGACTTTCTTTGACGTCCTACACGGAAATATTACCATTGCGAACAGCGAACTTGAAGATCAAGTCTTATTGAAGAGTGACGGCATGCCCACGTACAATTTCGCAAACGTTGTCGACGATCACTTGATGAAAGTTTCGCATATCATTCGCGGTACGGAATTTATCACATCGACACCCAAACATGTTTTGTTGTATGAGTTTTTCGGTTGGGAACTCCCGACTTTCATACACCTTGCGCCCGTCATGGGTAAGGCCGAAGACGGTACCGTATCGAAACTCAGTAAACGTCACGGCGCAACAAGTTTTAATGACTTGATTGAAATCGGTTATCTGCCCGAAGCTATCACGAATTATGTTGCGCTTTTGGGTTGGAGTCCTAAAAATTCTTGTCAAGAAATTTTTACGATGGACGAACTGATTAAAAACTTTTCACTTGATGGTTTGAGCAAATCGCCCGCGGTTTTCGATTACGCAAAATTGGATTGGATGAGCGGCGAATATTTCAAGGCAATGACCGACGAAGATTTTGCCGAAGCCGCCGATAAATATTTCGCAGACTTTGACGAGCCGAAGAAAATTTTTCTCGCAAGTCTTTTGAAAACTCGTGTGGCAAAACTTTCCGACATAACCGATATGATTGCCTTCCTCAAAACTTTGCCGCCGTTTGATGTCAATCTGTTCAGCAATAAACGCAATAAAGTCACGCCCGAAAAATCTGCGGAAATTTTGGCACCGGCAATAAAAATTCTCGAACAAGTAGACGATTGGACGCTTGATACGCTCAACGAAAAAATTTCTGCGTTCGTGGAATCTTCGGGCATAAAAGTCGGCGCGGTTATGTGGCCGTTGCGAATCGCACTTTCAATGCAAAAAGTTACTCCCGGCGGCGTCACGGAAATTTTATATCTGCTCGGTAAAAAAGTTTCGCTCGAAAGATTGAACGCCGCATTGACTCAATTAAGCTGAAAATTTTTTCTAAAACAAAAAGTCCCTCCCGAAATCGGAAGGGATTTTATTTTACAATCGTCGATTATCTTTCGGATAAAATTTGGTCAATCTCCTTGAATAGTTCATCAACAAGATTTGCTTCGGGCACTTTGCGAACAATGACACCTTTGCGGAAAATAATTCCTTCGCCGTCCGCGCCCGCAATTCCGACATCAGCCGTCCGCGCTTCGCCGGGGCCGTTGACGATACAGCCCATAACCGCAACCGTTAAACTTTTCTCGACGGATGAAAGTTTTTCTTCAACCTGCGCGGCAATGGCAGGTAAATCAATCGAGGTTCGTCCGCAAGTTGGGCAGGAGATAAAAGTTATACCGCCGTCACGAAGACCGAGCGACTTTAAAATTTCTTTGGCGACTTGCACTTCGATAACAGGATCCCCTGTCAACGAAACACGCATTGTATCGCCGATGCCCTCCGCCAAAAGTGCGCCGATGCCTACCGCCGATTTTATCACGCCCGAATTTACAGTACCTGCCTCGGTTATTCCCAAGTGCAGCGGATAATTTTTCTTCGTACTCATCAATCTGTAAGCGGCAAGAGTAAGCGGCACATCATGTGCTTTGAGCGAAATTTTTATGTCGTAAAAATCTTCCGCCTCCAAAATCGCAACGTGTTCCAATGCGGATTCTACCAATGCTTCGGGCGTCGCGCCGCCGTATTTCTGCAGAAGTTTACGGCTCAAAGATCCTGCGTTGACTCCTATACGAATCGGAATTTTTGCCGCCTGCGCAGACTTGACGACTTCGCGAACGTGAGCCGCGCCGCCGATATTGCCCGGATTCAAACGAAGAGCCGCCACGCCTTGCGCAATTGATTCCAATGCAAGTTTGTAATCGAAATGAATATCCGCAATAATCGGGACATCAACTGCCGAAATAATTTTGCTCAAAGTCTTCGCGGCAATCATATCGGGTACGGCAACGCGCACGATATCGCAACCTGCTTCCGACAGCCGTCGAATTTGTTCGACCGTCGCAATCGCGTCTTGCGTCTTCGTGTTCGTCATTGACTGAATACTAATCGGAGCACCGCCGCCGATTTTAATTTTGCCGACGCTGATTTGCCGTGTCTGTTTTCTCTCGAACATATCATCACCAAATTAAATTTATATTTTGAAATTGCTTGCCGTACGATAGGCGTTGATTGCTTTGCGATTGGGCGCGGAAACTTGTCGCTTACATTCGATAACTTCATCGACAATATGTTCGGGCAAATCTTTGTATTCGTCCGAATCGGTGAATCGTGCCCATTCGTCTTGAAGAGCGCGGACAGTCCACAAATATTTTTCCTTAATATCTTCGGGCGTTGTGGTATCACGACCAAAGTTTTTCATGCCGTAAATTTTTTCGCCGGCGTTGATAATTTTACTGAGCTCAGAAGTTGCGCGTTCGCCTATCGCTTGAATGTTTTCGTTAACGTCCGCCAAAGTTTGATTTTTTCCGTCGCCGTTCGCGGAAGTATTTTCGCCGTCAACATTAACATTTGTATCCGCCGAAATATTTGCGTTATCGTTGCCGAAAAGATTTGAGCCCGAAGAAATTTCACTGCCTGCCGAAATATTTCCGACATCTGCGGAATTTTCTACGCCTGCGGTCATTGCCGCATTGATTCCGCTTATACCACCGCCGCCTTGACCGAGCGCGGAAAGTTCTGCCATCGCGCTTGCAGACGCTTTTACCATTGCCCTTGTCATTGCATCGCATGCTTCCGATTTTGATTTTGCCTGCCGCAATTCTCTTTCCAGCTCTTCACGCGCCTCGATAACGTGTTTCGCTTTCTTGTAAGTCTTGGTATCATTTGTGCGCAAGAATCCGAGTTCTTCGTCGGAAATTTTTTGCCCGTTCTTCAGTTTGTTTTTGATGGACGAAAGTTTTTGTTGAATCGCTTGCTTTTTGGAAGTTTTCGCCGCCTCGTTGAGTTTGTCGAATGTAGATGCCGGCTTTGTCCATGACAAATTTCCGTTCGCATTTGTTATCGTCTGTCCTGTTTGTATTTTGTATTTCGCGGCGAAGTTCAGATTTTTTTGTTTGATGTAAGATGAAACCGTCCCGATAATCGCGAAATCCATTTTAATCGCCTCCTTGGCAATGTAACAACTTCCTGCGCTACGCACATTTTATATGACTGCACAAACATTGGCAACCACTAAATTAGTTACCAGGCTTGCAATTTCCACATATGTGAAATAAAATTCAAGCCGTTTAATAATTTTCAGTGTCGTGAGGAGTTGTATTGCTTTGGTTTTGGAAAGATTGGAGCGTTTGCCCGTCGGGTCGTTCCATTACAAATTATTGGTTATTACCGGTTTGGGCTGGCTGTTCGATTCAATGGACACGGGTTTAATTTCGTTCGTATTGCCGATATTGGCGAAGGAATGGGGATTATCACCCGAACAAGTCGGCTGGATCGGAAGTGTCGGATTAATCGGCATGGCATTGGGCGCGGTCTTAGCCGGTACGATTGCGGATAAATTCGGGCGTAAAAATGTTTTCGCGGCTACCGTCATACTTTACAGCGTATCAACGGGACTTTGCGCGGTCGCATGGAATTATGAATCATTATTGGTCTTCAGATTTTTGGTCGGCTTTGGTTTGGGCGGCGAATTACCTGTCGCGGCAACATTGATGAGCGAATACGCACCAACACAATTGCGCGGAAGATTTATCGTCTTGCTGGAAAGTTTTTGGGGTGTCGGCTGGCTTGTCGCGGCGTTGATTTCGTACATTTTGATTCCGCGATTCGGTTGGCACATTGCTTTTCTGATTGGCGCATTGCCTGCGCTTTACGTCTTCATCATTCGTCTGCATATGCCCGAATCAATTCGATATCTTATGTCGAAAGGCAGAGTAAACGAGGCGAAGGAAATTATTTTATCGCTCGAAAAAAATTTAAACGTGGCAAGCAAACCGATAACCGAAGACGAATTGAAAACCAAGGAAACTCATTCGTTTAACTTGACGGTGGCAACATTATGGTCAAAGCCGTTCCGCGTGCGTACGTTGATGATTTGGCTTGCATGGTTCGGCATTGTCTTCAGTTACTACGGAATTTTTATGTGGCTCCCGTCGATTGTCTTTGCGCAAGGTTTTGAAATCGTCAAGTCATTTGAATATGTATTGATAATGACATTGGCGCAATTGCCGGGCTACTTCGCGGCGGCAATGCTGGTCGACAAAATCGGGCGTCGATATACTTTGTCGCTGTTCCTGTTGATGTCGGGCGTATGCAGTTATTTCTTCGGCGATGCGGATTCGGCGATAGCAATTTTACTTTGGGGCGCGGCTATGAGTTTCTTTAACTTGGGCGCGTGGGGAGTCATCTACACGTACACCCCGGAACTTTATCCGACATCAATTCGGGCATTGGGCTCGGGTTGGGCGGCAGGTTTCGGCAGAATCGGCGGCATGATTGCCCCGTTACTTGTCGGCGTACTTTTGGCGAACGATGCGATGATAGAATTAATTTTTGTAATGTTCGCGTCGGTCTTCGTAATAATTTCGGTTATCGTCTTGAGTTTGGGTATCGAAAGCAAACGCAAATCGCTTGAGGAAATTGACGCGTCATTTAAATCGGCGAACAGTTAAAAATTTTTGATTACCGACGGGCAACACATCAGCCCGATAAAAATAAATTTATCGTAATTTAATTCGGAGGTATTATCATCATGAGAATCATTCAAACAGACAAAGCACCTGCGGCATTGGGTCCTTACAGTCAGGCGATTAAAGTTAACGGTATGCTCTACACATCGGGACAAATAGCAATAGATCCTGCGGTCGGAAAAATTACGGCGACGACAATCGAGGAACAGGCGGAACAATGTTGCAAAAATTTGGCGGCGATACTCGCGGCGGCGGAATATGATTTCAGCGAAGTTTTCAAAACTACTTGCTTCCTCGCGAACATGGACGACTTCAAAGCGTTTAATGCCGTCTACGAAAAATATTTCATCAGCAAACCGGCAAGAAGTTGTGTAGCGGTGAAGAGTTTACCTGCGGGTGCACTTTGCGAAATAGAATTGATAGCGGCGAAGTGAAAAATTTTATACGTGCCGAAAATATAAGTTACACGTACAAGAGCACGAACGGCGACAGGCTTGCGCTTAACGGCGTGAGCTTGTCGATTGCGGCAGGGGAATTTGTCGCGATAATCGGCACAAACGGTTCGGGCAAATCTACTCTCGCGAAACATTTCAACGGATTACTTTTGCCGACGGAAGGAAAAATTTTCGTTGACGGGCTCGATACTGCGGACGAAAAAAATTTGCAACACGTACGCGAAAATGTCGGAATGGTTTTCCAAAATCCCGACAGTGAAATAGTTGCGGCGATTGTCGAGGATGATGTCGCGTTCGGTTTGGAAAATTTGGGGATTGCGCCCGAAAAAATCCGTGAACGCGTTGACTTGGCATTAGACGATGTGAACATGAGCGATTATAAAAATTTTGCTCCGAGTAAATTGAGCGGCGGACAAAAACAGCGAATAGCGATTGCCGGCGTGATTGCAATGCGCACGAAAGTAATTGTATTCGACGAACCGACGGCAATGTTAGATCCTCAAGGCAGACGCGAAATTATTTCTCTGGTTAAACGTCTGCACGCGCAAGGTCTTACGATAATTTACATAACACATTTCATGGAAGAGGCAGCCGCCGCGCAAAGAGTTATCGTAATGGAAAAGGGCAAAATTATTCGTGACGATACGCCGCGCGAAATTTTTACCGACGTCAAGGAGATGAAACGGCTGGGCTTTGATGTACCGGTCGCCGCGGATTTGGCTTATCGTCTTCGTCGAAAGGGATTCAAATTGCCGCAGAAAATTTTGACGGCGGAAGAATTGGCGGAGGCTTTGAAATGATTAGCGTAAAAAATTTGGGCTATACGTACATGATTGGCACGCCGTTTGAGAAAACCGCGCTGAAAAATATTTCGTTTGAAGTTGCCGAAGGTGAAGTCTTGGCAATAGCAGGTCACACGGGCTCGGGAAAATCTACGCTGATTCAACTTGTCGCAGGGCTGATTGATTTGACGGGCGGCAGTATCGAAATTGACGGGTTAAAAGTCACCGATAAAAAAATTCGGCGGCTGATAGGCATCGTCTTTCAATATCCCGAACAACAACTTTTCGAGGAGACTGTAGAAAGTGATATAGCGTTCGCTCCGAAAAATTTTGGTTTGAGCGAAGAAGAAATATCCGCACGCGTCAACGAGGCAATGAGGCAAGTAGGATTGAGCGACGAATTAAAAAAAGTTTCGCCGTTTGAATTATCGGGCGGACAGCGTCGACGCGTGGCAATCGCAGGGATATTGGCACTCAAACCAAAATATTTAATCCTCGACGAACCGACCGCAGGATTGGATCCTTTGGCGAAAGAAAATTTATTGAGCGAAATATTCGGCGCGATAAAAAAATCCGGCGTGACGATAATTTTAGTCTCACATAACATGGACGATATCGCGCGATTCGCCGACCGTGTGATTGTTTTGGCGCACGGAGAAATTTTATTCAACGGCAAGCCGCGCGATTTGTTTGCCCGTGAAGAAATTTTAACCTGCGCAGGTTTGGAGCCGCCGCCCGTGACAAAGTTGATACATGCTTTGGGAATTGATAAGATTGTTTTGACTTTGGATGAGGCGGAAAAAATTATTTCGAAACCTTAAATGCAAAATGAAAGTTTTAACCGTATACGGGAGGAAAGTTTAATGTCCGAAATTGCTGTATTGATTCCTTGCTACAACGAAAGCCGTACGATTGAAAAGGTTGTCCGCGATTATCGTCAAGCTTTGCCCGAAGCCACAATTTATGTGTACGACAACAATTCGAGCGACGACACAGATAAAATCGCACGGGCGGCAGGTGCGATTGTGCGCTACGAACACCGTCAAGGCAAAGGCAATGTCATTCGCACAATGTTTCGCGACATTGACGCCGATTGTTATTTGATGATAGACGGCGACGACACTTATCCTGCCGAAAACGCGCGCGAAATGTGTGATTTGGTTTTGAGCGGCAAAGCCGATATGGTAATAGGGGATAGACTTTCCTCGACTTACTTTACCGAAAACAAGCGGCCTTTTCACAATGTGGGTAATGTTATGGTTCGCAAGTTCATTAACTTATTTTGGAGACCAAAAACGCCGATTTTAGATGTGATGACAGGTTATCGCGCGTTTAGTCCGATGTTCGTGAAAAGTTTTCCCGTATTGTCGCAGGGATTTGAGATTGAAACCGAAATGACGATACACGCACTCGACAAAAATCTTGCGCTGCAAAGTTTGCCCGTAAGTTATCGTGACAGGCCGGCAGGTTCCGAAAGTAAATTGAATACGTACGTAGACGGCGCGAAAGTCATAATGACGATTTTCAATTTGTATCGCGATTATAAACCACTGCAATTTTTCGGAGTGATTGCGCTGATTTTGGCGTTAATTTCTTTGGGAATGTTTTGCCCCGTGCTCTTCGATTACCTGAAAACTTCAACCGTACCCAGATTCCCGACGTTAATCGTCAGCGGTTTCATGATGTTGGCATCGCTGTTATCGTTCGCGTGCGGTTTAATCCTCGACACTATCGCGAAAGGTAACAGGAAAAATTTTGAGCTGTACATGAATTTGGTGCGGACGTCTTTATCGAAAAAAATTTGGTAAATAAAATTCCGTAGGCAAAGGAGATGACCGAATATGCCATTGATAGATTCAAATGCGATAAGACCGATAAACCGACAGCAAATACAGGGCGGAGTCGATTCGGTAAGACGACAAGATGACGGCTCGTCAAGTAACGCGTTTAAACCGCAGACAAATGTAAATTTAAAGACGGCGATACAGGATATGGCGGCAACGCTCGGCAAAATCGGGGCGGAAGAAAAATTCGGCATCGAAAAATTGCCGCAGGAAGTCGGTGAAGTTGTCAAAAATATTTTGCGGCAATCAATGTCATTGGAAGCAACATTGTCGAAAGGAATAGGCAGCACCGTCGAGAGCCAAAGATTTTCGGCGGATCAGTTGATGTTGTTTTCGCGAATGTTGACGCAGGTCGGCATGCTAATCGAAAAAGGTTACTCAATGGAATTGAGCGACGAAACTCAAATGCTGTTGACGAATTTGAAAAATGCAATCGTGACACAAGAGGGCGGCGAAAATTTCGAGCCCGTATTGATGTCAAAAGCCTCCTTTGAACTGGTGGACGCCAAAACCGCCGAACAACTTCCGCAAGCACTTTACGAAGTCTTGGCGCAATTGGCACAAGCTCCCGTAAACGTACAACAGCCGCAAAATCAATCCGAGGGCTTTCAGTTTTTAAAGCAGTTGGTAAAATTTTTCATGCCACGCCCGGGCGTAGATGTACCGGCGGAAGAACCCCAGACACAACAACAAGGTCAGCAAGGTCAATTTGCGCAGGCTCGAACGAAATCGCCGACGCAAAGATTTTTTCAATCGATGTTCAAAAATTTTACGGGACGATTCACGCAAAATCAGCCGCAGACTGCCGCGCAACAGATACGCCAACAAGTAACGACACAACAGCAGTCGCAACAAACTCAACAACCGCAACAGCAATCTAACGTACAACAGAATCAACCCCAACAGAATTTACAACAGAATCAGCCGCAACAGAATTTACAACAGAATCAGCCGCAACAGAATTTACAACAGAATCAACCCCAACAAAATTTACAACAGAATCAGCCGCAACAAAATTTACAACAGAATCAACCTCAACAAAATTTACAGCAAGGTCAGCCCCAACAAAACTTACAGCAGAATCAACCGCAACAGAATTTACAGCAAGGTCAACTGCAACAGAATTTACAACAAGGTCAGCCGCAACAGAATTTACAGCAGAATCAGCCGCAACAGAATTTACAGCAGAATCAGCCGCAACAGAATTTACAACAAAATCAGCCGCAACAGAATTTACAGCAGAATCAGCCGCAACAGAATTTACAACAAGGTCAACCCCAACAAAACTTACAGCAAGGTCAACCCCAACAAAATTTACAGCAAGGTCAACCCCAACAAAACTTACAGCAGAATCAACCCCAACAAAACTTACAGCAGAATCAACCTCAACAGAATTTACAACAGAATCAGCCGCAACAGAACTTACAACAGAATCAGCCTCAACAAAATTTACAACAGAATCAGCCACAACAAAACTTACAGCAGAATCAACCGCAACAGAATTTACAACAGAATCAACCGCAACAGAATTTACAGCAGAATCAGCCGCAACAGAATTTACAGCAAGGTCAGCCACAACAGAATAATTTTCAACAACGACAATCAAACGCGCCGCAAACGCAACATCAATCGGGCACCGCGCAATTTCAATCGCAGACAAATTCAACGCACGGGCAACCGCGAGTATTTACGGGCAATTTCGTTGAGCGACAACAGGAGATGCGCAATTTGATGGATGCCGCCAAAACGACGCTCCTTAAACAGCCGTTACAAAACACTCCGCAAACGGGCGACGTAATGAAAAATCTTGCTCAATTCCTCATGAAAAATTCGGATATGACTCCGCGCGAATCGGCAATGCTACAGAATTTCATAAACAACACACAACAAATGATGCCCGAATCCGAGGCGCGACACTTACAAAATCTTCTGCGGCTCTGTCAACAGAATGTTCCGTTGACCGTACAACAGGCGGCAGTCCAACAGAATTTACCCGACTTGCCGCGGCTTTGGGCGTTCATGCAACTTTGCGACATGGCAAATATCCCGGCGAAAATGACTGCGCGTGAACTCAAACGTGCCGGCAAAGATGTTGCGGACTTCGCTACTTCAATCCGACATGCGATGAGTTCGGAGAATACCACCGTGCAAAATCAAAAGTCGTTTCAAATGATGATGCCGCTGTATATGGGCGATAACACTTCGAGTTATCCGACGTACCTGAATGTATTCGACGAGACTACGCATGACGAAGAGACCGGCAAAGATAAGAAAGAAACATGGTTGCGTATCTGCGTACTGACGGATCATATCGGCGCGGTCGAATTGGTTTTCCGCGTATTCGACGAAACGCAATTGGATATGAGATTTTATTTTTCGAGAAAAGATATTGCGCAGGAATTCAGTAACATTTACGTCAAGCAGCTCAAAAAATCCATGGGCGATACGCAACTGAATTTGAACGAAGTACGTGTCGGAAGTGTCGGCGAACGTATGGAAAGTGCATAAAAAAATACTTTCCAAAATAATTTTGTTATGTTATAATCCCCCTCAAGCGTATGAATTAACAGTATGTTTTGGGAGGGTTTTATTATGGCTAAATATGTATGCACAATATGCGGCTACGTTCACGAGGGCGACGCTCCGCCCGAAGAATGCCCGATTTGCAAAGCACCCGCCGATAAATTTGTCGAGCAAAAAGGCGAATTGGTTTTCGCTGACGAACATGTAGTCGGAGTTGCCAAAGGCGTAGACGAAAAAATCATCGAGGGTCTTCGTCAAAACTTTACGGGCGAATGCACCGAAGTCGGTATGTATTTGGCAATGTCGCGCGCGGCACATCGTGAAGGTTATCCCGAAATCGGCGAAGCTTTCCGCCGTTATGCTTTGGAAGAAGCAGAACACGCCGCAAAGTTTGCCGAATTGTTGGGCGAAGTCGTAAGCGCATCTACGGCCGAAAATCTTAAAGTCCGTATCGCCGCCGAGCACGGTGCATGTCAGGGCAAAAAAGATTTGGCAACCCTTGCAAAGAAACTCAATCTCGACGCAATTCATGATACCGTCCATGAGATGGCGAAAGACGAAGCGCGTCACGGTAAAGGTTTCAAAGGTCTCTACGATCGTTATTTCGGCAAGTAAATCTTGACAGAAAAAATTTTGCGTGTTAGTATTGCCTACGTTGCGGAGGAGTGTCCGAGCGGTTGAAGGTGCTTGACTCGAAATCAAGTGTAGTCAAAAGCTACCGTGGGTTCGAATCCCACCCCCTCCGCCATTAATACGATTATTCAAGAGCTTGCGTGTTATGCGCAGGCTCTTTTTGATTCCGTTAACCAAAAATTTTTCGACACAAAAAAATACTCGACCGGCGATAAACTTTCGCGTGTCGAGTACTTTTTATTTCCGTACGGAATTTTACAAGACGATATGAGCCATGATGAAACCGACGCAGCAACCACTGATAACGCCGATAAGTCCGGGAATCATGAATGAGTGATTCAAAATGTATTTGCCTATGCGAGTAGTGCCCGAACGGTCGAAACCGATACAAGCCAAATCGGAAGGATAAGTAGGCAGGAAGAAGTAACCGTAACACGCACTGATAAAGGACATGATAAGAACGGGATCCATGCCGACACTCAAAGCCATCGGGAAGACGATAGCGATTGCCGCCGCCTGTGAGTTAACAAGTTTTGAAGTCAAGAACGCGATGATAGCGAACGCCCACGGATATGACGAAACAGCTTCGCCTAAAAATTCTTTCAAGAAAGCCATATGCGCACCGAAATAGGTATTTGCCATCCAAGCAACGCCGTAAACCGAAACGAGTGCGACGATACCGGATTTAAATACTTGACTGTTACCGACATCTTTCGCTTTGACTTGGCAGACGATAAGAATGATAGCCGCGACAAGCAACATAACCATCTGAATGACGGCGGTCATTGAAATCGGTTTCATAACGCCTTTGGCATTTTCAAAATGCGGAAGTAAATCGGAGAAGTTGCCGAGCGCGGCGATAACAATAATTCCTGCGAAGAAAATAAACATCGCATAATAATAGCTTGCAGGTAATTCTTTATCCATAAGGGATTCGGTGTCGCCGTAGACGTAAGCTTTGTTTTCGGGGTCTTTAATAAACTCTTGGAAACGTTCATCTTTGTCGAGATCTTTACCGCGGCGATAACTCCAAAGCGCGGCGAAGAAAACGCCTAAGCCCGTGGCAGGCATTGCAACAGCCAAAATTTGCATGACGGAATAATTATAACCGGCTGTAGCCATAAAGCCGACGATAGAAACGATAGCGACGGATACGGGCGAGGCGCAGATACCCATTTGTGAGGCAACCGACGCGACAGCCATAGGACGCTCGGGGCGAATATTCTGCTTGATTGCAATGTCGTAGATGATAGGGAACATTGTATAGACAACGTGACCCGTACCGCAAAGGACTGTTAAAAACCAAGTAGTTAACGGAGCAAGAATAGTGATGTGTTTCGGATTGTTACGCAGAAATTTTTCGGCGTACTTGAGCATGACTGTTAAACCGCCCGAAGTTTGCAGGAAACCTGCGCAGGTAACAACCGCCAAAATCGTCAACATAACATCAATCGGCGGAGTACCCGGCTTATATCCGAAGACGAAAGTAAAAATAACCAAACCGATACCGCTTATGACGGCAAGACCGATGCCGCCATGCCGTACGCCTACAAGTAAGCACACAAGCAGTACAAGGAAACCTAAAAGCATTTCCATAAAAAATCACCTCTCCCATAAAGGTTAACAATTATTGCATGAAAATTTATTCGTTAACACAAATGTATTTCCTGCAACATAAAGCAGATTAATTTTGAGATACGGCGCAGAATATTCGACAAAAAACGCGGTCGCTTGCATTAAGCAGTAACAACCGCGTCGATTTTTTCGGATAAAATTTTTAGCCGGGTGGCCAAGTCATTTTTCTGCCGCCCAATAAATGAACGTGCAGATGATTGACGGTTTGACCGCCGTCCTCGCCCGTGTTAATCACAAGACGAAAACCGCCGTCATCTACGCCTAAATCTTTTGCCAACTTCGGAGCGACGTCGACGAAAATATGCGACACTAAATCTTTATCTTCGCTTTGAAGTTTCGCGACGCTTTGAATGTGTTTCTTAGGAATAATCAAAACGTGTACGGGAGCTTGCGGCGATAAATCTTTGAACGCGATAACTTTTTCGTCTTCGTAAACTTTTTGCGCGGGGATTTTCCCGTCGGCAATCATGCAGAATACACAATCATCCATTTAAGCAACTTCCTTTCCGTTAATGTCATTCGGGCACGCCCACAACGCTTTTCACGCCGTAATATCGTGCGACGAACAGATTTATGTAAAAATTTTTATCCTCGGTCAAACCGCCCAGATAATGCATGTATGGTACGGCAGTCCTATCGCCCTGAATGCAATCGAAACGATGACGAACATACAAGGGCGTTAATTCAATCGTTTCCAAATCCGCGTGACGTTGCATGTATCGCACTTGTCGCCGTGAAGAATTGAATACGGAAATATCTACGTAAATCAACGTGGCGAAATAAAATACCAGCAACGAAGTTAAAGTTACAGATACGCCGCGCAGAAAACTTTCGGGTATCAGCATTGACAATTTGAAATCAGAACGTTCCAACTGCAAAATCGCACTTGTCGACGCAACCAATGTGAACGCCATTGACGGCATTGACATGCGCAGATTAAATTCGGGCGCGAATAACATAATCGTCGGCACCAAAAATCCGCCGATTGAAAACAGTAGCATTAAAATTTCGTTCGTGTTGAGTTTGCCCGGTTCACGTTGCCCGAAGTAAATAAACATCGGAATCAGTGTTATCAAATCAGCGGCGATTATTCGCGGAAAAGATCCCGTCAAATACGAACATAGAATGTCAAGGGAGTAATGATAATCGGGACGCGCGATAGATAACCGTTCAAAATTCCCCGGAGCCAAAATCATAAAGCAACAACTGATAATCGCTACGGCAAGTCCCGCAACCATCCACGTTCTGAAAACTCCTTGCGCGCGGCACATTATCACCATTATCGTTGCCAAAAAAATTGTGACCAATGCGCCGACTTCATTCGACCAACCTGCCAAAATTCCCAGCACAATCATTATCACGACGTTTAATTTTGAATCGCCCGCGTCGTTAGATCTCAAGGCTTTGACATACGGTGTCAGGAAAAAAAGTTGCACGAATGACATCCACATGTAATTACATGAACCCGTCAGCCAAAACATTGTATTGATACTCCACGCGGCGAATAAATTCAAGCTCAGGAAAATCCAGATAAGAGCCTTGCGCGAAATTTTTAACCAAGTATTTGCCAAATTGATTATGACCAAAATCAACAGAATGAAGACGATTGTATTTGCTACGTTAAAATACGGTTTGCCAATCCACAAGAAAAATTGAATCAGCGTATGAGCAAAGACGCGGCCGCCCCATGTGAAGTAATGAGACCATTGCGATTCAAAAATATCGGAGAAGGAACTGACACGCTCCCTGTATTCGATTTCGGGCGAACCTGTTTGCATCATTGCCAAATTTCCGCCGTGTGCTCCGTCCCATATGAAGGCATAACTAAAATCGTCGTGAGCAAGCGGCAGTAAAGTTGTCCGGAGAAAAAAATATCCTGCGAACATCGCGAACAAAATCAGTGAGCGCGACGAATTCAGTGTCCGGTTTATGTATTGGAAGAAACTCAACTAAAGAAACCTCCTTAGTAATTGTACGGAGCATTATAGCACAAAAATTTATCGACAGACGAAAATTTAATCGGCGGTAACTACGGCGTCCTGTTTGCTTTGAGTAAAAAATTTTTTCCGCGCCTTACGCAAATCGTTACTGAATCGTTCTTCTTCGCTGAAGATACAGCCGCAATAATTTTGCCGATACAATTCGAGTTCCAAACTGATATCAATGCCGCGTTGCCAACCGATGCGAAAATCTTCGTAAAAAAATTCCACACCGAAATTTTTCGCCGCCTGTTCGGCAATTTTTTTCATCAGCTCGTGATTTTGATGACGGCTGTAGAAAAGAGTTGACGTAAAGATTTTGAAATTATTTTCCGCGGCAAATTGGGCAGCCTCATTCAAACGCCATGCATAGCAAACGGCGCAACGCTTATGGAAACCGTCGGGATATTGAATCGTATCGGAATCATCGACGAGGCTTGAAACTTTCTGCAGGTATTGGCGCAAACCGTAATGATTATGCACGAAAATTTTTATGCCGACCTTCTCGGCAAATTCGCGCGCGGTAGTAAGTCGTCGTCGCCACTCTTGATGCGGATGGATATTAGGATTAAAAAAATATCCGACGGGCTCAAAACCTTCGGCGCGCAATTTTTCCGTCGGATAACACGAACACGGCGCGCAACACATATGCATTAAAATTTTTTCCATTAAACGACCTCAATAAATGTGATACTCTTTCCACGGTATTTGATCCAATCGAATCGATTGCAGGAAATCAACTATATCCTTTCGCCCGTAATAATGCGGTGTTCCGTTTGAATCCTGCGACATCAAAATTATCGGCATGTTGCGAAAGAATTGCGCCAGTTGATGACGAACGCGGATAGCTCTTGAAGTGTAATTGGTCACGGTACGATTTACCGCCACCACCGCGAATGTTACACCCTGTTCCAAGATAACTGCGCCCTGTATTTTCACGTTAATCACCTGCTTTCATCAATCGCGGGCAACGGCGGAAATGATATCGGCGTCGGTAAATTCCACGGGGATTAACAGCATACCGATTGAAATTATCAGCAGTGCCGCAAGTAATCCTGCGAAAATATTTCGTTTTAACCGTAAATCTTTTGCGATACTTTCACTTTCCTCGGCGCGTACCTTGTTAAAGAAAAACATTGTCGCCGCAAACAAAATTACTCCGAAGATTAACGTTAAGACGACATGACTTTTGTTCCAAATTTTGAATTGAACGCGCATGTGTTTATCGTTACCGCTGAGCATTGCCGGTGCCAAATTCCACGTCAAAATTTTATTCGTAGCGTCGATTTTATCCGCGTTATGACTGTCGGGGACGTAAGGCAAAGCGATTGTCATATCGAAAGCTACTTGCGATAAAATACTTTGAACGGCAGCGGCTTCCGTCGGCGAAAATTGACTTGCATTGGAGAAAAGCAAATCGAAATTGTAGACGTCAAAGAACCAATTGTCTTTCATTCTGATTCCCTTACATTTGCCTTCATGCGTTGAGTAAAGTGAAATACCGTCCGCCGCGAAAGATTTGACATCGGGGTAATTCATCGTCACTTCGTAGCCGCTCAAATTGTTTTCGGATACGGGCGAAATTTCGGCATTGGATTTGTCTTCAAAATTTTTCTTGAGCTGTTCCATTTGTTCGGCGATAAACGGTACGCCCAAGAAACGATTTTTAAGAAAGACCGTTCCGTCGTCGTTAATCGTAAGATTGGAACTGCCTTGGAAACAGCCGGAAGAAATAAGACAGATAAACGCCGTCAGGGTAACCAAAAATTTTTTCATATCAATTCCTCGTCCCGATATTAAATGTTGCTTTGGCTGACTTTGTCGAAAGTCTTTTGAATATCGCTATCGGGTTCCTTATCCAATTTGCTGACCAAATAGATTGCGATAATCGAGAAGATAAAGCCCGGTACGATTTCATACAAGCCGAAAAGATTAAATTGTTTCCAAACCAAAACAGTAACGCCGCCAACGATTATACCGGCAATAACTCCCATACGCGTTGTCCGTTTCCAAAATAAACTCATCAGCAATGCGGGGCCGAAAGCCGCGCCGAATCCTGCCCACGCATAAGAAACCATATCCAAAATGAAACTGTCGGGATTGAAGCCCAGATAAACGGCAATTGAGGCGATAACCAAAACCGATGCGCGCGATATCCAAACAAGTTCGGCTTGTTCGGCGTCTTTACGGATTAAAGTCTTGTAGAAATCTTGAGCGAAGGCGGATGCCGCGACCAATAATTGCGAAGAAGCTGTAGACATGATTGCCGCCAAAACCGCACTTAATACCAAACCTGCGATTATCGGCGGAAAAAGTTGATTGGTCATGACGAGAAAAACAGTTTCGGAATTTGTGCCCTCAAGCGGAGTAGTCAAATAAACCGCGCCGACCATTCCCACCGCGATTGCCGCAATCAAACTCAAGACAACCCAAGTCATAGCGATACGAGTTGCCTGCGGAATTTCTTTCGTCGATTTAATCGCCATGAATCTGACCAAAATATGCGGTTGCCCGAAATATCCGATACCCCATGCCAATAACGAAATCAATTCAATCGCGCCCAAAGTAGATCCGTCGGGTTTCGTGAACGGCGCAAACATTGTCGCCTTGTATTCGGATATAGCCGTAACAGTATTTTCGAGACCACCCAAACTCATCATGGCGCAGATTGGCACGAGTAAAATTGCGAAGAACATCATCACGCCCTGAATAAAATCGGTGCGGCTGACTGCCAAAAATCCGCCGATAAGCGTGTAGAAAACAACAGATCCCGCGCCTAAAAATATTGCGTACTTAAATTGCAGACCGAAGACGGTTTCAAATAATTTCCCTGCCGCAACGAATCCGCTTGACGTGTAGAGAATGAAGAATATCAAAATAAAAATTGCCGGAACAATGCGAAGAAGTCCGCTTGTATCTTTGAAACGATTCTGTAAAAATTCGGGAAGAGTAAGAGAATTACCGGCAAGTTCGGTGTATTGACGGAGTCGCGCGGCAACGAAATGCCAGTTCGCCCACGTACCGATAGCAATGCCGACCGCAATCCAACCTGCATTCAATCCCGCGAAGTAAGCGAAACCGGGCACGCCCATTAACATCCAACCGCTCATATCAGAGGCTTCCGCGCTGAGCGAAGTGACCCACGCACCAAGTTTGCGATTACCGAGAAAATAATCGCTCATGTTCTGTGTCTTGCGGTAATAGTAAACGCCGATACCCATCATCACACCGATATACAGTACAAAGGCATTTATAATCATTACATCAATGGTCAAAATAAAGCCTCCCCTCGTGATATTGTTGTTATAACTGTGGTGTAAACTTTTGTAAAATTTTTGTCACTGTTGGCAATAAAAACGGGCGGCACTTTGATTGAGCGTCGCCCGAAAATTTTTATCTGTTAAATTCAAAACTCAAACGTTAAAGCGGAAGTAAGTAACATCGCCGTCCTGCATGATATAATCTTTGCCTTCAAGTCTTACAAGACCTTTGTCGCGCGCGGCGGTTATCGAGCCCAATTTGATTAAGTCGTCGTAGTTGACGATTTCCGCACGAATAAAACCGCGTTCGATATCGCTATGAATTTTTCCTGCGGCTTTAACTGCCGGCGTACCCTTGACAATCGTCCATGCGCGACATTCATCTACTCCTGCGGTAAGGAAAGTCATCAAGCCGAGCAAATCAAAAGCCGCGTGAATAAGTCTGTCGAGTCCGGAACTGTCAAGCCCCAAATCCGTTAAAAATTCCTTTGCCTCTTCCTCGTCGAGTTCGGCTATTTCTTCCTCGACCTTTGCGCAGATAACGACGACTTGAGCATTTTCATCCGCGGCAAGTTTCCGAACTTTTTTGACGTAGTCATTTTCTTCGCCGAGTTCGTTTTCGGAAACATTGGCGACATACAACATAGGTTTGAGCGTCAACAAATTTGCGTCGCGGATTACGGTTAAATCGTCTTCGGATAAATCCAAACTCCTTGCGGGTGTTGCGGCATCCAAGGCGGTTTTGATTCGCTCCAAAATTTCAGCCTCGACTTTTGCATCTTTACTGCCCGATTTGAGTAACTTTGTCACTTTGGTTAAACGTTTCTCCACGACATCCAAATCGGCAAGACACAATTCGGTTTGAATCGTTTCGATATCGCGCAAGGGATTGATTGTATCGGATACGTGAGTAATATTTTCGTCATCGAAACAGCGCACGACATGAGCGATTGCATCGACTTGTCTTATATGTTCCAAAAATTTATTGCCTAGTCCTTCGCCCTTTGACGCGCCTTTGACAAGTCCTGCGATATCGACAAATCTCACACTTGCCGGCGTAGTCTTTTTTGAGTTGTAAAGTTTTGTCAGGACGTTAAGACGATTATCGGGCACGGCAACCACGCCGACATTCGGTTCAATGGTACAGAAAGGATAATTTGCCGCCTCGGCTCCTGCTTTGGTTATGGCATTAAAAAGCGTCGATTTGCCGACATTTGGCAAGCCGACGATACCGACTTCAAGATTGCTCATTTAAATTTTCCCTCCAAAGTTTTTCATGCAGTCTAAGACAGTATTCTTGAGCTGTCAAGGATGACGCACGCCGTCAAGATTGAAATCGGGGATAAATTTGGTGTCGGCAGTCTTCCCGATTTGTACGAAACAATTTTTAACGCCGATATCCTGCGCGTGATTGACTACGGAATTATATTCAAACGTCGTGAGTTTGCGGTTAATTTTTTTGAAATCGACGGCACCGAATAACGGCGTGTATTGATTCATCAGGCTGATAAAAATTTCATCGCCGAAAGTATTGTAAAGCCAATCGACGATTTTAATTGCATCGTGTCGAAAATTCGGAAGGACGAGATGACGCACAATCATTCCTCGGATCATTTGTCCGTCGACAATCTGCGCAGCTCCGACCAATTCAAACATTTTTTTTATGGCGGCGGTTGCCACGTCGAAATAATTCGGAGCGTTTGAAAAATTTACGGCGGCAACTTCATCAACGTATTTCAAATCCGGCAGAAAAATATCGACGCGACCGCGCAACATTTCAAGCGTCGCAAGATTTTCGTAGGCATTGGAGTTGTAGACAATCGGCAGATGAAGCCCGTTACTTTTGGCAAGGTCAATCGCCGTACAAATTTGCGGAACATAATGTGTGGGCGTAACCAATTCGATATTTGCCGCGCCGCGAGCCTGTTGCTCCAAAAAAATTTCGGCGAGACGTTCGGCAGAAATTTCCGCCCCGAATCCGTCATGACTGATATTAAAGTTTTGACAGTAGACGCATTTCAAATTACAATGAGAAAAAAAAATCGTCCCCGCGCCGTGTTCGCCGACAATACAAGGTTCTTCCCATTTATGCAAACTTACCAAAGCTATTCGCAAATTTTCGGGCGCATGACAAAACCCGAGTTTGTTTATTCTGTCGACGCGACACATTCGCGGACAAAGTTGACATGGTTCCATTTAATCGGCACAAAAATTTTTATTGCGCCTGTCACATCCTTTCAGTAAAATTACAGGAAAATTTTCAGCCGTAAGTTTTTGCGGCAGGAAATTGCCGAAGATAACAGAATCAATCAGTTTAAATGGTTTTTGTGTCGTATGAGTTAACATGGGGTGAAATCTTTTGAAAGATAAAATCTTAAACGTCCTGCGCAAAATACGCAACATGATAATCGGCGTGATAGTGCTGATGATTTTGACGGTAGCGGCCTTTGTTGCGGCGGTAAAATTCGATGCGTTGAGCGATGAAGATGTCGCGATGCTTAATGAAGAACTCGGATTATATCGTTTGCCGTTCGTGGGTAATAACAGATATTTCAAGGTGCCCGAGGGTGTAGAGTGGCCGCCGCCCGAACCACCACCCGAACCGGATCCGCCGCCCGAACCCGAGCCAAAACCCGAAGTAGCTGTGGTACCGGAACAACCAAAACCCGAGGAGCCTAAGAAAGAAGAAAAACCTAAGAAGGAAGAAAAACCCAAAGAAGTTAAAGTAGATACGAAGGCAATCGACGAACAACGCGCAAAACGTGAGACGGAAGAGAAAAAACGCATTACAAGATTGGCAAGGATTTACGAGAACATGAAACCCGAAGCCGCGGCAAATGCCTTGATTAATGTGGAATGGGACACGACTATTTTGATTTTCCAGCGCATGAGTGAGGATTCTGTCGCGCAAATTTTATCAAAGATGGAACCCGAAATAGCCGCGCAATTAACCGAAATGATTTACGCCAATACGCAGAGGCATGTAGCCGCACCGCCCGACAGTCAAAATCAGTGACAATCCTAAAATAAAATAGCCCCTTGCCGTTTGCCGTACAAGGGGAAATTTTTTTCGTCTTGAATTATAACTGAGTTTTTGATTCACGGAAATTTTTTGTGTTAATAATTTTTCAGCAAAGGAGCTAAAAATTTTATGCCGGTAATTGAATATCTGGAGCGTAACGCCAAACTTTACGGTGATGAAGTTGCGCTCGTGGAATTGAATCCAACCGTGGCGGACGGGCGTCGCATGACGTGGAAAGAATTCAGCTTGATTGAGTCTAACACGTTTGCGCCGTATCGTCGTGAAATAACGTGGCAAGTTTTCGACGAAAAGGCAAATCGTTGCGCCAATCTGTTAATCGGGCGCGGTGTTCGTCGCGGCGATAAAGTCGCTATCCTCATGTACAATTGTCTTGAGTGGTTGCCGATTTATTTCGGTGTACTCAAGGCCGGTGCGATTGCCGTGCCGTTTAATTTCCGTTACGATGCCGCGGAAATTTTGTACTGCGCAGAATTGGCGGAAGTAGATGTGATAATTTTCGGTTCCGAATTTATCGGGCGTATCGAGACAAATGCCGAACGTTTGAGCAAGGGCAGATTGTTAATTTACGTCGGCGATAATTGCCCGAGTTTTGCGGAAAGTTATCACATCATGGTAGATGATTATTCAAGTCTCAAGCCCGATGTCGGCGAAATTACCGATGACGATTACGGCGCGATTTATTTTTCTTCGGGCACAACGGGATTTCCGAAGGCAATTTTACATAAGCACAGGAGTTTAACGCAAGCGGCGCAAATGGAGCAGAAACATCATCGCACGGGACGCGAAGATAATTTTCTGTGCATACCGCCGTTATATCATACGGGCGCGAAATTCCATTGGATGGGCTCCCTCGTCGCAGGTTCCAAAGCGGTTTTGTTAAAAGGTACGAAACCCGAAATAATTTTGGATGCGGTATCAAAGGAACATTGTACAATCGTTTGGCTACTGGTGCCTTGGGCGCAGGATATTGTAGATGCATTGGATCGCGGCGATATCAAGCTTGAAGATTATAATTTAAGTCAGTGGCGACTTATGCATATAGGAGCGCAACCCGTGCCGCCCAGTTTGATTCGTCGTTGGAAAAAATATTTCCCGAATCATGACTATGATACAAATTACGGTTTGAGCGAATCGACGGGGCCCGGCTGTGTTCATCTCGGTTTGGAAAATGTTTCCAAAGTCGGAGCAATCGGAGTACCCGGTTATCGTTGGGAATGCAAGATAGTCGACGAGAACGGCGAAACGGTTCCGCAGGGCGAAGTAGGCGAATTATGTGTAAAAGGTCCCGGCGTTATGACTTGCTACTACAACGATCCGAAAGCTACTGCCGAAGTTTTGCGCGGCGATTGGCTTTTCACGGGTGATATGGCTATGCAAGATGATGAAGGTTTTTATTTCCTGGTTGACCGCAAGAAAGATGTTATAGTCAGCGGCGGCGAAAATATTTACCCCGTGCAAATCGAGGACTTTTTACATAAGTTCAGCAAGATTAAAGACGTTGCGGTTATCGGTTTGCCCGACAGACGTCTCGGCGAAATTTCCGCCGCTATCATTGAACTCCAACCCGATACGGAATGCACCGAAGAGGATATAAATAATTTCTGTTTGGAGTTACCGCGCTACAAACGCCCAAAGAAAATTATTTTCGCCGAAGTGCCGCGCAATGCTACGGGCAAAATCGAAAAACCTGTCTTGCGTAAACGTTACGGCGCAGATAAACTTGTCGCGATGGAAAACAGAAGTTAATCAAAAAATTTTAGCGTCAACATAAAAAATTAGCGACCGCCAAATCAAAGGCAGTCGCTTTTTGTTTCGGTCAGACGCTTACCGTAAGTGTTTCTTTGCAAAAACGTAATGAACGGATTGATAAGACATAAATTAATTTGTACAATGCTGAAAAAGAAAGGGGAGATTACAATGAAAGTAAGCGAAGCTTTAAGAAGGTTTAGGAAAAGATACGGATTAACACAGGCGGATGTGGCGAATACGTTGGGAGTAACACAACAGTCGTACCAGCCTTACGAAGTGGGGAAAATGTTACCGGGAGCAAAAATTTTGATAAAGATAGCCACTACGTACGGTGTCACAACAGATTATTTGTTAGGCTTGTCGGATAAGCCGCATCCGGTTTTCAACGAAGAAGAAGTTCGGGAAGCGTTTGAGTTTCGTGATACAATTCAAAAAGCGGTTCGCTTGATTATGCAACCGCCGAAGAAACCGAAGGAAGAAATACATAGCAAGCTTTTCGACGACGAAGAAGAGATATAAAAAGGTTATCTTTCGACATGGATTAAACCACCGAAGCGCATAATTTCCTTGTTGAATTGCGAAAAATTTTCGGCGTCAACAAAAAAGTTAGCGACCGCCCGATTAAAGGCAGTCGCTTTTTGTTTCGTCAAAGTTTTTAATCAGCCGTTGATGTCAACATCAATAATGCCTACCGCGTAAGGAGCGATTTCGTATTGCTGGAAAATAAAGTGTACGTGTAAATTTTTATCCCAATAAAATTCGTCGGGCAAAGCTTTCAATGGCGTCGCGTCTTCGTACAAGAAAAGATCTTCGCGTTTGCATTTTTCGATAAGTTTGCGTTCAAGTTTCTTGAGTAATTCGTCCTTGCTTACACCAGATCCGATGTCCGTCAAGTAAGTTATGTCCATCAATTCGCCGGAAGAAGTGTTGAAATTTAAAGCGCGTTGAAAAGTTGCGGGATGTGCCGCGCCTTCGTAATATTGACTTTCGGTCAAAAGTACACTGAGAATAACTGTGTTACCGCTCTGATTGCTGCCGATTTCATAACTTGAACGAATATCCGCAACTTTGGCATCGATATCCTTTGCGTTGCCGTAAGCCGAATCGATAAACCGATTAATTTCCGCCTCGATTGCATTGTTTATCTTGGTATTGATTTTGAAATCGCCGACATCAACCATGGGGTAAATAATGTTTTCGTGTTCGTAGTGACGAGCCTCATTAATCACTGCCGCGCCGCAAAAACTTTGCAAGCCCAAGATTAGCGCGAACACCGTTGCCAAAAAAATTTTCCGCATAAAAATTTCCTCCCATGAAAATTATTTCATTGTGTTATGAGTTTAAATCCAAATCGACGACACCGACTTCACGGGGCAGAATCGCGATACCCGAGTCGTATTGAAAAATGAAATACAAGTGTATATTTTTATCAAGGTAGAAATTGTAGTAATCGGGCAAATCTTTGATGGGAATCGCGTCGGGCAACGGTTGAATATTTTCGCGGCGACAATACTCCAAAAGTTTTCTTTCGACGTGTCTTGTAAATTCTTCCCTGTCGTAAAAATTCCCCTGTTTTATGAAATAATCCATGTTTAAAATTTCGCCCGTCGTCGTATCGAAATTCAATCCGTGAATGTAGTGCGAAGAGTTATTTCTGTCCTTGAAAGAATTTTTTTCGTCGAAAATAAGGCTCAAAATTTTTGTACCGAAATTTTCATTGCAACCGATAACGTAACGCGACTTCATCATTTCGATTTTCCAACCGTTAAACATTTTGGCATTGTAGACGCTCGTCGTAAATCTGTCGAGTTCCGCAATGATTGCGACGTTAATTTTTCTATCGACAACCGCGTCGCCCGTGCTCACTACAGGACAAATTAAGTCTTCATGATTTTGAAAAGTACCATCGGAAATTTTAGCCGCACCGCAAAGACTTTGAATACCCAAGATTAGCGCGAAAACCATTAGCGGAAAAATTTTCTTCATGATAAATCACCTCGATTAAATTTCGGTTACACCGCGGAAATAATGTCCTCGAGTGAAATTTTCAATCTCCGTGCCGCCGAATTTATACGCGCGGATAATCTGCGCAGTTTCTTCAACCGTCAAATAGCGACAGTCAATGCGAAGTCTCGACACATTCCCGAAATCTGCGCGATGTTCAATCATCGACAAAGTTTTTGCGTTGAGAATATGCATGCGACAAAATTGATCTGTCACGACGGGGAATAATTCATCTTTCCTGTCACGCAGAAAAAATTTTTTGGTTTGGCAAACATGAGGACACGCACCCTTATCGAGACCGCCCAAAAAACTGCCGAGGACACAGTAAGCGGAAATCATCAACTCCTGTCGTCCGTGAACAATGCATTCGACGGGTAGGGGAGATTTTTTAGCCAACGATTTAACTTGATTGAGATTTAATTCGGGCGAAAGAGTAACGGAATCGACACCCATAGTCAGCAGAAAATTAATTGTCGACAGATTGAAGACGTGCAGAGAAAAATCGGAGCGAATGGGCGCAGCTGTCAAACGTTTCGCCATGCGCAGAGTGGCAAGATTATGGACGTAAACGGAATCGATATCATCAACGGACAGATATTTTTCGAGCGTGGTCAATTCGTTTTCGCGAACAAGGCGCGGCGTCCCCAATGAAAAAATTTTGCCTTTGGCGTGGACGGTATCCATAACTTGCACAATATTTTTCACGGGGCGATTAGTGAAAGTCTCCCCGCCAAATAAAATTTCATCGGCACCCGACTCGAGTGCGGCGGCAACTTTTTCGGGTGTATCAACCTGAGCAACAATCTTCGTTCTGTCGAATTCGTACGGCGGAAAGTTTTTGACTTCGGGTGCGGCGATACTTTCACGGGAAAATTTTTTTAATCGCAGCGTTTCGAGTTGACTCACAACTTTTCTGCGTACGTCGTTTAATTCGCTGACGGGAATCATCAAATTATCGTCGGAGATATCGGCGGAAATTTTATCGAGCGCGAAAACCGAAGTGCCTAACCTACCAATTTGATTCGTCAAAGTTTCGATTGTCAACGGGCGATTTTTGGCGGCTTCGGCAATAAAATTCGTTTGGGCTGTCGCAACATTTCCGTCGATGTCGGTCATCGTCAAAGTCAACGGTTCGCCGATTTTGACGGTAATATTTGCGTCAACGGGGATTTTGCGTACGGATACACCCGTAAAAAATTTGCGAGCCTCTTCGCTTAATTGCGCATCGAAAATTTTAAAAGCTCTGTCGTGCATGCGAATGCCGCGCGTATTTTCGACTTTAATCGAACATAAACCATTGCGGCTGTCAATTTCTTCCGCAGTGAAAGTTACGCGTCCGCCGACCTTAATCCAAATTTCTATTTGATCTCCGATATGCACTTCGCCATTCAATTTCAGGACAATTCTATCGCGCTGAACTTCGGCAACACGCCCGATTAAAATTCCGCGGTTATTCGGTTTCATATCGCTGATTAAATTTCGTCCCGGATTTTTTTCGAGATAAGCCGTCGTGAAATCGCGATTAAAAATTTGCGCCAATTTGCGGCGGTCAATATCATTCGTGGAACAATTATTGTTCAGTGCATCGCGGTAGACTTTAACCACCGTGGCAACATATTCGGGTCTTTTCATTCGTCCCTCGATTTTTAAAGAAGTCACACCTGTTTTGACAAGTTGCGGAAGTAAATCGAGTGTGTTTAAATCTTTTGGGCTGAGCAAATATTTTCCGGCACTGCGCAGAAGAGTTTTGCCGCTGTCGTCAATCAATTCGTAAGGTAAGCGACAAGGTTGGGCGCAACGACCGCGATTGCCCGAACGTCCGCCAATCATCGAGCTCATCAAACATTGTCCCGACCAGCAAACACATAATGCTCCGTGAATAAAAATTTCTGTTTCAATCGGAGCCGTACCGCAAATTTTTTCAATCTCCTTCAAAGTCAATTCGCGACTTAAAACCGCGCGACTAAATCCCAAATCCGCCAAAGCTTTAACGCCTTCGGAATTGTGGATAGACATTTGCGTAGAGGCATGCAAAGGAATTTCGGGCGCGATACTCTTAATCAGTGCGGCGGCTCCCAAATCCTGAACAAGTAACGCGTCGACATTGCAACGGCTCAAAAATTTTATATAATCGGCGAATTCGTCAAGTTCTTCGTCGGCGATAATCGTATTAACGGTAACGTGAACGGCAACGCCGCGCAGATGTGCAAATTCTACGGCGCGCGCCAAATTATCCCCTGCGAAATTTTCGGCGTAGGCTCTTGCTCCGAATTTTTCACCTGCCAAATAAACCGCGTCGGCTCCTGCCTCCACTGCCGCTCTTAATGCCTCGATACTTCCTGCCGGTGCCAAAAGTTCAACCAATTTTATTTCCTCCGTGATTAGAGTTTGTCTTTATGTTTCAAGCAAAATATATCAAGCCGAAAAATAAATTGCAACGACGGAAATTTTTTGGGATGACGGCAGGGGAAATTACAACATTGCAGAAATTAAGACAGACAAAAAATTTTATCGTCAATGTGATTGTCGTTAAGCCGTATATTGATTGACTTATTCGATTGCGGTTGATATACTTCGCTTAGTAAGGATTTTGCAGAAAATTCAAGCCTAATACGGCGAGAGTTAACTGATTCGATGAGCGTAATTTTGTTGGGTATTGGAGGGTTTTTAATGGCTAAAAAATATTACAGTACAAAAATCGTGGGCATCGGCGGAGAAGTCACGAAGTTCACGAATCTGGTCAAGATGTTAGTCATTTTTGATGATTCTATGGTTCTGCCGGAGCTTCGCGAGTTTTCGGTATTGCACAGCGGTAACAAACTGACGGATGTCGTTAAGCCCGGTGATATCCTTAAAATAGCGGATTCCGAGTTTAAAATTCTCAACGTAGGCAACGAAGTCAACAACAATATCAAGACTCTCGGTCATGTCGTAATCAAATTCAACGACGATCATGATGATTTGCTTGAGGGCAGCATTCACGTTGAAGATAAACCTATTCCTCAAATTCGTATCGGCGACGAAATTTCAATCGTTGAATCGGGTTCCGATTTACTCAGCGGTAAAACTGTTGCGCTGACATGCGGCAATCAAGCTGTTTGCAAGACCGTGGCGCAAATCTTGAGCGATAACGGTGCCAAGGTTGTAGAAAATGCAGACGAGGCGGATATTGTCGTTAAGGTCAAGTAAAAATTTCAACGGAAAATAAAACAAGGCTGTCGATCGCGAAAACAGATCGACAGTCTTTTGGCGTAAAGGAGCGATTACAATTAAAAAAGGTACAGTAGCAAAAATCGAAGACGTTATAAAACGTTATCCGGCATTGGAAATTTGTCGGGAACAAATATTTGCGTCGGTGGAAATTCTTTGCGAGGGATTCGGTAACGGCGGCAAATTAATCACATGCGGAAACGGCGGCAGTGCGGCGGACGCGATGCACATTGTCGGCGAATTGATGAAAAGTTTTCTTCTGCCGCGTAAGATTGATGATTGTAAGCCCGAATTTTTGGCGCGTGCAAATGAAATGTTTCCTTCCGACGTGGAATATTTCAAGGCGAATTTACAGGGTGCATTACCTGCGATTAGTTTGGTCGGCGAAACTTCCCTTCTGACTGCCTTTGCAAATGATGTGACGCCGAATTTGATTTTCGCGCAACAAGTTTTCGGAATCGGTCGGCGCGGCGATGTCTTTCTTGCGATTTCTACTTCCGGCAATTCGGATAATGTATTGTTTGCGGTGGAAGTGGCGAAGATTATGGGCTTGAAAGTTATAGCGATGACGGGGCGGCGCGGAGGACGGCTCAGGCATTTATCGGATGCGGCTATTTGTGTGCCTGCCGATTCGGCTTATTCGATACAGGAATTTCATTTGCCGATTTACCACATGATGTGTATGGCAGTTGAATATGAATTTTTCGGTGAAGAATAAAAGAAAACTCCTTTCGTACGGTTAACAAAAGGAGTCAAAGTCAACTGATTATATTTGTCGGCGCGGTGATTTACTTCGGTTATCGAAAACTTCGGCGCGATTATTGGACGTAACTTCATGTCAATAAAAAATCCCAACCTCGATTGAAGTTGGGATTTTTTTTCAGAGAGTATTTATAAGAACCGCGTTTATACGGCTTCAATTACCTGATTAAGTAGTTCAATTGTTGGAATCAGTTTCGCCGGCGATAATCTTGGAAATTTGACGAAAAGCCTCTTCGTTTTGTTCGCCCTTGATGTTGAGCACGAGACTTTTGCCCGAATTTATTCCGAGATTAACCAACGAAAGAATACTCGATGTAGTACCAAATTTTTTGCCCGACGCTATGCTGACAACGCACTTTGTATCTTCCGCGATTTTGATGATGTGAGCACTTTCGCGGAATCCGATAACGCCCTTGGCAACCATGATGAACGAAACTTCTCTGACCGAATTAGTTTTAGCTGCCACCTCAATAACCTTTGCGGTCTTACGTTTTCTGTTACCGGTGTTTAAGAGTTTCATGATAAATCAACTCCTTTTGGGGTTCCCTTGAATCCTATCGTAGCATCCTTGCCACGCTCAAAGTATAACAAAAACGCAAAACCACGGCAACAGGCATTCATTATTGTTTCAGGTTGAAATCGTTCGTATTTTGTTCGGAGTTGTCCGAAATAAATCAGTCAATCTTCAAATCGGGGCGTAAATGTTGTGCGCCGCCCAAATAAACGTGACGGACTTCGCGCGGTTTAAATTCGATATCGGCAAGAACCAAGACGCGGATACACATTTGCAAGGAATCGTCTACTGCCGGTTCTCTGGTATCGAATACGGGTACGAATCTGAATTTCGGTAATTGCCTTACAGCCGAACTGGGAAAAGCCGCCGTCAAATCTTCGGTTGTGGAAAAAATAAGTGCGCCCACTTCGTCGGGGTGTAATTCATTCATCGCGAAAATTTCGGTGACGAGAAATTGCGCCGCCTGCCAAATTTTTTCACGTGAATTTTTCTCGACTGTTATTGCACCGCGTATACCTCTCAGTGCCATTTTCGTCATCTCCCAAGGATTAATTTTTTATATTGTACTTCTCTGCAATCTGTATTTTAACAGTTTCGTTGGCAAGAAAATCTTCGTAGGAAGAAATTCTATCGATAGTGCCTTGCGTGGTGATATCGATAATGCGATTGGCGATAGCTTGAATGAAGGCGCGATCTTCGTCAACAAAAATAACTGTGCCGTCAAAATCGGTTAAAGCTTTTTCCAAAGTTTTGATAGCGGGCAAATCGAGACAAGCAGTGGGATTATCGAGCAGGAGAAAATTAGTTTCGGCGTTCGCCAATTTTTCCAATTCGATTTTCGCCGCCGCACCCGTGTAAACTCTGGGCATGGAAAATATTTTAACACCTTCGGCGAAATCAACGGAACCGCGTAGGCAACCGCCTGTCTTGTCGCCCGTTTGAAAAGCAGTCGCCAAAGTTTTGAGCAATTTAGCCTTGCCGCGCTCGTTTTTGCCTACGAACGCAACTTTTTGTCCCTGTCTTATTGTGAAACTTATATCTTTAAAGAGCGGTTCACCGTCACGATTTTTCAGAAGGTTATGCGCTTCTAAGACTATCGGAATTTCGGGCAAAGTAGGTAAAAGTTTTGCGCAGTTTATTTTTATCGGGGTATATTCGATATCGCCCAAATCGATAAGCCGCGAACAAGTTTCCTGTAAAAAATATCTGTCGCTGCTGACTATGACGCTTGTCAAATTTTTATGTTCGTGCAGGAAATTTATCAGCCAATCAATTCCGTCGGCATCTAAATTATTCGTCGGTTCATCCAAAAGTAAAATGATTTCTTCGTCATCGACGCCATGTAAAGCGCGCTTGAGTTTATCGACGGCGGACATTTCTGCCATACGCAATTCGGAAAAATCAGCGTAGACACTTCCGTTAACCGATAAAACTTCGCCGTTAATTTTTACATCGCCCGAAGTGGGCAAGACTCTGCCGCCCAAAATATCAAGCAAAGTGGTTTTGCCGGAACCTTCGCCGCCGATTATCCCGACCTTTTCGCCGCGCCCGATTTCCAAATTAAAACCGCTGAACAATTCATATTTGCCGAGCACCAGCCCCAAATTTTTTATTTTAATCAAAATCCCACCCCTTTGCCCGAAGAATATACTAACGATTGTCTACTGTCAACTTACAGTTATAACGGTTGCGATTGGTTTGCGCGGCATTATGTTATAAATAAACGGAAGAATTTCCCGACCGAAGTTGTTGATATCTCTGCGGTTAATTTGATTTAGTAAAAACATCTTGACTTTTTGTTGAATAGGGATTATCATAACGCCTGTGTTCGGCAGAGAAGCCGAATAAAGTAGGATAATTAATATTGGGAGGCAGATATTTATGATAAAGCCACTTGGAGACAGAGTAGTAGTGGAAGTCGCCGAGGTTGAATTGAAAACCAAAAGCGGAATAATAATGCCCGAGACGAGCAAAGAGAAACCGCAAAAGGGTAAAGTCGTAGCGGTAGGCAGCGGCAAACTCCTTGACAACGGCAATCGTGCGGCTATGGAAGTCAAAGAAGGCGACGACGTTATTTTCAATAAATATGCCGGCAGTGAAGTCAAAGTCGACGACAAAAACTATCTCGTGATTCGCGAGAGTGATATTTTGGCGATTCTCTGATTCATGCCGTTAACGATATGCGCAGGATAAATTTTCCGTGCGCCTCAGTAGGTTAATTTGGAGGTAATTACTTTATGGCAAAAGAAATTTTGTTTGACGAAGAAGCACGCCGCGCATTGAGCCGCGGTGTCGACGCTCTTGCAAATGCGGTTAAAGTTACGTTGGGACCCAAAGGTCGCAATGTTGTTCTTGAAAAGAAATTCGGCGCACCGACAATCACTAACGACGGTGTAACGATTGCACGCGATATTGAACTCGAAGATCACTTTGAGAACATGGGCGCACAGCTTGTCAAAGAAGTAGCGACGAAGACAAACGATGTAGCAGGTGACGGCACCACTACCGCGACGCTCCTCGCACAAGCACTCGTCCGCGAAGGTCTCAAGAATGTTGTTGCGGGCGCGAACCCGATGATTATCAAAAAGGGTATCGAAGCGGCTGTAGCAAAACTTGTCGAAGAAATCAAGAACAACGCTAAAAAAGTCGAGGGCAAAGAGGCCATTGCACAAGTTGCGTCCATTTCTTCGGGCGACAACGAAATCGGTCAGCTTATCGCCGACGCTATGGAAAAAGTCGGAAATGACGGCGTTATCACGGTTGAAGAATCCAAGACAATGACGACTAACCTCAAAGTTGTCGAAGGTATGCAATTCGATCGCGGATATATTTCGCCCTACATGGTAACCGATGCCGATAAGATGGAAGCGGTTATGGACGATCCTTATATCCTCATCACCGACAGAAAAATTTCTTCGATACAGGATATTCTTCCGATTCTCGAACAAGTTGTCAAACAGGGCAAATCTTTGGTTATCATCGCCGAAGATGTTGACGGTGAGGCACTTGCGACAATCGTTGTCAACAAATTGCGCGGCACGTTCAAAGCTTTGGCTGTTAAAGCTCCCGGCTTCGGCGATCGTCGCAAAGCAATGCTTGAAGATATCGCAATTCTCACGGGCGGCACGGTTATCAGTGAAGAACTCGGCCGCAAACTTGACAGCGTAACTTTCGCTGATTTGGGTCATGCTCGTCAGATTCGTGCAACCAAAGAAGAAACTACTGTTGTCGAAGGTAACGGCGACAAGAACGAAATCAAGGCACGTGTTGCGCAGATTCGCAAGATGATTGAGAACACGACCAGCGATTTCGATAAAGAAAAACTTCAAGAACGTCTTGCGAAATTGGCGGGTGGCGTAGCGGTTATTGAAATCGGCGCGGCTACCGAAGTCGAAATGAAAGATAAGAAACTTCGCATCGAAGACGCACTCAACGCAACACGCGCGGCAGTCGAGGAAGGTATAGTCGCAGGCGGCGGCACAACCTTTATCGATATTCTTCCTGCTCTTGATGATGTTAAAGTTGAAGGCGACGCAAAAGTCGGCGTTGAAATCGTCAAACGCGCTATCGAGGAACCTGTTCGCCAGATTGCAAACAATGCAGGTCAGGAAGGCAGTGTAGTTGCCGAGGCAGTCAAGAAATCCGACAAAGGTATCGGCTTCAATGCTTTGACTAACGAATATGTCGACATGATAAAAGCCGGTATTGTGGATCCTGCGAAAGTTGTCCGTTCTGCTCTTCAGAATGCGTCATCAATTGCGGCTATGGTTCTCACGACCGAAACACTTGTTGCGGATAAACCCGAGCCGACTCCTCCTGCTCCTCCTGCAATGGGCGGCATGCCCGGCATGATGTAAGCCGACAATTACTCAAACGAAAATAACTAACTCATAAACAATCGCGCCCCTGTCGATAAAATTTCGGCAGGGGTTTTGATTTGTGCGGTAGTGTACTTCGTGACCGGTGTTATCTGCGATTTTGAAAGTGATTATCAAATACTTGACAAGAATATTTCGCTGATATATTATTGCGCCGCTTGAAAGACAGGCAACGAAGAAAAATCATTCGAGGAAACACGGTCACTCTGATTGAATATCTTCCGCGCCACGTCGTACAAGTCACAGTAGTTTTTAGGAGGATGTTCATCATGAAAAAGACAGTAGCGGCAGCGTTGACGGCTGCGGCAATCTTGGGAGCAAACGGCACATCATTTGCGGCGGCGAATCCGTTCAGCGATGTCCCTGCAGGTCATTGGGCTTACAATTCGGTAGCCAAACTTGCGGCGGTGGGAGTTGTCGAAGGTTACGGCGACGGCACTTATCTCGGCGACAGAAACATTACGCGTTACGAAATGGCGCAGATGATTGCCAAAGCTATGGCGAAAAATCCGCAGGGAATCAGCAAAGCAGAACTCGACAGACTTGTCGCCGAATTCCGTGATGAATTGGAAGCTTTGGGCGTTCGCGTCGACAATCTCGAAAAGTACGCCGATAAAGTCACATGGCATGGCAAAATTGAATACACCTATCACCAATTCAAACAAGATCCCTTCAATACGGGCGAAAAGGCTAAGACCACAAGCAACGGATATATCTTCCGTTTGGATCCTCAAGCCGAAATCAACGACCATTGGACGGCTAACGCTCGTTTGGACGGCGAAGGCGATATGAGTAGCGACGAAACAACAGATGTTACTCTTGTCCGCGCGTGGGCTGAAGGCAATTATGACAACTTCAACATTAAATTAGGTAAGTTTGAATTTTATCCCGAAAATGAAGCCGGTTTGATTTGGGATACAGAAATTTCCGGTGCACAATTGACATTCGGCAACAAATGGAAATTCAGCGTGACGGGCGGTCGTTTGGAAAAAGATGAACTTCAAGGTGCCGTAAACGGTATGACGGTTTATGATGTTACAGATGCATTTTCATTGACTGCTCCCGATATTGATACAGATCCTTCCACGGTTGTAGGTTTGAGAATTGACTACGACGAAACCGACAAAGGATTTTACGGCGGAGCAGGTTGGTATTACGTCAAAGATGATGATTTTGCTTGGACGAAAAGAAGTTTTGTAAATCAGTATTACGGCGGCGTTTTTGCCGATGACGACGAAGCCAAGAGTGCGATGAAACGCTACAACAAAGCCAATTTGTGGACTGCAAATCTCGGTTACAAGTTCAACGAAAAGGCGAAATTGCAAGGCGGTTACGTCAAGAACACGAAAGCTGATATTGAAAATGCATCGTGGCAGGCAGAATTTATCTACGGCGATTATGACGACGCGTCGAAAAAAGGACAATGGTCGGTATGGACAGGTTATCGCCAATTCGGTTCCAATGCGACTTTAGTAGGCACGACGGAAGATGATGCAATGTTAGGCACTCGCGGTTGGGTAATCGGCGCGGCATGGGCACCCTTTAAAAATATCGGCGTCATTGCCAAATACTTCAACGGCAGATATATCACCGAAGGTTTTGACGATAAAACGGGCAAAGCTCAAAAGCTGTTCGGACGTGTAGAATTCTTCTTCTGATAAACCGATTCGGCAGTAGAGGGAAGTTTTCAGAAAATAAAAGCTTTCACAGAACTCCTCATTTTTTGGGGAGTTTTTTGTTACGTTTTTCGGCATGTGCCACAAACTTTACCAACACTTTTTGAAGTCCGCATAAGTCGCGACGGGACGCGAAAAATTCGGGGTTTTGTCCGGCGACTATGCTTGAATGATGAGTTGATTATGAAAGAATCATGACAAAATTATGTATTATAACATGAAATAATTATGAAAAAAATACCCAAAAAATTTTTTTTAAGTGTTGACAGCCCCAAAAATCTGCGCTATTATGACGGCGACTTGAAGGACAAGGCAACGAAGAAAAGTCATTTGAGGAAACACGGTCACTCTATTTGAACATCTTCGGAACCGAGTCGCAGAAAGTCATCCGTAATAATTTCTTTCAGCGACATTCTTAAGGAGGATGTTCATCATGAAAAAATCAGTAGTAGCAGCTCTGGCAGCGACGGTTGTCCTCGGAGCAAGCGGAACCTCTTTCGCGGCGGCTAATCCGTTCAGCGATGTCCCTGCAGGTCACTGGGCTTACAATTCGGTAGCCAAACTTGCAGCAGCAGGCATTGTCGAAGGTTATGGCGACGGCACTTATCTCGGCGATCGTAAGATTACTCGTTACGAAATGGCGCAGATGGTTGCTAAAGCTATGGCAAAGAACCCCCAAGGCATCAACAAAGCAGAACTCGACAGACTTATTGCCGAATTCCGTGACGAATTGAAAGATCTTGGTGTTCACGTTGACAACCTCGAAAATTATGCCGATAAAGTTGTCTGGAAAGGTAAAATTGAGTACACCTATCATCAGGCTAAACTCGATCCGTTCAACACCGGTGAAAAAGCAAAGACTACTTCTAATGGTTATGTCTTCCGTCTCGAACCTGTAGCAGAGATTAACGATCACTGGACAGCACGCGCTCGTTTGGACGGCGAAGGCGATATGAAGAGCGACGAAACAACTTCCGTCATTCTCAAACGTGCATGGGCGCAAGGTGATTATGACAATCTCAGCGTAAAACTCGGTAAATTCGAGTTCAATCCTAAAGGCGAGTTTGGTCTCATTTGGGATACTGAAATTTCCGGTGCTGAAGTGGCATTCGGCAGCAAATGGAAATTCATTGCAACC
>JAILRS010000017.1 GCA_024698045.1 Selenomonadaceae bacterium
CCCGTCGGATGTTTCTATCGCCGATTTCATTGTTATTATGTTGCGCCGCTGACTTTCTTGCCACGCGCTTATTTTCAAAGGCTGTTCGGTCGGCGTAGGATATTTGTAGCGTATTTCAAGCCGTCCCGTTACTGCCTGTTCGTTATATTTTAAGTTGATAAATTTACACATCGATTCATCCAACAAAGTCGAAACGATACCGCCATGTGCCGCGCCCTCGTATCCTTCATATTCGCGCGACAAAATTTTTTCGGTCGTCAATTTATCGCCGTCAAAATCAAATGTTAAATGTAAACCAATCGGATTTTTTTCACCGCATGCGAAGCAGTAACTGTCTCCGCTATCTGCCATATAATCAACTCCTATAAAATCTATCGATAGACGAACTGCGGTTGAAGTAACCTTGACTTAATGTGATTGCTCACGGAAGAGGCCGCCCATGGATGGGCGGTCGCCGGCAACGTGACGTTGCATCCTGCTGTCGCGCCAAATCTTTCGACAACCAAAGTTAATAACCGCGACAGTAGTAATAATAACCGCTTGACTTTGAATACTTTTGTTAACCGTACGAAAGTGTAGTTGCCGCGGTTGTAACGATTAAAATTTGTCTTTGAATATTTTAGGAGAGAATTTAGGTGAAACATTTTTGACGAAAGTATTTTTTCAAACTCTGGGTTGTAAAGTAAATTGGTACGAGACCGAGGCAATGCAGAAATTATTCACGGCGGCAGGCTACGAGATAACCGATGATATTTCTGCGGCTTCGGTCGTTGTGATTAATACCTGCACGGTTACGGCGGTCAGTTCGCAAAAATCACGACAGATAATTCGCCGCGCGGCAGGAGCAAATAAAAATGCCGTCATGGTTGTCGTGGGCTGTTACGCGCAGAGCGAACCCGAAAAAATTTCCGCGATTGACGGTGTAGATGTGATTATTGGTACGAAAGACAGAGCGCGGATAGTTGAATTTGTCGAGACGGCTTTGAATAATCGTGACGAGAAAATTTTGCGCGTCGGCAAGGTCGAGGATATAACCGCCTTTGAGGAATTGCCGCACGCTCCTCATCGCACAAGGGCATTCCTTAAAATCGAGGACGGTTGTAATAATTTCTGTTCGTACTGCATAATTCCGTACGTGCGCGGACGTGTTCGCAGTCGCAGTCTCGAAAGTATTCGCACCGAATGTCTTGCACTCAAAGCAGCCGGTTACAAGGAAATTGTTTTGACGGGCATTCATATCGGAGCTTACGGGCGCGACTTCAAGAATAAAATTAATTTGGTCGACGCGGTTAAAACCGTTTTGGAATCGGCGAACCCAATGCGATTGCGATTAGGCTCGATTGAATCGGCAGAGATGACCGATGATTTAATTGCCCTGATTCGCGACGACGACAGAATTTGTAAACATGTTCATTTACCGTTGCAATCGGGTAGCGATAAAGTTTTGCGCGATATGCACAGACCTTACACGACGAAAAATTTTTCCGATTTGACTGCGCGATTGGTGAACGAAATACCCGAAATATCAATCGGCACCGATTTAATCGTAGGATTCCCCGACGAAAGCGACGACGATTTTGCCGAGACAGTAGAATTTATTCGCGCCCAACCTTTCAGCAAAATTCACGTCTTCCCATACTCAATGCGTGCCGGTACCGTTGCGGCCTCCATGCCCAATCAAATTTCGCCGCAGATAAAAAAATCTCGGGCAAATATTGCATTGGAGGTATCGCGCGCCAAAGCCGAAGAATTTTCAACGCGATTAATCGGTAAAACGGTTGACATAATCGCGGAGACTTCGCAGGATGGTTTTGTTGACGGTTTAACGGGTAATTATGTCCGTGTGTATGTGCCCGACGAAAATATCACACTCGGCGAAATTATTTCGGTTGATGTCAAAAATCTGCGCAGGGATGGTGTAACGGGCGCGGCTAAAATTATTTCGGAGGGATTTTGATTTGATAGTCTCATGGAATACTACCAATGCTTGTAATATGTATTGCGCTCACTGTTACCGCGATGCAGGTTGTAAAGCGCAGGAAGAATTATCGACGGCGGAGGCGAAGGAACTTTTAAACCAAATCGCGCGCGCAGGTTTCAAGATAATGATTTTTTCGGGCGGCGAACCTTTGATGCGTCCCGATGTTTTGGAATTGGTGGCACATGCCGCAAGTCTTCGGTTAATCCCTGTATTCGGCACCAACGGCACTTTGATTACTCCGCAGATGGCTCGGGATTTGAAAGCCGCCGGAGCTAAGGGCATGGGTATTTCTCTCGATTCGCTCGACGCAGATAAGCACGATAAATTTCGTTCGTTCAAAGGCGCGTGGCAAGGCGCGGTCAACGGCATGAAAAATTGTTACGCTGCCGGTTTACCGTTCCAAATTCATACTACGGTCATGGATTGGAATCAGCACGAATTAGAGGCATTGACGGATTTCGCGGTAGATATCGGAGCAAAGGCACATCACTTTTTCTTTTTGGTACCTACGGGACGAGCGGCGACGATTGAAGAAGAATCACTTCGTGCGGAAGGTTACGAGAAAGTTTTGACGCGAATAATGCGCAAGCAACAGGAAGTAAATATCGAATTGAAACCGACATGCGCACCGCAATTTATTCGGATAGCGGATCAAATGGGAATGGATTTGCGATTCAAGCGCGGCTGTTTGGCAGGTTTGAGTTACTGCATAATCAGCCCAAAGGGAAAAGTTCAACCGTGCGCCTATCTCAACATGGAATTGGGTGACGTGCGACAAACTCCTTTCGATGAAATTTGGAAGTCAAACGAAGTTTTGAAGACGTTGCGAACATTGGAGTACAGCGGAAATTGCGGCGCGTGTCAATACAAAAAGAAATGCGGCGGCTGTCGTGCTCGTGCGGCGTGCTACAACGGCGGCGACTACATGAGCGGTGAACCATGGTGTAATTACATTCAACAATCTCAAGCGTGAAATGATAATGTTTGACGATTGACAATGCTTATGGTCGGTGATAATATCGCTTATGGTTGATTGAAAATTTAATAAACGAATCGAGTGTCGCAAGACTTGATAGGGAATCCGGTTAAAAGCCGGAACGGTCACGCCACCGTAACGGGGAGTAAGTTTGCATTTATGTCACTGGGAAAAATTTTCTTGGGAAGGCGCAGACAAACGAAGATCCGAAGTCGGGAGAACTGCTCGATTAACAATCGCCGCTTGACCTGCGAGTGACAGGGAGGAGATTTTTCCACATGACAATTAAGCGGACTCCTTATGATTCGACCGTCCGATTATCATTTGCGTTGAGAAAATTTTTTTGCACTCGTCAAAGCGGGTGCATTTTTAGTTGAAGGGGGCGCGATTATTATTGAAGAGACTTTTTAACCGATTGGCGCAAATGTTCGTAACGCTTATCGGCGTAAGTTTTATCACATTTTGTTTGGCATATTTGGCACCCGGGGATCCCGTGGCGATGTTATTGGAATCGGCCGATACAATCATTTCCGAAGAGGTAATGCAGAAGACGCGCGAAGAATTGGGATTGGATAAACCGTTCTTAGTGCAGTACGGCAACTGGTTGGGCGGAGTAATTCAAGGCGATATGGGCATGAGTTATTCGGCGAAAAAACCAGTGACAGAAAAATTATCCGAAGGTTTTGCCGGTACATTGTTACTTGCGTTCGTGACGATAATATTTGTGCTGATAATATCGTTACCGTTGGGAATTTGGTCGGCGGTCAGACAAAATGAGTGGCCTGATTATCTGGTAAGAGTTTTGGCGTTTATCGGAGTATCAATGCCGAGTTTTTGGTTAGGATTAATTTTACTGTACATCTTCGGCTTGAAATTGGGATTGTTCCCGATAGCAAGTTCGACAATCACGGCCAAGGGAATAGTTTTGCCTGCATTGACGTTGGCGATATATCAATCAACAAAATACGTGCGGCAGGTGAGAACAGTCATACTGGATGAACTTCATCAAGATTATGTAATCGGAGCACGTGCGCGCGGCTTGAGTGAATCGACAATCTTATGGAAACACGTTTTGCCCAATGCTGTTTTGCCGTTGATAACTTTGTTGGGAATGTCAATCGGCTGGTTACTGGGCGGCGTTGCCGTTATCGAAATAGTATTCAGTTGGCCGGGAATCGGAAACATGGCGGTTAGGGCGATAATGATGCGTGATTATCCGTTGATTGAGGGTTTTGTACTTTGGATTGCGATTGTTTACATGCTGATAAATTTCCTGGTTGATTTGTCATATGCATGGCTGAATCCGAAACTTAGGAAGGGGGAACAACATTGACGGCATTTATAAAGCAACATAAGTTGTTCGCCTTTTACAGTGCGTTGGTAATTTTGTTGGTACTGATTGCGATATTCGCGCCGTACCTTGCGCCGCAAGATCCTTACGAAGGGAATTTGAAAAACGTATTACAACCGCCTTCGGATGAACATTTTTTGGGAACCGATAAACTCGGGCGCGATACCTTAAGCCGAATAATTTGCGGTACACAAGTTTCGTTGTTCATGAGTATTTGCATAGTGATATTGTTGGCATTGGTCGGGGGTGTCGTGGGAATTTTATCGGGATATTTCGGCGGCAAAGTCGAAATGGTTTTGATGAGAATCGCGGATATGATGTTAGCGTTCCCCGGCGTAGTTTTGGCGATTGCGATTGCCGGAATAATGGGCGGCTCGATTGTCAATACGATTATCGCGTTATTGGCAGTCGGTTGGGCGAAATATGCTCGACTCGTGCGCAGTTTGGTTATAAAACTTCGCTACAATGACTTCATAATCGCTGCGCAGGTAAACGGCACGAAGACCGTAAATATTTTGTGGCGACACGTCCTGCCGAATATTTTGCCTATGGTTGTTATCACGGGCGCGATGGATATCGGGACAATGATGATGGAAATCGCGGGACTGTCGTTTTTAGGTTTTGGTGCGCAGCCTCCGACGCCCGAATGGGGTCTTATGCTTAATGAGGGGCGGCAATACATTCAAACTGCTCCGTGGCTTATGATTTATCCCGGTATGGCGATTTTCATTGTCGTTGCGATTTTCAATTTGTGGGGCGATGCTCTGCGTGACGTATTGGATCCCCGTTCAAAGTGAGGGTAGGCACTTTCAGTCGTTACCGAAAGTGTTCAAAGTCAACTTTGTAATTGTTATCGTCGCGGTTATTGAATTTGGTTATCGGAAACTTCGGCGCGATTTCAGGATGTAACGTCACGTTGCCGGCGGCGACACTTTCCAACTTAGTTAGGAAAAATTTTTTATTGGTTGTGAATACTTTTCTTTGCTCGTCCAAAGAAAAGTAACAAAAGAAAGGACGCCTCGCAGGGGCGGTAGCGTTCGATAGCCGAAGTGGGTAGGTAACACGTGTCGAGTGTGCCGCATACAAAACATCCATGTTTTGGCGTGCGGCGGCCGCCCATCCATGGGCGGCCTCAACTTTAATCAACACCCCAAGTCAATGTTACTTCAACCGCAGTAATTTGTTTTGGTTGTCGAAAGATTTGTCGCGACAATTGGATGCAACGTCACGTTGCCGGCGACCGCCCATCCATGGGCGGTCTCTCCCGTAAGCAATACCCCAAGTCAATGTTACTTCAACCGCAGTAATTTGTTGGGCTGTCGAAAGATTTGGCGCGACAGCAGGATGCAACGTCACGTTGCCGCAGTAATTTGTTGAGGCTGTCAAAACATTTGGCGCGACAGCAGGATGCAATATTACGTTGCCACAATGAATTTTATATTGTTATTTCTTTTCAAGGAAAGGATGTTTTACATGAGTTTCAAATGGCGGAAAATTTTCAAAAGGCTGAGTGTCGGGATATGCGGCATATTTGCGGCCGGCATGTTGCTTACGGGTTGCGGCGGCGATAGTGGTGGTTCGTCGGGCGGCGGAGATCCTACTACTCTTAAAGTCGGTGTCACCAATTTTGCCGACACTCTCGAGCCTACGCAGAATTATTTCGGTTGGGTCGTCATGCGCTACGGTTTGGGCGAATGCCTCACCAAATTTGATGACAAGATGAATATTGTTCCGTGGCTTGCCGAATCGTGGAGTATCAGCGACGATAAATTGACATGGACTTTTAAAATTCGCGGCGATGTAAAATTTTCTAACGGAACACCTTTGACGGCGGAAGCGGTCAAGCAATCGATTGAACGCGCCTTTGATAAAAATACTCGTGCGGCAACTTTCTTTGAATACGAATCGATTACCGCCGAAGGTCAAGATTTAAAAATCACGACGGCGAAACCTTTACCGGGTATGCCCGGATATTTGGCAGATCCGTTGTTTATAATAGTCGATTGCGCGGCGGAAAGCGGACGCGATTTCAGCAAGGAAGGTCCCATTTGCACAGGCCCCTATATTGTTGAAAGTTTTGTAAAGGAACGCGCAGTGATGAAGAAGAATCCGAATTACTACGGCGAAGTACCTTTCGAGACAGTTGAAATCCCGTCGATTGATGACCCGAATACAAGGGCGATGGCATTACAGGCGGGCGATGTCGATGTTGCCGTCAACATTGCCGCAGGTGATATTGAAATCTTCAAGGGCAACGATAAATTTGATATCGACGAGCTAGCAAGTTTGCGCGTGGTATTGGCGCGCATGAATCAGAATCCCGACAGAATTTTATCAGATCCCAAAGTCCGCGCGGCATTCATTAGCGGTTGCGACCGTGAAACTTACAACAAAGTATTGCTGAAAGATACATTTATTCCGGGTAAAGCACCCGTACCGCCTTCGCTCGATTACGGATTCGATCAACTTGTCGACCCGAATGCTTACAACCCCGAACGCGCGGCAAAACTTTTGGATGAAGCAGGCTGGACAGACAGTAACGGCGACGGCATACGCGATAAAGACGGGCGCAATTTGGAACTTGATTTTGTCGTCTACAATTCACGCGCGGAACTTCCTTTGTACGCCGAGGCAGTGCAATCCGATTTGAAAAAACTTGGTTTTGATATCAAGATAAATACCGTCGATTACAATTTGATTGACAACATGGGCATCAAAGGTGAATATGACTTGCTGATTTCAAACATCATCACGGCGAATACGGGCGACCCCGAAATTTTCTTGTCATGGTATTGGAAAACGAATGTAGACGGTAGCAATCCGCAAAACGGTTCGGGCTACAGTAATCCCGAATATGATGCCAAACTTGAGGAGTTAAGCAGTGAATTCGACCCCGAAAAACGCCGTCAACTTATAATTGAGTTACAACAGATTTTGCTTAATGATTCGGCGTCGATATTCTTCGGATATCCGCAAACGAATATCATCAGCTCCAAACGCGTCACGGGCGTCAAGATGTATCCGTCCGATTATTATTGGATTACCAATTTGATTAAGCCGGCAAAGTGAGCGATAAAAAATGTTGCTTGATGTAAAAAATTTGGCGGTGTCTTACGGTAAAAATCAATCGCCGACAATTCAAGGCGTCAACTTCAAATTAGACGAAGGAAAAATATTGGCGATAGTAGGCGAATCGGGTAGCGGTAAGACAACCGTTATCAGAGCGATATTAAACGTATTACCTGGCGGCGGTCATGTATCCGAAGGCGAAATAATTTTCGAGGGAAAAAATTTGTGCACGCTCGACGAAAAAAGTTGGCGAAGTATTCGCGGCAAAGATATGTCGATGATATTCCAAGACAGCGGCGCGATGATGAATCCGATACACACAATCGGCAAGCAGTTTATCGAATACATACAGACGCACAGCGATTTAAATAAGCAAGCGGCTTACGAAAAGGCAATCGAAAAATTAACGTTGATGAATTTGCCGAACCCCGAAAATATATTGAAGTCGTATACGTTTGAATTATCGGGCGGTATGCGGCAACGTGTGGGCATAGCAATGGCGATAACGTTTCAACCGAAATTGTTATTGGCTGACGAACCGACAAGTGCCTTAGATGTGACAACGCAGGCGCAAATAGTCGGGGAGTTGATGTTTATCACGCGCGGCACGGGTGCGGCTATGATTATCGTCACACATAATTTGGGTGTTGCGTCGTATCTGTCGGATGATTTAATAGTAATGTCGCAGGGGAAAGTAGTGGAATCGGGCGCGACGGTTGACGTCATCAAAAATCCCCAACACGAATACACCAAATCGCTGTTGTCGTCGGTGCCGGAAATGGATAGGTGTCGATATGTCTGATATAATTATGAGCGTCGAAAACCTCACGAAGAAATTTCCCGTTGACGGCGGAAAATTTTTGACGGCGTGCGACAACATAACTTTCAACGTACGCAAAGGCGAAACGGTTGGGATTGTCGGGGAATCGGGTTGCGGCAAAACTACTTTGCTCAAAGCGATTATGAATATGCAAAGTCCGACATCGGGCAAAATTATGTTCCGCGGTAAGGATATAACCAAATTGACGGGCGAAGAGAAGCGACAAAATTATCGTCACATACAAATGGTTTTCCAAGATCCGACGGCGGCATTTAATCCGAAAATGAAGATACGCGACATCATATGCGAACCGCTGATTAATTTCGATTTGATTGACAGAAGTGATATTGATTCAAAGGCGCGCGAATTACTTACGCAGGTAGATTTACCGCCTGATTTTGTTGACCGTTATCCGCATAATATGAGTGGCGGACAGCGTCAACGCGTAGCGATAGCCCGAGCGATTGCGCTTGAGCCCGAAGTAATTGCCTGCGACGAGGCGACCAGTGCCCTTGATGTTTCCGTTCAGGATACGATTATCAAATTGCTGGTTAAACTTCAGCGCGAAAAAGGCATCACGTACATTTTCATCTGTCACGATTTGGCACTTGTGAGCATGTTCAGTCATAGGATTGCGGTTATGTATTTAGGCAATATGATGGAGAAAATCGACGGCGATAAATTAAAATCCGCGCGGCATCCGTACACTCGTGCACTGCTCAAGGCGGTATTTTCCACGGAACAAGCGAAGAATCAATATATCGAAATCTTACCCGGTGAAATTCCGAGCCCGTTGGATATGCCTTCGGGTTGTCCCTTCCGCAATCGCTGTCTTAATTGTCAAGAACTATGCGCGAAGGAAAAACCGCCCTTCAGAGAAATTGAAGCCAATCATTTCGTAGCGTGTCATTATCCGATAGATATCGCGTAAAAAATTTTATCAAGGTAAATCAAAAAGCCCCGACATTTTTGCCGAGGCTTTTATTTTATTAGCGCAAAGACTGCGCAGAGAAATTTACAAAAGTTTTTCGATATCAGCGGCGATATCGGCAGGATTGGTAGTAGGCTCGAAACGCGCGACGACTTCGCCGTTACGGTCTACCAAAAATTTGGTGAAGTTCCATTTGATTCCGTCGCCCTCGAGATATTCGGGGAAATTTTCTTTGAGCGCATTGAGCAGGGGAGCGGCTATAGGGTGGTTCATGTCGAAGCCCTCGAATTTTTTCTGCGCAGTCAGATATTTGAAGAGCGGTTGAGCAGTTTCGCCGCGAACATCTCCCTTGCCGAAAACAGTAAATGTCACGCCGTAATTCAATTTGCAGAACTGTTGAACTTCGTCATTTGTACCGGGATCTTGTTGGGCGAATTGATTGCAGGGGAATCCGAGAATTTCGAGTCCCTTGTCTTTGTAAGTCTTATAAAGTTTCTGCAACTCTTCAAACTGCGGCGTAAATCCGCATTTGCTGGCGGTGTTGACGATTAACAGAACTTTGCCCTTGTAATCGGCTAAAGATTTGTCGTCGCCTGTTTTGGTTTTTACCGTGAAGTCATAAACACTCATAACAAGTTGCCTCCAAAATTTAATAGCAATCAAGCATTGGCAATCAACGCATCGATTTTAGGCTTGTCGAATCCGAGAACGAAATTTTTGCCGTCAATCGTCGTCACGGGTACGGTTAAATCGCCCGAAATTCTTTCGCACTCTTCGCGTGCCTCTTCGCTCAATTCGATATCTCTTACTTCGTATTCGATGCCGCGCGATTGAAGATATTTTTTGACTTTGACGCACCACGGACAACCTTCAAACGAATAAACTTTTACCATTGGTGATTCCTCCTTAATTTATGAGTGCCCTAACGGCTTAGATATTTTCTCTGAGTTTGGCGATATATTTTTCGGCGAGAAGAGCGGCGGTAGTACCGTCGGAGGCCGCTGTAGTCAATTGGCGAATTTCCTTTTCGCGGACATCACCGGCTGCGAAAACTCCGTCGATTCCTACCCGACAATCTTCGCCCGCGTTTATTCTGCCGCTTGCGCTCAACGTCAATTCATCTTTGAAAAGCGTGGTATTCGGCTCGACTCCTATATTAACAAAAATTCCGTCGACTGCAAGTGTTTTTGTTTCACCCGTCGTCTTATCGAATATCTCGACTTCCTCAAGACGATTCGCGCCGTGCAAAGCTTTTATTTCCGTCTGCAACATCACGGTAACTTTTTCATTGGCTAAAAGACGTTTTTGTGAAACTTCATCGGCTCTGAATTGCGAACGGTGAATCAAATAAAGTTTCTTAGCGTATTTGGTCAGGAAGTTGGCAGCGTCCACTGCGGCATTACCTCCGCCCATGACCGCAATAATTTTTCCGTCGTAAGCATGTCCGTCGCAGAGTTCGCAGTAATGAACGCCGCGCCCAGCATATTTTTTTTCTTCGGGTAACGGTAACTTTCTGCGATTCATACCCGACGCGATTATAACTACATCGGCTTCGTAAATTTTTTCTTCGGTCTCAACGATTTTCGGCGAAGACTTCAATGTAACTTTTACGATGCTGTCAAATTCGTCGATAACCGCGCCGAAATTTTCCGCTTGTTGTTGCAAAGTCGCAATCAAATCGCCGCCGCTTACGCTGATAAAGCCGGGGTAATTTTCAATTCCGGTTGCGTTGGCTATTTGTCCGCCGATTATTCCGTTTTCCAATACCAAAGTATCCAAATTCATTCGACCTGCGTACATTGCCGCCGTCAAACCTGCCATACCTGCGCCGATTATCACTATGTCTTTATGAACACGTTCCTTCATCAAAAACACCTCGCAAAAATTTTACTTCACGGAGTCTTTTACTTCCTCCAAAAGATTTTCACAACCGCTCTTGATTTTGTCAAACATTTTATTCATGCCTCTTTTTTCCCACGGGATATCTTCGGCGGCCATCTTGATGATTTTCCTATCGGGATCTCCGTCGCAAATTTCTTTCATCTTCTCTATGTTGTCGTCGTCCATGCAGATTATCAAATCGCTTGTGGCATAATCTTTTTTCTCAAACGGGCACGACAAATGATGTTCGCCGAAGTGAATATTTTCCATGCGCAGTTTCGCCGCAACACCTTGATGCATGACTTCACATTTTTCGGAATTGCATGCTGCGGAAGAGACTTCGATTTTATCGCTAAGTCCGGCTTTGTTAACTAAATCCTCCATGATAAATTGTGCCATCGGTGAACGTCCTGTGTTTCCGCTGCAGATAAATAAAAGTTTCATAAATTTTGGCGTGGCATTTAAAGCCGCGCTCTTCACATCCTTTCTGTGATTAATGCATTGGTTTGTAATCGAATAGCTGCGTATAACTGCTGTGTCTGTTTTAATCGCTTCGGCAAAATGTGAAACAGTCAAACAAATATATTATCTTACATGTCAAGTATTTTTGCATAGGAAATTTTTCATCATCAATCGCCCCGAGGGAGTGAGAATTGATTCGGGGTGGAATTGTATTCCCTCGACGTCAAAAGTTTTATGGCGCACGCCCATTATCGTCCCGTCATCAAGTTCGCTCGTAATCTCAAGACAATCGGGTAAACTTTCGCGCTCGATTATCAGCGAATGATATCGCCCGACCTCTACACCTTGCTCCAGACCTTCGTAAAGTCCTATGCCGTTATGTTTTATCTTTGAAGTTTTACCGTGAACAATTTCGCGCGCACGAATAATTTTTCCGCCGAAGACTTCGCCGATTGCCTGATGTCCCAAACATATTCCCAAAATCGGCATTTCGCCCTTGAGTTTGTCGATTAAAATTTCGCTGATACCTGCATCACTCGGGACGCCCGGCCCCGGAGAAATTATCACCGCAGAAAATTTTTCCCGTACCTCGTCGACGGAAATTTTATCGTTGCGAATAACTTCAACGGTCGCGCCCAATTCGCTGAGCAATTGATAAACATTGTAAGTGAACGAATCATAGTTGTCGAGCAGTAAAATTTTGTCAGTCATTATTTTCAACCTCCTCGACGACTACAAACAACGCTTTTGCCTTCTGCAAAAATTCGCGGTACTCATTCAACGGTACGGAATCGGCTACAATCCCCGCCCCCGTCTGAATTATTGCATCGCTGTCGTTTTCGATTCGCATTGTGCGCAGAGTTATACACATATCCATATTGCCGCAGAAATCCATATAGCCGACAGTCCCGGCATAAGTATTTCGGCGTACGGGTTCGAGTTCGTGGATAATTTCCATTGCGCGGAGTTTGGGCGCGCCGCTGACCGTACCTGCTGGGAATGTGGCACGAAGGACATCAATCGGCGTGAAATTGTCTTTGAGCGTACCGACAACACTCGACACCATATGCATGACGTGGCTGAAATATTCTACCGCGCGAAGTTTTTCTACTTGAACGGTACCGGCTTCGGAAATTCTGCCCAAATCGTTTCGCGCCAAATCCACAAGCATTGAATGTTCTGCGCACTCTTTGATATCGGATTTTAAATCTTCCGCTAAAATTTTATCTTCGTCGAAATTTTTACCGCGGCGGCGCGTACCTGCAATCGGATATGTGTAAACTTTTTTACCTGCGACTTTGACTAACATTTCGGGTGATGCTCCGACAAGTTTGATACTGCCGAAATTTATGTAAAACATGTACGGCGACGGATTGACTTGCCGAAGTTTGCGGTAGAACAGAAACGGAGGCTTTGTGATTTTGGCGCGGAATTGTTTCGACGGTACGACTTGAAAGATATCTCCTGCGAAAATATATTCCTTGGCGCGATCTATTGCCCGCAAAACTTCTTCGGGTGCCTCGCCGTATTTCTCCATGAAATTTATCGGTTCGTGCGGTATTTTTTCGGGCTCCTCGACTTTCAGCGGTGAAGAAATTTTTTTCGCGATGTCATTCATATGCACCGTTATTTCCGTGTATAGTTCCGATAAATTATCTTTGCCCGATACGTCGGCAAGATATATCAGCTGCGCAGAATTTTTAAGTGCATCCAAAACAATCATCACGCGGCAAATCATGAATTGCCCCAAAAGTTCCTCGTCGCCGATATCAAGTCCGCGAATCCTGTCGAAAGTTGCGGCGACCTCAAAATTAAAGTAACCAATCATGCCGCCGTTCGCTAACGGTAAATTTTTATCCAAGGCGGCAGGTTTGTATCGCGTCATGAATTTTTTTATCGCGTCAACGGGTTCGCCGTCAATGCACTTCATCAAATCGCCGTCGCGAATCATAAGCTTGCTTTTGAATACTTGTAACTCGACGAAGGGATTTGCGCCGATAAAAGAGTAGCGACCGAAAGCCTGTTGAGTAGTGTCGACCGATTCGAGGATGAAACCGCGTCCGTCGCCGACCAACTTGTAGTAAATCGATACGGGCGTATCCAAATCGGTACTGATATTGGCACTGACCGCAATTAGGTTAGAATTTTGCGCGAAGGCTTGAAACTCTTCGAGCGTCGGGGAAATTTTTAACGACATAAAAATTTTCTCCTTTCGGATATCTGATTCGATGTTCGTCCATTATAACATTTTCCGCAAGAAATTTTTAGTACGTATGATTTTATCTTTCATGTGCCGACGGTTGCCAACAACGCGGCGGCTTGTTACAATAACACGGACAATTAAACAGATACGGAGTGGAAAATTTTGATAACCATTGAAGATATTTTGGAAACGAATCGCATGATAACCGTAAACAAATTAGACGTGCGCACGATAACCATGGGAATTTCCTTACGCGACTGTGCACATCCCAATATCCGCGATTTTTGCAGGAATGTTTACGACAAAATCACAAAGTCCGCCGAATTTCTTGTGTCTACCGGCGAAGAGATTGAAGCCGAATACGGAATCCCGATTATCAACAAAAGAATTTCGGTGACACCGATAGCGATAGCGGCGGAGGCTTGCAAGACAGACAGTTACGTACCGATTGCGGAAACTTTGGATAGAGCGGCGAAGGAAGTCGGAGTGAATTTTATCGGCGGATTCAGTGCGCTTGTCGAAAAAGGTTACACGCCCGGCGATAAGACTTTAATCAATTCGATTCCACAAGCTTTGGCGTCAACGGATCTTGTTTGTTCGTCGATTAATCTTGCGTCGACGAAGGCAGGAATCAATATGGATTGCGTTCGAGAAATGGGCGAAGTGATTAAACGGACGGCGGAACTTACGCGCGATAAACAGGCTTTGGGTTGTGCCAAGCTGGTAATTTTCGCAAATGCGCCCGGTGATAATCCTTTCATGGCGGGAGCATTTCACGGTGTGAGCGAACCTGATAAAGTCATTAACGTCGGAGTAAGCGGCCCCGGTGTCGTCAAACATGCCTTGGAAGATTTGAAGGGCGCGAATTTCACGGAGATAGCCGAAACGATTAAGAAGACCGCATTCAAAATTACGCGCGTGGGGCAATTGGTTGCACAGGAGGCGTCAAGAAGATTGGGCGTACCCTTCGGCATAATAGACTTATCGCTTGCTCCTACACCTGCGGTCGGCGATTCTGTTGCCCGTATTCTCGAGGAAATGGGTCTTGAATCCTGCGGAGCACCCGGAACAACTGCCGCGCTTGCTCTGCTTAACGATGCTGTTAAAAAGGGTGGCTTGATGGCAAGTTCGCATGTCGGCGGTTTGAGCGGCGCATTTATTCCGGTCAGCGAAGACGAAGGCATGATAAACGCGGTGAAGTCGGGCAGCTTGTCGATAGAGAAACTTGAGGCGATGACTTGCGTATGCAGTGTCGGTTTGGATATGATTGCAGTTTCCGGCGATGTCAGTGCCGCCACGTTGAGCGGAATTATCGCGGATGAAGCGGCTATAGGAGTCATCAACAACAAGACAACAGCAGTCAGACTTATCCCCGTACCGGGCGCGAAAGTCGGCGATATGGTTGAGTACGGCGGATTATTGGGCTATTGTCCCGTCGTACCTGTGAAAAGCCAATGGAGTTCGGAAGCATTCATAGCACGCGGCGGAAGAATCCCGGCACCCGTCAGGAGTTTGACTAACTGAGATGAAGGAAATTATTTGCAAATACTTGAGCGATTTGAATCTGCGCAATAAAAGTCTTTCAACTTATACGATTGCCGAAGAGATTTGTAACGGAATGACGCCGGAAAATTTTTTATCGGTTGAAGTTGTCTCGGGAATAATCACCGAAGTTTTCGACAGTCACGACGAAAAATTTTCGCCCGAAGAAATTACTGCGGTGACAGAAAAAATTTTAACAGATATCAAGCTGAACATTTTGGAGGAAACTTATCGGGGTGCGGTACCGCAATTAAAATTCGGTTCGCCGTTTGAATTGCTTGTCGCCGTGATTTTATCTGCGCAGTGTACCGATAAACGCGTCAACGAAGTCACGAAGATTTTATTTCCCGTAGCGAATACGCCCGAAAAAATTTTGAGTATGTGCAAAACGAAACTTGAAGAAATTATCAAACCGTGCGGCTTCTATCATGCCAAGGCCGAACATATAATCGGAGCGGCGAAAATGTTGGTCGACGAATACGGCGGCGAAGTGCCCAAAGATTTTGATGCGCTGATTAAATTGCCGGGCGTCGGGCGCAAAACTGCCAATGTCGTTACTTCCGTCGCCTTCAATGCTCCCGCGATTGCCGTCGATACGCATGTCTTTCGTTTGGCGAATCGTATGAAATTGGCGGAGGGTAAAACGCCGTTAGAAGTTGAATTGGGTTTGCAGAAAGTTATTCCGCGAGAAAAATGGTCGGCGGCTCATCATTGGTTGATTTGGCACGGGCGCGGCGTCTGCAAGGCACGAAAACCGCAATGTGATTCCTGTCCGCTGTTCAGAGTTTGCCCGTCGTCCAATCGGTAAACGATGCGGAAAAAATTTTATATCGACATAATGCAAAGGAGATTTCAAATGAAATTAATAGTAACGGTTGTCGGAAAAGACAGAGTAGGCATAATAGCGAGCGTGACAAAAATTTTGGCGGATAATAACGTTAACATCTTGAGCATCAACCAAAATATTTTAGACGGCTTTTTTAACATGATACTGTTCGCCGAGGCATCGGAAAGTAAAATCAAATTGACCGACTTGCAACAGAAATTGCGCGAACAGGGCGAAGAAATCGGCGTGGAAATCAAAACTCAGCACCAAGATATTTTTGATGTCATGCACAAAATTTAAACCGTTGTAGTTGTAATTTCTTTATGGGGGTTATTATGGATACATCAAAATTAAAAGGTCCGTTCAAGACAAGGGAAGAATTAACTACTGCATTAAAAGTTCTCTACGATGAGGACAAAAAAGAGTACATTCGTCAATGCGCAGACAATGAGCAATTTAAACTTCTCGACGAAAATCAATGGGTTTTTTTAGCCGACTGCATACAAGAAGCCGGTAGCTTTGGACAAGATTATTTTTATCAAGATATGTGGGCAGCGCGTGAAATTTATCGTTCCAATGTCAAACATGTTTATGATATAGCTTCCCGAATTGACGGCTATATTGCTCATCTGCTTAGTATGGAAGTTCAAGTTACAATGCTGGACATTCGCCCTTTTAAGTATCCAATCGAGGGCTTAAACTTTATTCAAACAAATGCAATGGATATGAGTAATATTCCCGATAATTCCATGGAAACTATTTCCGCACTTTGTTCGTTTGAACATTTCGGTCTTGGTCGTTACGGGGATCCTATCGACTACGATGGCTGGAAAAAAGCTTTGCACGAAGTAAAACGCAAATTGAAAGTGGGAGGAACGTTATACTTTTCTGTACCTGTCGGCAAGAAAGAAAAACTTGTTTTTAATGCTCACAGAATTTTTAATCCCATGACGATAATTAACGAATTGGCTCCCGAATTAGTGTTAAGTGAATTTAGCTATATAGCAAATTGGAAAATAAACACTTGTTTCAAGGGCGGAAAAGACTTTGGCGCAATCGAATCTTTTGTAAATGAACGGTTACAAGAATTACAAGGTTATAATACGGGTTTATTTGCATTTAAAAAGCCTGTTGCTTGTCCTTCCAGATGAATTAAAACGTGTAAAAATCTTTATTGATACCAAAAAATCCGCTCCCGAATTTTGGAAGCGGACTTTTTTTATACGAACATGCGCCGCGATAATTCGGGCGGCAATCGTGAAAAATTATTTGTAATTAAATTGCCCCATAGCCCAAACATTACCGCAGACTTTGGCAATCGGCGCGTCAGCCTCGATGGTAAATTTGGGTACGAAAACTTTTTCGGGGAAGACAAACATACCGGCAACTTCTTCGCCGTCCTGCAGATAAATTTCGATAGCGGAACGGTCGACGAACAAACGGAATTGTAATTCGCCGTCGGTGGCAAGTTTGAATTTGCGAGTACCTTTGCCGCCGAGATTCATGCCGTTTCTGTCGATAAACATAATTTGCGTCGTCTTATTGTAGTTAAATGTGAGTTTTTCTTCGCCGTAAGCAAGTACGAGAGAAACTTTTTCGGCATCACCGAATTTAAGCGTCAGATTCGATTCAGAACCGTCGGGCAGGTCTATCGCGATATTCTGTTTGTTTTCTTCGTCAACGACCTTACAATCGCCGCGCAGAGCCTCAAATTCCTTTATCGGGTTGCAATAGATGTGACCGTTCTTGAAAGACAATTCGCGCGGCATAGTCAGGGAGTAGAGCCACGGATTATCTTCGTCGGGCAAATCGGCGGATGCCATTTCGTTAACCAGTTCGGGCATACCCATCCAACCGATAAGAATTTTACGCCCTTCGTGATACAAAATCTGCGGCGAATAGAAATCAAAACCACGGTCGAGTTCTTGGAATTCTCCGTGCGTCATTTCCATTGTATCGAGCGACAAATGACCGGCAATGTATCCGCACAAACAATAATTGTGGAAGCGGAAAGGCTCATGCGGTACGCCCTGCGGACACATAATCAAAGCATCTGCCTCGTCAAATTGTACGAAGTTGGGGCATTCCCACATGTAACCGAAATCGTAATAATCGGTCTTGATTTCGCCGAGCAACTCAAAATTATCTTTGGTGTCGGTTTCCTTGTAGACAAGCGCAGTGCCGTTGGTCGGGCGTGAACTTTCTTTCTTCTCGGGGTCGTTCAAACGCTGCGCAGCTATAACGAAATATCTTTTTCCGTCACGATAAAACAGGTTGGGATCTCTGAAGTGCGAGGTATAACCTTCGGGCTGTGTCGCGACAATAATTTCATCTTTGGAAATAGAGCCGTCGTCTTGCAATGTGCCGAAACGTTGAGTGACTTTGCGCATGTAATTATCATCGCGAGCATTACAGGTGTAGAAGACGCGGACTTTGCCATCCTCAACGAAACCGCAACCGCTATAGCAGCCGTCTTTGTCGTAAACATCGGTCGGCCACATGGAAAGTTCGGGCATGGTGTAATTTACAAAGTCGGTTGTCGTCGTATGATACCATGATTTGCTCTTGTGCCAATTTCTGTTTTGCGGAATCGGATTCCATTGAGCGAAGATGTGAAATTTGCCGTCGCAGAAAGTCAAGCCGTTGGGGTCGCTAATCAGAGAGTAAGCGGGATCCACATGAAAACGATTGTGCCACGGATGTTTAAAGGGAATAGATTCGCGGATTCTTGCGTCGACTTCTTGCTTGTTGAATTTGCCTTTCAAATCTTCTACTCGTTCGCCGGTCTTCTTCGCCATAAAAAATTCCTCCCCTAAATTAAGATGACAAGAATAATATTTAGAATAAAGCCGCGCCCAACGAACAAATCACGAGCGCGGCCATATCCGCAAAATTTATTTAGCAGAGTGTCGGTGAAATTACTCTTCGACTTTGAAGAAGGTATAAGTCAAGCCGAAGCCGACAGCCAATGCGATTAAGTTAACGATAATATACTGAACTATTTGCCCGTTCATGTAGAGTAACATGCCGGGGAGAACGGTAATACCCATGCCGGTACCTGCCAAGCCTAAGAAACTGGAGATAGCACCGCCGACAGCACCGCCGCAGCAACCGAATACAAACGGTTTCATCAAACGAAGGTTGATACCGAAGATAGCAGGTTCGGTGATTCCCAAGAACGCGGGAACGGTAGAGGAGATGTAGAGAGCGCGTTTTTTAGGATCTCTTGTCTTAAGCGAAACAGCCAAAGCCGCGCCGCCCTGAGCGATAGTCGCGCAGGTGATGATAGCGTTGAAGGGGTCGGACTGAATCGTGCTGAGCAAATAGATTTCCAATGCGCTGAATACGTGGTGAACACCGAAGATAACGATAACTTGTTGCAAACCGCCGATGATAAGACCGCCGATAACGGGAATCTCAAGGAAGTTTTGAACGGCACCGAAGACAACTTGTTCAAGGCCGTGCATGATAGGACCTACAACGAGGAAACCGAGAGCCATTGAAATTGTCAAGGTAAGGAACGGAGTAACAATCAAGTCAACCATATCGGGGATAATCGTTTTAAGTGATTGCTGCAATTTGGCTGCGAAAATACCGAGAACGAGAGCAGGAAGAACAGAACCTTGATAACCGACAAGCGGAATGGTCACGAAGCCCAAATCAAGGGGAATAGGAGTTTTGCCTGCATATTCGGGCATGCTTGCCGCTTGAATCCATGTCAAACCCTTTTCGGCAATCTCACCTGCCGCGCCACCGACTACATAGGCATTAGGCAGAGCGGGGAAGACGAGCATTAAGCCGAGGACGATACCGATAACGGGAGTACCGCCGAATTTTTTCATAGTCGACCAACAAACGAGAGCCGGCAAGAATGCGAACGCCGTATCAGTCAAGACTTGCGTCATCAACAGGAAGTTGGGATCCAATTCGCTGCCCAAAGAAGTAATTGTACCGCGAACACCCATGAAAAGACCTGTAGCGACGAGGACGGGGATAATCGGGACGAAGACGTCGCCCAATGTGCGCGAAATTTTTTGCACAAGGCTCATCTGTTCGTAAGCCGCTTCCTTTCCGCCGCCGCCAGCAAGCGAAGGTTTCAACTTGATAAATTCTTCGGTGACTTTGTCGACAAAACCCGTGCCGCAGATAATTTGATATTGTTGCGCCGCGAAGAATTGTCCCTTGACGCCTTCGATGTTTTCGATTTTCTTTTCTTGAATCTTTGATTTGTCATTGACGATTAAACGAAGACGAGTGGCGCAATGTTCCGCCGCACGAACGTTATCGGGACCGCCGACGTATTTCATAATCAATTTGGCTACACGTTCTTCATCGGGTAATCCGTTATATTGTGAATCGTCATCGTCTTGAGCGGCTGCGCCTGAGGAAGAAGTCGCGGCAGCGGTATCATCTTTCGCTTGAGCTTTAACGACAATTTTTTGTTTGTCGAGCTCAACGGTGATATCGCCAAATTCATCATGGTTTGTGACTACGACAGGTGTAGTAGTTTCGTAGCCGGCTTTTTTGATTGCTTCGGGATCGAATTCCAAAAGCAATTGACCGCGTTTGACTTTCTGATTGGCTTCGGCTTTCGGGGTAAATCCTTCGCCGTTCATTTTGACCGTATCCATGCCGACGTGAATCAGCAATTCGATGCCGTCGTTTGAACGTAAGCCGATAGCGTGACCGGTGGGGAAGAAGACAGTAATTTCGCCGTCAAACGGTGCGAACACTTGTCCTTTGGGATTTTTTACGGCTACGCCGCGTCCCATTGCTCCGCTGGCAAAAACGGGGTCGTTGATTGAATTCAACGGAACCAATGTACCGTTCAGCGGGCTGCTAATCTGGATGTCCTTTGCCATAGAACCACACCCTCCAATATAATGAGAATAGTAAGAAAAAATATAATCTAGTCCTGTACAATTATAAGGTTAGAAACATTTTACGTCAACGGAAAAAGTATTTTTGTCGCTCAAAATTTCTGATGTCTTTGCCGCCGAAAAAGTTGACGTGGTATATTTAACTTAGGTTTTCGCATCGGATAAAAAATTGTTTTGACGAAAACGCGATTAAATGTCGGAAAACGATAGCAAACAATAAACGAATCAATAATAATTCCCGTATGACGGAAAAATTTTTCGTGATATAATTCGTCGCGTTGAACGTATCAAAACTTTTAAAATCAGGCAGCTTCTTTTTGGAGCGTGCTTTTTTTGTTATAATGACCTGTGAAGAAAAATTTTGGGAGGAGACTTGTTTTGTTCAAAAAAATTTTTATCGGAATGATAATTCTGGGTGTCGGCATTTTAGTCGGATTGGCGGCGGCAGGCTACACCACACACAAAATGGTAAACGAGATGATAGCGGAAAAACAGGACGACTTTAAATACTACATGACTTTGAGCCACGAAGAACAGAACGAATATATTTTGAAACACATCAACGAAATATTGGCAATGGTCAGGCAGGAGGCAAAGACCGAAGAGGAAAAAACCGAATTGCAAACGGTAGTCGAATCGGAAGGTAATCCCGTGGTAAAAAAAGCTATGATTGAGTTCGGTCGTTCGGTTATGGCGGCCGGCATTGTTGCCTCCGAAACGATAATCCAAGGTTTGAGCGATGAAGTTAAAGCGCGATATGAAAACGAATCCGAAAAATTGGCGGATAGTCTTAAAAATTATTTGACGGCATTGGAACAGAGTAGAAATAAACCCGTCGAATAAAATTCATTCTCCAAGTAAAAAATCCCCCAACGTTTTGGGGGAATTTTTTTATCAGTAAGTTCTTTTCTTTACAAAATCGTCGTA
>JAILRS010000029.1 GCA_024698045.1 Selenomonadaceae bacterium
ACGATAAAAAATCCGTTGACGATAAAAAATCCGTTGACGATAAAAAATCCGTTGACGATAAAAAATCCGTTGACGATAAAAAATCCGTTGACGATAAAAAATCCGTTGACGATAAAAAATCCGTTGACGATAAAAAGTCCGTTGACGATAAAAAGTCCGTTGACGATAAAAAGTTCGTTGACGATAAAAAATCCGTTGACGATAAAAAAGATACACTATATCTTACGCGCCGCAGTGTTGCCGATGAAAAATCTTCGCTCGATAAAGCCGGCAGTTGGTTCGGGGAATTGATGGACGAAATTTCTTGGAAGTATGTCGCGACTGTTGCGGGCGCGGTTTTTCTTTGTCTTATCGGTCTTGTCGCCGCGTTACTCTTCGTAGATCCCGATGTCGTGTCAATCAATAATCACTCGAACAATGAAAATACAGCTACTGCCACGGCGGAAAGTATAGTTAAAATAAAAATCCGCGATGGACTGTCTACGGGAGAAATTGCCGAAATTTTGGAGAGTAAGGGCGTTATCAAAAGCAGTTTGCGCTTCAGAGTTTTGGCGCGAATACATGACTATGATGATAAACTTCGCCCGGGCGTTTACATGTTCAGAACCGATATGGCAGACGGCGATGTCTTTGATAAGTTGATGAGCGGCGAAAAAATTATGATAAATGTCACGATACCCGAGGGCTTTGGCGTGAAGGAAATTGCCGAACGACTGAACAGTTTGGAAATTGCCGACAAAGATGATTTCATTGAAGTCGCCAAAGATTTCGCGCCTTTCGATTACATGACCAAACATGAAAATGTTTTCTATTCGGCGGAAGGATTTTTATTCCCCGATACCTATTCAATCGAAAGCGACATGGAAATTGAAGATATTTTAAGTCTCATGGCGAACAACTTCGACAAGAAATTGACGCCCGAGATGCGGAAGAAAGCCGCCGATATGAATTTGTCGATTTACGATTTGATAACGCTGGCATCTTTGGTTGAACGCGAAGTCCGTTTCCCCGAAGATCGTCCGATTGTTGCGCAAGTTTTATTGAAGAGGCTGAAAATAAATATGCCGTTGCAAACGGACGCGACACTACAATATTTGATGGATAAGCCCAAAGTTGAAGTTTCAATCGAGGACACGAAAATCGATTCGCCTTACAATACATACTTACATGCAGGATTGCCGCCGGGACCGATAGCCAATCCGGGCATGGCGGCTATCGAAGCCGTGTTGAATCCTTCCGATACGGATTATCTTTACTTCGTGGCGGATCACAACGGACATAATCATTACGCGGTCTCTTACGACGAACATTTGGATTTGGTCAGTCAATATCGTTGATTGATACTTCGGATTGACGGCGATAACTTTTGAAATAAAATTGGTGACATCATGACAAAACCCGAACTGCTTGCGCCCGCAGGCAACTTAGAAAAATTAAAAACCGCGCTGATTTACGGAGCGGATGCCGTTTACTTCGGCGGAAAAAATTTCAGCTTGAGAGCCTTCGGCGATAATTTCACGCGCGAAGATATTTTGAGTGCCGTCGAATTTACTCACTCCATGGGCAAAAAAATTTATGCTGCCGTCAATATTTTCGCACGCAATGACGATTTTGATGCACTGATTGATTATCTGAAGTTTCTTGACTGCGCAGAAGTGGACGCGGTTTTGGTTTCCGATTTGGGCGTCTTCTCTTTGGTCAAGGAATTTACGAATTTGGAAATACATATCAGCACGCAGGCGAATGTAACTAATTGGCGAGCGGCGAAATTTTTCCATGACTTGGGCGCGAGCAGAATAGTTTTGGCGCGAGAATTGTCACGGGAAGAAATTTTATCGGTGAAAGAAAATTGCACGGCAGAACTTGAAATTTTTGTTCACGGGGCGATGTGCATATCGTATTCGGGTCGCTGTTGGTTGTCGAAATATTTGACGGGGCGCGACGCCAATCGCGGTGCGTGTACTCATTCGTGTCGCTGGAAATACAATTTGGTTGAGGAGACACGTCCCGAAGAAAATTTTTCAGTCGGCGAAGATAATCGCGGCTCTTACGTCATGAACTCAAAAGATTTGTGTTTACTTCCGCATGTCGATAAAATTATTCAAAGCGGCGTCGCTTCGCTGAAGATTGAAGGACGAATGAAAAGTGTTAACTACGTTGCCGGTGTCGTGAAAGTTTATCGAGCGGCTATTGATTCCTACTGCGCAAATCCCGAAGAATTTAAAATCCGCGACGAATGGCTTGCCGAATTGGATAAGGTGGCACACAGACCATATACCACGGGATTTTTTATCGGCGACGGTAAGTCAACCGAAATTTACGAAACATCAAAGCCGAGCCGTTCGGCTAATTTTTTGGGAATCGTCCGTGCCTTTGACGCTGAAACAATGACGGCGACGATAGAACAGCGCGGTAAATTCGAATTGGGCAATCGCGTTGAATTTTTACAGCCGCAGGGCAAAACATTTTCGCAGACATTGACATCAATGCGCGACGAAAATGACACGGAAATAACCGCGGCACCGCACGCCCAACAAACAGTTAAAATAAAGGTAAGCGAGCCCGTAGAAATTTGGTCGCTCATGAGGGAATAAATATCTCCGTTGCCCTAAAAAATTCTATACGGAAAGGATTTGATAACATGGGTTTCTTTAGCAATCTATTCGGCGGAAACGAAGATGCCGAGCCAATTGAGGCGGTCGATTTGTCTAATGCCGTACGCAAGGCCTGTCGAATAGTCGGGCGCGTGCAAGGTGTCGGCTGTCGTTTCTTCGTGCAATCCAATGCCAAAAATTATAAGGTTACGGGTTGGGTAAAGAACATGAGCGACGGAGCTGTTACAATGGAATTGCAGGGCGATGCGCAGAGTGTTGATAAACTTATCGCGAAAATAAAACTCGGAAACGATTGGATAAAAGTCAACGAGTGTGAAGTAAATGATTTGCCCGTCGTGGCGAATGAAAATACCTTTGCAATCAGATATTGATTCTTCCTACTCGTTTGAAAGGGAGCGAATAATTTGCAGTTAAACGGTGAAGGCGTTAACGTTAAAAGAATTTTGGTGCTTAACGGACCCAATTTAAATTTATTGGGGACGCGCGAGCCCGAAATTTACGGACGCTTGACGTTGGAAGATATAAACGAAGCATTGCGGCAGAGAGCACATACAGCCGGTGTAGACGAGATTGATTTTTTGCAATCGAATTTTGAGGGCGAATTGGTCGAGGCAATACAAAAGGCGCGCGGTCGTTACGATTATATTCTGCTCAATGCCGCCGCGCTCACTCATTACAGTATTGCTTTGCGCGACGCGATTGCCGCCGTACCCGTACCCGTCATAGAAATTCATCTGTCGAATATTCATCGCCGTGAAGAATTCAGACATACTTCGGTTATCGCGCCAGTAGTCGTCGGGCAAATTTGCGGCTTCGGTCTCGACAGCTATATCGCCGCGCTTGACATTGCAATCAGACGCATTCAAAAGGATACGAAATGATATGAGCTTTGATTTTTACGGACGATTGAAAAATCTGCGCGATAAACTCGAACATGATAATCTTGACGCGGTAATAGTAAGCAAGGAAGCAAATGTAACATATTACAGCGGTTTCCGCGGCGACAGTACAGTCTTGATAATCGGGAAAAATTTCAAGCTGTTGATAACCGACGGGCGATATACCGAACAGGCACGGCAACAGGCAAAAGATTTCGCGTTGATTGAGCAGAATGAAGGGCTTTATAAAAAAATAGCCGATGAAATAAAAATCCTCGGCTGTAAAAAAATCGGCGTCGAAGGTCTCGTAATGACAATCAGCCAACATAATTATCTGCGTAAAAATACGGACAGCGTTGAATTCAAATTGATTGAGCTGGATACGCTCAGGCAAGTAAAAGATTCGGCGGAGGTCGAAAAAATTCGTAGGGCGTGTGAAATTGCCGACGGAGCTTTTGAAAAAATTTTGTCTGTCATCAAGCCGGGGATAAGCGAACTTGACATAGCGGCGGATCTGGAATATTTTATGCGGCGGCTCGGTTCCGAAAAACCTTCCTTCACGACAATAGTTGCATCCGGTTGGCGCGGTAGTCTTCCGCACGGTACGGCTACCGATAAAATCGTTCAAAGCGGCGAACTTGTCACAATGGATTTCGGCGCGACTTTTGAAGGTTATTGCTCCGATATTACGCGCACAATTTGTGTGGGGCATGCCTCGGACGAACAACGCAAAATTTACAACGCGGTTTTGGACGCGCAACTTTACGGCTTGGAAATTATTTCGGCAGGTAAAAGCGGAAGTGAAATTGATTCCGTCGTTCGCCAAAGGTTGACAGATAACGGTTACGGCGAATATTTTATTCATGGCTTAGGTCACGGCGTAGGTTTGGAAATTCACGAAGAACCACGCTTGAGCAGACTGAGCAAATGTAAAAATCTGCGCCCGAATATGATTGTCACCGATGAGCCCGGTGCATACATCGAAAAATTCGGCGGCGTACGGATTGAAGATACAGTCTTAGTCACCGAAGACAAGGCGCAACCTTTGACGCGCAGTGTTAAGACTTTGATTGAGTTATAATTATTTTGGAGGGTGATACCAATGATTTCAAGTACCGATTTCAGAACAGGATTAACGATTGAGATTGACGGATCTGCATGGCAGGTAGTCGAGTTCCAACATGTAAAACCGGGTAAGGGCGCGGCTTTCGTCCGCACGAAAATTAAAAACGTAGAGACAGGTGCAGTTGTCGAACGCACTTTCAACCCTAACGAGAAAATGCCGCCCGCACGTCTCGATACCAGCAGAATGCAATATCTTTACGAATCCGACGGACAATATACTTTCATGGACGTCGAAACTTACGAACAAATCGAGCTGAATAAAGAACAACTCGGCGACGCGCTCAACTACTTGATGGAAAATATGGAAGTCAATATCCAAACGTTCAAGGGTCGTATAATCGGACTCAATTTGCCCAATTCCGTTGAGTTGAAAGTAACCGAATGCGAACCTGCAGTAAAAGGTAACACCGCCACGGGCGCGACTAAAAATGCTACGCTCGAAACCGGTTATGTCGTTCGCGTACCGCTGTTCATCAATGAAGGCGATGTCTTGAGAATTGACACGCGCACGGGCAATTACATTGAACGCGCATAATTTTCGACGGTTATACATTTGACATTGACTGCTTGAAAATCAACGAATGAAATAAAAAAATTTCTGCTCTTGCGTGATTGAGGGCAGATTTTTTTTGCGCGGCATGATACAATTCGCGGCGTGTTGATTTTTTACGGTCAAAGGAGGTCGACACATGGCGACAACTACGGGGCGATTTTATTCGCTGGATGTCTTTCGCGGTTTGGCAATCGCGACAATGCTTTTTTTGGACGCGCCGCCCGATAAAATTTATTCGATATTGGAACACGCGGAATGGGCAGGCTTTACGGTACCCGATGCACCGCTGCCGATTTTTGCATTTGCAATGGGCGCGGGCGCGGCGATTTCCATGTCAAAGCGTGAACCGTCTGCGCGCAGAATTTTGACACGGGCGGCGATAATGTTCGCGGTAGGTTTGTTTATTTTTTTCACGTGGAAAATTTTTGAGCTGATATTTGTAAGCGGCTTCACGTTTGAAAATTTTTATGACCTAGTAATAGTTCACGGAAGATTATTCGGGATAATCCAGCGTCTTGCGGTGACATATGCGGCGGCGATTTTTATTGCCCGTGCTCTGCGCAGCGATACAAAAATTTTAATCGCGGCATTTGTCTTGCTGATTCTTTCCACCGCGGGATTTTATATCTATTCGCCCGTCAATCCCTATGACGAGGCGCACAATATCAGTCGTGCAGTCGATTACATTTTCCCCGGAGCGAATCACATTTACACGCCTACACACGATCCCGAAGGACTTTACGGCGCAATCGCAGGCACATCATCGGTCTTATTCGGATTTTTGGCGGGAAGAATTTTAATTGACTCTTCCTCGATGCGCGACAAAATTTTAAAGTTAATCGCAGGCGGAATCATCTTGTTAATCATCGGCGGTTTGTGGAGCAATTTGGATATCGTATCGAAAAAACTTTGGACATCGTCATATACTCTGCTCAATGCCGGCGGCGATGCGATATTACTTGCGTTGCTTACAAAACTTTTTGACTGTGTACCTTCCGCAGAAAAATTTTTTCGTCCGCTGAAGGCATTGGGTACAAATCCGCTGTTCTTTTTTACCGCGAACTGTCTGGTGCTAATCGTGTTGACCTTCGTGCCTTCACCGACCGAAGGATTGGGAATTTATATGTGGCTGTTTGAAAACACCACGAAGGAATTTATTTCGACTGAATTCGGCGCGACTTTGTTTTGCGTAATTTGGTTTACTCTTTGGTTGCCGATTGCCGAATTTTTTTACAGACGCGGCATTGTTATTAAAATTTAAGGAGGAAAATTTTTATGGGTTGGGAAACCAGAACCGTTGATGAAGTTATATCCAAAATTCGAGGGAAAAAATTTGTCTTGCCGGTAATTCAAAGGCGACTTGTCTGGCGCGAAGATGCTATGGCAAAACTTTTCGACACTTTGCTTAAGGGCTATTCTTTCGGCGCAATAATAATTCTGAAGGAACGTGCGGAACGTCCTTCGCTGTTTGCCGCGAGAGAATTTTCCTGCGACGGAGATCCGCGCACTGCCGATTTATTACCGCAAGAAACTATTTTACAGGACGAACAATTTTTTGTTATCGACGGTCAGCAACGTTTGCAAAGTTTTTATATCGGGCTGTGTGGTTCGTCAAACATGAAGTTGCTTTACTTTGATTTGTTCAGCGATTTCCAGAAAAGCGAATACGATTTCAAATTCATGTTGCCCGAACGCAACAGGACATTCGGAAAAAATATCGAGCGTGGTCAACGTGTCGTTGGCGAAGGCGAAACCGAACCGCTTACGGATTGTCTTTGGTTTTCGGTTAAAGAACTCTACGATAGATTGACGCAAGCCGGCGGCAATTGTGACAGAATTGCCGATGAAATTATTCGCGAATACGAGATAGACGACGTAGGCAAACAGAAACACATTAGCTCTAACGTCAGCCAATTTCAACGCACTGTCTTTGATTTAAAGAACGTCGGCATCTCGGAAATTGAATTGGATTACGCAAAGACAATGAACGATAATCGCCAGCGACTTGTAGAATTGTTCAGACGTCTCAACAGCGGCGGCACTGCTCTTTCAACTATGGATTTGGTTGCTTCGCGGCTCAAAGGTTTTGACAGTCGCATGGAAGAATTTTTAGACAACATGAGCAGAGAGAGCGGCGATATCCGTATCACGCAGGATGAACTTATCAAGTTGATTATGACGTTGCAGGATAAACCGCTTAGCGAAGTGACGGATTTGGATGATGACGGCGGAAAGTTTGCCTCGTTTGCTTTGGAAAATGCCGCTCACATCAGCGCGACGCTTGTCGAGGTTCGCGAATTTCTGCGCAGGACGAAAGATTATAACTGGTTCGCGCTCAACAGAAGTCGTTCGCCGATTCCGATTTACCTTTTGGCTTATCACATTTTCTACAACGATCCCATTTACGATAATTTTGCCGATATGAAACGTTGGATAAAACTTTCGATGCTTAACGGAATTTTTCGGCGTGGTTGCGGCTGGACTCCTTCCGAACGCGGCATGAGAGAATTACACACGGTTTTAAAAGATTCGCGCGGTCAAACTTTCCCGACCGATAATCTTTTTGACGTCTGCAAAAATAATCTGCATTCGTTTTACGCCGAAGTAAATGCCGGCAATCTCGACGAATTCAATCGAGATCGTGATTACATGTTCTATTTGATGTATAACGGCGAACCTTTATCGCAAGGCATTGTCAATCACATTCAGCCGCGCAAAACCATGTTGGAGTTAATCGGGCGCGTTCGTAACAGCTTCACCGAAGAAATGATAGAGAGCATTGCAAATTTACATCTGTTAAGTCGCGAGGATGTCAAAGAAAAATCCAAGTATCGGTTAAAGGACTGGATATCTGCGCAGAGTGATAAACGGGCGTATCTTGCCAAACATCTTATTCCCGAGGACGAAAAACTTTGGAGACCGAATAATTTCAGGAAATTTTTACAGGCACGCGCGGAACTTGTTGCCGCTCGAATCAATGACAATTTGAGGTAACAAAATGATTGGGATAGACGACGAAGAATTTATTCGCGGCGAAGTGCCGATGACAAAGCAGGAGATTCGGATTTTGACATTGGTTAAAGCGCGAATTGATTGCGATTCGATTGTTGTAGACGTTGGTGCCGGTACGGGTTCGATTTCGATTGAGGCGGCGAAAATCGCGACGTGCGGAAAAATTTTTGCTGTTGAGCGTAAGGCGGAGGCGGTTGAATTGATTCGGCGCAATGTCGAAAAATTTTCCGTCGACAACGTGGAAATAATTTGTGCGGAAGCTCCCGAAGGTATGGACGATTTGCCGAAACTTGACGCGGCAATTATCGGCGGCAGCGGTAAAAATCTGCGCAAAATTCTTGATGTCCTCGGCGAAAGATTGAAACTCGGCGGTCGTGTCGTGATAAATGCGATTACGATTCAAACGACGGCGGACGCGTTGAATTATTTCAGGGAAAATCATTGGAGCTATGACGCCTGTCAAGTGCAAGTCAATCGCTTGCGGCGCGTCGGCTCTTACGATATGGCGAACGCTTTAAATCCCGTCTACATTATTTCCGCCGAAAAAATTATCAACTCTTGTGATGATTGGCCTAAAGAAAATGTCTAACGCGAAAAAATTTTTACTCTGTGCGGCACTGTACTATTATCTCGGTGAAGTTTTTTACATAGATATCGGGCAACCTGCCGCACCTCAATATTTTATGCCGCCGCTCCTGCCGACGATTTTGATGTTGTGGCTGATTCAGTACGCCGCCGACACGGAAATTTTCAATCGAAAACATTTGCCGAATTTGTTGACGGGTATATCATGGCTCGTGATGTTTCCGCTCCTGTACACGTGGACTTATCAAAGACAATGGTTTATGTCGCTGATTTATTACGACTTTGCGGTCGGTACGGCGATTTTTATCATGCTGACTAGTTTGGAAGTTCTGTTGATGTTCACGGAAAAATTTCGATTGGCGGCGGTCGTCATGATTTTATTCAACTTGGCATTTTGGTTGATACCGCTGACCGAATTGATTTACTACTGCATGACGTGGCATTGTCTTTCACCGGCGTCGCTCATGGCTATTTACTTGACGAATTGGCACGAAGCAGGGGAATTTATTCGCGCGATGATTGGATTGCCCGTTGCCGCGCTGATTGTGATTGCAATCGGATTCTTTATGCGTTTGGCGTACAAATCACATATAAAATTCGGCAAAGGACTCAATGTAACCCGAACACAAATTATGGCGGCGACTGTTGCATTTATCGGAGGATTATCCGCAATAATTTTTTACATGCCGCAAACTTCAATGGCGGGACTTTGGAAAACAGTCACGGACTACGCCGAACAAACTCAACTGTATTCGCAAAATCGCGCCGCACGTCTTGCGGATTTGAATATCGATTCTGCGCAGACACTTGCCGCAAAAACCAAGGGCACGATTATTTTCGTGATAGGCGAATCGGCAAGCAGGACTTACATGCACGCGTATAATCCCGACTTTCCTTTCGATGATACTCCGTGGCTCGACAGTAAGCTTGAAAAAATTCCGCCCGTACTCCCGTTGCCCGACGATACCAAATTGAATGAGGACTACAGCACGACGGCGGATAATTCCCCAAACTTGACGCCCGTTGACGGAAAGTTTATCATCTTCCAAAATGTTTATTCTTCGTGGACGCAAACAGTGCCCGTCCTGCAACGCGCTTTAACCGAACAAAGTCAATATAACACCAAAGAATTTTTTGAGTCGGTATCAATCGTGGATGCGGCACGCAAAGCCGGTTATAAAACTTACTGGTTCAGCAATCAAGGTCGTTACGGCGAATTTGACAGCGCGATAACATTGGTAGCGAAAACCGCGGATGTATCGGATTGGACTGACGATGCCTTTGATTTTTCCGAACTCGAGGACGAAATTTTGTTGAAGTTTTTCGAGCGCGTCAATCCCGAAGAAAATAATTTTATCGTCCTGCATTTGATGGGCAGTCACATTTACTACAACAGTCGTTATCCGCGAGCCTTCAAAAGGTGGGTGACGAAAGACGGAACGGGAATGATGTTGGCGGCTCCAAGCTACGCAAATTCTATTCTCTACACCGATTTTGTCCTGTCGAAAATTTTTGATTACGCCGAACAGAATTTGAACCTACAGGCAATGATTTACTTTTCGGATCACGGCGAAGACTTGGAGATTTCGCATAACCCCGATGTCTTCAGATTTGAAATGTTACGCGTGCCGATGTTTATATATCTGTCGCCCGAATACGAAAAAATTTTCCCCGAACAAACCGCCGCCCTTGTAAGCCGTCGCGATGAATATTTCACGAATGATATGTTTTACGATACCTTTTGCGGAATTATCAATGCCAAATCCAATCGTTACGATTCTGCGCAGGATTTTTCTTCCGCAGAGTATAAATTTACACGCGACACGTTAACAACAATGTTGGGTCAACACAAATTGACAGAAGATAAGGAGTGATTTATTTTATGGAACTGCCGGCAATCTCGGTAATAATCCCGATGTACAACGCAGAAAGATATATCGGCGAATGTCTCGACAGTCTTTTGGCACAGACATTTCAAGATTTTGAAGTTATAGTAGTTGATGATTGCTCTACCGATAACAGTATTGCTACCGTTAAAAATTACTCGAAAAAATTTGGCGGACGTTTGAAAATCGCAAGTATGAAAAAAAATTCGGGGTATGCAGGTTTTCCTCGTAACAAGGGAATCGAACTTTCGCGCGGTGAATATATTTCTTTCATCGATAATGATGATGCATTTACTCCAACCGCATTGGAAAAACTTTATTCCGTTGCCGAAGATTTCGATGCCGATGTTGTTGCTTGCGAAAAATATTATCCCATTTTCGACAAAGACTGGCACAATGCCGAAGCTCACGCAAAAGCTAAAATTGCCAGTTACAAACGCGGTAATTTTGTTGATAAACCTACATTGTTAGAAAACGATTTAGAAAAACGCACTATAGCATTCAGTCAGCGAAATTTTATTTGGAATGTATGGTCACAGCTTTTTAAACGCGATTTTATCATAAAAAACGAAATCAAAATGCCAAATTTTCAAACGGAGGATTTGGTATTTACTATCTGCAGTTATGCCGTTGCAGAAAGATATGTTGTTGTGCCCGACGTTATAAACTATTACCGAATACGAGAAGATTCCTTGATATTTGAAAAGGTATCGCCCGATAAACTTCTTCATAAATGGGTACGGGGATTAATTATAGGGTTTAAACACATAGACGAATTTTTATCCACCCAAAAAGATTTTGCAGAGCGCGGCGATTTAAAATACATGCTCCTTAACTTGTTCGCTCAAGAAATGCTTAAGTATTTAAACAACATTTACGCTCAAATTCCTATACACGCATTAGATTCGATTTTACGCAATGAATTTGAAAACCGGAATGTTAACGCGTTAATGCCGTTCATATTCAGCTTGATGAATGTTTATCGTTTGCAATTAGGGCAAAGCAATCAAAAAATCTCCCAACTTAATCAGTACGCCGTAAATGCACAAAAACGTATTGCCGAATTAGAAAGCGAAGTTAACCGTATGAAAAATAAGGAGTGATTTATTTTATGGAACTGCCGGCAATCTCGGTAATAA
>JAILRS010000030.1 GCA_024698045.1 Selenomonadaceae bacterium
AATTAATTTCATCTTCTGCCAGCTCTATAAGTCCGTATTCACCGGTTGCGTCACCTACAAGAAAACACGTATTGTTGGTATCTACTCCGAATGGCGTCAATCCGATGGTATACCAGTCATAACTATTCTTTAGGAATTCAACGACTTCATCTACGGTGGCGCAATTTTGAGATGCCAGCATTGGAATAGATGTCTGACAAGCACGAAGTTCACTCCAAGGAATGCCGTCATCACGAGTCGTTTCACCACGAGATGAATGCATCCCATAGCAAGTAAGTCTGTCAGTTTTTTCGCGCTGATTCATTTCAATGTACAGACCTTTTTCATTCATGCAGTCAGATGTACAAAAGAGAAGTACACTTTGTGCCTCTTCATCTAACTCGTCGATCTTCTGCAAATCTGCGTAAGACATGTAAAATTTAGGGAGATATGACACACAGAAATTCTTATACTTTCCATAGGTAGTCTTGAATACATAAGCAGCACTCTGTGAGATATCTAAATCCATATTTCGCCCCATGACGACTTCTCCGCGGCTGTTCTTTTTGACCATGGCAGTGCAACCGAACTTTGGAATTTTTCCGTTGTCGACAAGAGCATTAAAGGCAGCAAGACCTTTTTTTTCTGTAGAGGGGTCGGTAAAGTCGGGCAACTCTATGACATAGTTACCCAAGTCTTTAAATCCTTTGTGCTCGACGGTTTCGCCCTTCCAAGTTTTTTCGGCTTTAATGACTGTGGATTTTGCTCCGTAGGTGACGGGGGAATCGATTGCACCAATCGCAAAAAAAGCAGTTGCGAAGGCTGTTAAGACGGCGATTTTTTTTAACCGCTTAACCGTCTTGGAAACAGTAAACATGTGGTTTTTCCTCCTTTAATGTATGTCATGACAGAATCCGTCAGAATTATCGCACATCAATATATCGTTAGTCAATCACTTAATAATTTTTCTTATTAAAAAAGAGCAGTTCAAGACTGCTCAGTGTTGATATTTTTCCGAACGATTAAAGTAATGGATTCGATTTGTATCAGAATTTTACATGGTAGATAACATTGTCATTTTCCCAGAAACGGATTTTCATTTCTTTACGTGCGCAGTTTGCTCCGACATTAACACTTGTTGTCCAAATGGATGCGTCTGTACGCAGATGACTTTCATCCTTGGGCACGCCGTAACCGTAGAACGCAAGAAGTTTTTCGTATTTGCTCATGCAGGAGTTATCAAATTTGCCCTCGGCGTTATAGCGAATGTGAAGTTTTGCATAAGCAACCGCCTTCAAGGCCTCGAAATTATAATCATTATAATTCCAAAGCAAATTTTGATTGTCCACAAGCCGCGCATATTCATTGAAGTATGGTTCCAATTCCGCACGTTTTTCAGAATCATCACTGGCAGCAAATGCATCGTATTTGTCGGACAGTTCCGTTAAAGTAACTTTCTTGCCATTAACATCGAATTTGATAGAGCCGTCATCAACAACCAATTTACCGCGTGAAACTGCTTCGTCAATGTACTCTTTTATCTTTGGATCATGTGTACTTTTTTTCGCGTCTTCGTAAACTTGGGCGGACATAATCATGCGTCCGTCATCCAATACCGGCCAAGTTGTCACATAGTCACTTCGCCAGTCAAGTTGGGAATTGCCTTTATCGTCTTGGAAAATGATTTGATTATAGGGATTTTGATGCGTCATTTTATCCGCGCGTACGGATTCACCGAGCCATAATGTTTCATTTCGCCACATAATCGGCTTCATTGCATCCATAGCGTCTTCCAAAGTTTCGACGCCGCCAATGACTTCGGAAACTTTTGCAAGTCTGCCTATACCGCTGCCGCCCACGTCTAAAACTTTCCAACGAGGAGTAATATAAAAATTTCCTTGACCGTATTGATAGGGAATATAACTGACTTCGTCTTGTGCAACTTCAATCAGACCATATTCGCCCGTAGCGTCGCCGATAACAAAGCACATATTGCAACCGCTGTAATGGGGATTATTTGGAAGATTGACTGTGTACCAATCATAACTGTTTTTCAGGAATTCGACAGCCTCCTTGACGGTTGCGCAGTTTTGCGAAACTAATTGCGGAATCGCTACGGTACAAGTGCGAAGATCTTTCCAAGGCGTACCGTCGGCACGATTTATTTCACCGTGTGCGGAATGCAGACCGTAGTTAGAGAGTTTTGGATTTGGTTCACGCAAATTTACTTCGATATACAATCCTTTTTCGTTCATGCAATCGCAAGCATTATAGATTAAAAGATTCATCCAATTCTCGTCAATTTCATCCGACTGTTGTATTTCTTCGTAAGTTTTATAGGTACTCGGCATATATGATACGCAATAGTTTTCATATTTACCGAAAGTCGTCTTGTAAACATAGGCAGGACTTTGAGAAATTTCCAAATCCATATTACGCCCGATAACAACTTCGCCCTTGCTGTTCTTTGTTATCATGGCAGTACAGCCGATTTTGGAAATATCGCCGTGATCGTAACGAGAATTCATTGCGCTAATTCCCTTTTTTTCTATCGAAGGATTGGTAAAGTCGGGCAGTTCGATGATATAGTTACCCAAATCTTTAAAGTTTTTGTGCTCGACGGTTTCGCCCTGCCAAGTCTTTTCGGCTGTGATGACTGTGGATTTTGCTGTGACGGGGGAATCGATTGCGCCGACAGCAAAAAAAGCAGTTGCGCAGGCTGTCAAGGCGGCGATTTTTTTCAACCGCTTAAGCGTACCGGAGACAGTAAACATGTGTTTTTCCTCCTTTGATGTAGGTCGTAATAAAATACGTCAGAATTATCGCACATCAATATATCGTTAGTCAATCACTTAATAATTTTTCTTATTAAAAAGGAGCAGTTCAAGACTGCTCAGGGTTGATATTTTTCCGAACGATTAAAGTAACTAAAAACCGTGTCAGAATTTTACATGGTAGATAAGATTATCATTTTCCCAGAAACGGATTTTCATTTCTTTACGGGCGCAGTTTACACCTACGTTAATACTTGTCGTCCAAATGGTAGCGTCGTCGCGCAGAGGTTTTTCATCCTTCGGCACGCCGTAACCGTAGAACGCAAGAAGTTTTTCGTATTTGCTCATGCAGGAGTTATCAAATTTGCCTTCGGTGTTGTAGCGAATATGAAGTTTTGCATAAGCCGCCGCCTTTAATGCCTCGAAATTGTAATCGTTATTGAGCCAACGAACATCTTGATTATGCAGCAATCTGTCATATTCGGCTGCCAGTGCTTTTTTACGCGTGGGGTTATTTGCGTTGACGTTCGGCGATTGGTTTTCAATCATCTCCGATAAAGTTACCTGTTCGCCGTTGACGTTGAATTTGATAGAACCGTCGTCAACTATAAGTCTGCCCGTTGCCACAGCATCATCGAAATATTTTTTAATCATCGGATCGTGAGTACTTTTTTTAGCGTCTTCATAAATTTGAGCCGGGAGTAACATGCGTCCGTCATCCATGACAGGCCAAAGAGCTACATATTCGTTTCGCCAATCAAGTTGGGGATTGCCTTGATCGTCTTGGAAAATTATTTGATTGTAGGGATTGGAATGAGCCGCGTCGTTTGCACGATAAGATTCGCCGAGCCATAACGTTTCATTTCTCCACATAATCGGCTTCATTGCATCCATTGCATCTTCCAAAGTCTCGACGTCTCTTATGACTTCGGAAACTTTTGCGAGTCTGCCTTCACCTGCGCCGCAAGTTTCTATACTTCTCCAGCGGGGAGTGATGAAAAAGTTTGCGTGCCCGTATTGATAAGGAATGTAATTAACTTCATCCTGCGCAATCTCGATTACTCCGAATTCGCCCGTAGCATCGCCGATAAGTATGCACATGTTGTTTTCATTGGCACCGGGTATTGAGCCAACAGTATACCAGTCATAACTGTTTTTCAGGAACTCGACAGCCTCTTTGACCGTGGCGCAATTTTGCGAAACCAATTGCGTAGTACTTACGGTGCAAGCGCGGAGTTCGCTCCAAGGTGTACCGTCATAGCGAGTTGTTTCGCCCCGTGAAGTATGCATACCGTAGCAGGTAAGTTGAGGAGTTCTTTCGCGTAAATTCGTTTCAATGTACAGACCTTTTTCGTTAAGGCAATCGCAAGCCATGTACGGAATCATCTGTACAGTATTTTCGTCAAGTTCGTCCATCTTTTGTATTTCGGAATAAGGCAAGTAAAAATTGGGGAGATACGACACACAAACGTTTTTGTATTTGCCGAAAGTTGTCTTGTAAATGTAGGCAGCACTTTGGGAGATATCCAAATCAAAATTTCTGCCGCATACGACTTCGCCCTTGCTGTTCAGTTTAGCCATGGCAGTGCAGCCCGTTTTTGCAACTTGACCGCTGTCGGCAAGAGCATTAAAGGCAGCAAGACCTTTTTTCTCTGTAGAGGGATCTGTGTAGTCGGGCAGTTCGATGACATAGTTACCCAAGTCCTTAAATCCTTTGTGCTCGACGGTTTCGCCCTTCCAAGTCTTTTCGGCTGTAATGACTGTGGATTTTGCTCCGTAGACAATGGGGGAATCGATTGCACCGACAACAAAAAAGGCAGTTGCGCAGGCTGTCAAAGCGGCGATTTTTTTCAATCGCTTAATCGTTTTGGAAACAGTAAACATGTGGTTTTTCTCCTTCAATGTAAGTAGTAATAAAATCCGTCAAAATTATCGCACATTGCTATAATAAAATCAATATACTATTCTGACAATAAGACACCTATTTATTTACGGACACCGCAATAATCTGCGCAGATATTTCTTATTCTTGACGGGCAAATTATCCTTAATTTATACTTTGGAAAATTGTTTAACGTACGAATTAAAATTACCGATGGGAGCAGAATTTTTATGATTGAAATATTTGACGGGGCAATGGGAACAATGTTGCAGCAAAACGGATTGAAGGCAGGAGCATGTCCCGAATTGATGAACGTAGAGGCGGCGGATGCCGTGATAAAAATCCATAATGCTTACATTGATGCCGGAGCGACGATAATCGAAACGAATACTTTCGGTGCGTCGCGAATCAAATTGAGTCATTACGGTTTGAGTGACAGAGTAAACGAAATAAATTTCTGCGCGGTGAAGAATGCAAAAACAGCCGCAGGTACTCGCGCGAAAGTTGCAGGGTCTATAGGTTCTTCGGGTAAATTTGTCGAGCCGTTAGGCGATTTGAGTTTTGATGATGCCTATGAAAATTTTCGCGAACAGGCACAGTCATTGGCGGTGGCAGGTGCGGATTTTATCATAATCGAAACATGTATTGACATACAGGAAATGAGAGCCGCATTACTTGCCGCAAAAGATGCGTGCGATTTGCCGATAATTTGTCAGTTGAGTTACAGCGAAGACGGACGCACTGTCACGGGCACGGATCCGCAATCGGCCGCCGTAATTCTCGAGGCAATGGACGCATCGATTATCGGCGTTAACTGTTCTCTTGGTCCCGAACAATTAGTCCCCGTCGTAAAAATTTTGGCTCAGAATTGCAGTGTGCCGATTAGCGTACAGCCGAATGCAGGCATGCCTTATCTCGATAACGGTGTCACAAAATTTCCGATGGATGCCAAAACTTTCGGAGCATGGGGCAAAGCACTTGTAGAGGCAGGAGCAACTTATTTGGGTGGCTGTTGCGGTACTACCCCCGAACACATTCGCGAATTGGTTGCCGTAGTGAAAAATCTTTCGCCCGTACCGCGCAATGTCAATCGTTCGTTGAAATTGGCAAGTCGCAGTAAAACGGTTGTGATTGATAAAAATCTGCCGACAACTTTAATCGGCGAACGAATCAACCCGACGGGCAGGAAAAAACTTGCCGCCGAAATTCGCGAAGGATCTTTATTGGGTGTCAAACGCGACGCGCTCAATCAGGTAAAGGCAGGGGCGAACGTTCTTGATGTCAACATGGGTGTCGGCGGAATCGACCAGAGAAAAGTTATGGCGCAAGCAGTAAGCGAAATCGCGCAGATAACCGACGTACCTGTTGCAATCGATACAAGTGACGTTGATGCGCTCGAGGCAGGTTTAAAAAGTTTCCCCGGGCGTGCGCTCATAAATTCTGTCAGCGCGGAACCCGAACGAATCGAAAAATTTTTACCGTTGGCAAAACGTTACGGGGCGGCAATTTTGGTTTTGCCGTTGACCGAACACGGAGTACCGAAAACCGCGGACGAACGTGTAGCGGTTGCGGAAACGATAATAACTGCGGCGAAGACTCACGGCTTGAAAGACGGCGACTTTTTACTCGACGCGCTCGTAATGACAATTTCCGCAGATGCAACCGCTTGTCTTGAGGTCTTGAAAACTTTGCGGCTGTATCGTGAACGTTTCGACCTGCCGACGACTATGGGCTTGAGTAATATTTCATTTGGTTTGCCGAATCGTCCGCTGATTAATTCAACGTTCTTCGCAATGTGTTTGGCGGCAGGATTAGACGCGCCGATAATGAATCCGTATGACGATTTCATGATGAACGCGTTGAGAGCATCAGCCGCACTTTTGGCGAAAGATAAAAACGGTTTGAATTTCAGCAAGCTCGGTCAACTAAACGGCTCTTTGACTTTCGCCGCGAATACTAAAGAAAAAAAAGTTGCGCCCGATACTTTGAGCGCGATTAAATTGGCGGTACACGAGGGCGATAAGGATGAAATAGCCGCGTTGATTCGTAGGGCCGTCGACGAAAAAATTTCTGCCGATGAAATAACCGAACGGGCTTTGACTGCCGCGATGAATGAATTGGGCGATGATTTCGGTTCGGGAAAAATTTTCTTGCCGCAGGTTTTACTAAGTGCCGAAACTATGCGCGTGGCTTTCGACGAACTGAAAAAAATTCTGCCGACGGCAACAACGAAAACTTGCGGAACATTTGTTATCGCGACGGTCAAGGGCGATGTCCATGATTTGGGTAAAAATATTGTCGGAGCTTTGTTATCAAACAGCGGTTTTAATCTCGTCGATTTGGGTAAAGACGTCGATGCCGAAAAAATTGTCCGCGCGGCTTTGGAACATGATGCCGATATTGTCGGATTATGTGCGCTGATGACTACAACAATGGTTCAAATAGATAAAGTCATCGAGCAATTACATGCCGCAGGATCTTCAGCGAAAGTAATGGTGGGCGGCGCGGCTTTAACGAAGGACTATGCCGATTCTGCCGGTGCCGATGCTTACGCAAAAGACGGCGTCGAGGCTGTTCGTCTTGCCAAAGAAATTATCAACGGACGCCAATAAATTTCTTGAAAAATGTTGCGGCATATGTTATTAAACTTCCTTTGATAATCTAACTGTGTTAGAATGACGCGAATAAACCGCAAAGATATTTTCTGTGCCGATACTGTTGCTCAGAGTTTTCGGCGTGATTCTTTGACGGAAGAACGGAGAATTTTTATGAAAAACTATGATGATGTTGAGCATGTCGCAAAAGTAATGTTGGAGGCATTAAACGCGCTGAAGGAAAACGAAAAACTAAGGGAGAAAGTCGCCGCAATGGAAGAACGGAATATCGCAACGGACGAAGTAAAAGATACAAACGAAGAATTAGTCAAACTGCGTGAGGAACGTGACAATTTGCGCAGTGAACTTGTCGACACCAAAAAGAAATTTGATGACATGGAGAAAAAATTCGAGGCGGAACAAAAAATTTTGACCGAAGAACTTTCCAAAGCAAATCAGAAAATATTCGACATGGATAAAAGTCATTCTGCCGTCCCCGAAAATTTTACCAACGAAAACAGAAAGACAACAGTCGAGAGCGAAAATATTGCGGCGCGTCACGACGAAACTAAAGTCAAAAATATTCAGCGTGTCGATTTTGATTACGGCGATAATTTAACCGACGGACTTGATAATCTAATTTACGAATATGACGGTTTGATTGCCGATATGGAGAAAAAATTTACCGCCGAACATGACAAATTAAAAGCGACAATCAATGCTTTGACGGAAGAGCGCGACAGAGTTTACATGGAACTTTCCGATGCAAACAAGAGAATCAACGATATGGAAGAAAAATTTTCAACGGAACATGACAAATTGCATGACGAACTTTCCGCGGCAAATCAAAGAATTTCGGATATGAAGGCAAATTTTTCCGATGAACGCAGTAATCTGATTGCCAAATTCGAGAATCTCATATCCGGCATGAAGAAAAATTTTTCTGTCGAGCGCAAAGAATTGAACGGCACCATTACCGATTTGACGACCGAGAGCACCAATTTAAACAAAGAATTATCCATGGCCAGACAAAATATCGTCGACTTGAAGAAAAAATTTTTCACGGAGATTAACGAACTAAGCGGGACAATAAACAATTTGACGGGCGAACGGGATAAATTGCGCGGCGAACTTTCCGAATGTCAAAAGACAAATTGTTGCGTTAACGTTACTTCCGATACAAAAAGTTCTGACGAAGAAATGCCCAAACATTAATTGTCACGAAAATAATTAGTTAATCGGGCTTCAAACATTTCGGAATGGAGAATACACATGAATATGACTAAAAATAATTCCGATAAGAGGCATGGCTACATTGATGAAATTTTTCATACTTTGACCGAAGGATTACATTCAATCAGGAATAAAAATGATTTTTACAAACAGAATACAATCGAAGACGATAAAACCGAAGATGATACAGCTACACTATTGCCGCCGCTCCCCTATTCCACCGAAGAAAGTTTTGTCGTCGAAAGCGAAAAACTTATCAATAACATTGACAATCTGCATCAAAACGTAATGGACTTACGAAAAAGTGTTGCGCTACTGAAGAAGGAACGCGACGGAGCAATCGCCGAACGTGATACGCGCGACGAAATTATCGGTAACCTGAATGTTCAAATCGCCTATATGCAAAGAAATTTTTCGGAGACCTGTTCAAGATACGACAAGACGATAAAAACTTTGACCGAAGAACGCGATAAACTCAAAGCAAAACTTTCCAATGCCGAACAAAAAATCTCCGACCTACAGAAAAATTTTTCAAAGGAATCCGACACCGTTTCAACCACAGAAAAAATTTAAACACTCTCATAAAAAATTTTCCCTTGACTAAATGTCTCGGGAAATTTTTTTGGTTGCGATACTCTTTCGTGGATAATCTCAATGTGCTAGAATATTGTAAATTATTTTCGTTAAGCAAATACGGGGAGGAAATTAGTAATGGAAAATAATTTCGAGGAGTTTAGAAATTTTTGCGAAGAGAAATTTAAACAGTTGGCAGATGAAGTTAAAGAACTACGCGAAAGACTTAACAAACTTGAAGGCAATGACACTCCGGAATATTGTCCGCCCGATAAAAATTTATCCGATGATGAACGCAACAATCTCAACGGCACTATTGAAAGTCTGCGCACTGAACGCGCTAAACTCAACAGTATTATTAACAGTCTGCGCACCGAACTTGACGACACGAAGAATAATTTCGAAAATGAACGCAACAATCTCAACGGCACTATTGAAAGTCTGCGCACTGAACGCGCTAAACTCAACAGTATTATTGACGGTCTGCGCACCGAACTTGACGACACAGAAAATAATTTCGAAGATGAACGCAAAAAGCTCAACGGTACTATTGACGGTCTGCGCACCGAACTTGACGACACGAAGAATAATTTCGAAAATGAACGTGAAAATCTCAACGGCACTATTGACGGTCTGCGTAGGGAACTTGACGACACAAAAAATAAATTCGCAGATGAACGCGACAATCTCAACGGTACTATTGACGGTCTGCGCACCGAACTTGACGACACAAAAAATAAATTCGCAGATGAACGCAAAAATCTCAAAGACACTATTAACAATCTGCGTAAGGAACGCGATAACGCACAGACCGAAGCAGATTACTATCGCGAAACATATCGGAAGTTAGACGAGGCATATAAACTTTACATGACGCTCGACGAAGATACGCGCGACAATTTAGCCGGAGTCTTTGGTAAAGGCGATAACCCCACAACTTTTTTCAGCGGCGCAGTGCAAGAATCTCATCTGGCTACATTTTGGGATTATGTCAGCCGCAGAACCGATAACGAAACTCTTCACAAACTTTTCGATTTTTGTTTCGACGCATTAAATTGCGGTTGCCGTGATGCCAATTATATTCGCCTTGATGTTTCCGAGGGCGAAAGTTTCGACGACGAGACAATGCGACGCACTTCAAGCAGTAGACAGATGGGCAAAGTTGCGCGCGTTTGTTTCCAGGGATATCGCTACGCCAAGGGAAAAGTTGTTAAACAAACTGTTGTTGAATTAAATTGAAGGAGCTGATTTTTTGTGGAAGCTATAACAAAGCCGATTACTGCAATACCTGTAACCGAGGAGAATCTCGCCGAAGAAAACGATAAACGTCTGCACGAAGCTATCGATTTATTTTTGCGTAAATGTCGCGAGAATCGAGAATTTTTTTATCAAATAAGAGCGTTTGCATATGGAACCGAGTACGAAAATTTATTGTGCAGTAAATCTGCTTTCGACGAGAAAAAAATTTTTGACTACATCAAAGCCGGTAAGAAGATTCCTTTCATTGATATATCGGGAATAAATGTCGATTCTGCAGTCGGTGAAAATAAAAATAATGACTATATCAAAGATTTGTTAGAGGTCGACACTAAACGCGTAGGGCTTGACGCTTACGACGAAAATCTTTTGTACGATCCTAATCGCGGTCATTGGGATTTATGGAACTTACAAACTTCCGGTAAATCTCAGTTGAAATTGAAAAAGCCGATTTATGCGCGAAATCCGATTGCCGATATAAATCCTTCGGGCATTGTCGGAATTGACTTCGGCACAAAATCCACCGTCGTTGCATTCGAGAACGAACACGGCAAAATAATTCCGTTGCAAGTCGGTAAAGGCGATTATTCCAAAGGTTTGAGTCTGGAGAATTACGAAAACCCGACTGTAATGCAGTTCATCAACATAGAAAAATTTTTAGCGGACTACAAAGCACGTCGCGGACGCCCCGAAACTTCTTTGGAAGATATTACTGTTTCGCATAATGCTCAAACTAATTTGAAGAATACAAGAGACACCAGTTTATATGCGTCTTTCTTTGAGAATTTAAAACAATGGTGCGGCGATTTGCAATTCATTACGAAAATCCGCGATAATCAAGGCACCGAAAAGGATTTAATGTCCTTCATCACAATAACCGACGACGAATTTAATCCGCTTGAAATTTACGCTTACTATTTGGGCGCATATATTAATCACATGTTGCAGCCGAAACATATTTTCATGAAATATATTTTGTCGTTCCCCGTGATGTATGAGCGCAATATTCGCGAAAAAATGTTGCAGTGTTTCCGCCGCGGTCTCATGAAATCATTGCCCGAATCATTATTGGCGGACGAAAACGCGATGAAAAAATTCCAAGTCATCGAGGGCACAAGCGAGCCGGCGGCGTACGCTGTCACGGGTCTTGAAGGTTACGGCTTCATTAACAACGAATGGAGCAAAGAAGAAGAGACGGACGGCATATATTATTCGGTATTTGATTTCGGCGGCGGCACAACCGATTTTGATTTCGGAGTCTTGAAATACGCAGATGATGATGACGCGGATTTTTACGACTATATTTTGATGCATTTCGGTTCGCACGGTGACAGAACTTTAGGCGGCGAAAATCTTTTGCGTCTTATGGCGTTTGAGGTCTTTAAGGCGAACAGAGATAAATTACTTAATCCGCGCAAGAATAGCAAACATTCCTCGGCAAAAATTCCGTTCACATGGGCAGCGGATCGCAGGGATTTTGTCGGCTCCGAGGGTTTGGTGCGTCCTTCGCAGGAAGCCAATTTAAACATGTATAATTTGATGAATGCTCTGCGCCCGATATGGGAGGCTCCCGATTCCGATGATTCGAAAAAAACTCTGGATTCGGGTAAGATTAGTATTACGGTTTTTGATGATGTCGGCGAAGAAATTACAGATTTCTCTCTAGATATCGGAGTTCAAAATTTTTCCTATCCGCAAAACGACCAACAAAAAAATGATTCTGCGAATGAAACTCCGTCCGTTGATTTGGAAAAAATTCTTCGCGACAGAATTTGCCATGGTGTAGACAGTTTCTTTATTTCCATGCGCGAAGCGTTTGACAAAGTGAGCGGCGGTGAAGATAACGGGGTTGCCCTGCTCAGCGAAATCAAAGAGATAAAAATTTTCCTGGCAGGTAACTCGACTAAATCCGCGTTGGTAAAGAAAATATTCGAGGAGTACACGGACTACGAAAACGGGAAGGCACGCGAATTGTTGGGATTCGGGAGAAGTCAAAAGATGCCGAAATTCGTATTATATCCGCCGCTTGGTACAGAAGAGGCATATGAAATTCAAACAGAAAAGGGCATTACGGTTGACAAAAACGATTTCGAGCGCCCGACGGGCAAAACCGGTGTGGCATTTGGTTTATTGCGTTGCCGTGAAGGCTCTTTGATTAAAGTGGTTGATATTACGCCCGAAGGAATCGACATGGAACAAGTACCGTTCCAATTTTATGTTGGGCGTGCTCGTCGCGGAAAGTTCACGGTCATTATCGACAAGTCGGCAAAGTTGGGTAAATGGAAGAAATTTATCGGTGCAAAGTTCGGAGTATTTGATTTGCTTTACACGACGGACAGTGTTGCGGCGACAGATAATGCACCTGTCTCGATAGCAAAACGCTTGACGATAAGTGTTGAGGCAAATGAATCGGCGAATGTTTATGTAAAGGCAGTAGAATCCAATAAAATTGCCTATACCGTTTCCGAAGATTTACCCGAACCGAATGTTGAAGGTATAGTCTTGACTTTGGAATGATGAGTGAAAATCAATGGCGGATTATTTGACGAAGAGGACGATTTTTTACTGCGCAACAAATTCGCCCGTGGTGTTTACAATTGAGGAAACGGGCAAAGTCACGCACAAAAACTCTCAAGTACTAACGATAACGACACAATTACAACCGGCAGGGATTTGCTCGATATTGACGGCGGCGGCAAACGGAATACCGCAACCGTGTAAATTTGAACAAACGCCGTGGCTTAATTTTGATTTGAAAAACAAATCGGAATCCGGAAATTTATTGACGTCAGAATCATGTTGCATGTGTTCGGTAGGCGGCATGATAAAAGTACGTGCGGCAAATGCCATGGGTTTCAAAAAGGGAAGTGTCTCGGTTGATTCCGCATCCTCCGCCGAAAAAGTTGAGGTTGCGGAAACTTCATCCGAGAAAAAAAGTGTACCCCGTAGCATAACAAATACGCCTGTCGACAGTAAAAACGCCTCAAAAGAAGACATAACGGCAAAACCTTCCGAAACTCGGCAGGAAATTAATCAGCCGCCGCAGAAAACTAAAGCCGAATCGAAACCGCTTAGCGACGATAAAAAATTTACTTTGCAGTGTAAAAGTTGTGAGCGTAAAGGCTGTAAATATCGCCGTGAAAAATTCGGGGAGTTTGCAACCGAAGTCAATAACGATTCGGTTATTCTGCGGACTAACTATAAAAAATTTCTTGGCGAAGGAAAAAATTTAACTGCCGCCGATAGAAATTATCTTGAGTCGTTGAAAATGGGTGGCGCGTGGAGTTATGCGGCTCATCATGTGATTTCCGGCAATCAAGTTTTTAAGCAAGTGCCCAAGGTAACAAAAATTGCACAGGCTTGCGGCTACGATATAAACTGCGCGGAAAATTGCATTATGTTGCCATCGAAATCGGAAGGTCACGGCGAATTAACGGCTATAGGAAAATCTGCATCGGCTTTTGATGTGATGAGCATGACGGGTATGCAATGGCACGTAGGCGGACACAGCTATAAATTTTCTGCGGATGAACTCGAGGAAATAAAACGGCGGACGGGTCGCGGTAACAAGGTAAAAAGTTACGCCGAATTGTTAATCGAGGATTTGCAAAAAATTTCCAATCGTATCGGCGATGATGTTTGTCCTGCGAAAGTAATTTCAACTCTGAATAATCTTTCGCTTCGTGTCAAAGAAAAACTTGCATCATTCAAAAAAATCCCACAGAAAGTTTTCCCTACTACGTTTCGCGCGAATCTTACATGTTTGCCTTCAAGACACCCAATCTGAAAAAATTCATCACCGCGGAAAAGAGCGGCGAAGGTTTACGGCTGAAGTCATACAAAATAATCGGCGACGGTAAAAGTTGTGTTCTTAAAGACGAAATGATTTGCGCAGACAAAAAGAAAATCATAACATTCAGCGGAAATATTGAACACTTTGTCTTCTTGGGCGACGCGGATAAAAATCTTTTGCCGTTCAAACCCGAATTTGAATTGTCTTCCGCAGAATTTAAACCATCCGAAATAATAGTTTGGTTGCGCGAAAATCCTGTTGAAAAATATGTGGCACCGACTAAGAAAGTCAGCGAACGACTAAAAAATTTGGGGGTCGAGCCGTGAAATTTTATGAGATGTACGCCGACACCTGCATTGAGGATTATGTTTCGCTCGACGTAAATTCTTTTGACGAAAATTTTACAGACGCCTGTTATCGGTCAGAATTTCAGTACCTGGATCATCAACCGATTGAAGTGGAAATTTCAACGGAAGGAGGTTTGACATTCCCCGATTTTTTAATTTGCGGTGGGTGCATTCCTCTGGTCTCCGAAAAATTGCGCAGAATTTTCGACAGCGTACATGTCGACAATTTATTTTACAAGCCGATAACTTTGACGTTCAATCAGCTAGGCTATGCGGAACATTATTATCTTGCCCTGCCGCCGCGAATAGATTGTCTCAATCGTGAGGAAAGTATCATCGAGATTGAAGAAAACGAATATGCTTTGCCGGAAGAATTAATGAAGACGATAACAAAAATTGTCGTGAATCCGTTCAAGGCAGGTAACTATAAAATTTTTAAACTGCCATCTTTTTCCTCCAACACGGAGATAATCATAACCGACGAGTTGAAAAAACTGTTGGAAAGAAATTCATTGGAGAATGTTAACTTTTTGGAGCTGTAGAGAGAGATTTTTTATGGCAGATACTTGGAAGATAATTCCCTAAATTCACCGCACGATTTTATTCGAAGAGTTTACACATGCGGAATCGGTTGAGGCGGTCAGCTTATTCGATATCTTGAATATGGATTACGATTCCGACGAAGAGATATACGAGAAGATTAAAGAGAAATTGGAAGTACACAGCTTCGGGGAATTCTTGGAAAAATTTCAGCCGACAGTCTACGAATACACTACAGGTTCAGAAGGTGGTCTCCCACAAATGCATTACACAATAGATCCTAAGGAAGCCTCTCGCTGTAAAACAGTTACTATGAAATGTTAGTCAGCATGTACAATCAGAAGTCAGCCGGCGGCGTCGCCAATATCGAATTCAATGATGCCAAGATAAGAGAAATTTTGACGCCGAAACGCGAAACAGAAAAGATTCGAAATACACGCCGTCAAGTGCCGTTGCTTATGGAACGCTACGACGAAAAAGTAAAGAAAAACGAAAATCCTTCGTCGATAGCAAAACAGATTATAAATATCCGCAAAGAGGCAGTGTCATACGTTACACGCCCGACGACGATTATGTCGATTTACCTTGACGGTATCAACAGAAAGGTTGAGGCAATAAATCAAAAACTTTTACCGGCAATGACCTCGGGCGATAATGCCAACACAATCAGGAATTTGGAAGAAAAGTTAACGCCGCTCGATTACGAACACGCAGTTTATGCCGTGCCGAATTTTACAAACATGCGTTCGGGTTGACGATCTTAAAAACGAAACAACTTATCGCAAAGTGACGCTGACGGTTTACGAGGACAACGGCGGACAGGTTTTGCGTATCTATGAAATTCCCGATATGTTTGTCTACGATTATACCGAAGAATACAAGGACGTGGAACAAAACAATACTTTTTTATTTGAATTGAAGTTGACACAGCGCGAAAACAGATTGAAGGAAATCAAGACATATAAATAAAAGTTCGGGGGCAAAACAATGAAAGTGCGCGGCTTGGGTAATGAAATCTATTTTGACGAAATTTTTGTGAGCAAAGCGGCGAACAATCACGGCGAATGTAAATTCAAACAGCGAATAGATAAAGACGATATGAGCAAATATCAAAGCGCAGTCGGCAGGACAATTAATGTTGAATCAGACGACGGGCGTCAGATTTTCTCCGGCGAAATTGATGATGTGATTGTCGAGCAAACTTATCAAGGCTGTTGCGCAGAAGTCACTGCCCATTCGCTTTCCGTCAAAGAAGATGAAAAACCCGAGACGCGCATTTTCCAAAACCCCGAAAAGAAATTTATCGAATTCCTCAATCAAGGACGTTTGAATCTCAAAAATTGTACCTTGACTCTCGACGAAAAACTTGCCGCGAAAACCTGCAAAGAAATTATTCTGCAAAACGACGAAACTAATTTTGAGTTCATAAAACGAATGGCAGCGTGGCAAGGTTTGCGCGTTTGGATAAATGATATTTCAGCCGGTACATGCAAGATTAAAATCGCGGATTGCGCAGATAAATCGCTCAATTCCGTTGCCGATGAAAATGTCATTCGCTTGAGGTTACGGCGGCGCGGAAATATTCAGGTTGCCGAATTAATAGGCAATAAGTATTTCGACTTGGGACGTGTCTTGAAATTGAACGGAGTTAACTTCGTGATTGTCGCGCAGAAAATTTATCAGCAGAACGGCGTAGACAGAATTTATTTCGAGCTTGAAGAATTAAAATCGTCCGAGCCTAAAGATTTTCCGAAAACCGCGCCCGTTAAATTGAGACAGCCAAAGTCACGGAAATTAAAGACGATAAAAATATGGGGCGACTCCGCGTACAGTTTGACATAGAAGATAAAGATAATAAAAAAATTTTCCTGCCGTATCGTACACCTTACAGCGGGATAATTTTTATGCCGGAAATAGGCGACGCCGTTGAAATTTTTTACACGGGCGGCGAAGGTTTTATCGATACGATTATCCGCACTAAGGAGCTGGACGAAGAATTTAAAAACGTCACGGACAAATATATCGGGAACAATCGCAAGCAGAGAATTTTTTTCCGCGAAAAATCTTTGGAAATAAAATCGACAGATAATTCGATTTTCCTTGACGATAAAAAAATCGTCATGACCGCAGGCAAAAACAAAATTACTCTCGATGAAAATGGTATAACGATTAACAATGTCGATAAAAATCAAATCGTATTGAATAATCAAGGCATAACTGTTAACAACGACGGTAAGAATCAAGTCGTGTTGAACAATCAAGGCGTAACTGTTAACAACAACGATAAGAATCAAATCTTGTTAAATAATCAAGGCGTAACGGCGAAGAGTGACGGAAAAATAATCGGCGACAGTTCCGGAGATACTTCATTTAAAGTCGGCGGTTCGTTCAAAGCAAAGGCGAGCGGTAGTGCCAAAATTGACGGCCAAAGTGTCGAATTGGGATAGGAGGCATTTTGATGGATAAAGTTACGGAAAATTATTTGAACAGATTAGGCGACAGTTTGAAAGGTGATTTGGAAGAAACTTTAAAGAAATTGCGGCAATGGGTCGAGGCGGAATTTCGCGCACAAACAAAATTTATTGAGGTCGTAACCGATATCGAGGCGTCGGAAAATCTTTCGCCCGTTGAAGATGACGACTGTATTTTTTTTGCGGACAATCAGTCTTGCGAATACGAGAGACCGAAAACTTTTCACAGCAAATCATTTTTTCTGCGCACGACTTACGAGGAATTTTTTACTTTGCTCAACAAAAATTATTCGGGCGCAGGTTTTACTTATCAACTGAAACCAAATTATCACTTCGTGGAATCCGAAGAAAAAATTTTTCGCATAAGCAGAATTTATCGCGAACCGCTTTTGATTTTTTCACCGTATGCAAGACGCGCGGTAGATATCTGCATTTTCGGTGAGCCGCAGAAATTGGATTTCAGATTTGCCGAAAACAATTTGAAGGGAAAAATTTTGGTTGAGAAAGATTTTTATCGGAATGTCGAGATAAAGTCAGCGGATGATTTTTACGCCGATTTACCGGACGAATCAACTTATTTTTTGCCGTCTACGCCCGTTGAGTTTGATGACGAACTTGTTGCCAAAAGAATTGACGGGAAAATTTATTTTGATCCTAATCGTGATATTCGTACGGAAGATTGCGAACGGATAAAAATTTTGCCGACCGAAAGCAAAATTGACGGTCGTATATTCGGCAAGCAAAGACTGCGCACAAAGGGCGATATAGAATTTGTCTTGAGCGGCTTGAAACGCGACGGCTACAGTTGTAGTTTCGGTCAATTCGGCAACAGTTCGGCGGAAAAAATAAAACGCTACACCAGAGAACACAGATATTATTCGTTGCGCGACGAAAAATTTTTGCGTGCCAAAATGCAATTACCGATGTGTATCGTGAAATTCCGCGGCGAAGAAATTTTCTTGACGGACTACGCTAATTTTGTCCTGCAGTTTTTAGAGGAAACTTATCCCGAATTTAATTGGGTAGGTGAACGCGATGTGTGAAGAAAATTTGAATCAAGCTGATGATTTTGCGAAAAATTTTGTCGACGAGTTGCGTAGTCTGCGCGGAAATTTTGTCGAGGAAATATTACGCGACGAATTGAATCGCGGTTGCTACGGCGCGGATGCCAAAAAATATTTTTCTTCGTTGACGGCGAATGAACAGGAATTAATATTGCGCGCGCTGAAATTGCAAGAGATGTCCGGCGGACACGAATTGCGATTGGCTTTGGCGATAAGAAGTATTTTCCCCGACGGAAAATTGTTTGTTAACGACGGAAAATTTTTGCTGTACCTACCCGAAAAAAAATCAGCCGCCGCCATGAATAAAGTTGAGCTGATTAAAATTTTGTTTATGGATATCAGTAACGCCGAGATTGATATTTACTTCGAAAGATGTTTCGGGGTATTCGGTTCGCCGATAACAATGCATACGGACGAAATGATTTTATATTGAATCGGTAGATATCAAAACATCGGAGATAAAAACCTAACAAAAGACAACAGTACAGCAGGGAATTTTGGCGACAAGCGGAATAAAATTTTTAATTCGATTCGCGGCAGATTCACCAAGAAAAAACCGCCAAAAAGTATGTATCGACATATGGACAGCAAGAGCCAATTAATCTTCGGTGGCTTGTGCGAAGTCCGTAAATACAAGGGGGATGAAGTTATGTTTTACTTTAATGAGGATAAGAATGAAATTCGAGGATGGATAGATAACGGAGTCGGCGCGCTCAAAAACGAAATTGAAAATAAATTAATCGTTTACGTCACGAATCAACACTTGGCACAGTACGATACCGAACTCAGATCCCAATTTGATTTAAAGCAGGGCGAATTGCGCGACGAGTTTCAGAGTGAACTTAACAAGTTAAAATTGTTCTATGCATCCTCTTCCGATATCGAGCGATTGGAAAAAAATGTTAATTCGTCGTCTTCGGATATCGAGGAGCTTAAAAAAATCTTTGCGGCACTGAATGAAACCACCGAGAATCTTGAATCGGAAATCACTTCCAAACATGACGAGCTTTCAAACAAATTAAAGCGCGATTTAACTTCATATGCGTTATCTGCCGAAGTTCAAAGTCTCGAAAAAAATGTCACGACACTCAACGAAATCATTGACGGACTGAAGGAAAAAATTACCGCGCTTGAGGAAAATAATTCCGACGAAGATATCGACGCTTTCACGGAAAAATTTGATGCATTGACGAAAAGAATTACCGCGCTCGAGGAAAATAATTCCGACGAAGATATCGACGCTTTCACGGAAAAATTTGATGCATTGACGGAAAGAATTACCGCGCTCGAGGAAAATAAATCCGGCGGAGTTATCGACGGTCTTGTCAAAAAAGTCGACGTGTTGGCAAGTAAAATCGCTAACATTGAACAAAATGCCGCAAGTGTCAATGCGGTTAGAGCAATCGCCCAAAATGTTAATGTATTGCTCGGGAAAATCGATGCGCTGGAGAAAAGTAAATCTGCCGATAAATCCGTTGACTTTAGCGAAAAAATATCTGCGCTTACCGATAAAGTTACCGCGCTGGAGAAAAATAAGTCCGCCGATAAATCCGTTGACTTTGATGAAAAAATATCCGCGCTTACCGATAAAGTTACCGCGCTGGAGAAAAGTAAGTCCGCCGATAAATCCGTTGACTTTAGCGAAAAAATATCCGCGCTTACCGATAAAGTTACCGCGTTGGAGAAAATCAAATCCGTCGATAAATCCGTTGACTTTGATGAAAAAATATCTGCGCTTACCGATAAAGTTACCGCGCTGGAGAAAAATAAGTCCGTCGATAAATCCGTTGACTTTGGCAAAGAAATATCCGCACTTACCGATAAAGTTACCGCGCTGGAGAAAATCAAGTCTGCCGATAAATCCGTTGACTTTAGCGGAAAAATTGCCGCGCTTGACGATAAAATTGCCGCTATCGGTAAACGCGATACAACTGTCGCAGTCAAAGCACTCACGCAGGGTATCAGCACATTAACCGATAAAGTCAGCGCGTTGGAGAAACGTGATACTTCCGCCGATGTCAACAGTATCAGCAAAATTATTACCGCGTTGTCGGAAAAAATTTCGGGTATCGAGAAAGATAACACCGCGCAGAAAGAAAAATTTACCGACGCGATAGAAATCCTTGCGCAGAAATTTATCGAGCTGAGCGAGCAATTTGAATCTAAAGAAAAACCTGCCGAGCCGAAAACAAAAACACCTGCGCCGAAAACCGAGCAGCCTGCAACCAAAATTGAACAGCCTACGAAAAAAATTGAGCAACCTACCCTGAAAGTTGAGCAGCCTAGCCCGACTGTTGAGCAATCCGAACCCCAATTACCCGAAGAAAAATTTTATCTGCCGAAACCGGAAAATATTTTTATAACCGGCGAACGCTCAAAAGTTTCTTCGCAACTGCGCCAGGCTCTCGACGTGAAAGACATTCAAAAAGTTTTGCGGGCGAATACCAGTGACAAGAGCGCGAAATTTCAACGCCTCTTAAATACGCACGTGAACGACATGCAGAAATTTATCAATAAGCTGAATCTGAAAGGTTTTAAAGACGAAGATATCAGCGAAAATGTTACGTCAAGATACTTCAAGGTCTTTAACAAAATAATTTTCGACAACCTTTTAATCGCAATAAAAGAAGGCATGAATAATTCGGATAACAAGGCTTTTTATCTCGAACTCCTCGAAAAACTGAATGACTATCTTACGCGTTGCGGCGTTTATTCGGTCGACACTCGTTCCGGCGGAAAAGTTACCGATGAAGATTCTAAAAACATGAAATCGCAGGTTATCAAGACGACCGATAAAGCTTTGAATGAGACGATTAAAGACATTACGCGTTTGCCCTACAGAATGAATTACATAAACGCTGCCGGCAAAGAGGACTTTTTACAGTACAGCGGCATAATGACAGTCTATAAGGCAGTGTGATTTGCGGCATAGACTTTGGCGCGCGGCGGTGTGACTTTCATCCGTACATTTTCCGCGCGATACTCTCCAAACTCGAACGCAAAGAAAATCGAAGTGCCTGTAAATCATTCGGGCGGTTTCATCTGAAAAATTTTATCCGCATAAAAAATGCCCCTCCGATTTTGGAGAGGCATTAATTTTATTTAGGAGTAAACAAACTAATTATTTAGCCGGTGTAAATGGTTCCGTCGGCATAGGTTCAAGAGTGTAATCGCCTTTCGTTGTCGTCAAAACACTTTCGATGGCTCTATGCGCGGCGTCGATTGATAAGCCCAGAGTATTGAGAATTCTGTCGGGATTATGGAAGCCCATACCGTTTTCGGCGGCGACCCAATCCCAATACCATTGCGCTTCACGGACGAGTTGACGGGCATTTGCAAGTTGTTCGTCGGTGGCACCTGCAGCCTTCGCAGCTTGAATTGTTTTATGTGCACGCGCGGTAGTTTCACCGGCAATACGCTGGATTTTGAAAGTGTTATCGTGAATCGTCTGCACACGCGCAATCAAAGTTTCTTTTGATTCGTCGTGGCATTTCAAGCAGGATTCTTCAACAGTCTTGAGCGGACTTGTCACATAATGCGAAGTGTATTTTTGTCCGTCTTGACGCATATAAGGCATGTGACAATCAACGCAAGTGACACCTGCATCGGCATGGACACTCGATTGCCAAGCCTCAAAATCCGGATGCTGAACTTTCAACATTCTCGCGTTGCTGTCGGGATGTGTCCAGTCGCCCGTAAATCCTTTGGCGTGTCCGTCTTGATAATATTTGAATTCATCTTCGGGATTAAAGCCGTTAGCGTAGGGCATGTGAACGCGTCCATCTTCCGCCGTGAAGAAATATTCGGTGTGGCATTGTCCGCAAACATAAGCACGCATTTCGTTATGAGTGGCCTTGCTCACGTCAACACCCATTTCCGCCATTGATTCGACAAAACCTTGATTGTAAATTCTCAACTGCATTGTATCGGGATCGTGACAAGTCGAGCAGCCGAACCATTCATCTTCCTTAATCGGCGCGGCTATATCCGTGAACGGTTTCGATGCGTAATCCCAACCGCTTTCCTTGAAGTAAACATCATACATGTAGGAACCTTTACAAGTTATGCAGGAACCTTTTTGACCGGGCAGACGTTTGGAATTTAAAATATCTTCGCCTGCGTACCAATGTCCGCGATCGTCATCGTATTGAATCGAAAACTTGTAGCCTTTGAACAATTCTATTTGTTCGGGCTGTTCTTTCAAATGAGAGTAAGCATCTGCGCCGCCGAATCCCGTCGGGCTCGGAGATCCGTCCATTGTCATTTTAAACGAATTGAACTGTAACGGATATGCTTCGGCGTATGCCATTCGCGTTAACTTTTGATCTTCGGGTATTTGCGCCAATTCAAATTTAGTCGCAGGTTTGGCGATGACTCTGGCAAAAATTACCACAAAAAACGCTATGCAAACCACCAGAGCACCTGCAATGTATTTTTGCATCTTACTCAACGTTAATCCCTCCTTCCAAATGATTCGAGCCGTGCGCGATTCTGCTGTGACACTTCAAGCAATCATCTTGAGTGCCGCCGGGCGCGGTGTTTACGTAAGACATTGCAGATTCGTGACAGCGCAGACAATTTTCGCTAACCATTTTGCGAGCATCTTGGGACAGTTTGATATTTGCAGGATAATCGCGCATGATTTCATGATACATATCAACCATACCCGTGCGCCCCTTCTCGAACAGATAATGAGCGGTATTATCGTGCGGTAAGTGACATTCTACGCAATCTTGATTCCTGTGACTCGACATTGCGAAAGTTGCCGCCTCTTGTTTCATCGAATGACATTGACCGCAGAAAATCGCGGTACCGGAGGCGTGTAACATCAAGCTTGATATCCCCACGAACAGCACGCCCACCGCAAAACCGCCTGCCAAACATTTTAGCGTATGCTTCTCCAACAAATCTTTAATGCACATTTACGTTAACCCCCTTTCACCAAAATTTTATTTCCGAATTGCGATTAATGTTCCCAAACAAATTACAGATACACTCAGCCACAGCAACCATATCAGCGGCTTTGTCGATACCGTCGTCGTTATTGTCATGGCAGAAATTTCTTTGAGCGTCGGCAGAATTTCAAGTCGTGCTTTCTGCAAATCGCTCGATATTCCCGTCAAGCGCACGCGTCTTTTGCCGTCGAGTACTTCGATTGCCTTTGAAAATCCGCCGTCAGCCGTCACTGTTATCGTCGGCTGAATTTTTTCTTTTACTTCGCCGTCGGTTATCGTAATCGTCGCCGTTGCCTTAACGGGTTTGTTCGCCGCGTCGTATTCTATATTTGCGTCCTCGAATATGTAACCGTATTCGCCATCCATAGCGAAAAGATTTTTTGTCATCAATAATTCCTGTGTCGTTTCGATATCGGGCGCGTGCGGAGCTATGTAGACGTCGCCCGAGAAATTTTTTCTTATAGCCGGTTCACGTGCCGCGTCCGTACCATTGCCGCGCAATTTCGTCAATGCCGTTACCTTTTCGCCGTCAACCGTGTAGACATAAAATTTTTGGCGTTCGTCTTCGCCGAATTCTTGTCCCTTGTAAATAATTTCGTGCCCTGCAACATTTACCGTGGTATCGGGCTGAAATTCTCGAGTAATTGTTTCGCCCTGCGCAGAAATGACAATCGCCGCCAACATTCCGAGAAATCCGATGTGCGCGATTTTTCCGCCGAGACTTATTATCCGCCCGAATTTTATAAACGTGTAGACAATCAGCGCGACTAAAACTGCGGTAATGGGCGCAGTACTCTTGATGTAAAAGTTTTCGTCGACCGCCGCAGGTTGCCCGACTAATTGCGTTAACAGCGGCATTGACATTCCCAACCAGACGATAACCGCGATAAAAATTATCAGAAGACAGCCCAGAAGGATGGCGAAAGACGATTCGGAAAATTTTTCGTACATTTTACCCTGCGGCAAGTCCTTCGCCTTGAAGAATAAGATAAGCAGTCCGCCGATAAGTACAAGCGCGTTCGCCGAAGCTATCGCGAAACCGATAGTGCTGCCTGCGAATGAGTGAACGGAGAAATCGCCCAAAATGCCCGAGCGTGTAAGAAATGTACCGTAGATAACAAGTGAGTATGTAAAAATCGCGGCGACGTGAGTAATGCCTATAACCGAAAATTTTTTGCGTGAAAGGTTAATCAGATGTAAGAGGACGGCGGATAAAAGCCACGGTACGAGCGAAGAATTTTCGACGGGATCCCAACCCCAATAGCCGCCCCAACCTAAAACTTTGTAAGCCCAATAACCGCCGACAAAAATTCCCGCGCCCAAAAAACTCCATGCCAACAGTGTCCATTTGCGTGCGTCTTCGAGCCACAAACGCGATTGCACTTCCGTTAACAGATTGCCCATGCTCAACGCGAACGGCACCGCCAAAAGTGCATAGCCAATGAAAATTATCGGCGGATGAACAGCCATCCAAAAATCTTGTAGCAGTGGATTCAATCCGACACCCTCGACAACTTCAACGGGATTAGGCTCAAACGGAGATTTTATCAAGACGAGTACAGCCAATACACTTTGAATCAGAAAATAAATTCCCAAAGTTTTTGTCGCTGTTCGTCTCACTGACAAGATTGCGCCGACGATTGCATGAATCAACAGCCACAGTAAAAACGAACCTTGTTGACCTGCCCAGAACGCCGAAACTTTATACATTGTCGGCAATGTCGATGACGAATAACTTGCCACGTACTCGATGCCGAAATTATTTTCAAAGATTAATTTCCATAACAGCAAACTCGACGCGACAATAAATCCTGCCGAAGTTATTGCGGTACCTTGAATCATTCTTGCCGGAGGATTTTTGTGAGCGAAACAGATAACCGTTAAAGCGAGCGCGAATGTCAAGCCGCCGCCTAAAAATAAATTTCCTGTCAATGGCAAGCCTCCCTTATCAACTTTGAGGTTGTTGCCCTTCGTATTTGGACGGACACTTAATCAGCAATTTTTTTGCGTGAAAAGAGTTATCGTCCGAATGATAATTACCGACCGCAACGATATGATAAGCCTCGTCGAATCGATCGGGCTTTATACCTTCGTATTTGACGCGCATAGTTTCGCCCGTTGCTTCGTCCTGCAGTGTGAAAGAAAATTCGTCGCAAGTCTGTTGAGTGGGCGAATTTTTATCAAGGAGACCTTTGACTTGCACGCCGCCGCCGTTTGATTGCGCCTCGGCAATGCTGACGTAGGGCGTGACACTTTCGGCAAGATTTATCCCTGCGTAGCCGATGAATCCGAGCAGGAGTATCACCAGAAAAATTTTTCGCACAAGCCGCACCCCTCTCGATAAGTTTTGATAATTATATCATTGGCGATTTTGTTGCCGTGTTGCATGTGCAACCATATATGATTAAAAATATAACAGCTTAGTTTTGTATTTACGTTGAAATTAGTGTACGGTAAAATTATAATCAACTAAATTTAAGATAAAGACAAATAATCTTTCTTTGGCAATTCATAAATTTAGAGGAGTGGTAATAAAATGATTGATGTAGACTTGATTGATTGTTGTTCAAAAGCTTCTTATGAAACATTGCGCACATTGGATAAATCGCTAAATCCCGCAGAGTATTTTTATGCATATAATACGTACACTCTTTTGCTGCTCGGATGCTGTTGCACGTATTTAATAGAAAACGGATACAGTGATGATGCACAAAAATTGACTAAAGAAGTAAACAGATTTTTTAAAGAAGAATTGCCACTGTCTTTTACGGTATGGGCATACAATGTTTACAACACTCAAAAGCAAATAGATGAAAAAATGTGTAGCGGAGAAGATGTTTCAACAGGTTATAAAATCAAATGCGGCGACCAAATCGGCAGATATATCTTCAAAGAATATTTAAAAACAAAAGGGTATTTTTTAGTTAAGCTTAAACTATACGAAACTTTGGAAGATACTTTAGGGTATCTTTCTCAGATTTGTTTGGAGGAAGAAATAGACACCGATAAAAAATTTTTGAATGAACAAAAGACTTTATTTCGCGTTAGTTTTCAAGATATCTCCGGTTATATTCCTTCAATATGGGGCAGCGGACACGAATGGATATGGTTTAAAAAAGCTTGGAACGTTTTAGAAAATCAAAAAATGACTTCTTACAGTACACCTTTAGAAATGCGCATTGTTTATCTAAGAGCTTTGACACTAGGCATGATTTATATTGATTTTTGTAAAGTTGCAATGGACGAAATCGGCGGATATGAAGATTTACTAGATACCTTTCGATTTGATATAACCGATGAAGGCGAGTTAGGTTTCATTTACGCTAAATTCATGAATAAAAATGTTTACACGGGATTTAACGATGCAATTTGCGAATTAACCGACAGAGAAAGACCACATATTTTACGCGCTTTATTTAAGGAAATGGATGCTTCTTATATAAGTGTCGGCATGTATTGTACCGGCGTCGATTTATCTTTCTTTCGTTATTCTGACGAAGATGATAATGATTGCAATGACATAATGCTATTTGAATTTGATGACAAAGATGATGAGTATACTTCTTATTGGAACTTAATCGATGAAAATCTTCATGACATTGTCGACAAGTATTTTTTTGAATTAATGTCGGGTTATTCATGGATTAACGATCAATGGGCGGACAGAATAACTTACATTTAATCGATATACTAAAAACATACATACCTTATTTTTGCATGAATTGGCGGCGAAAAAATTTTCGGCGAGGCAAAAAGAATCGCGGATAGGACAACAAAACGCCGCGAGGATACTCGAAGAGATACTAGCAAGGTTCTCGAAAATTTCGTCAGAACAAAGCCGGAAATCATGTCGAGCAGTATGAAAGATTTCGTCAATGTCTTAGATATTCAACGTTTTGACTGTGACCGGAACAACTACAGTAGAAATGCAACAGAAAAAATAGGTATTGCCGGTCAATTCGCAAAGGCTATAAAAATCACTCTCGATACACCGTTGCTCACTAGAGACGGCAAATTGTATAATAAGTCGGTTCAACCTGCTCTTAACGCAGGAAATAATATATTGGCTAGGTTTTAAATTATGGCGATAAAATTTAAATGTGATTGTTGCGGCCTATGTTGTCGGCATATCAATCGAGTTCCGTACCTGAAAGAATTTGATACGGGCAACGGCGTATGTAAATATTTAGACTTGGATACAAATCGCTGTCGAATCTATAAAAACCGTCCCGACATCTGCAACGTGGAAGTAGGTTACAAAAAGTTTTTTGCGGATAAATACACAGAGGAAGAATATTTGCGAATGAATTACGAGGCATGTGCCCAATTAAAACGCGAATACAAAGAAAGTCTTGACGATAAAAGTTAAGACGATGAACCAAATAAAAATAAAACCCCCCATTATTATTGGGGGAATTTTTTTGCGATAATTTGACTCATGAAATTTTTTGCTTCGATATGATTTTGTCGACCGCCTTGTATATTTCGCGGTTCCTGATATCGCTGTTCTCCAGAATTTCCGCGGCATTTTCCCAACTGATACAGAGGATTAATTTATCGAAATCGACAACATATTCGGCGTATCGGAATATGAAACACCGCCAATAATTTTTCTCCTGTTCGTCAAACAAACGTCTTTCAAGCAGAGCATAAGTGAAAGTGTTGATATCCAAATAAACGGTATGATTTATAGCTAAATAAACGGGGATATCGATAATATTTTTTTTGACGATTCCGATTTGTTTGACGTAGCGTGAACGAGGTACGGCAGTGATATAGGGCTGTTCCGTGTAAAAATATGTTTTCGGCAAATATATTGCCCGATATTTTTCGGCGATAATGTTCAGGAAGGAAACGACGGGCGAAGTATCAACACCGCGTCTGCGCAGACCGCTTATTATTTCGGGTACGAAAATATTTACGACATCATGATAAAGCATAAAACTTTTATATTCTGGTTTTACCTCGTCGCAGATTGTTTCATATTCGGCGTCTTCGTCCTCTTCGTCCTCATTTTCTATCTTGATGGGATTGAAAATTTTTTCTTCGATAGAGTTAAACCAATTTATTTGTAAAAGTTTAAAGCCCTCGAAAATTATTTTCCCGAGGAATTTTTTTAAGTTATCGTCGTCGCAAAATGACAGCAGAGCATTTAAAAAACTCGTGCGCTCAATGTAGTAAGCGCGATTGTTTTGGCATTGCTCGAAATTTTCACAGGCATTGCATTCTATGGCGAAAACAGAAATATCGCCGTTGTCAACGCATTGAATATCTGTGTAATCATCAATCCTCGTGAAGGGTGTTGTACGTCGTGAAATTTCGTGCTTGGTACGCACTGCACCGGTTTTGAACGGACAAATGCCTTGAAAAATTATAATCTCGTTTTTGAAAATGCCGCCCGCTGTTTTGAACTGTTTATAGTGAAAAAATCGCGCAGGTTCGTTGTCCATATCTTTTGCCGTCGTATCGTACGGAAAATCATTTTTGTTACCGCTGCATATGTTGTGCAATTTCAGGATAGACTGATAATAAATTTTGCAGTAACGCGTATCAACGATATATAAATCGACACGCGCGTTGTGTTTTTTGGCATAGGCGACGTATTTGTTAATCTTTTCGACGGGAAAATGAAAACAAAAATCGCTGCGGTGCATAAACGACAATCTTATTTGTGTCTTGACTTCGACAAACCAACTTTCACCGCTCTTCTTATCGAAAACGGCAAAATCGACGCGGCTGCCCTTGCCATCGGGTTGCGGAGTTACTTCATAGCCTTTACTTTCAAGAAATCTTTGTACAACATCCTCGCCTGCTTTACCTTTTAATGCCTCGTAAGATCCTTCAACATACATAAATTATTCCTCCGTCAAACATTTTCGCAACCGCCGATTATTTTCTGCGCCGTTGATTCTGCGATAGTTTACTCGCTTTCGTCTGCGCGGATTGTTTGTCGTCGTCTTTGGTCACGCTGTAGAGCGGAACTATGTTTTTGATAAAGTTCAGAATAAAATCGCGCATCTTTTCGTTAATCGTCACAAAGGCGCTGATGACGGAGCTGACTTGCTGATATTTTCTGGAATCAGTCATATAATCATCCCTTTAAATAGAATTTATCATATTCTAAAATGTTTATTTCCTAAAGTCAATACTGAAAAAGGAATATAGCCTTAATGGCTTCTTGACAAAATCCTATTTGAAAATTAATTTTTAGAATAAAAAGGAGGTGATAACATGACAACAGGAGAGAGAATAGAACTGTTAATAAAAGAACTTAAACTAAAGAAAGTAGAATTTGCGGCAATGGTAGAAATAGACCAGTCATATGTAACAAAAATTATCAAGGGTGTAGGCAAGGTAAGTCCGCGACTTTTGGAAACTATAAGTCAAAAATTCGGTGTACGACGTGAATGGTTAGAGACGGGCAATGGCGAAATGTATAAAGATGTTGACAGCGCTATGATTGACAGATTGGAAAAGCAATATCGTTTAACCGCGCAGAGCAGAGAATTTATAGAAAACTTTCTGAAACTGCCTTCGGATGTACGAGATTTATTGGCAAGAGCGATAAAACAATTGGCAAAGGAATATCCGCGAAAACCCGACAGCGCATTAACGGCAGAAGAAAAACGCGCGATAATGAATGCAGAACTTGATGCAGAAGCCGCCGCCGAAAAAAGGGAACAAACGTCGTCAGTTTCCATTATTTCAAGTGGATTATCAAAAAAATTAAATAAACACTCCCGATAAAGCGAACGAAAAATTTTTTAAAGGTGGTCTGTCGACACCTTTTTATTTTTTGCTGTCGGGATAATGCCGAAATCAATTTATCGACGATAATAAGTTGTGCAGAGGTCAGAAAAATAAAAAACCTCCTCGACGAATCGGGGAGGTTGATTTTTTGTGGGAGAGAAAATTTTTTACTGCTGAACGATTTTACCGAAGTCGGCGACCTTGGCAATCAAATCGTCAATGGATTTCAAAAGCGCAAGCCTATTCGCTCTGATTGCCGCATCTTCGTCCATGACCATAACCGAATCAAAAAAGCCGTCGATAGGTGCAGAAAGTTTCTTAAGAATTTCAAGTGCACCCAAATAATCTTTTTTAGCAATGAGTTCGTCGGCGGCAACCTTAATCGCCTCAAATGCGCGGAACAAAACTTTTTCGGCATCCAAAGTGAAAAGACTTTCGGTCATCTTCGCGGATTCGGCTTTCTTCGCCAAATTGCTCACACGTACGAAAGATTGAATAGTCTTTGTAATTTCCGGTTCGCCCAAAAATTGTTCAACGGCGGTAGCTTTGAGCGTGACGGCAAAAATATCGTCAATGTCACTTTGTACGGCGTCAATCACATCATAGCGCGTGGAAGTCGACAGAACATTTTTTACGCGCAGACGCATGAAGTCCGCAACATCCTGTTGAATTTTATCGCGCCCGACAGCATCGTTAATCTTGAGCAAATCCATAGCGGTATTAACGATATCACTAATCGACAGTGACCAACGCGCGGAAGTGAGCAGATTGACAATGCCCAAGGCTTGACGGCGAAGAGCAAAAGGATCTTGCGAACCCGTCGGCACCAAACCGCGACTGAATGTCGCGACGATATTGTCAATTTTATCGGCAATGCTCAAAATTTTTCCGGCAACGGTTTTGGGCTGTCCGTCCCCTGCGAATCTGGGCATGTAGTGTTCATCAATCGCCGCGCAGACTTCGGGCGTTTCGCCGTCCAATTTTGCGTATTCGCGACCCATAACGCCCTGAAGTTCGGTGAATTCGGTAACCATGCCCGTAACCAAATCGGCTTTGGATAATTCGGCGGCACGTATCGCGTCAACTTTTTCTTGACCGCTGATTTTCAACGCGTCCGCAATTTTTTCCGCCAACTTCATTAAGCGATTTGTCTTTTCGTAAACGGATCCGCGACCTTCTTGAAAGACAACCGTCTTTAATTTGTCGCGGTGCGCAGCCAAACTCTTTTTGCGGTCTTCCTTGAAGAAAAATTGTGCGTCCTCAAGTCTGGCTTTCAAAACTCTTTCGTTACCGTGTTGAACGATATCAAGATATTCTTTGCCGCCGTTGCGAATCGTGATGAAAAGCGGCATCAATTGTCCGTCGGCACTCTTCACGGGGAAATATCTTTGATGATCTCTCATGGGAGTTATGACGGCTTCGGCGGGGAGCGAAAGATATTTCGTTTCAAATTCGCCGATAAGCGCTGTGGGATATTCAACCAAATATAAAACTTCTTCGAGTAAATCATCGGTAATTTCGGCGATACCGTTTTTAGACGCGGCAACTTCCTTTATCTGCCCGACAATCATATCGCGGCGGCGCATTTGGTCGACTATAACAAAATTCTTTTCGCAGGCGGAAACATAATCATCTGCGGCGGCAATCTCAAAATCGCCCGTACCGAGGAATCTGTGACCGCGCGAAGTTCTGCCGCTGTTGACATTTGCCACGGTGAACGGAATAACATCGGCTCCGAAAAGCGCGACAATCCAACGTAAGGGACGAATGAATTTGAAATCCAAATTGCCCCAACGCATATTATTCGGGAAACTCAAATCGCAAATAATTTTCGGTAGGAGTGTCGCAAAAATTTCGGCGGAAGATTTGCCCTGCTCGCGAATGACCGCGTAAATATATCCGTCGCGCGTGATTAAATCTTCGGGATTAACTTTTTGTCCGCGTGCGAAACCTATCGCCGCCTTTGACGGTTTACCTTCCGCATCAAACGCAATTTTGACCGAAGGTCCTCTCTTTTCGTCCTCTACATCAGCCTGATTAACGGCAACATCCTCGACGATTAACGCCAATCTGCGCGGAGTGCCCAGTGTCTGAATTTTGCCGAAGGTGATACGCGAATCGTTGAGATTTTTTTCGGCAAGCGATTTTAATTGATTCAAGATAGCCGGCATTGCATGTGCGGGAATTTCTTCGGTGCCGATTTCCAACAGTAATTTTTTCGTATCCATTACGCTTTCACCTCCGCGGATTTTTTTAACAGAGGATAGCCGAGCTTTTCGCGCTGTTGCAGATAAACTTCGGCGCACATACGAGCCAATTTACGGACACGCCCGATAAATGCCGTACGTTCGCTCACGCTTATCGCTCCTCTTGCATCCAACAAATTGAATGTGTGCGAACATTTCAACACGTAATCATAGGCAGGATGAACGTAACCGAGTTTTATGACGCGTACGGCCTCCGCCTCGTATTTATCAAACAAATCAAACAGTAAATTTTCGTCGCTCAAATCAAACGCGTAACTTGATTGCTCAAACTCATTTTGATGGAAAACATCGCCGTAGGTGACACCGGGTGCCCACTCGACATCGTAAACATTTTCGACGCCTTGAATGTACATCGCCAAACGTTCCAAACCGTAAGTAATTTCCACGGCGACGGGCTTGATATCTTGACTGCCTACCTGTTGAAAATATGTAAACTGAGTAATTTCCATACCATCGAGCCAAACTTCCCAACCGAGACCCCACGCGCCCAAAGTCGGCGATTCCCAGTTATCCTCAACAAATCTGATATCGTGTTTGGCGGCCTCAATGCCAATCGCGGCAAGACTATCCAAATAAAGTTCTTGAATGTTATCGGGCGACGGTTTCATGATTAATTGCAGTTGATGATGTTGATACAGACGATTGGGATTATCGCCGTAACGACCGTCCGCCGGTCTGCGCGACGGCTCTGTATATGCAACGTTCCAAGGCTCCGGACCGAGTACGCGCAAAAACGTAAACGGATTCATAGTGCCTGCGCCTTTTTCCACGTCGTAGGGTTCTGCCAATATGCAACCTTTATCCGCCCAAAATTTTTGCAGGGCGAAAATTAATTCTTGATATCTCAAGCGAGCGACCTCCTTAGTCAAATTCAAAACCTGTTATAGCAAAAGGCAGTAGCAATGTCAAATTGAGACAAGTCGCGAAAATAAAAACGCCGAGACATTTAATCTCGGCAGTTAATTTCAAAATTGGTGGAGACGAGGGGGATCGAACCCCTGACCTCTTGAATGCCATTCAAGCGCTCTCCCAGCTGAGCTACGCCCCCAAAACGTGGTTATATTAAATCATTTGCCGCAGCTTGTCAACAAAAATTTTAGCCGTCGAAATTACTGGCGACGCGTGTCGTCAATCTGTTGAATTGGCGAAACATTTTGCGTATAATATTTTTTTCGCAAAGAACAACAGAAAGGCGGTGGCAGGCGCGGAAAGTTTTAGCTGCGCCGATTCCGATGACAACATTTAATTTATCGCAACAACTGATTGATTTGAAAAGGGAAGTGTTAAAGAAAGTCGCCGATAATTTTCGGCATGTGGAAGAAGTTTCGGAGATAAATACGTTGAAAGTTTTATCGGCAATGCAGAGGCTGAAAGTATCCGACGCGCATTTTAAAACCTCCACGGGCTACGCTTACGGCGATATCGGGCGCGAAAAGCTCGACGAATTATTTGCGGACATTTTCTGCGCAGAATCGGCATTGGTACGCACGCAATTTGTTTCGGGTACACATGCACTGGCTACCGCACTTTTCGGTATTCTTCGCCCGAATGATGAATTAGTTTCGCTGACGGGTGCGCCCTACGATACTTTGCAGACGGTTATCGGTCATGCACATCCCTCGAAAGGTTCGCTTAAGGAGTTCGGAGTAAATTACCGCGAATTAAATCTTGTTGACGGCAAAGTTGACATTGATGCGATTAAAAATTTCATCACGCCCAAAACGCGGTTGGCAATGATTCAGAGATCTCGAGGCTACTCAATGCGCGACCCGTTAACGACGGAAGATATCGGGAAAATCTGCGCGGCGGTTAAGGAAGTCAATCCGAATTGTATTACGTTCGTCGATAACTGTTACGGCGAATTTGTCGAAACACGCGAGCCGATTGAAGTAGGTGCGGATATTGCGGCAGGCAGTTTGATAAAAAATATCGGCGGCGGATTGGCTCCCACAGGCGGATATATTGTCGGCAAAAGTGATTTGATTGAGTTGTCGTCATACAGATTGACAGCCCCGGGCATGGGTAACGAATTGGGCGCAAGTTTGGGTACTCCGCGGTTACTGTATCAAGGATTGTTTGTCGCGCCTCACGTGACCGCACAGGCGTTGAAAGGGGCAATTTTTGCGGCAGGAATCTTTGACGGATTAGGCTATGTGACAAGTCCTCTGCCCGAAGCAAAACGCGGCGATATAATTCAGGCGGTTGAATTGCGTTCGGCGGAAAAGTTGATAAAGTTTTGTCGAGCAATACAAGCTTTTTCGCCCGTGGATTCGTTTGCCGCGCCCGAGCCTTGGGATATGCCCGGCTACGAAGACAAAGTCATCATGGCGGCAGGAACATTTGTTCAAGGAGCGTCGATTGAATTATCGGCAGATGCTCCCTTGCGCGAACCTTATGCAGTTTATCTGCAAGGCGGTTTGACTTTCGAGCATGCGGCAATCGGAATTTTATCGGCGGCGCAGGAAATTTTAGCCGAATGATTGAATTTCACTTTGCGGGGTTGGGTACGCTGATTAATGTTGCGGCGATTATCTTAGGCGGATTGATTGGATTATTCGGCGGAAAATTGTTGACCGATAACATTCAGCGAACATTGCAAGAGGCTTGCGCCTTAGCGGTTATCTTCCTCGGTGCAGACGGTGCTCTTAAAAATTTGAATGCAATGTTGTTGATTGCAAGTTTAATCGGCGGCGGATTAATAGGCGCGATTATTGACATCGACGGCAAATTCGAGCGGCTGGGAATTTTTTTGCGGAAATGTTCGGGCAATGACGGTGACAGCAAATTTGTTGATGCCTTTGTCACCGCGTCGCTTACTGTTTGTGTCGGCGCAATGGCTGTTATCGGCGCGATTAACGACAGACTTTTAAACGATTCGACAATTTTAATCGCCAAAGCCGCGCTTGATTCGATTATAATTTTGGTAATGACCGCAAGTCTCGGCAAAGGCTGTATCTTTTCGGGCGTGAGCGTCGGAATATTTCAGGGCACGATTACTTTACTTGCCGGTAGTCTTGAGCCTTTTATGACCGAAATTGCTTTGGATAATCTTTCTTCTGTCGGCAATGTTCTAATCTTCGCCGTCGGCATCAATCTGCTTTTTCCCGATAAAAAAATCAGTGTTGCTAATTTACTTCCTGCGCTGATTATCGCTTGCATATGGAATTGAACGGAGATGATAACTTTGACAAAAATAATTTTCGTTTGCTATGGCAATATCTGTCGTTCGCCGATGGCGGAATTTGTCATGAAATATCTTGTGGCTCAAACGGGCAGAGAAAAAGATTTTTTAATCGAATCGGCAGGATGTTATCCGTCGGTTGGTACACCTATGAGCAGCGGCACCGCGCACGAACTCAGAAAAAATAATATCCCGTTTAACATGCGCACATCCAAAGAATTATTTGCGGAAGACTATAAAAAGTTCGATTATCTGATTGGATTGGATTTTGAAAACGTCAGAGACATGAAAGAAATATGCGGCGGCGACCCCGAAGGAAAAATTTTCTTGATGATGGATTTCGTCGGGCAACATCGCGACGTTGCGGATCCTTGGTATACGAACGATTATGTGACTACTTACAAAGATATTTCCCTTGCCTGCAAAGCTCTGTTGAAAAAATTATCTTGAGGCAAAAAAATTTCCCCGACGATTTTTGAAACCGTTGGGGATTTTTTATTTGCGATACTGATTTACTTCATGAAGACACGAACCAAATCATTTTTGGTAGCGAACAACATCAGCATGAGCAGCAGAGCAAGCCCGACGCGTTGAGTGTAGATAATTGCCTTTGCGCTCAAGGGTTTACCGCGTACCGCCTCAATGCAGAGATTTACGAAGTGACCGCCGTCAAGTACCGGCACGGGCAATAAATTCACGATACCCAAATTGATACTCAACAGTGCCGCGAAACTCAGTAGCGGAACAAATCCGCGTTCGGCAACTTGTCCCGACATCTGAATTATTCCGATAGGTCCCGCCAAATTATCGGTTTGTTCGGGTTCCCTGAACAAGTTGGCTATTGCCTCAATCATCATCACGGTTATATTCTTCGTATTGGTGATTGCCAGCGTAAAGGATTCCGGCACAGATTTTTCTTCGTAGACGATAGAATTTTGTACGCCGACTAAATTACGCTTTTCCCTCTCGTTGTATTGCGGCGAAAGAGTAACCGTATTGATTTGATCTCCGCGCTGATATTCAAGCAAAACACTTTGTTCGGGCTCAAGTACTCCGACCTTTTCGGTAAATTCTTTCCACGTGGAAATTTTTTGACCGTCAATGCTGAGGATTTTATCGTTGACTTGCAAGCCGACTTTTTCCGCAGGCATATCCTGAATCAAGCCGCCTATAATCGGTTCGGTTGACGGAACTCCCACACCGACTGTCGCGTAAATCAGGAAGAACAAAATAATCGGTAGAATAAAATTCATGGTTGCGCCGGCTAAAATTACAATCATTCGCGCGAAAACATGTTTTTCGCAAAAGCCGCGTTCACCTGCGTTGTTATTATCGGGATCCATTCCTGCGATGTCATTGAAACCGCCCAAGGGAATTGCACGCAGAGAGTAAAGGGTTTCGCCGTATTTTTTGCCGATGATTTTGGGACCGAAACCGATTGCAAATTCATCGACGCGCATACCCGTTAACTTAGCTGTGATAAAGTGTCCGAATTCGTGAACGAGAACCAGCAGACCGAATACGAAAACCGCCGCCGCTATCGTTAATATCAAGTTATATCCTCCGTTCAGATTAACATTTTATTCAAGTTATATTCTCAATAAATTTTTCGGCAAAAAGTCGCGTCGCTCTATCCTCCGCCAATAAATCTTCGAGAGTCGGATTTTGTTTTACCGCTCGGCTCGTCATTGCCTCTTCTATCACGTCGTAGATATCCAAAAATTTTATCCGCCTGCGCAGAAATGCATTAACAGCAATTTCATTGGCAGCATTGAAAATACACGGAAGAGTTCCGCCGGTTTTTCCTGCCTCGTATGCAAATTTCAAACCGCGAAAAGTTTCGGTATCGGGCTCCTCGAAAGTCAAAGCCTTCATTTTCCAAAAGTCAAGTTTATTGACGGGCGCAGGCAATCGACGCGGATAAGTCAACGCGTATTGAATAGGCAGTCGCATATCTGTCGAGGCAAGTTGTGCGATAACAGATCCGTCGCGAAATTCTACCATCGAATGAACAATACTTTGCGGATGTACCACGACTTGAATTTGATTGTAATCCACGCCGTAGAGAAATTTGGCCTCGATAACTTCAAGCCCCTTGTTGACGAGCGAAGCGGAGTCCACGGTAATTTTTTTGCCCATATTCCAAGTGGGATGCGCCAAAACTTCGTTGACGGTAACATCAATCAAATCGGCGCGTTTCTTACCCCTGAAAGGTCCACCCGACGCGGTAAGTAAAAGTTTTTCAATCGTACGCGAATCTTCGCCCTGCAGACATTGGAAGAAAGCACCGTGTTCGCTGTCGACGGGCAAAATTTTAACGCCGTAATCCTGCGCAGATTTTATGACCAATTCGCCGGCGACAACTAAAGTTTCTTTATTGGCAAGCGCAATATCTTTGCCGCAAGCAATCGCCTTCAAAGTCGGCTCAAGACCTGCGAAACCGCTCATAGACGTCAAGACAATATCAACACCGTCAACCGCCGCCGCATCAATGAAAGCTTGACGACCGCCCGCAATTTCGACGCCCTCGAATTTTTTTTCGGATAATTTTTTGTAAGCGGATTCGTCAGCCAAAACAGCAAGTCGCGGACGAAATTCCTCAACTTGCGCGGCGAACAAATCAACATTGGAATTAGCCGCCAAAACCTCTACGGAAAATTCTTCGGGCAAATTGCGCACGACATCCAAAGCTTGAGTGCCGATTGAGCCGGTAGAACCTAATATTGCGATTCGTTTCATTTGATTGACTCCTATTAACATTTTCGGTAACGATTGAAAGCAACACGTTTCACGCGATACCCATGAGCAAAATGTAGTAGTAGAAAATCGGCGCGGTAAAGAAAATACTGTCGAATCTATCCAATACACCGCCGTGCCCAGGCAAGAAAATTCCCGAATCCTTAATGCCCGTGAAACGTTTCAACACGGATTCGGTCAAATCGCCGAGAGTTGCGGCAATCGCGATAATAAATCCTGCCGTAGCCATCTTAATAAACGGCAAGCCGAAAATAATCGTGCCTACAACAATCGCAGTGAAAATCGTGCCGATAATCGAGCCCAAAAATCCCTCAATGGTTTTGCCCGGGCTGATTGCAGAGGCAAGTTTATGGGAGCCGAAGAAGGATCCGACAAAGTAAGCGAAAATATCACTCGCCCAAGTACAAGCAAACAAAATCCAAATCAACGCAGAGCCCGCATCAATATTGGCAGTCAATCCGAAATCAAAACTCGGCAGGAGATTGGTTACTTCGCCCAAATTAAATTCGTTGACAAGCGTACTGCCGTTTGCGGCAATATCTTTGATTGTGGTTACCTGTTCGCCCGGCAAAGGTTCATCAGCCAAAAAGCGCAGGAAAATCAGATGCGCAAAGGGTAGCCCTATATAAAGAGTACCGGCAATGGAAACGGCGGCATCAGTCGGGCGTGTCGTGCCGCGCAATATTACGGTTATCAAAAGTATTGCTATCATGCTCAACGTCATGACCGCAAATATTTCTTCGATATTGCCCAGCCACGCGCAACAAAGCAGAATAATCAAAGTCAACGCGCCGAAAATGTAGGTGGTAACGATACCCACACGCCTAAACGCGTCCGAATATTCATGCCAAGCAATCAGCGACAAAAGTATCGCGAAAATCGCAAAGGGTGCGCCGCCGTACTGAATGACAAACGCCGCAATCGCAATTCCGATAATGCCGGAAATAATTCTTAAAGCCAAAGCGTCACTTCCTAACTAAGTAATGTAACCTATAAGTCAAAATTTTTTTATGATTTATCTTTTAACTGCGCTTCCAATTCGGCAATACGTTTTTGTGCCTGCGCAGCAAACTGATTAAATTTCTGTTGATTAACTGCCGCAATTTTTTGTTGAGTATTTATCATGGTGCACAATGCCGAAACCAAAACATCATAATCGCCGAGTGAATCGCCATATTTTTGTTTGATTGCATTATACACGTCATGCGGCTCGAGCTTAAAACTTTTTTGCAGCAATAATGAGAAATGTCCACCTATAATCAGATTAATTATGGCATGGCGCGGTTTGGGATTCTGCCGAAAAAATGCAAACTTATCAAGAATGTTATCCAATGTTTTAAGACCCAAAATGATTGCGTTAAGCCAAAACTGTATATCTTTTTCGGGTGTCCTCTCGGCTCTGGTTATTGATGTGTCAACGTTCCGTCATACATATACTGCATTTGGCACACGTAAAAATCTTTTGGCACTGAGCAATAAATCCCAAGTCCAAAGAGTATCGTCGGCAATTATATTCGGCAAAGTAATTTCGTTTTCAACCAGTAAATCACGCCTAATCAACTTGCTCCACGGCGGTGTCCAATAAAATTGCTTTAAAATCTTTTCTGTACGTTCTGCCAATGAATCCGGTTCCAATGTTGGTTTATCCACAAAAGTTTTATTAGGTTGGCGACTGGTTAGATATAAGTTTTTAAGTTGGCTGTCGGCACCGTAAAATTTTTCACAGTAAACAACATCGGCATCATATTCTTTGGCGAGATTGTACATTGTTTCGAGTGCAGTCGGAATAATTGCATCATCGTTATCCATGTTGTAGATATATTCACCGCGTGAAATAATCAAACCTTTATTGCGCGGCAGTGAGCCGCTTCCGCAATTTTTGTTCATGCTTGACAGTTTCAAACGTCCGCCGAATTTTTCACCGTAGCTTTTGACGATATCGTGACTTGAATCGGTAGAACAATCATCAACAACTATAACTTCAAAATCTTGAAACGTCTGCCGTAAAATACTGTCCAAGCAATCCGCGATATATTTCTCGGCATTGTACATAGGAATGATTACCGAAACCGCCGGCGAAGTGTTTTTCACGACGACAGATTTTTTTTCCGGATTCGGTTTACGTTTAGACATCAAATAGCTCCTTACTTGTTGAGTGCACCAAATCGGCGATCCCTTTTTCCGAAATCGACAAGGGCGTCTATAAATTCTTTCGGCGTAAATTCAGGCCAAGGCGTATCGGTAAACCAAAATTCAGCGTAAGCCGTTTGCCACAACAAAAAGTTACTGACACGCAAATCGCCGCCCGTACGAATCATCAAATCTACAGGCGGTTGCCCACACGTATCAAGTTCGGCGTCAAACATCTCCGCGGTAATATCTTCGGGAGCAATTTCGCCCGCTTTCACGAGCCGCGCCAAATTTTGTGTCGCGCGAATAATTTCATCTTGTCCGCCGTAATCCGCCGCCACATTGAATTTTACGCCCGTATTATTCTTCATCAATTGCATGGAATCGGTCATCAATTTTTGTAACGCCGGGGCAAAATCTTCGGTGCGCCCGAGAAAATTTATCCGAACGTTATTGGCATGCATATCTGTTTTTTCACGCTCGAGATATTCCGAAAACAAATGCATTAAAAAGTCGACCTCGGTATGAGGTCGCTTCCAATTTTCCGTTGAGAATGCGTAAACCGTCAAAGCTTCGAGCCCAAGATTAACCGCCGTCTTGAGAATATTTTTGAGCGTCTTAACACCGGCGGTGTGACCTACACTGCGCAAAAAACCATGACTGTTCGCCCATCGCCCGTTACCGTCCATTATGATAGCCACATGCCGCGGCATTCTGTTCCTGTCGACTCGTCCAAGCAAGTCATTGTCGCTTTCCCACATAATATAACCTCAAACGGAATAAAATTAATTCAATCGGCGTGACGAAGAGTCAAACTCTGTCGCCGCGCCGAAAACTCAAATATTTTTTCGCAATCAAACTTCCATGACTTCTTTTTCTTTGGTAGTCTTTGTGTCGTCGACAAGCTTAATGTTTTTGTCGAGCAATTTTTGGATTTTATCCTGCGCCTCTTTACGTTCGTCTTCGGTTATTTCCTTAGACTTCTCGAGTTTCTTTATTGCCTCGTTTGCATCGCGGCGGATATTGCGCATTGCTACTTTAGCATCTTCCGCCTTCTTCGCGACAACTTTTGCCAACTCTTTGCGACGTTCCTGCGTAGGTTGGGGAATAGCCAAACGAATGGTAGTGCCGTCGTTATTGGGCGTCAATCCCAAATCCGATTTCTGAATAGCGCGCTCGACGTCTTTGAGTGAGCCTCTGTCATAAGGTTTGATGACAATCATACGCGGTTCGGGCACGGTGACATTAGCAATTTGATTGACGGGCGTGGGCGTGCCGTAATAGTCGACGGTAACTTTATCCAAAAGACTGGGCGTGGCGCGTCCCGCTCTTAGTGTCCCGTAATCCTTTTTGAGAGATTCCAAAGTCTTACCGAGTTTTTCTTCCGCCGATTTGATAATTTCCTTAGTCATCCGAAATGGCGCGAGGCTGTTAACTTTCACGGGAAAACTTCCGCAAAAATCAACGTCAACCGAGTCGCGCCGGTCACCACCTTTCCGATAATTTTCTGTTGGGATTTAGCTTACTGTCGTGCCGATTATTTCACCCAATGCGGCACGGTAAATATTTTCGTAATCGTCCATATTGAAAACAACAAGGGGAATATGATTATCCATGCAAAGACTGGTAGCGGTGGAATCCATGACATGCAGACCGCGATTTAAAATATCGATGTAAGATATCGTATCGAATTTTTTTGCGTCGGGACATTGATTGGGATCGCAATCATAAATACCATCTGCGCCGCGTTTCGCCATCAAAATAACATCTGCCTCGACTTCCGCCGCGCGTAATGCCGCAGTCGTGTCCGTTGAAAAATACGGATTGCCCGTGCCGCCGCCGAAAATAACTACGCGACCTTTTTCCAAGTGACGAACCGCACGACGACGAATGTAAGGCTCTGCCACCTCACGCATCTCTATTGCCGTTTGCACACGCGTAAATACATTCAACTGTTCAAGCGCGTCTTGCAGTGCCAATGCATTCATGATTGTGGCAAGCATTCCCATATAATCCGCCGAAGCTCTGTCCATACCCTTTGCGGCTCCGCTCAGTCCGCGCCAAATATTTCCGCCGCCGACTACGATTGCAACTTCAAGCCCTTCCTCGTGAATCCTTTTGATTTGTCGAGCGATACTTTCCACAACGGGCGGATGTATACCGAAACTTGTTTCTCCGGCAAGAGCCTCACCGCTCAACTTTAACACTACACGTTTATATTTCATTTAGCTTGATGCCTCCGTTCGCCGCCAATTTTACAAGTTGAATCAAATCCTGTCAACAATATACACTTAACGTTAAGCAGGGGTATCAATTCAAAATTTTTTCGGTGCGCATGACATAATCGGATTAATGGACGCGACGAAGATTTTGTGTTAATATAAGCGCGTTTATTTTGCTTGAAGTGTCCCGATAACGGTAATGATTGTCTGTAAGAGTTTCACGGTTTTACATTTGCGGGAGAAAATTTTACATGAGTTTTATGCAAAAAATCAAAGACCTTACAAACGGCTTTGGAATTTCCACAAAAATAACTTTGGGCTACTCGGCGTTTTTCATACTGTTGCTGTTCGTGATTAACGCGGCAATGTGGGTGGGCGGTATGCATGCGCTTTACACTCCTGCCGAAAAAACAATTTTCTACAGCATGGAACAGATACAAAAAGTTTTGACCGAGCTTGAAGAAAACTACAGCGAATTTAATCCGAATGCCTTTCGCGGCGCGTTGATTGCCGGTGTGGTGTTGCGCGTCGTCGACGAGAACGGCGAAGTTTTCATCGATACGGATCCCAATTATCCCTCGATTGAAATGTTTAACGCCGGGCTCATGTTGGATCCGCCGATTTTCGCGAAAAGTAATTTGGAAATTTCACAATTGGGTTCCGCGCTGATTTACCGCAGTAAAATGGAATACACTCACGAAGGCTCAACTGTCACGCTGTATTTCTTCAGGACTATAACTTCGGAATTGAAATTGCTTGGAGCTCTGGAAACTTTTCTGCTGATACTGGACTTTATCGGAATTTTTTCCGCGATATTCGTCGGCTACTTTTTGAGCCGCAAAATATTAAAGCCGATAAAAACGATGAACGAATTGGCACGAGGAATAGCCTTCGACGAAATGAAGGGGCGAATACCTTTGGGCACGGCAGACGACGAATTGAATCAGCTTGCCAAAACTTTAAATGAAATGTTGGACAGATTGCAGGGCGGCATAGACAAACAGAAAAAATTTGTTTCGGACGCGTCGCACGAGTTGAGAAATCCGTTAACGGTAATCAAGGGTTATGTCGAATTGATTGAGCGATACGGAACGGGCGACCCCGCTTTTTTGACGGAAAATCTAAACACAATCAGTTCCGAAGCCCAGAATATGCAAAACCTGCTGCAAAATTTACTGTTCCTATCACGTACGGATCAGAACACGCAGAAGATTAACAAAAAGATTTTGGATTTAGACGATATAGTCGGCGACGTAATGAACAAATTAAAAACCGTTACGAAAACTCACACCGTTGAGTTAACGGCAAACACTCCGGCGAAGATTTACGGCGACGGAACGATTATCCGCCAGATGATAAGAATTTTTTTGGATAACGCGTTGAAATACACACCCGAGGGCGGAAGTATTCGTGTCGCTTCGATTATCGAGGGCGAAAATATTTTGCTGAGCATTTCCGATTCGGGAATAGGAATCGCGCCCGAGAATCGCCAAAAAATTTTTGACAGATTTTTCCGTATCGACAGCGAAGATTTAGTCAGCGAGGCGAACGGTAGCGGCTTGGGTTTATCAATCGCCAAATGGATTGCCGAACATCACGATATAACCATCGACGTAGACAGCGAACTCGGTAAGGGTACGACTTTCACGCTGAAAATTCCCGTAGTCAAATCAAAATAAAAGACCGCCCGAATTCGGACAGTCACTAAAATTTTTCAACCGATTATTTCAAGTTGTCTTTGCTTAAATGTCACGGGCGTCAAATTCATTTCGCGAATGAAATCAAGCGCAACCGCAAAATAATTTCCCACCGCGTCAACTCTATGGGCATCGGAACCTATTGTGACGAAACGCCCACCGAGTTCGCGGTATTTTTTGTAGACGGGCACGAGTTCCGATATTGCGCGTTTACTGCCGAATCGGCGCGTATTTACCTCCAGAACTTTTTTACGGTCGACGATAATTTTTAAAACCTTGTCGATATCTGCGCAGAAGGTTTGATAATCAATTTCGGGATTTTCGTAGGGCGCGGCGCGGCAAATGTAATCGATATGCCCGAGCGCGTCGAAATCGCAAACCTCAACTTCCTGCGCCATCTGCTCAAAATATTTGCGGTAAGCGGTTACCTTATCTTTGTCCGCATAAAATTCGGGGTAATAAATATCCAAATCGTCGACGAGATGAATTGAGCCGATAACAAAATCAAAATCGGCTTGCGCAATAAATTTTTCGTTTTCGGTACGCGCGAATTTCCTCAAACCGACTTCAACGCCCAATCTTACTTTGTCGCCGCGAAAATTTTTATATTCCTCCATATAAGTCGTCGGATTGAACGAAAAACTTTTGCCGTCGAGTTCAAGTCCGTAGTCAAAATGTTCCGTGAAGACCACACCTAAATTTAATTCTTCGGCGCGTGCTACGGCTTCGGCGGCTTGCATTTCGGAATCGGCGGAAAATTTTGTGTGCATATGCGAATCAAAAATCATTTGTATCTCCTTTGTCGCCAATTGTATTTCAAGCGCAGTGTAGTCGTTTGAATTTTCCGTGTCAATATTTCCGCCTTAAAGGATATCACAACGATTATCGCGAAATTTTTTTGACATGCAAAAAGGGTTGACGGCAAAGTTAGGGAATTAAAGGCAAGTAATTATATCAGGAAAGCGAAGTGAAATTTCATGGCGGATAAAGATTTGTTTCCTTACAATTTGGCAATCGTGGCGATTTTCAAAAACGAGGGTCATTATCTCGAGGAATGGATAGAATATCATTTGCTTGCCGGCGTCGAGCATTTTTACCTTTACAATAACGACAGCACCGATAATTATGCCGAAGTACTCGAACAGTATATCGAAGCAAATATTGTTACATTGATAGATTTTCCCGGCGATGTTATACAGTTACCTGCATATAACGACGCACTGATGAAATTCAGATTTCATTGCAGATACATTGCCTTCGTAGACATTGACGAGTTTATATTTCCGCGCACGGGACAAAGTATCGTTGAAGTAGTCGACGAAGTTTTATCGAAAGATGAAAGTGCCGCGGCGTTGGCAATTAACTGGCAGGTGTTCGGCTCAAACGGACAGGAGAAGGCAGATTATTCAAAGGGCGTACTTGAAAGATTTACGCGCCGCGCTCCCCGTGATTGGAAACCGGATTTAGATAGCCGTGAAGAAGTGTCTAACGGAAATACTCACGTTAAAAGTATCGTGAATCCCCGTAAAGTTAGTTGCTGTGTTAATCCGCATTACGCTACATATTACCAAGGCTATCATGCGGTAAACGAAAACGGCGGTATTGTAAAATTTTTCAAAAACGATCCTGTGACGTCCGATAAAATCGTCGTAAATCATTACTACCTTAAATCATTTGAAGAACGTTGTATAAAGAAAAAGCGTGGTCGTGCTGCCATTAATGTCAAATACAAAGACGAGAATTTTGATATATTTGACCGTAACGAAGAATTTGACGACAGCATTTTAAAATATCGCAACGAGCGTGAAAAAGTTTTTGTTGTGGAAAACGATACGCACAGATTTAAACGAGTTGAAAAGAATTTATTTGACACTTTGACTCAATATTCTCCGGCAAATGTTCCGAAAGAGTTTTTTTACAAAAGGTTTGACATATTTTTGACGTGTCGCGCTTTGGGCGAATTGCTGAAAACAAAAATTGGAAAACATACGTCGGAAGAATTTGCACTTGTTTGGATTAATCAAATATTACAACAAACAGAAGTTATGTATTTGGCAGATTATCAACTTATGGTGGAAGTGTTGCCTGATATTCTCGCAAGACCCTACCCGATTTGCGGAAAAATTTTAAAGCAAGTCCGCGAGCAAGTGATTTATATCCTTTGTACGGTATCCAAACGTCGATTTAATCCCCAGGCTTACACGAAATTCAAGTACATAGAACGACTGTTAAATTTGTTCGAGGTATGATTATGGTTGATAAAAATGTTTTTCTCCATGAGTTGGCGGCGGTGACTTTGTTGCGGAAGGGCGACAGTCACTACCTGAAAGAATGGCTTGATTATCATCTGGTTGCCGGTGTGGATCATTTCATAATTTACGACGCTACGGGTAATGATGATGTTCACGAAATTTTACAGCCCTACTTTGAAAATCAACAAGTCGATTATTTCAACGCGCCCAATGAAAGTGAGCAAGTGCCGCCCTATAATGACGCAGTCAGCAAATTTAAATACGTCTGCAGGTATATGACTTTTCTTGCCGTCGACGAGTTTATTTTCCCGAAAAATAATCTGAACATTGTTGAAACCGTTGACGAAATTTTATCTGATATTCCGCAGGCGGTTGCGCTTGCAGTCAATTGGCAAGTATTCGGCTCCAACGATTTGGAGAAAGCAGATTATTCCGTCGGAGTTTTGGAAAGATTCACGAGCCGCGCTCAAAGTGATTGGTATGAAGATGCGACAGATGAAACTTTGCCCGTCGGAAATATTCACGTCACGACAATCGCCAATCCGCGCTACATTCGCTACATTGTCAATCCTCACTTCGCTTACTACTGCAACGGAAGTTTTGCGGTGAATTCCGACGGCGAATATGTTCCTTACTGGGGAAATAAACCCGTGTTGAGCGATAAAATTGTCGTCAATGCTTACGTGACCAAATCGGCGGAAGAATATCAAGTGCGTCATGACGATATGACCGACTTTGAAAAAAACAATCGCAACGACGTAAAAGACGACAGCATAATCGGTTATCGCGATACTCGTGCGCATAATTATATCCCGAAAGAAAAATTCAATCGTGAAAAATGTTTTGCCGAATTGGAAAAAATTTTACTGTTCGCCACGCGCAAAAACGTTCCCAAAGAATTTTTCGAGGGCAAGTTGGAAATGTTTTTGACATGTCGCGCGCTCGCCGAAGTTTTACGCTTTAACTTCCCGAGAGATAAGCGCGGCCGTTCATTGGAAAATCTCGCGCTTCGAGCATTGAATCGTACTTTCGAAAATAAAATCACTCTGGCCGAAATTATGTTGATGTTTGACGCGTTGCCGCATATTCTGACTTTGCCTTATGATGTCGTTGATGAGATCTACAAGAATTGTATAAATTTAATCAACCAACTCATAAAAATGTTTTACAACGGTAAAAAGTGGCAGAACTTTGTCGATATGCAAAAGTATTTGGATTTGATGAAGGCATTCGGGCGGCAACGTTCCATTGCCAAAACAAAATTAACCGCAACATTAAAAACTACACCGAAATGATTTCTCGGAAGTATCGGCAGTTAATTTTCTATTCGAAAAGGGGATGATGTAATGCTTGATTCAAAAGATGTCATGCACAATTCACAGAATATTTATTATCGTTCGACGGTAGGCGCGGCGGAAGCAGGTTCCCAAATGCGTCTCGGTATTCTCCTGCGTACGAAAGAAAGTATCAAACAAGTTTTACTGCATACTTGGGCGGACGGTACCGGTGAAAAATGGTCTAACCTGTCAACCAAAGACAATGCCAAAGCTCCCGAGAAATTTTATTCGTTGACGATAAAAATGCCCGAGCGCGGCGGTTTGATGTGGTATTTCTTTATCGTGGTAACGAGCGATCGCACTTACTACTACGGAAATAATCACGAGCTTTTGGGCGGCGTGGGCGAACTCTACGATCACATTCCTCCGGCGTATCAAATAACCGTCTATCAAAAAGGCGCGAAAACTCCCGATTGGTTCAAGCATTCTGTCATGTACCAAATTTTTCCCGACAGATTTTACCGTGACGGTAACGAGATAATCGAAAAAGAAGGCGCAGTCTATCACGCAAAATGGAGCGACGACCCGATGTATTTCAAGGACGTCACGACCAAAGAAATTGTAGCCTATGACTTTTTCGGCGGAAATTTGCGCGGCGTCGAGAAGAAATTAGACTACCTGAAAGATTTGGGCATATCGGCAATTTATTTTAATCCCGTGTTTGAATCCGAAAGTAATCACCACTACGACACGGGCGATTATCATAAGATTGATCCGATTTTAGGCACTAACGAAGATTTTAAACATTTGATAGACACGGCGAAGGCGAAGGGCATTCGTATAATCATTGACGGCGTCTTTAGTCATACGGGTAGCAACAGTAAATATTTCAACCGCGACGGAAAATATGACACGGTTGGCGCATTCCAGTCGAAAGATTCGCCGTACTATGAATGGTATGATTTCAGAAATTACCCGACGGATTATGACAGCTGGTGGAATTTCCACACCCTGCCCAATGTCCGCGAGACTACTCCTTCGTACATGGATTTCATTATCCGTGATAAAAACAGTGTCCTTAAACATTGGATGCGCGAGGGAATCAGCGGCTGGCGTCTTGATGTCATTGACGAATTGCCCGCAGAATTCAGCCGTTTATTTTTTGCCGAGCTGAAAAAAATAAATCCCGATGCCGTCATGATTGGTGAAGTTTGGGAAGATGCTTCCAATAAAATTGCTTACGGTGTTCAACGTCAATATCTGTGCGGCTACGAAATGGATTCGGCAATGAATTACCCGTTGCGTGCACATATCTTCGACTTTATCCTCGGGCAAATCGACGGCGAACTTTGTATGCGGCGTATGGAAAGTCTGCGCGAAAATTATCCGAAAGAAAATTTCTACGCGATGATGAATTTGATTTCAAGTCATGACATCATGAGACCTATGACGATTTTCGGCGAGGCTCCTTATTACGATCAAATGCCTGCGCAGGAACAATCACGATTCAAATTGGATGCCGAAGCGGAGAAATTGGGTAAGGCGCGATTGAAAATGGCGGCATTGTGGCAAATGACTTACCCCGGTGTGCCGTGCATTTATTACGGCGATGAAGTAGGTATGCAGGGCTTCAAAGATCCTACCAACCGCAGACCTTACCCGTGGGGCGGCGGAGATCAAGATTTGTTGAAGACCTACAAAAAGTTTATCGCTCTGCGCAATGAAAAACTTGTCTTGCAGACTGGCGAATTACTTCCTTTGCCATCTAAGGGCGATATCGTTGCGTTCGCTCGTGTTATCCGTAACGGTCACGATGTCTTCGGAGTAACGGCGGAAAATGATATTTATCTTGCGGCATTCAATCGTTCTAAGACACGCGCCAAAGAAGTTTCCTTCGACGTGAGTGATTTTGCCAACGGTGTATTTGTCGACGCCTTTGACGAAGAAAATCCGAAATGTCAATATCACGTCACGCGCGGCAGAGTAACTTTCACGCTCGGCGCATTGGAAGGAATTTTGTTACATCACATTCCGCAACAACAGAATTACGATCGTCGCGCAGGTATCTTGTTACATCCGACTTGTTTGCCTTCAAAATACGGTATCGGCGATTTGGGCAAAGAGGCCTTTGATTTCGTCGACTATCTCAAATCTGCAGGACAAAGTATCTGGCAAATCCTGCCGCTCAATCCTGTCGGCTTCGGTTATTCTCCGTATCAATCGCCGTCCGCCTTCGCAGGTAATCCAATGTTGATTTCTATCGATTCGCTCATCGAATTTGGTTTGCTCGAGGAAGACGATGTAAAAGTCCCCGCGAAACTTGCGAAAAATAAATCGGTCGACTTTGAGGCCGTGGAGAAACTTAAAGACGCGGCACTTGCCAAAGCTTTTGAAAACTTCAAGGAACGTTTGACCAACGACGCAGTTTTAGCTTACGACTTCAAAACTTTCTGCGAAAATCAAAGTTATTGGCTGGATGATTATGCACTGTTCGACGCGATTAAACAGAAAAACGATGATACATATTGGGTTGAATGGGATGCGAAAATCAAACAGCGCGATAAAAAAGTTCTCACAGCACTCCGCAAAGAACTTGCCGACGGAATTTTATTCACTCAGTTTGAACAGTTTGTCTTTAACGAGCAGTGGAAGAAACTTCACAAATACGCATTGGATCGCGGTATCGAAATTATGGGCGATATGCCGATTTTCGTTTCGGCGGATAGTGCCGATGCTTGGGCGAATCAAAGCGAATTCATGTTGGATAAGGACGGACATCCCGAACAGGTTGCGGGAGTACCGCCCGATTATTTCAGTGCTACCGGTCAACTTTGGGGCAATCCTCAATATAATTGGAAAGTCATGGCGGCCAATAAATACAAGTGGTGGAAGTTGCGCTTTAAGAGAATTTTTGAGATGGTCGACATTGTCCGCGTGGATCATTTCCGTGCGTTTGAATCTTATTGGGCAATTCCGGGCGATGCAAAAACCGCTATGGAAGGCGAATGGATTAAAGGTCCCGGCTTGAATTTCTTCACAGAGATACATAAGGAAATAGGCGACGCGCAAATAGTAGCGGAAGATTTGGGGATTATCACGGACGCCGTTGACGCTCTGCGACAAGATTGCGGATTCCCCGGCATGAAGGTTTTGCATTTCTCCCTGAACTATAACGAAGACGGACGTATCGGATTTGTCGCACCCGAAAACAGTATCACCTACACGGGCACACACGATAATAACACTACCGTCGGTTGGTTCATGGAAGATATCGATAACGACAGTAAGGCAACGATAGCCGCGTTGATTGATGCCGATGTCCGTCGTCCCGATGATGTTTGTAAGAAACTCATTGAATTTGCTTATGCGTCTAATTCGCGCTTCACTATCATTCCTATGCAAGATATTTTGAGATTAGACAGTCATAACCGTATGAACACGCCGGGCACTGTCGGAACAAACTGGGGTTGGCGTCTCAAACCAGACTACGCAACCGAGGCGATAGCTCCACAACTTAAAGCACTTTGCAACAAATATTTGCGGTAAACTTTTCGGCGGCATTACGCTGCTCTAAATTTTAATCTGCGTACGAAAAAAGCACCCTCCGATTTTTGGAAGGTGCTTTTGTTTACATAGCGTTTAAGCGGTGTTAAGATTTAATCACAAGTATCGGGATATAAATTTGCAGCGATTTTTTTACGACGTTAAAGACAGAAACGGGCAATAGGTATATAATGTCAAGCAATAATTGTGTCGTAAAAAACAAAGGTATGAAGTAAATGCCGAGTGAATTGGTTATAAGGTCGTATAACAAGTCCGCCGAGATTGAGGAAAATATTTGTTTGATAAGTTTGTAAGATAAGGAAGGTTCTAATGGTCGGTCATACTTTTGTCGTCGAGAAACTCTGTCCGATTTGCGAAAAGATGACACGAGTAGTGAAGACGCGTTCAAGAATACCGGTAACCCGTCGCGATGAAGATGCCTGTACTCATTACAGAGATTTTAATCCGTACTATTACACGGTTTGGGTGTGTGAACATTGTGGTTTTGCAGCAGACGAAACAACTTTCACTACGAAGATGCCCGACCGTTATTTGGCAATTCTGCGTTCTGTTCTGTTGAGCAGAAAAATAAATATACCGTTCACGGAAACAAGGACATTGGGCAATGCCACCACTGCCTTTCGTTTGGCGTTGAAATTTTTGGATATACTTAAGGGTAAATCTTCAAAGAAAGCAAAATATGCTCATCAACTGGCGTGGATATACCGCGACTCGGAAGAACACGAAGACGACGAAAAAGAATTCATGTTGAAAGCTGCGCAGTTTTATGAAATAGCATTGGCAAAAGAACATTTTCCGATTGGAGAATTAACGGACAACGCAACGATATATTTGATAGCGGCGATTTACTATCGGTTAGGCGATTGGCAAAAAGCTACGTCGTTTTTGTCGCGGCTGATAGGAGATCAAACGGTAAGGCAACGAGAGCCGAGAATTTATGACAAGGCACGAGATTTATGGGGCGAAATTCGTGCAAGCAAGAAGAACCCCGTCAAGAAGGGCATTATACTTAAATAACGGAGATGATATTGTAAAAGTGAACAGAAAAAATTTTATGATGCGGCTGCTCACGTGTATTATGTTGGGGCTTTTTATGACGGTGGCGATACCGAATGATTGTGCCGCCCGAAAAAAAGTTGTCAAAGAAAAATTTCTCTACATACCGCAAGACAATCGCCCGATAGTTGCCAAACAAACAGTTGAAGTTTTGGAAAAGGCGGGAATAGAAGTAGTAATGCCGCCAATGGAATTCTTGGGCAATCGTGACAAATTGGGGGATCCCGATTTACTTTGGGATTGGTTGAAAAAGAATGCGAAGAAGGATATAACCGCGGCGATAATTTCGTCTGACGCAATGATTTACGGAAGTCTTGTCGGTTCACGCAAACACGAATACAGTAGCGATGAAATTTTGGCTCGTGTGGATTTATTCGCGGAATTCCATAAGAAACATAAGAAGTTGCCGCTGTATGTATTCGGCTCGATAATGAGGACACCGCGTTCGGGTGTTGCTTCCGGTTACGAGGAGCCTGACTATTATCGTTACTACGGCGCGAATATTTTCCGTTTGACGGAATTAATGGATAAGCAGGAGACTGAAGGCTTGACGACACGCGAAATAAAAGAATTTAATTTCTTGCAGCGATTGATTCCGCCCAAGGCTCTTGAGGATTGGATGGGACGTCGTGAAAAAAATTTCGCCGTCAATAAAAAATTAATCGACTATGCACGCGAAAACAATTTCAGTTATCTGTTACTCGGTCGCGACGATAATGCTCCGTATTCGCAGACACACAATGAAGGACGTAAACTTTTGGAGTACGGGCAAAGTCTCGGCATAAACAAATATTTGACGACGGCAGGCATTGACGAAATCGGTCTGGTGATGTTGACACGCGCGGCAAATGAACGCTCTAACACTTCGCCGAAAGTTTTCGTGAAATACAATTGGGGACGCGGCGCAGATACAATTCCGGCTTACTCCGACGAGACAATCGGCGATTCGATTAACTCGGCAATAGCGGCAACGGGTGCCACTTCCGTCGACAACGAAAATGCCGCAGATTTTGTCATGGTAGTCAATACGAATCCCGACGGTATAACTTTCGAGGCGGACAGCAGTCATAATAGCGATAAAACTCGTACCGGTACAAAATATCTCGTTGATATAATTAGCGATTACGTTGACGAGGGGCGCAAGGTTATTGTTGCCGACGTCGCTTTTTCTAACGGATCCGATAATGCATTCATGGAACAGATGATGCGGCGCGGTTTGCTGTTCAAAATCAAATCTTACTCCGGTTGGAATACGCCGACAAATTCATCGGGTTTCGCGCTCAGCGAGGGAATTTTGACCGCGCGTATGAAAGAAAATGCCGTCAACGAATTACTGTTGCGTCGTTATCTTGATGATTGGGCGTATCAAGCGAATGTAAGAAATATCGTGGCGGCACAACTCGATTGGATTGACGGAGATGGGCGTTACGAACTTCTTGACGATAAATCCGATATGGTCATCGACAGTTGTTCGGAGATGCTCGAAATCTTTGCGCAGAACAATTTACCTAACTTCACCGGTAACGATAATATCCGCGTGCTTTTCCCGTGGAACAGAATGTTTGAGGCAGATATAATCGTCGGCAGACATTGACGGAAAATATAAACCGCGATTTTTGCCGTAGTATCATTCGCAATTCTTATTTTCGGTAAAATATCGCCCCTGCTTGCGGTAAAAAAATCATAGAAGGAATATCGCAGGTAAATGCAAATTAAAAATAAACCACTTTTATTGTTATCAGCAGTCTTAACCGTGCCAATTACAACATAGAAATTTCTTTCCAAGCTTTCAAAGAATCCGGCGGCGTTGAATATTCCGCTGACGTTATTTTCGGCGTGCAGTTACTTCTCGGCAAAGACGACAAAGGCAAAGACCTTCCTCGTACCTTCGATCACATCGAAGCCGCTAAAAAACAAATCCCTCGCTTAATTCAACTTCAGTGCTTGAAAAATCGGTTCGGCTCTAACTTTAATGTCGGTTTTCTTTACTATCCCAACGTCGATTTTTTTGAACCTATGAACGACGAAGAATATTTTTCCCGCACTGGTCAATTTGTTAAAACCAAAGGAGATAATAATAATGACAACACCTAATAATAACAACACCTAATAATAACTTTCCTAACATTCAGGTTTATCCCGCTAAAAATTTCAAAGTCGCTATCGATAACCTTACCCGTCAAATGTTTGAAATGTGCATTGATGGTAAAGATGAAATTTCTTTTGAACTCGTCGAAAGTCATCTCAAAAACATTAAAAGCTCTATCAAGATTTCCAATCTGAACACTCTTTCTGTCAAGTTTACCGAATTTGAATACGCTGTTTTTAACTCTACTATTACCGAGCGTATCGCCGAAAACGATTATACTACTGCCGCTATTCTCTGCCGTCATTTAGGTTCTTGGCATACGCCTAGCACGGAAATTCAACAAGCCGTCATCGATAGTTTAGATAAATTGGCGGCTATTCGCATCATTGCTAATTTGGACGGTACTCAAAAATTTTATACGTCGCCCATTGGTGACTTTGAATTTCGCGGCTATCTTTTACCTTCCGAGTCTCTCAAAATGTCCATCAACGGACAACCTTCCTCTTTAATTCATTTTCTTTCTAAAGGTCCTGTCTTTGCTATTGCTGAAATGAAAGACCAAATTATTACTTGCCCTTCCGAACTTATGCAAGTTCCTGTTAGAACCACTACTCGTACCATTGCCATTAATCATTTTCTTTTGCGCCGCATTCTTGAAATTAAAGGCAGTGCAGAGACTTCAAAAACTAACAAGCGCGTTAAGCCTCTTCGTCATACCATTTTATTTGATTCTCTTTTCAAAGCTTGCGATATTAATGGCAAACGCGCTAAACAACAAGCCCGCGAAATTGCAGACATCATTTTAAATTTCTTTGTTGAGAAAAATTTGATTAAAAATTTCTCTTACGAACTCGGTAACTCCGGTAAATTCCGCGCTATTAATTTCGATTTCTAACCTTTCTGATTCTCAATTATACGGCTCTAAATGAGAATAGCGTTCTGTCGGGCATACCTGTTTACGGTACCTTTGCATATTTGACTTTTTAAAATTTTTGGCGTTCCAATGCGGGTTTGTGAGGTCAAATGAGAATGATTCTACATCTATATACATTGTATACCCTATAGACAATGTAAGCGGGAAAAATTTTTTCCCCGCTTACGCTAAAAAATTTTTCCGCTTGGGAGAGACGGAAAACTAAAAAAAATTTTTCCCGAAAACCGTAACAAAAAACTTGAGGAGGGAACAGTTTATGGCGGATAATGGTAGCAAACCGAGAATATTTGTGAGGGATTTGCTGTTTCTGGACGTGATAAAATCTACAAGTTTTTCAGAACCAAAGAATTCAAGAGAGATAAACGCCGAAATTGAAAAAAGATGGAATGAACTTTTTCCTGATGAACAATTTCCAAAAATGGGCGTGAAAACAATAATAAAGCACGTAGCAGATATGAAAAGTAGCGGTCTGTACAATGTAAAAGTGCATCCTAATAATCGGCTAGGTTATTACAACGTCGGTGAAGAAAAAAAGAATGAAGAAATAAAATTTTTATACATATCCGAAGTCATAATAATTGCCACTGCGTTATATCGTTCGCCGGACGTTTCGGTTGATACGTTAAGACGAATAATGGACTGTCTTGAAAATCTGGTTGAAGTGGAAGGCGCGTCGTATCTTCTTTTCTTGAAACGTCATATGAAAAGGTGGGGGATTCCTCGAAAAACAACACGTGATATACGTTCAACTATCAATAAATTATGGAAAAATCTTACGAATAATATTATTCCCAAAAAAGTGAAATTCAGTTATGGCAACGCCAAATATATTGTATCGCCGTATTTCTTTGCTTGGGAAAATGATGAATTGTATTTGATTGGCGGTACAGCCGGACAGCATTTAAAAAATTTTAAAATGGTAGAGATAGAAAATTTGATGTTGGTTGATAAAGAAGCAGAGCCGATACGCAAGACAGCCGATTATTTGCATTATATTCCCGATGAAGATTTTAGCGGAAGAGACAGAGGCGGCTTGACAATAGAATTTCCGTTGGACAGGTACATAAGGGAGCATATTTATATGGCTTCAAGTGAAACGTTGCCGATAGAAATAGAAATATATTTTCGCGCAGATATGAAAGATAAAATCTTAACGCAATTCGGTTTAATTGAAGAAAATATTTGCTTTGCCGAAGAAAATTGGGACGGACAAAAAGTTTTCAGCACTACAATAACGGCGCAAGAAAATGACGGTTTATATCAGTGGCTAATGCAGTTTGGGGACAGAGTGAAAGTTATTTCGCCAAAAATTGTTCGTGATAATTTGAAACAACGTTTTTGCAAAGCATTAAATCTTCTCGGCTAGATAGTAACCTATGGACTAATATGCAAGGGGTAAAGGCGTCGCCTCTTGTATATTTTTTTATCAGCAATTATTGTTAACCACAAAGTTAATTGAAGGGCGTTGATTGAGAATGACAAATTATGTTGACTGAATGAAAGATTATTTGAAAGCTGAAACGGCGAAACTTGAAAAAATTCCTTACAAGAGAGTATTGGCAGTAGGAGACATACACGGGCATTTTACGGAATTTATGACGCTGTTTAAAAAGCTAGATGTATCAAGTGAGGATTTGTTAATTTTTCTCGGAGATTTAATTCAAGGCGGCAATGAAAATTTGAAGATGATTCGTTGGGCTATGGCGGAAAGTAAAAAATCTAATGTGATTGTACTGATGGGCAATGCTGAAGATGATTTTTTGAACGGTGCTAAGGGAAAATTTGCGAAAGAATTGAAAGAAGTTGCAAAAAGCGATCCGCAACTGGAGCAACAAGTAATAGAGTTTCTGGAAAACCTTCCGACGCACTACTATTTGGAAAAAATATTTTTCTTTTGCCACGCCGGAATTGACCCACAGAAATCTTTGCTGAATCAGCCGAAAACCAAACTGCTGAATAATCGTCCAAAAAAATTCGCTGAAGAATATTTAGGAAAAACGCTGATTGTTGTTGGACATACGCGGGTACAGAAAATTAACGAGGCGTATACAATTCCAATGAAACTGCCAAATAGAAATATTCTTCTGCTAGACACGGGAATAAAAAAAGGGGGGCGCGTGTCGTGTGTAGATGTTTTGAGCGGGCAATATTGGCAAAGTGAGCAATAAATTTTTGGAGGTAAGACAATGGAAAATTATAAAAGAATATTGGCAGTAGGAGACATACACGGTTGCTTTGAAAAATTAATTTCGTTGTGGAAAAAAATTTCAGTGACGCCGGAAGACCTTGTGATTTTTCTCGGTGACTACATTGATAGAGGGCGGGAGAACGTTAAAGTTTTAAAATGGATTATGACCGAATCCAAAAAGAAAAATGTAGTTGCGTTGTGCGGAAATCACGAAGATATGCTGAAAACAGATATTTTGGCGGGCTATGTCAAAACGAATGCTTACGGCACTTTGGGAGAAATAGCCTTGCAAAATTTAAAAGAGCCGCATTTTGTAGACAAAGTTTTTAAATTTCTAAAAAATTTGCCGTATTCGTTTGAACTGGAGATTGGCGAAAAAAAATATTTTTTCTGCCACGCCGGAATAGATCCAACATTGCCTTTTGATGAACAGGCAGAAGAAGATTTACTTTGGATTCGAGAAAAATTTTTTAGCTTTTATGAGGGGGAAAAAATAATAGTTGTCGGGCATACTTCACCGATGTTTTTGAAGTCGGACGAAGAAATCTCGCAGAGACTGAAAGAACGTCAAAGACGTTTGGAAAATCACGACAAGAATTTGGAAGAAGTTGTTGATGAACTTATTGCAGAGCAATATGAAGGAGGCAAAGATTCACCATTCTTTAAAACCGATGCAGAAATTAGAGCCGTAAAAAATTATAAACCTGAATGGCGACGTAACGGAAAAATTTTAATGATGGATACTTGTCCGTTTCTGGCGAACGGTTGCATTTCGTGCGTAGACCTTATAAGCGGTAACCTTTGGCAGAGTGATTGAGATTTTAATTTAAATTTAGCAAATTGAAATTTATGATGATATTCAAGAAAGGATGATGAATATGGCACAAGCAACGATTTGGACGGTATCCGATATGGATTTTCAAAATTTTCCTGCTGATGAAAGTGAATTGAATAAAAGACTGGCAGTCGTGAAAAGCGGTATTCCGAATCAAGGCGACAATATTAAAACTTTCGTAAAACCGGCGTTTGAATTGTTCAAAGATTGCGGGTTCATCAGAAAAATTCTTGTCGAAAATTTGAGCAATAAAGATTGGTGTTATTCGTGGTTTAAATGCACAATGAATCCGATGCCCGGAGGCGGTGTTCTCCGTCGTAAAGGAGAAACAATGTGGTCAAGTAGCGGTTTGAGATATTATTGCCCTTACAGTGAACTGACGGTTTTTTCTGATATTGAATCCGCAAATAAGAAAAACTGGAAAAGTGAAACTAAGTTGGCGGTTATTTGCGAAGGCGAAACTTACTACATTTCAAATAATTGGTTTGATGATGGAAATCGTAAGCAGAAAGAAAAATTTTATTGGTGGATAAGTGAAATGGCGCGGCAACATTCTAAAGTACGTTGGGAACAAAAATTTGGAGGCTGAAAAAATGAAAGAACAACTGATTAAATGGGCAGAAAGCGGCGACGGCGATTCAATGTACAAGCTTGCAAAAATCTATCAGGCGGAAAAAAATTTTTCAAAATATCAGCATTGGCTTGAAAAATCAGCAGAAACAAAAAACTTTTTCGCAATGCAAGAATTGGCTGACAACCTGCGCGAGAAAGAAAATTATAGCGCGGCACGTGAAATTTACAAAGAAATTGTTGAAATAAGCGGAGATTGTCGAGCAATGGAAAATTTGCTGGATATTTCTTCCAATGATACAGAGACTTTAGAATTTATTTTGAGCAAGATAGACAGAATGTACAATGAAATTTACCTGCGAGATTATCAAATTTTGCGGCGTATGTGGGATTTGGGAACGCGCCGCCACAATGAATGTACAATTCAAACTTTGGCGGCGGTTGAACGTCGAAGAATTGCAAGCTGTATCCGTAAACTTTTGGCAGAGAATTGAAAGGAGTCAACTATGAACGAAGAAAAATTGATAAAAGCCGCCGAGTCCGGCAATGTACAAGCAATGTTGGAACTTGCAAATTATTATTACGCGCAGTCTAAAAGCGGTAACGATGATAAAGTTGGCGACGTACTTTCTACAGAAGATTTTTTCGAGCTACTGAACGCGGAAGAAAAAGCAAATCCCGAATTACAGGCGAAGGCGTATAAGTATTACAGAATGGCAGCAGATGCTGGAAATGTAAAAGCAATGACGAAGGTTGCAAGTTGGCTTTACGACGGAATAGGTACAGCCAAAAATAACGAAGAATCGCAAATGTTTTATCGCCGTGCGGCAGAATTGGGAGATCCTGACGCAATGAGAGTTGTTGCATTTACTTCAAATGACGACGCAGAAAAATTTAAATACTATAAACTTTCGGCAGAATTGTTGGAACCAAGTTTGAATAAACAGGACTCCATAAAACAAACGGCGATAAATTTTGCCGCAGGACGCGGAACAGAAAAAAATCTTGAAGAGGCTGAAAAATGGCTTGCCAAACTTGATGAGCAAGGCGCGGCGTCGGCAAGATTGGAAATAGCGCAGATCACCGGTGAAAGTTCGTGGCTGGAACAGGCGGCGGAAGTTTCAATAGAAGCAATGGTGAAAATGGCTGAAAGTTTTATCAAGCAAAATGATTTTGAAAACGCGCTGATTTGGTATGAGAAAGCCTCAAACGCCGGAAATTATGAATCAACTGCAATAATTGGTGATATTTACTACATTGGCGAGGGAAATATTCCGCAAGACTACGCTAAAGCTTTGAAATATTACGAGCAAGCGGCTAAGCACGGCTACAATATGGCGGAGGTAAAGTTGGGTTTAATGCATTACTACGAGCGCGGTTTTACAAAAGATTTGAAGTTAGCGTATCAGATTTTCAAAAGAATTGTCCAAAGGCGAGAAAAATTTTTCGGCGTGTACAGATTTAATAGCGTTGCAAAATTTTATTTGGGTAAAATGCTGGAGAATGGCGAAGGACATTGCAAAGACGTTGAAAAAGCGTTCACGTGGTACAAGAGGGCGGCGGCGATTGAAAGAACGTCTGAATATGAATCAACGCACGAAGTACCGGCGGCAATGTATAAAGTTGCAGATGAATATTTTATGGAGCAAAATTTTGACAAGGCAATAGAAATTTATACAAAGCTTGCGGAAAGACGTATCAGTTCGCATTTTCCCTACAATCTTGAAGCCGCAAAAAAATTAATGTGGATGTATGAACTCGGCGAAGGTGTACCTGCAGATAAAGAAAAAGCCGCCGAATGGCGCGCAAAAATTCAAAACGATTGAAAAAAGATTTTGGCTTGAGTGCGTCGAATATTTCGGTACGTTCGGCGTACTCAAATTTTTATCAAATGGAGGAGAAAAATTTTATGGATAAGTCGGAAGAAATTCAAGAATTAACAGATTATTTTTTTTGAAAAAAATAGTGTCGGCGACTACGTAGAAGCAGTTAAAACTTTATAAAAATTATCTGATTTAGGCGATATGGATTCAACAAATTTGCTCGGCACAATGTATCGTTTGGGTGAAGATGGCGTTGAGCAAGATTCAAAAAAAGCTCTTGAGTATTACAAGAAAGGCGAAGATTGGTTTTCTATCGCTGACATTTATTATCACGGTGCGCCAAACATTGAACCGGATATTGAAAAAGCTCTCCAATATTGCCTTCAAGCTGTCGCAAAAAAAGATAGCGATAAAATTGAAATGTGCAGGGCAATGGCATTGTTATCCTTAATATATCGTGATAAGTCCAATACCGAAGAAAGTTTTGAATGGTTCAAACAAGCTCTCCAAACAGGCGGTTTGTTTCTCGGCTTAGAAGAAGAATTTTACGATTTTTATCTGCGCGATGCCAAAATCGGAAATGTTCAATCTATGCTTATATTGGAGAATTTTGAACGTAATCGAGGCAATAAGACTATTGCTGACGAGTGGTTTAAACGCGCTTTGAATTGGGATAATCCGGAAAATATTTATGACGCTGATACAATCAGACAAATCGGGGATTGGTATCGTATAGGCAATGAAATTAGTAAATTTATACCTTTTGATCAGGATACATCAAAAGCTATTCTGTGGCTAGAGAGAGCAAAAGATATTTTTAATGATGCGGAATCTGAGGAAATTTTATATGAAATTTATCGTAGATTTTTGACGGATTTATATGAAATTTTGACGGAGGAAGAAAATGAACAGTAAGAAAGACGCTCTCAAATTTTATGAAATTGGTTGCCGCGCTAAAAATCTTTTTCTTTACGATGTTGCGATAAAATATCTTACAAAGGCTGCGGAATGTGGTAATGCCGATGCAATGTATTTACTGGGCAATATTTACAAAAACGCGAATTGGGACTATGAGCTTCAAAAAGAAGATGAACGAATTGTAATCAATGATGACGAACAATTTTTCAAATGGTATAAACGCGCCGCCGATAAAGGTTGTAAGGAGGCATTTATCGAGGTCGCATTGTATTATCTTGAAGAAGATAATCTGGAGTACAATAAACGTGCCGCCAACAAATGGTTAAAGCTGGCAATAAGTTGGAATCAATCTGCCGCCGAAAAAGGGGATCCGGTTGCTATGCTCGCCGTTGCCGAAGCTTATTCACGATATAATTCCAGGAAAACGCTTAACTACGGAGGATTGTTCGGTAAAGAGCCGTTATCGGATAAATGGCGCAAGTTGGCTTTCGCTATCTTTAAGCGGCTTGCTGATGAAGGCGACGCTGAGGCTATGACTAATTTGGGAATAATGTTTTACTATGGTGAGGGTGTTACCGAGAATTATGCAGAAAGTGTTCGATTCTTGAAGAGAGCGGCGGAATCCGACGACGATGAAATTAAAATCCGTGATTCCATATCGTTTTACAAAAAGGCGGCTCAACTGAGAGATTTTATTTCAATGAGAATTCTTTGGAACCGTTATAAGACGGGAAAAGGTGTTGAGAAAAATTTAGCTGAAGCCGAACGCTGGTTAAATAAAAGCCAAGAAATTCAAACTGAATTTTTGACAGTTTTAAAGCGGGAGGAAAATTGATGAATTCAACAAGTAAAGGATATGGAACGCTGTATACATTTTTTGAAGATGAAGAGCGAATGAAATATTATCGTCAAGCCGCCGCACACGGAAATTTAACGGCTATGAAGGAACTGGCGTATTTTCTAAGATACGGCAAGGGAATTGAACAAAATTGCCGAGAGTCATTTCAATGGTACTTGAGAGCGGCAAGTTTTTACGATGTTGACGCAATTTTTACTGTAGCCGAAATGTACGCCGCCGAAATTGGTACAGCGCAAAATTTGCCAAAATCACTGGAACTTTATAAAAAAATTGCCAACAGTAACCTTTTTGAAAAGATTGACAGAAAATTTGCCGCAAAAAAAATCGCCTACATTTATGAAAAATTTTTTAATGACGGTCGAATGATGATTAAATGGCTAAAAAAATCTGCGTTGCTTGGAGATACCGACGCACGGTTTTTTATTGCCGAGATTTACCGCGATGGTAAATTTATTGAAAGTTCCGGCGAAGACGCGCTAAAATGGTTTACTGCAATTCTTAATGATAAAAATTTGTCGAATGAAGAAAGATATTCCGCCGCCTTCGAGATAGCCCAAATGTTTCATAAAGGTAAGGCAGTCGCGCGTAGTGACACAGAGGCTGTTAAATATTTCAAACTATCGACAAAAGCCAATATAGTTATAGCAAGACGGGCGTATAATACTCTTGCCCAAATTTATTGCACAAGTAAAGAAATTGCACCAAACATCGGAATGGTTTTGCATTGGTTGAAAAAAGCTATTGATGTCGGAAGTCGTCAAGCTATGTGGATTGCAACTAAAATTTATCGTGACGGAAAATTTGGTGTTCGTCAAAATGGGGAAAAAGCATTGGCAATACTTTTTGAGTCCGCTGAACAAAATTTTGATACAGTGAACAAAGTTTCAGCTATGCGAATGATTGCCGAAATGTACGACAAAGGATTGGCAGTGCCTGAAGATAAACAAAAAGCCGTCAAATTGTATCAAGAAGCAGATTTAATTAGCAGTGAATGGATTCAAGCCATCAATAATTTACAACTTCAAGTTTGAAAAAGTTTTATAAAGGAAAGGAAAATTTGTTATGGAACGTTATATGGATTTTGAGTATGAAAAAATTAATTCCGAAATAAAAATAGAAAAATATTACGGTTCTGCAAAGTCCGTGAATATCCCCTCACAAATAGAAAATTTACCTGTCACTGAAATTGGGGCTTATGCGTTCAGTGATTGTAATTCTTTGACGAGTGCAAATATACCTGATTCTGTTAAAGGATTGGGATTCAGTGCTTTTGAACGTTGCAAATCATTGACCGAAATTTCTATACCGAATTCTGTAATGGAAATTGGTATGTGTGCTTTTTCAGACTGCATTTCGCTGAAAAGTATTGCTCTCCCGAAATCTTTAAAAGAAATTAGCATTGGTGTTTTTTCAGGTTGCAGTTCGTTGACAAATATTAACATTCCAAATTCAGTAACAGTAATTAACTTGAGTGCGTTTGAAGAATGTAAGTCATTGAAAAAAATCGTTATCCCTGATTCGGTAACTTATATCGGACAATGTGCCTTTTTCAGGTGCAGTTCTTTAACTAGTGTCACTATTTCCAACTCATTAACTAAAATTGATACGTGGGTTTTTAAAGAATGTAGTTCGCTGGCTAATGTCATTATTCCCGATTCAGTAACCGAAATTGAATGGGGAGCTTTTGCAAATTGTAGTTCGTTAAAAAATATTACTATTCCAAATTCAGCTATTAAAATTGATTCAGAGGCTTTTTGGAATTGTAATGCACTAATACGGTAAAATTATTACAAGTCACGGAAAATTTTTTGATGAATGAATTCGTCTTTGTCCAGCTCGCTCATCAGTTCCCACGTTTTTTCCATTTCTAAATTGTTGCCTGAGGAACGAGCGACAAGTTGAACGGCTTGAGATTCTCCTAAAATAGCATCGGCAATTAAAGTGGCGGCGGTCTTATCGCTGTACTTCGGTGCTAAAACTTTGTAAAAAGTGGTACGACGTTCGGATTTCAGTTGCGCTTCCACTACTTCCATTTGCGCCTTTGTATGTTTAAGACGTTCGGAAATATCTTTAAGTTTTTTGTCCACTTCTTCTACTTTGTCTACAAATTTTTGATTTTTGCGAAGAATCCCGGCGGCGATAAGTTGAATTTGTTTACGACTGACAATGCTAAAACTGCTATTGATAATATTCTTCTCAAACTTAAAAATTTTCAGCGCAAAACTAACATACGTATTCGATTAATCAAGTCGTTCGGTTACGGACGACTTATTTTGTATCATAGGGAGATGATTTTTATGGAAGGTCTTACGGAAAAAGTTCTCGGGATTATTCGCGGCAATTTTCCCAACGGTATCCGAAATGATTTTATCGACATCAGTAAAGTTCTGCGCATTTATTCGGCTAATTATCCCGACGAAGATATTTCCCCTTACTCGGTTACACAAATTATTCTCGGTCACGGTATCGAAAACAAAGGCAGATTTTATTTCATCAACGAAAGCGAACTCGACGAAATCAAAAGCCTGTTTAACAAGATAATCAAAAAATATTCGGCGATTTATTATTCAGCCGTTTATGACCGTCATCATGATTTGTTTAATCGTGTGCATATCTTTTCGCCCGAGGTTTTGAAAAATGTTCTGCGTACTTCGCTCAATAATTACTTTTACTCCGAGGATTTTTGTTCGCCGAAAAAAACTGTACGGCTCGACGACGAAGTAAAAAAATTTTTCGCGGCTAATCGTCTCGTGTCGCTTGCCGATTTGCAGGAAAATTTTCCTTACGTTTCGCCCGATAAACTCCTAAAAATCGTCTCCGATACTAAAATGTATTTGCCAACTATGAACGATAAATTTATTCTGCAAAACAAAATCCAATTCGATTCAGAAGAAATTGCCGAAGCCGAAAAACAAATCGCCCTGTGTATCACCGAAAACGGTTACGCCACAAACGACGACTATAGTTTGTCTTCAACCTTCGCACTTAATTCCGAAATCCGCCCAAAGGATATTCGTAATTTGGTCTATGAAAAATTTCTCGCCCCCAAATTTTCAAAACGCGCCGGAAAATTATTCGCCAAAGGTAATAACGCTTCCGCCACAAATCTTTCGCCCGTGAAAGCTCTGCGCGAATCTATTGCCGACAAAAACGAAGTATCAGCCAATCAAATTTTCGCGCTGGCAAACAAGTTGAGGATAAACCAAACAATTACATTGGGCGGTATATCGTGCGAACTCACTCGTGTAAGTAAAGACCTGTTTATAAAAAATTCTCTCATAACTTTTGACGTCGATGCCGTTGATGCCGCGCTGACTCCCTTTGTGCGTGGCAAAATTATTCCGTTGCAAGCCGTTAACAGTTTTACGGGTTTCCCTCCCGTTGTCGGCGGCTACCCGTGGAATCTCTTTTTACTCGAGGAGTTTTTGAGAAAACACAGCCGCAAATATAAATTTATCGCTCCTGCATTCAACGGTAACAATATCGGCGCAATTTATCCCGCCTCAATGAATTTTTGTGACTATAACGAATTGCAAGCCGCCGCCGTCGTTCAAGAAAAAATTCCGCTCAATATGGTTGCTGTAGAAAACTTTCTTATAAACAACGGTTTTAGATTGAAGAAAATAGCCAAGGTAACCGAAAACATCATTTCATTGGCAAACAAATTATTTAAGTGAACTCCAAAAAATAAACCATTTCGGCGGCAAGGAAATTAATCTAGCAAGACTAGATTGCATAACAAAATAAAGAGTTGTATAATGATTTTTAATTATGTATAAGTACGAATTTGATAGCGCGACGGGCGGTGTTCTTCTTCTAAATACGGAAGTAACGATGTCTAAGGAACCTCGCCCGGTTTTTGCTGAAGAAATGAATACCTTGGGATTTAATAACCATTGGCGTTACGAAAACCAAAATGACATTCCCTACCTTTGGGCGGAGGCGAGTAATTATTTCTATCGGGGGAAAAAAATTGCGGTGGTTAAGGGCGGATCTCTTTACGAAAAACCTCAATTGGAAGTTGTTGAGGACAGCGGCGTAAACGAAAATGAAACTCTCTTACCCATTGATTTGGAAGGAATGTCAAAGAAAAATTTCGAGCTAATGGAAAGTCTGCGACAAGTTACCATTAAGCGCATCTATAATTATTGGAAGAAGAAAAAGAATCTCGATTGTTTTCATGTGGCGTTCAGCGGCGGCAAAGATTCAATAGTCCTTCTCGACTTGGTAAAGCATGCTTTGCCTAAGTCTTCTTTTATTGTCGTTTTCGGCGATACGCAAATGGAATTCCCCGACACCTACAAGATTATTAATTTGGTTGAAAGTCAGTGTGCTCAAGAGAACATAGGTTTTTATCGTGCCAAAGCGAAGATGTCGCCCGAAGAGAGTTGGAAACTTTTTGGCGCGCCCTCAAGTACTCTGCGCTGGTGTTGCTCCGTTCATAAGGCCGCTCCGCAAACTTTAAAGATTCGAGAGATTTTAGGCAAAGAAAATTTTGTCGGTGTCGATTTTGTCGGCGTTCGTGGTCAGGAAAGTGTAAGACGTTCGGAATATACAGTAGAAAATGTCAGCCGAAAACAACGCGGACAATATTCGCATAACTCTATCTTGGAATGGAGTTCCGCAGAAGTTTGGTTGTATATCTTTATGTACGGCTTGCCGATAAATGAAACTTATAAAAAGGGAAATTCTCGCGCCGGTTGTCTTCTTTGCCCAATGAGCGGAGGCAGAGCAAATTTTTTTCGCTACAATTCTTATCCCGACAAAATCAAAGAATTTATGAATTACATTGCCGAAAATGTCACAGACGAAAATATTGACTCTTACATAACAAATGGCGGTTGGATAAATCGCAGAAACGGCAGAGATTTAATAAATCCGCTGACAAATTACAGCGAAGAAATTTCCGACGGGTACTTTTACATCAAAGTCAGTAATCCGAAAAGCGATTGGCGCGAATGGATTAAAACTATTGAAGGTAAAGAAGGATTAGAAATACCCCCATACGAAGTGACTACCGATTCAGAAACGGGCAATCTTGTCGCGAAATTTAAAGCTGTTTACGATAAAACCACCGCGATGAAATTATTCAAATCTGTCTTTCATAAAGTGGCGGCATGTGTTGCTTGCGGTGTCTGTGAAGCAAATTGCAGTCACAGCGCAATTTCATTCGATAATGGTGTTCTTCATGTTGACGGAAAAAAATGCGTTCACTGTTTACAATGTCACAATATAGAATGCGGCTGCCTTTTATATCATTCGACTGAATTACCTTTGAAAGGAGATAAAAAATTGAAACAAAGTTTAAATACGTTTGCTGACCACGCTCCAAAGCCTGAATGGATAAAAAGCTTTTTCAACTATACGGATAAATTTTTTGAGAGCAATACACTTGGAAATAATCAATTTAATTTCTTTAAAAGATTTCTTTATGATGCCGCTCTTGTTAATAAAAAAGATAAATCTATCACTCCGTTTACCGAACTTGTAAAGAAAATAGGTTGGGATTCTCCGACGGCTTGGGGCTTAATTTTGGTTAATCTTATCTACAGCAACAGGCAAATCAGGTGGTATATTGAAAATTTTCCAATCAATGAAGGAATTAGCCGCAAAATTGTCGAAGAACAGTTGAAAGCGATTGAAGTTTCTGATAAAGATTCAAAATCTATCGCCAAAGCGTTTAAAAGGTTGTGCGAAATTCCTTTGGGAACTGTGTTGCATTTCGGCACTACGACCAGCGAAGGGCGCAACCTTGCGACATTGACGCGCACCAAGGCAAGAGTCGATGACATTCGTGTTATTCTCTACTCTTTTTATAAATTCGCCGAAGAGATTGACTGGTACAATTTAACTTTATCGCGTATGATGAATGATTCTTATTCCGGCGGTGTTAGTCCCACGAAAATTTTTGGCATTGACTATGAAGAAATGAGACGGATTTTAAACGGGCTATCAGCAAATTATCCCGAGTTTATTTATAGTTCGTTTACTCATGACCTTGAAAAAATTTCGCTTAAGAAAGAAAAGACATCGGAGGACGTATTGAATTTATTTGAGACCTAAAAGGGGTTGACGGCGGTGACATATGAAGAAAAAAGGTATCTTAATTATTTCGAGATAGACGAGGGGTATTATCCGGAAATCAACGAGAGTTCAATTAAAGACCCCAAAAACAAATGGCAGCATACTTTTCCGCATAGTGACATTGTTGCGTTGATGAAATTACTTGAAAGAACGTTATCGCGCTCTGAAAAGAAAAGTTTGTGGCTGGAAGGTTCTTACGGTACGGGCAAATCTCGGATTGTCTGGATGTTGCAAAATCTTTTGTCATGCCCCGAAAATGAATTCGATGCCTATTTTGATGAATATGATACCCTGCGCGATGAAACAGATTTGCGCGAACGTCTGCGCACAATTCGCAAGGGTAAAATTGTCACCGCCAAACGCTATGCAACCGGCGATATAACTTCAACCCAAAAGCTTATTTTTGCTGTCTTTGAAAGCCTGACCGCCGCGCTGAAAAAAAACGGTTATAAATTCGACGGCGCGAAAACTCTGCGCGGAAAAATAGTTGATTGGCTCGAATCGGATAAAGCAAATTTGGAAATGTTCCGCGCTAAGATTCAAAAGCCCGAATATAGAATGTCGTCTACTTTGGCGAGCAGGACAGCCGAAGAAATTATAGAGCGTCTTAAAAATCCGAATGCCGTCGTGTCACAACTGGTCGAGGATATTTTGAAACTCGGCGAACGTGAAGGCATTCGCGCGTTCAATATCGACATGAAAGATTTGACGGATTGGATAACCGAAGTCATCGAAGAAAATCGGTTAACGGCAATGGTTTTGTTTTGGGATGAATTTTCAAAGTTCTTTGCCAACAACCGGAACAATCTTGATGAATTTCAGCGGCTTGCGGAACTGTCGAATATTATCCCGTTTTATCTGGTCATTGCTACTCATCAAGTCGATAAACTTGATGGAGCAAGCGAACAATCTTTTCGCGTTGTCAGCGACAGATTTTCAAGTATTGCAATTACAATGCCCGACAACATTGCGCTTAATCTTATCGGTCATGCATTGAAAATCAAAAATGTTGCGCAAAACGAATGGCATTATATTTCGTCGGCATTGAAAGAACGAACAGCGGAGCCGCGAAAAGTTGTGATGGACTTCGCCAAAATTCGCGACGAAAAAATTTTAACCGACATTCTGCCGATACACCCGATGACCGCGATTTTGTTAAAAAATCTTGCGTCTTATTTTGCGTCCAATCAGCGCAGCATTTTTAACTTCATAAAGAACACAGATCCGAATATAAAAGCATTCCAGGATTTTATCGCAACAAAGAGTCCGCAGAACGGCGACCTCTTGACGATAGATTATCTTTGGAACTTTTTTTATGAGAACGGCACGGACGAACACGGCAATAACGTCGGCAAAATGAATTTAAGACCGTCAATTCGTGTAATCCTCGATTCTTATCCGATGAACAAAAACGATTTGAATCCCGACGAACAGACAGTATTAAAAACGGTTTTGTTATTCCAAGCGATAGATCAGGAAACGCGCAATGAAGTCAGTATTTTTCATCCGACGGAAAAAAATATTGAGTTGGCGTTTACGGGCGTCAATGACATGGAGAACGGACGCGCAGTCACGATTCTAAATAATTTGGTACGCAAAAATATTCTCTTCAAAAAGCCGGGCGACATTGAAACATTTGCGGCAATGGCAGTGAGCGGCGATTTGGCGGAATTGGAACGGCTGAAAGCAATTACCCGCGCAGGGTTTAAAACTGCAACTCATGTCGATAAAGAACTTTTGATTAGCGGCACGGATATAAATTCTGCGATAATCGCGCGATACGAATTTATCAATCTGAGTGCGGAAAATTTCACGCGAACGATAAACCGAATCACCAACGAGGCAGAGACTTACAAAATCAAAGTTATCGTCTGCTGCGCATACAACGAAGACGAGCAAAATAAAATTTACAATCTGATTACTGCGGCGATACGTGACGAACGCTATCACAAATTGGTATTTATAGATGCGTCGTCTAATTTGATTACCCGCGATGTTTTAAACAGTTGGGTAGAAAATTCGGCGAACGAACAGTATTGGCGCGGCAAAGATGATGCGCTTGCGGACAAGATGAAACAAAATGCCGATACTGCTTTGAATTTGTGGATAAAGTCCTTTGCGGATACTTCTTTTGTGTATTATCCCGCGACGAAAAACAGTGACGAAGTACGCAAGGGGATATCATGTCAAAATTCCGCTCTGGTAGTGGACGAATTGAAGGATAATGTACGCAAGATTTATCCCTATTCGTTTGATAATGCAGGAGTCACCAACACTCTTTTTATGTCTTCGCAACTTAGGAAATTAGCGGAGGCAGGTATAAAACAGGAAGAATATTCGATGCTGAAGGCGAAGGATATCAAACTTGTCTTGGGTGATTTGTGGCACGTATCGGGGAAATATTGGGAGCTTTATCCCGATTTGATGTTGTCGCGTCTTAAAGTAGAAATAGATACGCTGATAAAAACCGAACTTGAAAAAAATATTCGTATATCGTTCAAGACGATTTTTGATTATCTGCTTGAGCGTGGATTTATGCCGCTGAATATTCATGCCTTCCTGACGGGTTTTCTTTTGAAAGAGTATGCGTGCGATCCGTACAGATTCAGCGCGGGCAAAGACGGAGATATCGGCGGCGCGTTAAACACGGAAAAACTTGCGGAATATATCGCCGAAAGTATCAAGCAATCGATTACACCGATGCGAAATTATCGCCCGAAATATCTTGAAATAATGTCGCCGAATCAACGGCAATTTATGTCATTCGCGTCAGAAATTTTTAATGTGAACGAAGATATTTCGGTAGAACACAGCGCACAAAAATTACGGTTGCAATTAAAGAAATTAGGTTATCCGCTCTGGTGTTACGTCGATGTAGCCGAAGACAAGTACAGAGATTTTTTATTGCTCCTCAAAGAAATAGCGAACTCGAAATTAGATGTAAGCGTATCGGCATTGGCAGAACGTGCCGGACAAATTTTGACAAATAATCCTGCGGCGTTCGGTGATATGAAAAATTTCCTCACGGCGGAAAACGGGCAGAAGATTTTTACCGAATTCCTGCAGAATTTTGAGGGCGGTATAATTTTTGAATTGGCGAATCAAATCGGGATAACAAATCCCGTGAGCGAATGTCAAAATCGCATTACTTCGGGCGACAGTATATGGTTACACGACAAAGATGCCGCCGAAGACGATTTAAAGAAGTTGATTATCGATTATAAGATTGTCATTGAAAGCAAGAAATTCGGTATCGAAAGTAAATCATTCAGCGAATGTGTTTATGCTTGGCAAGATTGGTGCGGCTTTAATTTGAAAATACCTTCCAACTTGATAATCGATAGATATCCCGAGACAAAAAATTTCTTTTTGATTCTGAAGGAAATGGTTGAGCTTAAAGAGTTGCCGCAGAGTAAACGCGAAAAATTTTTGAATCAACTGTCTAAAAACTCCGAGGCGATAAAAAATGCCATAGCAAATCGACAAAATATCCTGCGAGATAAACATGACAATTCCTACAACCTGAGCGATGAAGAATTGAATAATTTGTACACTTCTTTACCGTCAAATTCATTCATCATGTCGCAGGGGGATTATTACAGGAAAGTAAGCACACAGTTAAAGAGTATGGAAAGCGGTCGACGCAAAAGTAAATTGGCAAGGTTATGGAATAAAATTTCCGGTACATCTCCGCGCGAATGGTCGAAAATTCATCGCACTCCTATTCTGGCTCTTGTTCCGAAAAACGAATTGGATAACGCCCAAAAAGTTTTTAATACGATTATGGCGAATTCTCCCGAAGATAAAGATTTGAATTTCTCCATTAAATATCTTGAAGACAAACCGCAATATTTTGATTTGCTCAACGATGAAAATGCAATCGAGACAGCTTTTCGCGAAAGAATTATCGGCGATGAATTTCGCGGTTTTCTGGACAATAACGATGAGATTCGCGACGAATTGGAAGATAAATTTCAAGGCGATATTTATCAATGGTACCCAAGTATTCAATCGCAGGAGATTATAAAAAAATTTGCCGAAAGAAAATATTACACCAGCGAAACCAATGAAAAAATTAAAGAAACGGTAACGAGAATGTCGGATCGTGAAGCGAAAAATCTTTTGATTAACTTGCTTGATAGTAATTACGAAGTCGGTATTAAACTTCTTAGGGAGTCTTTAAATTGAAATCTCTAAACATATCGGAAGCGGCAAAACAAATTGATACTTACTTGCGGCGCGAAAATTCACACCCGTACTTTATCATTTGCGATGACGTAAAAAAATTTGACGAGCTGAAAAAATCTCTTCAATTGGGGTTTGAGGATATTTATATATCGAAATTCTGCTCGGGCGATTGCCTTGCGGATACGGATTTGCTTATCGAGAAACTAAACGCGCCTGAAAGAAACGCGTTTTTTTTCGGTCTGGGCGAATATATTTACTTCACCGGACAGGAAAATATTTTATATGCACTGCAGGACAGAAGTTTCAATTCTAAAATTATTTTTGTCTGCCGCGGCATTACCAAATTGCTTGAAAATCTTGCCGTCAAAGATTGTAAATTTGCCGCGAACAATATTTGTCGTATCGAGGGCGTAGGAAAAATTTCGGTTGTCAAATACGGTTCCGATATAGAAATACCGACGGACGCCCAAAATTTCAGCGAACTGCTTGAGCTTGCGGCGCAGGGAAATTCTTCGATGACGGTGCGGACAAATTTGCCGATAGTCAACGTTAAGGAGATAAATACTTACTTCGAGGAAATAAAAAATCGCGATTCTTATTTTTCCGTGCCGCCCGACGCATTAAGCGAAGAGCAATGGCAGGAATATTTTTTTGACGAGAACTGTGACGGCTATTCGTCCGAACATTGGCGCAGTTATGCCGCAGGTTTCAAGAATAAAATTTCAAACGAGTACTTGCAATTTGTGTTTGCGCAGTCCTCGAATTACGAAGAGTATCGGAAAAATTTACTGTTCGCGCTGCTCAATGTAGACGACGAAAAACTTTTCGAGAAATATTATTTGCAAAGGAAGTCGGCAATCAACGGTATTTCTGCGCAATATCTTTCGGAATATATTACGGCGGCGGAAAAAGTTTCGGATACGATAAAATATTTGACGGATAACACGAGCGAAGAACGTCGCGCAATGATAAAAGCGGTTCAAGGTAAGGAGAAAATCCCGATAATCTTTGAGAAAAATTATTCGGCAATGAAAGATTATTTGACCGAATACGATTTCGGAAATCGGGAAGTCACGGAATATTTTCGGCGGTACAAAAAAATTAAGCTCTGTAATATCGACGATGAAGATTTTAAAAATCATGTGCAAGAAATTGCGTTGACAAGACCGTATAATAATTTCAATACGCGGCAGACGATTCTGGACGGATTGGATAAAAATGCAAAGTTGTATTGGCTTGATGCGTTGGGTGCGGAATTTTCCGGTTACATAAAAATTCGTGCGGAGCAAATGGGGCTTTCCGCTAAAATCGAAATAGGTCGCGCAGATTTGCCCACATTGACTTCAATGAATAAAGATTTCTTTGATAATTGGAGCGGCGACAGATTCGTCAAAAATCCAAAGTTGGATGAGTTGAAACATTCGCCCGAAAAATTTGTCGAGGACGGAAAATGTTCCGAACCGATTTATATCGACGAGGAATTTAACATCATAGACAAGGCGATTGATGATATAAAAAAATCATTGGCGAATAAGCAAACCGATAAAGTTATTTTGACTTCGGATCACGGAGCCAGTCGGCTCGCGGTAATGTACGGGCGCGAAAACAAATACAGAATGAATTCAAGCGGCGAACATTCGGGGCGTTGCTGTCCGATAAACGATATTGACGATAAACCAACCTGTGCAAGCGAAGAGCATGGTTATTGGGTTTTGGCGAATTACGACAGATTTGCCGGCGGACGATTATCTTCGGTTGAAGTGCACGGCGGCGCAACTTTGGAGGAAATTTTAGTGCCGATAATCGAATTGTCTTTGTCGAATGTATCGGAAGATATTTCAATCGCGGAAGACGAAAAAAATACTGCACCCTTGCAAGAAGATGATACCAGCTTTGATTTTTTTCATGATTGACGGGAGCGAATAATGGAAGGCAAATTAAAAAATTCTTTCTCCGATATGGTCGTCTACAAAGATTTGAAGAACAGCAATTTTTTTTCGGCATTAAGTTTGCCGTCATTCATGCGCGATTGGCTTTTGCGTCGATTTGAGGATGCGGACGGGAAATTTGATTCCGACGAGCTGTCAAATTTTGTGCGGCAATTTATTCCGAAGAAATACGAATGGAACGCGATAAAAAGCCGTATAGTTATGGATAACGAACATGTAAAAATATTGGCGAAAATATCGGTGGAAATTGATGTGGCTACGGGCGAAGCGTCTTTTTCTCTGCCCGATTTCGGACTTTCGTCGAAAGAAACAATGATAGACGATAATATTTGGAGTATGTACAAAGACGAATTAATCGGCGGTCGCGAAGTTTGGGGCATGATTCAATTAGGTTACAGACCACCCGATTATGAAGCGCGCCCGAAAATTCCGGGTAAAATTCGCTTGCTCAAGTTCCAAAATTTTTGTCCGTATAAAATCAATCTGGATTTCTATAAGAACGCCAGAAAAAATTTTTCGTTTGATGAGTGGCTGAAAATTCTTTTGGGAGCGATTGACTATAACGCGGCAGGTTACGCAACCGAAGAAGAAAAGATAACCATGTTGACGCGTCTTTTGCCCTTCGTGGAAAAACGTTTAAATTTAATTGAGTTGGCTCCGAAAGGTACGGGAAAATCATACGTGTTCGGTCGTGTCAGTCGATTCGGTTGGCTGTCTAGCGGCGGAGTCATGAGCCGCGCCAAAATGTTTTACGACATGCAGAAACGTCAAGAAGGACTTGTCGCCTACAATGACTTCGTAACACTCGACGAAGTGCAGACGATTTCTTTTACCGATACCGATGAAATGCGCGCGGCAATGAAAGGTTATTTAGAGAACGGCGTATATACTGTCGGGAATCACTCGAACAACGCCGAGGCCGGTATGATTCTCAGCGGCAATATCCCCAAAGCCGTAATGGATATGGATGGCGAAGTAAACATGTTTGACGAACTGCCGAGCGTTTTTCACGAATCCGCTTTGATTGAACGCTTTCACGGCTTTATAAAGGGCTGGAATATTCCGCGAATGAATGACGATATGAAAATTTGCGGTTGGGCATTGAATTCCGAATATTTTTGCTCAATCATGCACGAATTGCGCGAAGATATAAGTTACCGCGCGATTGTCGACAGAATTGTTAAAGTGCCCGACAAAGCCGATACACGAGATACGGCGGCGATTAAACGGATTGCGACGGCTTATTTAAAATTATTTTTCCCGAACGTACAAAATGTTGATGACGTCGACAAAGAACTTTTCAATCAATATTGTCTGTCGCGTGCGTGTAACATGAGATCTGTCATAAGGAAACAACTTGCTTTGCTGGATATTGAGTACGCCGGCAAAGATATTCCGAAGTTTGAGGTAATTTAATTGGCGAAGAAAATTTTTAACTGTATATCCTGCGGAAAAAAATCATTGAGCAAAGATGAGATAGGCATAAATAAAAAACTCTTGGGCATTAAGTCCAAGAATTTTTATTGCCTTGAATGTCTGGCGGATTATTTGGAAGTTGAGCCGCAGGATATTTTAGACAAAATAGAGGATTTCAAAAATGAAGGTTGTAAACTCTTCGAGTAAAATTATTTATGCGGATAACGCCGCGACAACGGAATCGGATACAGACGCTTTAAAGTTGATGTTTAATTTACAGAAAAAATTTTTTGCAAATCCTTCGTCGGCATATAAAATATCACGTCCGTTGAAGAAAATATTACAGGAATCGCGGGAAAAAATTGCCGCGTGTATCAATGCCGAACCGAACGAAATTTATTTTACGTCGGGCGGAAGCGAGAGTGATAATTGGGCTGTAAAATCTTCTGTACTTCCGAATTTAAGAGAACGCCCGAATATAATCACTTCCGCTGTTGAGCACAAGGCAATTTTAAATTCGTGCGGCGCAATGAAAAATTTGGGTTGCAGCGTAACGAAATTACCCGTAGATAAATTTTGCGCAGTCAATCCCGTTGATTTACGTGAAAAAATTTTGCCGCAGACGAAAATTATTTCGGTGATGCTGGCAAATAACGAAGTGGGAACAATTCAACCGATAAAGATTTTGGCGGAAATTGCGCACGAGGCTGGGAAAATTTTTCATACGGACGCAGTGCAGGCAGTCGGGCATATTCCCGTTGACGTAAAATCTTTGGGCGTAGATATGTTGTCCGCCTCCGGTCATAAATTCAACGCGCCGAAGGGAATCGGTTTTCTCTACGTTCGCGACGGAATAAATATCGCTCCTTACATTGACGGCGGTGCACAAGAATTTTCTAAACGTGCCGGCACAGAAAATATTCCTGCGATTGCGGCGATGGCTCTGGCTTTGGAAAAAAATTGCCGCGATATAAATCGTACTTCAGAAAAACTTTCAACCTGCGTCAAAATTTTACTCGACAATCTGCGCAGAGATAACATTGATTTTATTGTCAACGGCGGCGAAAATCGTTTGCCAGGTCATTTGAGTTTATCTTTCAAAGGTTGCGACGGCGAATCTTTAATGCACAGATTGGATTTGAAAAATATTTGCGTGTCGACGGGCTCGGCGTGTAATTCGCGCAACACTGAAATTTCACACGTCCTGCAAGCTATGAACGTCCCCGAAGATTATATTCGCGGAACAATCAGAATAACTTTCGGCAAAAACAATTCAGCCGAGGATGCGGAAATTATTTCCGAAAATCTTGCGACGATTATAAAAAAAACATTGACGACGCTTTGACAAAAAAAGACTCGACATATTCAGTCGAGTCTTTTTTATTTACCCATTGCAAAAGTAGGGTTAAACATTAGCGATTTTAATTTTAATACCTTCCGGTTCGCTTAATTCTTGTTCGTACAAATCAAACAGGTATTTCGCAATGTAAATAATTCTGTCCTCCTTGACGACGGACACAGTCACATTTTTCGTTTTACCGTTTTTTACCAACGGTGTGTACATTCTTGCTGTTCCTTTATGCGCATGACTTATCAATTTATCTTCATACGGTACGAGATAAAACCAACCTGTCATATCGCCGCTTACGGGAATATCTATCGCGTCGTCCCTCAATTCTTCGGGAATAAGATTTTCATCCAAATCATAAGAATCTACATAATCTTCATCGTTGCTCTGCATATCGATTGATAAATTTTCGGTAATTATATTTTCCTTCGTAGGTTTATGAATTTGAACATCTACCGCGGTGTCTTCCGTTCGCACTTCGTAATATTTTTCCGGCAAACCATAAACATTTACGTTTTGATGACTTGTAGAGAATGTATTTTTTTCAAGGTATTCCGAATCGCCAAACATCAATTCTTCAAGTTCGGATGACAAAATTTCCTTATAATCCCTTGCTTTTATCAGATGCTCGATTTTTTTTACCAGCGTGAGATTTGATATATTTTCGGTATCATCATCGGGCATGACAATGAAGAGATAATCACGCGCTCGGCTGACAGAGACGTTGATTATATTTTTTTTGTTGAGAAACATCTCTTTTGAATTGGAAATGGTCGGCGGCGTATTGAAGACGGAAAAAATAATATCGCATTCATCGCCTTGAAAGCCGTGTATCGTCCCGACTTGCACATTTATTTCTTGCGGAAGTTTTTCGGAAGAAATAAGCTTGTCTATCATATCCGCCTGCGCTTTGTAAGGTGCGATTATTCCGATTTTAAAAAGTTGTCCGCGATTATTTTTGGCTATTACTCCCGATAAATAACACACGTATTCAAAAGTAAACAGCGCGGAATAAATTTGATATGAACTGCTGTGCTGAAGTCTCTTACAGCGGTAAATGCTTTCATATTTACTGACGGGGAATTTTATAATGTTTAAGGCCTTTATTTCTAAATCCTTGCCGAAATTAATTCGACGTTGAGTATTTGCAGTGCGATAGTGTTTCAATATACCGTCATAGGCAAAATTACCGAAGACTTCGCCGATATCGGGGATGCTCCTGTATTGCGTCGTAAGACATGTGACTTTGTATTTATGAGGAACGGTCTCGGGATTCGTGAATGAATTTAAATTAACCAACGTATAAATATTTTCATCCTTCCAAAAATTAACGGAAGTAATCGGCTCGATTTGGAACGGATCGCCCGCAATAATGAATTTATTCGGCGTCTTTTTGTACAGAGGGAAAATAATATTTGCAAGCGGAATCATCGAGGCCTCATCAATTACTATATAATCCCAATTTATTTCCCTAAGGAATATTCTTTTATTATCTGGCATGAAGAAGTCATATGGAAATCTCACAATCGTTGCCACGGTGACATTTTTTTTCAACGTACGAATATCGAAAGTTTTATCCTTAAATACAGGGCTTTGCTCTATCGTTTCGTCACCCGTTGCGCCAAAACGTATCAACCATTCTTCATATGTTTTATCTGCGGATAATTCCATAATGCGCCTAACCAAAACATCTGCGGCTTTATTTGTCGGCGTGAGCACCAACACTTTGCAATTTTGATTCTTCATCATCGGAATTAATACATTTTTAGCCAGATGAGTAGTTTTGCCCGTCCCGGGAGGACCGAAGACAAATTCAATATCCTTGCAAAGATTTTCCCGTAAATCAAAATCGTCCGCCCAATCTTTTTCATCCGCCAATGAATGAAATTGATTTATCAATTCTTCAAGCAGGAATACCGGGCTTTTCGCGTCTATCGTTGCGGATGTAACTGTTGTCAAATCAATATTGGCAAGATCTTCGGCGTTCTTCATCTTCACGCGCAGAGTGTACGAAACTATATTTGCAACCTCTATCGGTACAGTTTTAGTATGATTGCCCATATGCAGTACAAGCGGAATATCGGCAAGATCTTCCATAAATTGCGGAATGTATCTGCTCGGATATTTTAAAACCAAAGTTCTTTTCGTGTTCGGTTCCCGTTCGACTTTGCCGAAACTTATTGATATTTCTCTGTTACCGAAATTTGATTCTTGGCTGTTAAGTTCTTCCATTTCAAGTAATGCTTTAAACCAACCATATGAATATTTCGGTGATTCGGTTGCCAACGTTTGTAATTCTTCAAGCCGAATAATCTTTTCAATTTCTTCCGCGCTTTTTTCCTTGGCACGCTCGATTTTTTTAGTGTAGTCAATTGACTGCGGCGTATATTCGTCTTCGTCATGCTCATCTTCCGCCGTGATTTTGTTTTCATCGACTTCGTTTAGTGTATCGGATTTATTTGCGTTGCGTGTTCGTTTGACTATATCTTTTACTACATTGAGTTTGCTTATCGACTGATTATCGCTACCGTCACTTGGTTTTTCCGTTTCGCCGGCAAAAATATCATCTATATCGTTTCTGCCATCGTTATTGATAGTTTTATTGTTGTCAGTGCAGACATTCGTTTCGTTATTTACATTTTCTGCCGCCCGTTGTTTTGCTTCCTTAAACTTTCTGAACTCCTCCAAATCATCTTCATTCTCGATACCGTATTCCTTCAGCTTATTGGCGAGAGCAATTTTTTTACGCTGATCTTCGGTTAAGTTGACACTATTATTTTTCTCGTCCTCGGTTTTAATCTCCAAAAAATTTATAAGGATACCGAATGCTTCGGAATTAGATTTATCGTATTTATCCGAGAGTGTTTCAACCGTTACATCGGCGGCTTTGACAAATTTTCCGTCCGAGTTTATCAACCATGCTTTATCTTTCAATAACAATTCGGTAGATGATTTAAATCCTTCCATTTTGTCTGCTCGGTAATGATATTTGCGTGTACCATATAACGAAGCATTTAGATTACGATTTTTTTCAATAACTTTTAAAAGCCAATACCAAAGAATAACAGATTTATCTTCATCTTTTTTTAGTACTGTTTCTTCCGTTATCTCTTTACAACCGTCAAGAATTTTTTCATAGCATTCTATTTCATACTTTGCCCTCTGAGGAGGATTACCGTCAATTAATTTAGGAACATCTATAGTAACTTTTTCTATTGCCGGTTCTTTTTTTACGCCCAACGCCGTCAGAAAATTTGTCAGTTGGTTTTTATTTTCTTTGCAGACTAAATTCTCATAGTAAGATAAATATACGAACTGCGTATTTGCTTTTGTCTCGAAATATTTTCTTAGTTCACTTGTCGGCAGATACATATTCCTTCCAACGTCATAGTCTACTTTGTTATTATCCGAATAGCAGTATATCAAAAATTTACAGTCTTTTATCAAGTTTATAAGTTTATCGGCTTCGTCGTGAGGGGTTTCGCAATAATAATCAAAGAAAATTTTGAAATGCTCATCGCGATTTACGTTAACTTCATCCTGTTCATACTGAGACAAAATTGTGTTGTATATGTAGTCTTTACGTGAAGGCTTTTTTATCCCGAGTTCTTCGATAAAATTCTTGGTTTCCGTATTCTCTAAAAGTTTGCGCGATATGAACGTATATCCTTCGATTTTTTCAAAGTCGGGCAAGAATAATATCGACTGATTTTTAGAATCGAACGCCGCCGCCGCTTTTCCGTCTTCATCTATAAAGATTGGCTTATTGATTATCATTTTTTTTCTGTCTTTATTCTCTGAAATCCATGCATAAAATTTATGAAGCCAATCTATCGTTTGTTTCTCAATAAATTCCGCGGAAATGCCTTTGATATTTTCAAGATAATGACGAACACCACTGCGCCCGTTTATTATGTTTTCTTCACTAATGCCGTAAATGTACGGTCTGATAATCGAATCAATATAAGACTTAGGCTTTTCGGAAGTTTTTTCCCTTGCAAGACTTGTGAATACCCAGCAAGCTTTGGGATTATCTACAATATCTCTGAGTTGTTCATTGTTAAACAGTTCCGCAATTTTAAGAGTCGACGCCCAATATGCGTTATCGGAATCTATATAACCGTCTACAGTCGGCAACAGTACCGAAGTTTTAAATTTATTTTTGATTTTCTCAAAGAACGGCATGAAAGATATCCGGCTGTTATCAAGAGGATCGCTGAATTTATTTGAATCGAACGGAATAATTTTAATGATATCGTCGGTTATCAGTCTAATCGATTTTTCTTTGCCGATATCTCTGAGATATTCCATTGCATCGGCGGAAAGTTCGGCTAATTTATTTATCATATCTTCGTTGTGTTCTTCGCCCGCACGAATACTTTCGCGGCTGTCCGTCAACAAAAACGGCGCATGAACAATGAAATTTAATCCCGTAAATTCTTTGGTCGGGAAATAACAAAAGGCAGGTTTTGTGACAGGAATTAACTGACTGTCCTTATTCATGAAGAAGCCTACGGAATAACGAAGATTGTTTTCGGTGCACGTACGTGAAAAAAGCCAAAGATATTCTATTTTATTTTGGTTACCGCCGTTATTTTGAGTAAGAACAATATATTCCGCCGTCGTATCTCCTAAAATTTTTGTCTCTTTAATTTGTTTGGAATAATAACCGTGTACATTTCCGAAATTAAAATTGACGGATTTAATATTTTTGAGAAACAGCAAAGGATAAGACAGGTTCTTAAATTTATCGGAAATATAATCGTATGCTTTATCGGGTGTAACGCGAGGACTGTCAAACGGAAATACAAACAATGTATTGCAATCACGTCTTGTCGGAAAATCATCATTCAATTCAACGGGAACAATTAGATTTTCTATATGGAATTTAAAATTTGGATCGTAAACGTGCGGAGTGGATGTATATTGAAATACGGCCTTGAACCCGACTCCGAATTTACCGATGGAGTTAATATCGTCATTTGCTTTGGTTGAATTACCTATCGAAGTTATTGCATTGATATCGCCCAGAGTATTATTTTCGGTATCTTCGTTTTCTTTTTTGGGGTCACTGATAGAAAAATGTCTTTTTCCGTCATGTCTGAAAATCAGGCGTTCTTTTTCGAGTGAGAATTCAACATCCGTAGCTTTGGCATCATCGGCGTTCTGTAAAAGTTCATAGATAAAATGTGCTTGATCCGAATATTTATCCACGATACTTCTTTCAATTCCTTTGACGCATGCTTCCTGCAAAACGTTTGCGATTTTTTTTCTGTCATCGGTTAATGCATCAAAATATTTTTTTTCTTGGTCGTTCATAACAACAGAGCGACAATTTATAAATAAATCGCTCTCGTCACTTCCTTTATTATTAATGAAGTAAATTTTGTCTACTACCGCATAAATTTTCTACAAGCACATTTAATTTCCTTTTTGTGAAAAGGAAAATTAAACACGAAAAAAGCCCCGACCGAAATCGGGACTTTATTATTTTCAAATGGCGCGTCCGGCGTGACTCGAACACGCGACCCACGGCTTAGAAGTTCGATTGGAGCCGATTTCGTATCGTCCGCATATTCCGAGAAGTCTTGTATATCAAGGTTCCGTCGAGTTCGTCCGTTGCAATTTTTCCGCCGAATTCGGCGATTTTTTCTGCTGTGGACCCACAAATGGACCCACTAAAATTTCTGATACAGACGAATTGACGTTGAGAAATTTTACGCCACGACTACAATCTCCGTGTATGTTAGACAATACGCGAATCCCTGCAGAGGAGATGTACTCAAGCTTTGAACAATCGATTTCCACTCCATCAATGACATTAACGTTCTTTTCCGATTCCCACGCCGTCAAAATCTTCGGCGCGGATATGCTGTCAACTCTGCCGCGCAAAGTCAGCCGTAAAATTCCGTTTTCGAGAGCGTAACTCATCTCGAAATGTTGTTGCTTTTGAACTGCTTGAGGCTTTCGCGTGTCGTCAAGAGTGATGACCCAATAATTGCAACGGCGCATGGCTTCTTTGAAGCGCAGAATTTGTTCCGACGTGAGCTGATTATAAACGCTGAGTTCGGGCATATACTCCGCCAAATTGATTCGTTCGGCTTTCAGTCCGTGTTTTGCCAAAAGAGCATTCGCCGTTTTTCGGGAGCCGATTACGTCCGCCTCGTCCAAGATGAAGGAATTGAATAATTCGACAATGCCCGCCTGTCTACTTGCGGCGTTCCCAGTTGTCGCCAGCTTAGCAAGCGAACTTTCGCCGAACACTGAACAAAAAGTTTCGATAAACTGCAACTTAACCTCCGGATCAGGCGTTATCCAGCAACCGCCGTGAATTTCCAACAAATTGCGGACGTTGTCGATGACGGTGTCGACTTCGTTTTCAGTGAAGTACATCATCATGCCTTCCGTCGTAATGCACAGCGGCTCGTCAATATCACGCAATGCCGCTTCAAGTGATTCGTAATTTGTGGCATCAACTTCGCAAAAGGTCATACGCTCCGAATGATTAGCAAGGGAGCGAATAATCGGCGCAATTTCCTGCACAACGATTGGCAAATCCAGTCCGACAAAACGCAGACCTTTTCGAGTTAAATGAAGAGCTTTCGGCGTGTAACCGCAAGGCAAATCCACGCATGTACGATAACCGCAATCCTCAATCAATCGGCACATGGTGCGATATTTTGCCTCAACCACAATGGCATTTCCGAGAATCGTATCGGAATCCGCCATGCTTCGGAGCGGCTGATTGTCTTCCAGTTCCAAGCAACGGACGATTGAATCAGCGTCGGAAATTCCCGCTCGTGCCATTAAACAAATTGCTGTTTTTGCCGTCAAGAATACAGGATTGGTTCGCGCCTGTGCGCTGTAATCAACTTCATGATTCATGATGTCAAACTCCCGCTTGTCATTCCGTATTCGAGATTTTCGGGCGTGGTGTAGATCGTCTGAATGTCTCCCGTGCGTATTTGCATTTCCAAAAGTTCGCTTGAAGATTTGCCCGTAAACTTGACAACTGCAGAGCGAATGTTTGCACCGTCCTCCCAATCAATGTCGGAAAGACCTATCCATTGGTCGGGATACTTTTCTGCTATCTCGTTCCATGTCAATCTTTGCTTATCCATGACGCTCACCTCCGAAAAATCTGTAAGCGGATTTTATCATAGAAATTTCTTTGTGACCACTGATTCAACAAGAAATTAAAAGCGATGCACAAATTCGTCCGTCGCGCTTGAAATTTTGCATTGATCCACGCCTAAAAAATCGGCTGATTTCGTCCACTGTCTGTCCGTCCGTGGAAAAAATCCCTGGCTGTCAACAACCGTTCCATTGCTTATATTCGGCGGACGAAACGGACGAACGGACGAGCCGCCAATTCAAAAAATAAAAGCGGACGAGTAATTAGCTCGTCAACCTTAAACGTAAGTTGTCATCGAAAAATACCCTGCAGAGCGTTGAAGATACAAATATTCCTCCATTCACGTGGAGCAAGTTTGGATTGAAAAGCCGCCTCAAATATTTCGTAGAGTTTCTCGTAGCGAAGATGATTTTTGATGATATTCTTTAAGTCGTCAATTTGCAGTGGAATAATCTTCATGCCCTCAATAAAATTGTTGTCGTCAGCTGTATCGTAGTATCGTTGATTTTTACGTCCTCTAAAATCAGAGACAACATTGATGTTCAAATCGTTTGTAGCAAAGACACAGTAAGAATTCAAATTGTGAGTGCGGAGTATGTGATTGCCGAGATGTCTGGAAACAGGCTCCATTTCCATGCGCCGCTGATTGGTTCGGTCAGCCAGTGTCGCTTCAAGCAAAAGCGAATGAGCAGGATATACGGCAGATTTCGGATATTCGTAGACAATATCGGCTTCACCGCCCACCGCATGAGTTTTGGGCAACAAATCTGCGTCGAGCGAAAGTTTCATGTAGTCAAGGATTTTGCCCTGCCGATTGCTGATTTTGTACCAAAGGATTCCGAGGACGTATTCAAAGATCGTCGGAATGTCAGCGTTATCCGTCACCAGCTTTTGAATTTCGTCGTCGGCTCTTTCGCCGATGAGGTTTAAGAGGCTCAAGATTTTCTCGTCGGTGAATTTGGAGTCAATCAGGTGATTAAGTCGGATGTAGCGTTGGCGGTCTAAAATTTCTCCGGCGTCTTTCAGTGACTGTAACTTCAGTGCGAATTCTCGGTTAATGCCGTCAAGAATAACGTTTTCATTTGGACGGAGGAACGCCGCAATGTCTTCCAATCGACAATTCACTTGCAATAACGGCGAGTCGTCAAAGGCAATACCCAACAACCTGTCGCAAATCGGAGCGAAGTAATGACGCGGAATGGTGTCGAGCACGACTTTTCCGTCGGCAAACAGAATAACGTCTGCGGTCTTCATGTATCTACGATTGAGGTCGAAATAATCTTCAAGGCTCCGCTTGGCTTTAATTACGTGCATTAGGGCGAAAAACGTCCGACGAAATTTTTCCTCTGTGTCAGCGTCATTAAAACGATTGACTTGCAAACAATCCAACGGAGCTTTTTTTATTTTGGTGAGGCTGTTATCGCCGAAAAGATACCGTTGCCAAAGCTTGCCGGTGTTCGTGAGATGTTTAAGTGCAAGAACTATCTCGTTGACGGCAATTTCATTGCGTTCCAAATAAAATTTGTGGAGCGCGTCGTAAAGCGGAAAATAAGCTTTGTCGTACTGCCGACTTTTTCTGTTTATGCCGACGTTGGCGATAACATCTGCCGTTACAGTTTCGGCGCGAAGGAAATATTTCAGCGCGGCTTTGTAATTGTCCCTTGCCATAAGACGCGCCAAAATTATTTCGTCAATGGTGGTCAAATTATTTCGCAAAGCTTTTATCTTGTCGACGGCGTCTAATGTGCTTTGCCTGTTAATGCTCAACGGCAACAAGTGAGTGAACTCTTCATACGATAGCCCGCCAAGTTTCGTGATGAGATAAACCGTGACGATGAAGGGGCGCACTTGATCCATGTCGACTTTGACGGACGTTTTCAAGAGTTGCTTGAGGTAGATAAAACTGTCGGCGGGAATGCCCAACGAATTATCGACGGAAAAATCATTTCGTTTGCTAATGTTCAAAAGTTGTTTGCCGACTTCGGTAAGCCTACGATTGTCGTCAATTAATCCGAGCGACACCAAGCCGGATGTCTTTTCGCGAGCATCTTTGGGCTTATTGTTGGCGTTTCCGGAAATGAATCCGACTTCGTGCAGAAAATTATAGTAAGCTGTCTGAATTTTGTCGTTGCCGTTCCAGTCTTTGCCGACGTTTTCTTTCAGCGACCAAAAATCGCGTAGCAAAGCAAGTTGCTGTTCAATCTTTTTGTTGAAATTTTTTGTGCGGAAGCTGGTAGTGCCCAAGCTCCAATAAAAACTTTTGTATTGCAGATTCAAGTTGCGTCACCGCCCTTGCTCACATCGTAGTTGACGACGAGGACTTCATCACTCGCCGAAATTTTGTCCGCCTTGTGATAGTTGGAGTTGGCGTAGCTGTGTTTCAAGTGAATGACCTTGTAGCTGTTCGCGTTCCTGTCGAGCCAAGCAGATAAAATCTGATTGCGGTTGCCTTTACTGCTGAGAACGTTGGATAGAGCGAATCTTATTCCGGCGACGTGGATTGAATCCAAAAACTTCAGCAGGTCGTGTTCGTCGCAGTCGTTCCAGCCGCCATTTTCATTGTAAGCCGCGCATGTTATCAGATACGGCGGGTCGGCGTAGACAAAATCATTTTGAGTAAGCGTCGCGGTATCAAATTGACGGAAATCGCTACAGATGAACTTACAGCTTGTCGAGTGAATGCGGTCGATAAACGCACTGAGCTTTGAATGCATACGAGAATTGAAGTCGCGCTTGCCGACGGGCAGATTAAATTCTCCGGCAGAGTTGAAACGAATCTGATTATTGAAGGCGTGAACGATTATGACGTACATCATCACGTAATAGCGATAGTCAATGACGGCGCAGTTATTGAAATCCTCGCGCAGACGATTAAAAGCGTCGCGATTGTAAGCACCGAGACCGACACTGCTGTCACAACCATAGAACTTGTAACCATCGCGACTGACAAGCGAAAGTCTGTATTCCGCAATGATGTCGTAAATCCACTCGAAAACAACTTTCTTCTCAAGGTGTTGAAAAGTTTGGTATAGGTATATCAAATGTTCGTCGCGGTCGATGAAAATATTTTCCTTGCAGTCGACATTTATGCCGACATTGCAACCGCCGCAAAAAAAATCAAAGAAACGGTCAACGTTCTTTGGGAAAAGCGGAAGTATCTGCGGGAGCAACTTGAATTTGCCGCCCGTGTAGTTCAGCGGAGATTGAATCATAGGCAATTCCTCCGACGAACTTTACAAAGGAAAAGTCGTTCTTCATTTCCGCGAATGTCGGACTTGCCCGTTGTGAAGGGTTTATATTTCTTCGCGAAGACTTCAACATCTCCTTTGGCATTTAGAATACGGAAAATATCTTCGTCCGCGATACGAGCATTGGAACGAGCGTCGCCTTTGTTCGCCATGTTGTTGTAGGAAAACAGGATATACTTGGTGTCGCAGTGTTGAATCAAATCTTCAAAGGCGTCGGTTGCCTTGATCGTGCAGTAACTGCTTTTCAGCCCATTACGATTCATTTTGCGGGCGACCCCGTGCACGGGCGGCTTTTGCCAGCGGGCGACGTTTTCCAACAGGTGATATGTGTCGGAGTATTGGCGAGAGTTATACGGCGGGTCAATATAAATCAAATCCGCTCTAATGTGTCTGACGAGTTCGTTGGCGTCTTCGTTGAAGCATTGATTCTGCTTGTTATTATCTGCCGGAACATTTAGCACAGGCAAAACTAATCGGCGTTCAAAATTTGCCCCGTGCCTCCAAGCGTCATAATGACCGCAAGTATTCGCGATTCTGTCCATGGCGTAAATCAGCGACGCGACGAGAATAGCACGCTCCCGTTCGTTGATAATGCCGAGCCGATATTTTTCTTCGACATCTTCACGAACAAAGCCGATCTTAGTGCAGTCTTGCTTGCTGAAGTATGTGTCGGCAAAATTCTCGGTCATATAATTTGTCGGTAGATTTTCAGCCTGATTGTACTCAGCGATTAAATTTTGTAGCAGATGAAGACTCACCTTCTGGTTGCCGAACCAAGCGATGTTGCAAAGATAATTGCTGTAGAGCAAGTCGTTCGTTATAATTTTCTTATCCGTAAACGCCGACGCGACCGCGCCTGTCCCTGAAAAAATGTCTGCAACCGTTTCGATTGCAGAGCAATTTTCATCCACAACATTTCGGAGGAATTTGAGGAGCTTAAACTTATTTCCCAGATACCGTCGATTCCGAATGTCAGCTGTTTCATTATGGCGCAAACGCGAAATTATGTTGGCGGAGATATTCGCTTGCCGCATAAGAGCCGTACTCGTCATGTTTTGACTTTGCATCAAATGGAACGACTTGTCGTAAGCGATTGCCAACCTGTTCACCCTCCATTGTCGTAGTGCCGTCATATTATTTTACGAGGTAATCGATGAGTATACCGCAGTATGGTCGGTACTCACCATTTTCGTAATGCTCAATTTTTATTTTGTCACGGATTCTAACCTTGCTCCTCCAACAGAAAGTGTCTTTAACCTCTGTTGGCATATCGTCGAAATGAGCTTGAGGATTTTGCAGTTTAAATTCTTGAAATTTCTTTGGCGAATTACTCTTTTGAATGTGAATCATTGCAGACCTCAAATTCTTTCCAAATCGAGAGTGACCTGTGCTCCGACGACTTCCGAATCCGTATCGCCCAACTGTGTTCGCAATTTTGAAAGGTTTCGCGCTGAGGCAATTAACATAGCCATTCATTTGCGACAAGAAAGAAATTTCATTTGGTTTAGGATCACCCGATTTATCCCATTGCCTGCGCGTTCCATAGTACACAATTATTGGACAAACTACACTCTTACCATTGCTTATTCGATTCTGCAGTTCGCGCACATACATTCCAACTTTATCGACACCATTATATTTGAATGAAGCGTGGGAAAATAATTCATGAGTCCAAGATAACGATTGCCCCGTAGAAAATTCTGCGGTCACCTAAAGGATAGCAGGATTCTTTGTTTATCGTGCTACCGGCGATGACGGTTTTTATTTTCGCGTCACTCTCTTGAAGTTTAATGTTGTTTATATAAGCAAAACCTTTACGTGCATCGCGTTGAGATAAAGAAACAAAACCATCTATGATTATCCCATCCAGAATGGAAGATTTACCGGAACCGTTGATACCAATCAAAACCGTGTAGGGTATCGAAAAATTTATAGTCAACTCTTCAAAGCAACGGAAATTTTTCAATTTCAATTCTTTAATTATCAACTCGTCCACCTTCAAGCTATTTTTTCATACAAGACGACTCGAACAAAACAATTTTTCTTTCGAGTGATTCGTGATGTCGATTTTTCAACTCGTCTTTAAATTCTTCAGGTCGTCGACAATAGCGTATCAAATTCTTTTTAGAAATAATCCTGCTATAGCTGACAGATTGAGCGAGATTTTTTTTAAATCTTTTCGAGTACTATGCTTCAGATTAAATTTCTCGCACAGATTTTTGCATTCCAATACATACGACAATTCGTCTTCAAAATTTTTATTCTGAATCAGTAGGAAAACATTTCCAGAGCAAATACTCCTAAGCATTTTTACATTATGGAATAAAGTATCGAAATTAGTTGTTTCTATGCAATCGGTATCCAAAACACAATAGACTTTATCCCTGAAGCTCTTCAAAAGATCGTTTGAGCGTAAAAGTTTTGTTTGCATTAAGTTGAATTTCCTAAAACGACCAGGCTGGATAAAATCATTTTGATTCAAAAAACCAAAGAAACGTTCCTCAATTTCTCCTTCACCAATATATAAAACCTTAGTCATTGTTTCTTTCCTCTAAAAACTTGTCCAAAACACTGTAGTCTGGCAAAACTCCAAAATAATCGTTTTCGTAATGCATTCTGAGATTTCTTATGTTCTTGTGGAGAACTTCAGAAGGGTATATTACTTCATTAAAACCTTCTTCGCTACGCCTAAAAAACAGAAATGAAGTTATCGGTGCATTCAATTCTAAAAGCTCCGCGTTGTGTGTCGTAAAAAAAATTTGACTGTCAGAGGATTTTTTTGAAAATGCTTGGTACATGAGATACGCTTCAAGCTCTGAATGCATGTGAGAAAGACGTTCATCAATATAAAATAAATGAGTAGTCTTCTCATTCAGTTCATTAAAAAGGCACAAAAAATCTATTGCCTCAAAGGTTCCGTGAGAAAGCCTATCTCCACATCGACGAAGATCACCATCGGGGACAGTTAAAATTTCGTTATTCTTGAAAGTAATCTGATATGATTTTGTCTTGACTGATTCACCGTCTTCTCCTTCGACGATTAAACGTTTCACACTTATAACGGAATTGTCAATTTTTGGAAGCACATTGTTTAAAAACTCAATATTCGTTTCGCCAAGATAGGTTGAAGAGTTTAGCGGGAGCTCGGAGAAGCTAAACCAGAAACCGATTTTTTTACGTAAGTCTCTTAATTCTTTTGATGAAGCAAAGGCATAAGATTTACAGCCAATATCGAACAAATTTTTCACGGAGTCATACTTTTCAATTGTATCGCCCTCTGCCAATTTTTTTCTCAAGGTTTGTATGTTGTAAGACTTATAAATTTTTTGTCTAAAAATTTCCTCTGTATACAAACTATCATTGCGGAAGCACGCTTTTAATAAATAAGCCGTATCCTCAATGACAAACTCTACCTCGAAACTTGAGTCCTTAAACTTATCATATCGCGCTGAAGGAATGCTAAATGAGCCGTCGCCTAAATCTTTGCCGTAAATGAAATTAAGAATCATGCAAAGCAATTTACCGAAAGTTGTTTTGCCAGAAACATTTGCCCCCATAACTATGAGATTCTTTCTGACCTTAATTTTTGAGCCAGCGAACAGTCTGTCATTCTCCGAGATATAGTGATTACTTTTGCGTTCGTACGTAAAGTCCACTTCAAAGTTTTTGAACATGTAAAAATTGTCGCAAGCTACCCTCAAAATAATCATCGAGTTCACATTCCTTCAAAACCTTGGTTGCGGTATTTTTCTCCGAAAAATCTACGCAGAGATTCTACCACAAAAATTTTGCTCTGACTACTGCCTCAACGAGAGCTCAAACGCGATGCACAAATTTGTCCGTTGCGCTTAGTGATCTGCACCTTAAAAATTGGCTGATTTAAACGGACAGTCGGACAACTCTACAATCTGATTTCGGCAAAAAATAAAAGCGGACGAGCAATTAACTCGTCCACCTTAAGCGTAATCTGTCATCGAAAAATGCCCTGCAGAGCGTCGACTGCTTGCCGTTGCATGTCGGGCAAAACGTGGCTTGTCCATCGTGACTTTGATTGAGCTGTGACCTAAACGTTCCTGAACGATTTTGGGATTGACGCCTTGCCGCAGAAGTAACGTCGCGTGAGTGTCCGTGAAAAGTAAAATCCAAGCTGATGTCGCATTTCTTTAACAGCGGCTTGAAGTATCGTCTGCTGAAATTCGTCGGGCTTATCAACGGGCTGGTGAAAACGAGATTATGAAACAAATCGCCCAGCTCTTCGGAATAGTTTTCCTGCCACTTTTTATAGACGCGAAGATTTTTAATGTCTTCCGGCATGAGCAAAATGCGTCTGATACTGTTTTTGGTCTTGGGAGCTTGAAAAACCGCGCCTTTGCCTATGATGTAAATAGGCAGGATTTTTCAAAGTCAACGTCTTCCCATTTGAGCCCGAACACTTCGCCTTGACGCATTCCGGTGTGAACAGTCAGAGAAATTATCTGCGGCATAACGACGCTCATGAACTGATGATCAATTTCTTTCGCCGCGTTGATAAGCCGAGCAATTTCATCTTTCGACAGGACGGCGATTTCTTTCTTGCTCAATTTCGGAGCTTTCGTAAATACAAGCCCTGACTTAACTGCGTCGTCAATGCACATGCTGAGATAACGCCGCGTTCCTCTGACGGTCGAACTTGATAAGCCTGTGCCGTCCGTTCGTCCCGTTTCCAACAGCCGATTGAGATGTTTCTGCAAATCTGCCGCAGTCAATTCGTTAAGCAGAACATTTTCAAAGACTGGCAGAATGTACGCCTTCAATGTACCGGAATATTTTTCGTAAGTTCGCGGTCTGACATTCGGCTTTGCATAATTCTCCAGCCAATTTCTAATCCAGTTTCCAACGGTTAATTTTTCACCGTCGTCTGCCGCTCGATTAAGGCTGTCTATAAATTCTTTGCCTTTTTGCATTGCCTCGCGCTTTGTCTTTGCGGCGAATTTTTTACGCTTGTGATTTGGAACTGATAAATCCACATTCCGCGTTTAACGTCGTGGAAAAATCCGCCCTCGCCTGAATTTCTTTTGCCCATAATTTTTGCCTCCTTTGATTAAAAATGGACGGGAGCGCATATGCTCCCGCCCGAAACGGAAAGTTTGACGATTATTTGTCTTCAAGAAAGCTCGCGGGAATTAAGATGCGTCCCATGATGCGCCGATGAGGAATTTTTCCCTGCTGAACGCCGGCGTAGATAAGCGATTTAACCTCTTTTACTGAGTAGAATTTTTTCGTCATGCTCAGCCCTCCTTAGGAGCAATCAAAAACTGCGGACAGACGAACGGCAAATTGCCGACGGCGGGCAGATGTTGTTGCCACCACTGCCGATAATGAATCTGCGCGGCGGTATTGAGGGGCACGTTCATTATGTATTCGATAGGATCCGTGACGTAAGCCGACATTGCCGGCATTGGAAGGACGAATCTTTCGTTAAGCCACAATTTCACCTCATCCGCCGAAGAAAACTCCTTCAGCCCGCTTGGCTTGAAATGTTCCACGAATTCGACAGCCTCTTGCACGTTATCATATATCCCGATGAAATCGGGATTTACAGTCGCGAAAAATCTGTGCGCGGGGATTTGCGTGACGGAACCCGGAACGTGATAAGGCGAGCGGAGTACGTCCTCAAATTTGGGCACTATGGGCTGGACATAGGGATTTTTCATCCACTCGTCACGAACGAATTGATTGCAAGCGTCGAAGTAAGCCTAAAACCGTCATCGTAATTGATACGGAACGCTCTCGACGGAATTTGTTGCGTGTTCATTGTAATTCCTCCTGATTTTCATTCAAAAATTTTTCAACGGCATCGACCTTAAGCACGAGGAACAATTTGCGCGGCGGCTTTTTGGATTTGCGAAGGTATTCACTGCTTGACCGTCTGGAACTAATTTGCCATCAGACAGTCCGCGACGGATCTTTGATGGTCTTTGCGGTTGTCAAAAATTGCTCGCCTTGCCGTTGGTAAAAACTCACGACGAGTTTGTAAGCGTCGTCGAAGCGTAGCCAAGCGGTATTCGTTGTCTCCTCGCGGAAGCCGATAAAGCTCGAAATATCGGCGACGTACTCTGACTCCGTTGCCGCGAGTCGGTTGTTTCGCATGGAGGAACCGAACCTCCGGTTTAAATTCTGCCGCATGATTTCCTCAACAGCATTTAGCGCGTGTTCCCGATAGTTAATCATTTCCGCGTCACTCATTGCGCAGTACATTCCAAACGCCGCAATCAAATCGATCTCAATCGCCATTGTGGCGGCGGCGTCAATGAAGCGCGGAACAGAAAATTTTTCCTGATAAAATTCACGATATTCCGCAAACCGTGACGCACATTCCCCGACGACGTTTGAGCCACACTGAACCGGACGAATAGGGCGAAATAAGCTTGCAAAATTTCGTGACGGTTGCTGATATGCGCCAACACTTGCGGATCAAAAGTTCCCTCGACGATTGGCAATACTATCAGCCTGTACAAGAGTTCGTCTTCGCCCGTTATTACGATTACGCATTCAACATCGTCGGCGCGACCTTCCGCCAAATTGGTCACGTTCATTTTGCCTGAAAACATGCCGTCGCCGACAGCACGAATCGCCGTCTCGGCGTTATCGCGAGCAAAGTTGTTGCTTGCGCCGACAGTGTTTGAGAAGTCGTCAAGCAGTACAACGTTGTCCTTAGTGACGAATTCCTGCGTGTAAGCCTTCGTAGATGATAGACGTGCACCGGCTTTTCTGCGGTTTTTTGCGAAGATGTTCGCGATTAGCGACACGACCGTCGTCTTAAACAGGTTCGTCTTGCCCTTGACGAAAATGGTGCTCCGAAAATCTACACCAAACTTCCTTAACCAGAACAGCGACAAGGCGATGTGAGCGATGAGCCACAAGATTTCGATGACGCCGTTCCCGTGTCCGATTTGACGAAAAGCTGAACCTTCGGCAAAAATTTCTCGCTTGTTCAGATAACCGACGATTGGCAAAGTAATTTCCATGCCATTGTAAAATCCATTCTCGCCGACGTAAAATTTGGGCGGCACTCCCTCGAATTCGACCCAACCAATTATGTCTGAAAGATATTCAACCTCCGCTGTTGCTGCGTCGCGTTGGTAAACTTCGGTTAAATATTCCTCCTTGGCGTCCAAATCGCCAAGCGATGTGTAAGCTGACGGAAATTCTCGGCGAATGACCTCGAAGATTTTTTTGAAGTCGTGAGCAGGGATTTTGAGCATTTTTTCAGTCGTTCCTAGTTCGTTCGAGCAAGAAACTTTGACGTGGAAAATTTCTTTGATCTTTTTGCCCGACCAGCGACGCTCAATTTTGGTGATAGTAAGCGTCGTGTTGGCAATTTTTCGCCCTTGCTTGTCGCCATCTTTGATCTGATAAAGACCGCCTTCGCCGATAACAAAGTTTTCGCCCTGTAGAGGTGTCGATGGTTCAGTATTGACAGGCAGATTTACTACAGCTTCCCACACTCCGGCGGTTTGATTGAATCGCGCCAACATCGGCTGAATATAGCCGAAACATTGTGCCCTTTGCTCCAATACGTGGCGGGCTTGGATTCCACGGCGGCAAAACGTCGGGAATCGTAATTTTGACGGGTTCGCCTTCTTGTTTTTTTAGGGGGGCGAATTCTGCTTCACCGAATTTAACCTAATCCGCCAGAAGTCCTCAACCTCTTAGGTGGGGGATGAAGGCGGGTATGGCGAATTTACGTAAGTAATTGAGCCTACAATTGCTTTTTGTCTTATTGGGTAGTATAATCAAAGACAATAGAAATCGGAAATTTTCGAAGAAAGGAGAAGACCTGCGACAATCTTATAGACTGTTGTACTACGGTCTCACGGAGTCTGAAACGTCGAAAACCAAGGCAGTAAGCTCCCAGCAGGT
>JAILRS010000015.1 GCA_024698045.1 Selenomonadaceae bacterium
TAATTGGGCGAACTTATCCGCATGACATTCCCTTCAAGATCTCTCAAACGTTCGTAGAGTTTCCGCGTCTGTGTCGCTTTGCCCGAACCTTCCGAGCCTTCGATAACAATCAATTTGCCCATGGCGTTATCACCCCTTGAACTTTCAACAAAAACAATTCCATAACCATTCAACATCCCTTGATAAATTTACGCCGCGATAACTTTGCCGCCGTGCCCGTCGACGTCAATTCATTTTACTAACTCGTAACCTGCTTCCTCAATAACTTTGGCGAAATCGTCGACTGAAATTTCTTTCGTCATGGTAACCGTCGCCGTATTTTCTTCCAAACTTACTTCGACTGCCGTGACGCCGTCCATACCTGCAAGCGCATCATGAACATGTTTTTGACAGTGTTTACACATCATGCCTTCGACTTTAAAAGTTTTTTGCACAGTAGCACCTTCCTTTAAAATATCCGTCTGAAAATTTTCCGTACGGACTTTGATATCGCGCGGTGTGTCGTCGAATTTAATTGAGCGTTCCACATTGAAAAATCTTAGCCTTAAAGCGTTGAGTACCACGCAGACACTTGACATACTCATCGCGGCGGCTCCTATCATCGGCGAAAGTTTTATCCCGAATGCAGGATAAAGTAAACCTGCGGCAAGCGGTATGCAGATGATATTGTAGAAAAACGCCCAGAATAAATTTTGTTTAATGTTCGTCATAACCGCGCGGCTCAAACGAACGGCACTGACCGCATCCAATAAATCATTACGCACAAGAACCGCATCGGCACTTTCTATCGCGACATCGGTTCCCGCGCCGATTGCTATTCCCACATCTGCTTTCGCCAATGCCGGCGCGTCATTGATTCCGTCGCCGATCATTGCGACTTTGTGCCCTTCCGATTGCAATCGTGAAATTTCGGCGGACTTGTTATCGGGCAAAACACCGGCGACGACTTTATCAATGCCCAAACGTTTGGCAATCGCCTGCGCGGTGCGTTCATTATCGCCCGTCAACATTATCACGTCAACACCAATGGATTTAAAATCTTTCACAGCCTGCGCAGAATTTTTTTTCTCGATGTCTGCAGCTGCGATTATCCCGAGAATTTTTTCGCCGCGAGCAACTATAATCGGGGTCTTTCCTTCCGTCGCAAGCGCGTTGATTTTATCCGACAAAATATCCGTTTGAAAACCGAGTTCCGATAAAAATTTTTCGTTACCTGCATAACAGTCGAATCCGTCAATTTGCGCGCGGACTCCTTTGCCGAAGACTGCCTGAAAATTTTCCGTTACGGGGATTTGAATTTTTTTATCGCTTGCGTAATTGGTTACTGCCGTCGCGAGTGGATGTTCACTCTTACTCTCGAGCGCGGCAACCGTTTCCAAAAAAATTTTCTCGTCCGTATTGCAAAGAATGACATCTGTTACAAAGGGTTTGCCTTCGGTTATCGTGCCGGTCTTATCCATGACGACTGTATCAATTGCATGCGCAGTCTCCAAAGATTCGCCCGACTTGATTAAAATTCCGTTCTCCGCTCCTTTACCGGTGCCGACCATAATCGCGACAGGAGTAGCCAAACCCAATGCGCAGGGACAACTTATCACGAGGATAGACACGGCGATTGAAAATGCAAACTCAACACCCGCGCCGCTCAGTAACCAACCGAGCCCGACGACAATCGAAATCGCGATAACGGTAGGGACGAAAATACCGGCAATTTTATCGGCGGTCTTGGCAATCGGTGCCTTACTTGAGCTTGCCTCTTCCACCAGCGCAATAATTTTACTGATTGCTGTTTCGCCGCCCACGCGTGTTGATTTGAATTTAACGAAGCCGCTTTTATTTAGAGTGCCGCCCGTGACTTCGTCGCCGATTGTTTTGTTAACGGGAAGACTTTCGCCCGTCAATGCGCTTTCATCTACCGAAGTATTGCCGTCGATAATTACACCGTCCGCCGCGAAACTTTCACCGGGTTTTACGATTATCTCATCACCCACAACAAGTTCATCAACCGAAATCGTAACTTCTTCGCCGTCGCGCAAAATCGTTGCCTGTTTCGGCGCAAGGTTAATCAATTTCTCCACGGCTTGACTTGTCTTACCTTTGGCACGTGCCTCGAAAAATTTTCCGACGGTTATCAACGTGACAATCATACCTGCGGATTCAAAATAAAGATTGCGGCTGTATTCGTCGACAAGATTTAAATCGCCGCCGCCCAAACCTTGACCGATTCTGAACAAAGCAAATGCCCCGAAAGCCGCCGCCGCCATTGATCCCAATCCTACAAGACTATCCATATTCGGCGCGCCCATCGCCAATGTTTTAAAGCCGTTGATGTAATATTTCCTGTTAAGGTACATAATCGGCAGAATCAGCAGGAATTGCGCGAAAGCAAAAGTAACGGCATTGGCGCGTCCGTCGAAAAGATTGGAAACAAATTCTGGCACGGGCAGCGGCAACATTGAATGCATTGCGATATAAACAGTCGGCACGAGGAAAATTATCGACCACTTCAGCCTAAATTTCATCGCCGCTATTTCTTTGTCAATCGTTCGTTCTGGCGTTGCCGTCGTCGTTTTTTTCTGCGCAGCGGTAATTTTTTTCGGGCTTGCTCCGTAGCCGGCATCTACTACCGCTTCAACTATATTCGCGATTGAAATTTTTGTCTCGTCGAATTTGACTTGCATTGAGTTGGTAAGCAGATTGACGCTGACATTATCCGCGCCGACGATTTTACCGACTGCCTTTTCCACGCGCGACGAACACGCCGAACAACTCATGCCCGTCACGTCAAAATTTTCCTTCATCAAAAGTAATCACCTCTAAAGAAAACAGCGGCCGCACTTCCACAACCGCCAAAAATAATTTTTAATAGCCGTCTCGGTCTAAATGATTTTGTTTATCGACGAACAATATAGCATAAAAAATTTTTCTTGTCACAAAAAAAGAACGACCGCATCGGCAGCCGCCCGAGATATGTAAAACTTTGAAAAGTCAAATTCCGGCTATATGAATCGAGTTTAATTCTTTGGTTTGTAAATTGGTTTTCAACATCCAAACAGACAACATCATTTCAGCCATATATGCCATTATTCTGTGCGGATTGCCGGGTATACTTTTCAAATCCACGATACCAAGAATTTCATTTGTCGCGTCGATTATAAACGAGAATAACCACTTACAATAGGCATCAAAAATATCGCGGCGCGTAACAATCATTTGGCATCTGTGATGATTATACGATCTGAAAACAAAATCAAAGGCATCCAGATAGTCGGGTTGATACTTCAACAAATATTTTTGAGTAACGGCCTCGCCGAGTTCTGCAAGTTTTTCTCCGTTAAACATTACAATAGTTTCATGAACGGTATTTTGCATTTCTTGAAACACGGTAATAATGTCATAGTCCTGCAAAATTTTTAAAGCAGATTCCTTGTCTAATATCCAATCATAATGCTCCAATACAAATTCTTTTTTTAACACCACATCAAAACCGGAATTAGAAATTTTAGATTTGGAGAAGAACCTACGGTAATGACAGAGACCAATCACAGTATGAGAAGTGTTTTTCCACATCCAATACAACGCGGTTACTTCGTTAAGATAAGGATTCAATTCGCTGATGTTGTCGCCGGTATTGTCGCCGAGATATCCAAGATCTTCCCCCAGCGCGCGACCTGCGTGAATTATTTTATAGCCTTCGGACAGTAATTTACCGTATTGCGGTGTTTTCTTGTGAGTAACGACATACATAGCGAAATCTTCGGGCTTTTTCTTGCGCGTTATGATAAACCAGTTGCCCAATTCCGTAGGTAAATTTTTTACTTCGGTGAAAAGTTTGCCGTTTGCCGGAATAAATTTTTGCAATTCGGAACTTGCGGACACGTAAAGGATAATCATATCCGAAATATTTTCAAGCAAATTAAATTTCGCAATGAAATCCGTTTGAGTTTTGACCTCGATAATCGCGACGGCGTAATGTCTGTAACCTACTTCGGATAAATTTTTGTAGATACGACGATAAAAATTTTCTTTAAGCGGATAAATCGGCTCCTCGGCAATGCAATCAATATCCGTCAAATCATTTCCGATTTTTGTAAAACGTTGTCCCTTGGCAAAATGAGCGTCAACATCAAGCAGAGTTTTGATACCCATATTCTGTAACTGCACAAACAGTTTAAAATCAGCTTCGGAAGCGAAAATTTTTTCAAGCGGCAATAAATTATTAAGGTATTTTTCAATAGTGAAACTGTGAGCACTAACAACAAAATCGGGCAGAATTTTTTCAGTTGGAAATTTGAGTTGATTGACGACATTGTTAATTGCGGTCATGCCTATTTGTTTAGCACCGATGACTAATACAAAATCGTATTCAACGGAAGAAGCTTCGGCGAGCGGTACGAACGGAATTTTTTTACCGTTGCTAGCCAAATTAATCGGAGTGTTCGCAGTCACCGCAACGATATCAACACCGTTATGTTGTCGAGCCAAAATATTTAGTGCCGCGTTAAAATATCTGCTGTCGTTCGATACAATCCAAGCTAAAATTTTTAACATACAAACTCCTTTGCAACACAAAAATTATTCGTTCAGTGCGTCGAAAACCTCGAGCGCACGTTTAACAATATCATCAATGTCATAGTAACGATATTCGGCAAGACGACCGACCGCCGTGATGTTTTTATACTTCGCCAATTCCGCCGAATACTTTTCATAAGCCGTACGCGCTTCGTCGGTGAAAATCGGATAATACGGCTCATTTTCGCCCGAAATATATTTCTGCGGATATTCGCGCAAAATCGTCGTCCTGTCTGTTTTAACGGGATGAATTTTTTTAAATTCGGTTATGCGCACGAAGTCATAATTGTTCGGGTAATTTATTATCGGAGCTTCTTGAAAATCTTCCGCGTTAATCGTCTCGAACTTCATGTTTACGCTACGATAAGGCAGTTCGCCGAATTTCTTGCCGAATAATTCATCAAGTTGTCCCGTGTAAATCAATCGCCCGTCGAATTTTTGACCGAACAAAAATATTTCGCCGTCGCGCAATTCCGTTACTTCGTTAAAGTCCGTGTTCATTAACAGCTTGATATTTTTATTGTCGAGAATATTTTTGACAAGAGTCGTGTAACCGTGTTTGGGCAATGCCTGAAAACGATCGTTAAAATATCTATCGTCGCGCCCGATAAAAACGGGTACACGCGCCGTGACCGCGCCGGATATTTTTTCGGGCGGTAAATCCCATTGTTTTTCCGTGTAATGCAGGAAAATTTTTTCGTAAATGAAATCCGCAAGGAAGCGTAAATCTTTATCGGGTGATTGTTTTAATTCGAGTATCGGAACTTTTTTACCGTATTCGTAATTCGATAAGAGTGCCGTCTCTAATTTATCCGCCAAACTTTTCGGAAAAACTTCGTGCAGTGTATTGAAATTGAACGGGAGCGGAACGGGTTTGCCGTCGATAAATACCTTTGTGTGATGATGATAGACTTGCCAATCGGTAAAACGCGAAAGATAATTCCAAACATCAACATCATCGGTATGGAACAAATGAGGACCATACTTATGGATTAAAATTCCGTTGTCGTCAATTTCGTCGTAACAATTACCGGCAATATGCCGCCGTCTTTCCACAAGCAAAATTTTTTTACCCTGCGCCGCAAATCGCTCTGCCAAGACAGATCCTGCCATGCCTGCGCCGATTATCACCATATCAAACAAAATATCGCCGCCTATTCTTAATTTTTTTTACGACGGATAATATAACATAAAAATTTTTTCTTGTCACAAAAAGAGCGACCGCATCGGCAATCGCTCAAAACAATTTTTAAATTAAATTCCGTTGACAACCATAATATTCATTTCCTTAATTCGCAGATGATTTCTCGTCAACCAAGTAGATAACATTCTTTCGCAAAAATATCCTATTACTCTTTTAGGATTGCCGGAAATGTTTTTTAAATTTGCAACCTCTATCATTTCATTTGTTGCATCGATTAAGAATGAGAACAGCCATTTACAGTAAGCATCAAAAATTTCACCGCGCGTAACAAACACTTGGCATTTGTAATAACTGTACGATTCGAAACAGAAATCAAAGGCATCAAGATAATCGGGTTGATATTTCAAGAGATATTTTTTAGTGATACTCTTACCAATTTCCAGAAATTCTTTTCCGCAAATACGAGTGATACTTTCATTCCTTGTAGCTTGTATTTCACGAATTACAACGATAATGTCATAGTCTTGCAAAATTTTCGCGGCAACTTCTTTTGTCAAAATCTTATCGTAAGAGAAATTCAAATTGTTTGATTCGGTGAAAAATCTGCGGTAGTGCGATAACCCGATTATGGAATGTGAAGTATTTTTCCACATCCAATACAATGCGGTTATCTCGTTAATGTACGGATTTAATTGGCTTATGTTGTCGCCGGTATTGTCGCCGAGATATCCCAAATCTTTACCTTGTGCGCGACCTGCATGAATGATTTTATAACCTTTCGGCAATTTCCCGTCGTGCGGTGTCGGCTTGTGAGTGACGACATATATGCAAAAATCTTCGGGCTTTTTCTTTCGCGTTATGATAAACCAGTTACCCAATTCCGTCGGCAAATTTTTTACCTCGGAAAAATGATTCCCATTTACCGGAATAAATTTTTGCAATTCGGAACTTGCGGACACGTAAACGATAATCGTATCCGAAATATTTTCGAGCAAATTAAATTTCGCAATAAAGTCCGTTTCGGTTTTGGCATCGATAATCGCGGCGGCGTAATGTCTGTAACCGACTTCAGATAAACTTCTGTAAACACGGCGATAAAAATTTTCTTTAAGCGGATAAATCGGCTGCTCGGCGATACAATCGATTTGAGTCAAATCATTTCCCATTTTGTTAAACCATTGACTTTTGGCAAAATGTGAATCTATATCTAGTAGTGTTTTGATTTGAAGATTTTGCAACACAGCAAGCAACTTATTATCGGCATAGCTTGAAAATAAAGTTTCAATCGACAAAAGATTGTTAAGATACCTTTCAATTGTAAAGTTAGAAATACAGACGATAAAATCGGGCAGAATTTTTTCAGTTGGAAATTTGAGTTGATTGGCGATATTGTTAATTGCGGTCATGCCGACCGTTTGTGCGCCGATGACTAAGACAAAATCGTATTCAACGGAAGAAACTTCGGCGAGCGGTACGAACGGAACATTTTTATTACCGTCAAACAAATTAATCGGTGCGTTTGCTGTCACTGCGACGATATCAACGCCGTTATTTTATTTTGCCAAAACATCTACTGCCCGTTGAAAATATCCGGCATTGTTTGATACAAACCACGCTAAAATTTTTAACATAAAGTATCCTTTCGTTAACACAACTACAGGGCGCAACAATTTTCTGCCGCGCCCCGTACCGTTTATTTGTTTGGATAGTGAATCAGATTTTTTCTACCGCAAGAGAAATTTTTTCGCCGTTGATATCCCATTCTTTAGCGGTATCATTCGCGGCAAAAATAATTTCGTTGCCCAAAGTGACCGCCTGAATTTCCTGCGCATTGCGTTTGATTATATCGTCAAGTTTGTCGTTACCGAAGGCGTAAATTTTTATGCGATCCGTAACTTCAAAATTACTTTCGCGGCGCATGACTTGAACCTTGCTGATAATTTCTCTGACAAAACCTTCTTCAATCAGCGCGGGTGTTAAGGTCGTGGACAGCGCAACGAAAACATCGGAATCGTTTTGGCAATTAAAGCCATCTGTTTGCGTGACGGTAATTTCGATATCTTCGGGTGTCAACACAACTTCTCCGCCAGTCAATGCAAGTTTAAGTTCGCCCGTTTTATCCAATTCGGTTTTTGCCGCGCGCGCGTCCAAAGTCGTCAACGCGTTTTTAACTTCGCTCATCTGCTTGCCGACCTTTTTGCCCAATACGCGGAAGTTCGGTTTGAAGTTGTAGCTGATAAACTCGCTCATATCATCACGGAATTCAACGCGCTTGACATTCAATTCATCCTCGACAATTTCCACGAAGAATTTCGGCAAAGTCTGTTCGGCTTTGACAAACATATCGGCAATCGGCTGACGGTTTTTGATATTCGCCGCATTACGAGCCGCACGACCGAGTACGACAATTTTTAAAACCAAATCCATATTGCGCTCAAGATCCGTATCGATAAATTTTTCATCGACCGTCGGATAATCGCAAAGATGAACACTTTCGGGCGCGCTATTGTCAATCGAACAGACCAGATTGCGATAAATATTTTCCGTGATGAAAGGAACCATAGGCGCGGCGGCCTTCGCCAAAGTTACAAGCGCAGTGTAGAGCGTCATGTAAGCATTGATTTTATCTTGCTCCATTCCTTTAGCCCAGAAACGTGCACGACTACGGCGGACATACCAGTTACTCAATTCGTCTACAAAATCCTGCAACGCGCGCGCCGTCTCCGGTACTTTGTAATTCGCAAGTGAATCGTCGACCGTCTTAACAACCGTATTCAAACGCGACAACAGCCATTTATCCATTACACCGAGTTTATCATATTCCAGTTGGTATTTCGTAGCGTCAAAGTTGTCAATGTTCGCGTAGAGCACGAAGAAGGCATAAGTATTCCAAAGAGTGCCGAGGAATTTTCTTTGACCTTCGGTAACTGCGGCGTCATGGAATCTGTTCGGCAACCACGGTGCACTATTCTCGTAGAAATACCAGCGAATAGCATCTGCGCCGTGTTTGTGCAAAGTTTCCATCGGAGCAACGGCATTGCCCTTTGATTTAGACATTTTCTGTCCGTCTTTGTCGAGTACGAGACCGAGCACGATACAATTTTTAAACGCGGTTTCATTGAAAATCAAAGTGGAAATGGCCATCAAAGAGTAAAACCATCCGCGCGTCTGATCTACCGCCTCACTGATAAAGTCCGCAGGGAAATGATTTTCAAAGAAAGTTTTGTTCTCGAAAGGATAATGGAATTGAGCGAAGGGCATTGAACCGGAATCAAACCAGCAGTCAATAACTTCGGGGACGCGATGCATTTCGTGTCCGCATTTTTCGCAGGGAATTGTAACCGCATCAATATAGGGGCGATGTAATTCAATTTCATCGGGACAATTCGAGGAAAGTTTTTTCAACTCCTCAACGGATCCGATTGAATGTTGATGACCGCAATCGCATTCCCAAATATTGAGCGGCGTACCCCAATAGCGATTTCGACTGATTCCCCAATCCTGAACGTGTTCGAGCCAATCACCGAAGCGACCTTTGCCGATTGTAGGCGGAATCCAATTTACTTTTGCATTGTTCTTTAATAAATCATCTTTAACCGCAGTCATCTTGATAAACCACGATTCACGAGCATAGTAAATCAGAGGAGTATCGCAACGCCAACAATGCGGATAACTGTGCTCAAACGGAGGAGCTTTGAACAATTTGCCCGACTGTTTCAAATCCGCCAAAATCAACGGATCTGCATCTTTAACAAAAGTCCCAGCCCATTTCGTTTCCGACGTCATATTGCCTTTGCCGTCGACGAATTGCACGAACGGAATATCATACTTGCGGCAAACGCGGTTATCGTCCTCGCCGAACGCCGGAGCACAGTGAACAATGCCCGTACCGTCTTCAGTGGTGACATAATCATCACAAGTCACGTAATGCGCTTTCTTGCCGGATTTCGCGACTATCTTATCGGCGAACGGATACAGCGGCTCATAACTGCGATATTCCAAATCTGCGCCCTTACACGTCGCCAAAATTTTTCTTTCGCCCTCGACGCCCTCGAAAACTTTATCGACCAAAGCCGCCGCCAAAATGTAAACGGTATCGCCGACTTGAATCTTGACGTAATCGACTTTCGGATTAACGCACAGACACAAGTTAGAGGGCAAAGTCCACGGCGTAGTAGTCCATGCCAAAAAGTAAGCATCTTCGTCGGCAACTTTGAACTTGACTACCGCCGAACGCTCTTTGACATCTTTATAGCCCAAAGCAACTTCGTGACTCGATAACGGAGTTCCGCAGCGTGGGCAATACGGTACGACTTTATGACCTTTGTATAAAAGACCTTTATCCCAAATTTGTTTCAGTGCCCACCATTCCGACTCAATGTAATTATTTTCGTAGGTGATGTAAGGATTATCCATATCAGCCCAGAAACCGACAACGCCGCTGAATTCTTCCCACATGGTTTTATATTTCCAAACGGATTCGCGGCACTGTTTGATAAACGGTTCGATGCCGTAAGCCTCAATTTGATCTTTACCGTTAATGCCGATACGTTTTTCGACTTCCAATTCGACGGGCAAACCGTGAGTATCCCAGCCGGCTTTTCGTAAAACTTTTTTGCCCTTCATCGAGTGATAGCGCGGAAATAAATCTTTGATAACGCGAGTGAGTACATGCCCGATATGCGGCTGTCCGTTAGCGGTAGGGGGACCGTCATAGAAAGTGAACTCCTCGCAACCTTCGCGGTTATCCGTCGCCTTTTGCATGATGTTATTTTCAGCCCAAAAGTTTTCTACTTCTTTTTCGCGGCCGGCAAAATTCAAATTGGTATCGACCTTGTTGTAAAGCATTAAAAAATTTCCTCCTCGTAAGTCTTCGTTAATTCGGCAATTCTAATCTATATATCAAACTTTATCAAGCTTAACGCCATTATCGGTGATAATAGGTCAGCAGAAAAAATTAATCGCGTGTTTGATTGTGTCGACCTGCAACGGTAATTTATCACCTGCTTCACCGTCAGAATCGCTTGTCAATTCCGCCGACGAACTTATTTCAAATGTTTGCGCCTGTATCGATAAAATACATTCGTCGTCCTGTACGACTTCACCGGCTAAAATTTTCTTCGCCAATGTCATTAATGCACGCGGCGAACTTTTTTTTACCGCAAGCAAATCAAGTTTCCCGTCGTCAATCTGCGCAACGGCGGAAATTTTTTTAAAACCTGCCACCGAAGGAGAATTGATAATCAGAAACAAAAAAGCGTCGACCGAAAAATTTTTCCCGTCGGCAAGAATATTGATTGGCACCGTTTTAAAATTTGTCAGTTCACCGATTCCGCGCAGGTAGTAAGCACTTTTACCGAGAAAATTTTTTAATCGTGCGTTGACCTCGTGGGCTATCGACGTAAAGACGCCAGCACTTGTCACATTGACAAAATATTCTTTGCCGTTGACAAGTCCCAAATCAATCGGGCGCGTTCTGCCTTCCGCTACGATATCAAAATAATTTTCTTCGTTCAGCTCGAGATGTACGGCGAAATCGTTTGAGGTGCCGGAACCTATCACGCCTACAGGTAAATCCAAAGAATTTTTCTTCAGCCAATTAATTACGGCATGCAAAGTTCCGTCGCCGCCTGCAGCTATCACGCCCTGCACATCGGATTTGCGAACACATTCGGCGAAATCGTAATTACCTTCGGCATTTGTGCGGTAAACCGATAACAAAATTCCGCGCCGCTGAAATTTTTCTATCACGGTATCCAAATGATTTTTAAATGCCGCGTGTCCCGATACGGGATTATATACAAGCAAAATTTTTTTCATCACTACATCCATTCAGCGAAATTATTTTGAAACGGATTTGAACAGCCCGAGCGATTTGAATAATTTTATGCCGAACTTACCGACCAACGGGATTCGCGCCATATCTTCCTCGAGTAATCCGCCAGTTAACGCAAGTGTCGCAACGTAAACAATAAAGCCTGCGAACACCGCGCCGAAGGTTGAAAAAATTTCCATATGCCACTCGGCAACCGTGAAATCGTAGAAAAATTCAACGACAACCGCCATAACCGCCGCCGCAAATACTGTCTTGAGTAATTGCCCGAGTTCCATTTTGTAGCCGATATATTTGTAGATAAAATAGAGATTGATGAACGCTGCGACACCCATATCGGCAGCCGTCGCCCATGCCGCGCCCATGATGCCCAAACTCGGGATTGCCGTCAATGTCCAGTTCAATACGACTTTGGCAATCGCCGCCAATACCATATTTATCATCGGGATTGTCGTATGCCCCAGACCTTGCAGAACACCCGTGGAAACTTGATGTAAGCCGAGCAAAATAATCGACACAGCGGAAATCATGACGGCAGGCCCCGCGCCCGGAGCGTTGTAGATTAAACTTGCTATCGGCGTCGCCAAAAAGAAAACTATGACGAACGCAGGGAAACATACAAAGTTTGAAATTCTGACTGCCGCCGCCGTATTGCGGAAAATTCGCGCGTTATCTTTGAGTGCTCGCGCTTCCGATATCGCAGGTACGATTGACACCGCTAACGATGCAGTTAAAATCGTCGCCAAATTTACCAGCGGCACAGCCATTCCCGTTAAGTACCCGAATAATTCCGTAGCTTGTCGGACGGAATAGCCTGCCACTTCCAAACGTTGCGGCACAATCATTAAATCCAAATTCGATACCACGGGCAACATGATTGACGCAGCACTTACAGGTAACGCCAATTTAAAAATCCGTTTGATTATTGCCCAAGTCGATTCCTGTTCCGATTCGGGCGGCGGTGTCAAATATGCTCCGTACTTTTCTTCTATCTCACGATTCAATTTTATATGGAAGTAGATTAACACGATTAAACCCGTGACAGCTCCTGCCAATGCGCCCAAACTTGCACCTGCCGCCGCGTAATCAAGACCCCACGGCAGAAATAAATCAGCCAATACTATCATGGTTATCACGCGGAAAATTTGTTCAACGATTTGGCTTACTGCCGTCGGCGTCATTCGTTGCCAACCTTGTAAGTAACCGCGCGAAGATGCCAAAAATGTTACGAAGAAAATCGTAGGAGCCAATGCCACTACCGACATATATGCGCGCGGATCCCTTATGAATTGCCAATCTATCAACCACTGCGCAGAAAAATAAGTAAGCACCGAAAAAAATATGCCGGTGAACAACATCAGAAACAGTGATATTCGGAATACGCGCCGCGCCCCGAAAATATCTTTCAGTGCCACGCGCTCGGCGGTGATGATTGATATCGCTACGGGGACACCTGCCTGCGATACCGTGAGCGCGAAAAAATAAATCGGGAATGCCATTTGATAAAGCCCGATACCTTCGCCGCCCAATATTCTCGATACGAAAATCCAATTCAGCGAGCCGATTACCTTGACGACAAAACTCGCCACCGTCAAAATAAATGTGCCCTTTATAAATTTTTCGCTTGATTTTGTTTCAGCCATATTTATCTGTCGTACCCCTCAAGGTTGCAAAAAAACTTTGTCAAAGATATAATTTCCTCAATTACTTTCGCCGTCACGTGTCATAATCCTTTTATGATAATTTTTGTTGAACGTAAAGATTTGGCGAATGATTTTTTGTCTATCGTTTGAGTCGGGATATAGAGTCCATTTGCAACGACAGATTTTGAAATACGGAAGGAGTTTCACGCGTGAATATTAACCTGATAAAATTTGATACCGATATCGGCAAAACCAAACCCGAAAATTTTGTCCGCGCCGACACTCCTTGTCCCTTTTGCGATGTTGCCAATCTTACCGGCATTATCGATGTCGACGACGATATTATTTTTCTGCGCAATAAATATAATGTCGTTGAGGGCGCAGATCAATTTGTCTTAATCGAGGGACGTGAATGCGAATCCGATATGCCCGAGTATTCAAAAGAAAAAATGAGACGCGTCATTAAAATGGGCGTCAAGCATTGGAAAAATCTTATGGCTTCGGGCAAATATGAAGACGTCTTATTTTTTAAAAACTACGGACAAATGAGCGGCGGCACTATCAGGCATCCGCATATGCAACTTGTCGGCTTACCCAAGATAAATACCGATTTACTTTTCGCCGAGGAAGAATTACACGGAATAGTTATCGCCGAACGCGACGGAATAGAATTTAATATCTCGGATTGTCCGCGAATCGGATTTTGCGAATTAAATGTTGTCGTCAATGACGGCGGCTCTTTGGATACTCTTGCCGACTTCCTGCAAATTGCCGTCGACTATGTCACGAAATTTTTCAACAGAAATTCTAACAGCTACAATATTTTTTTCTATCACCGCGCCGAAAAAATTTTCGCCAAAGTCATGCCGCGCTACGCTACTTCTCCTTACTTCGTCGGCTATAACATTCACTTCCTGCCCAATAACATTGAACGGATTGCCGAGCAGATTAAGAGAAATTATTTCGCCGATAAGGTTTGAGAAAATTTTTTGACGATTAAACTTGCCGCCAAAGTTATAACGACAATCAGCGTGTATAAAATAATCGCGTTGGTCGCCGTCATTATCAAGCCGAGTTTTGTCAAGGCAAGCGACAGATAAGTTATCGTCATTGGATGCGCCAAATACACGAACGAGGAATTTTTTCCGAGTACACTCAAAAATTTTTTCAACGGTTCGGGCAATCGACAGAATTGAAATATCGTGAAGAAAAATATCGACGCGGCTATCGTGTAGAAAATTCCCGGCGGAGATAATTGATGCGCAGTGTTTACCGCGTCAAGCGGACTGTAATTTCTGAACACCAACAGAAAATAATAATAGCCCAGTAAAGTTGTCAGCGTTAACAAGAATGTTGCGCCGATTATTTTTTTGTGCGAAGCTATCCAATCGAAAAATTTCTGTGAATGAACCGCTAACACGCCGCCCAATATAAATATGAATACGTAGTGCAGTACCAACCAATTCAATCGCCATTTCAACAGCGCGGCGATAATCGAATCGTGCGGCATCGCGTTTATCGTCTGCCAAAGCAAAACGCTGTAGCTTGACCAATAATCAAAAGCAATCTGCGCAATCAAAAGTATCAACAATCGTTTTGGCGTCATATTCCGCACAAGACGAATCCACAGCGGCATTAAAAGGTAAAACCAAATCAGAATTACCATAAAGTACAGATGATACTTTGCCAAGCCCAGCACAAAAATTTCCGCTGCGTAAATCGGATTCGGTAAAAGTGCATAGCCGTAAAAAAAATTGTCGTGCAAAACGTAGATTGTCGACCAAAGTAAATACGGCAACAGTACTGCTTTAAATCGCCGTCGCAAAAAATTTGAGTAGTCAAACGGCGCGGATAAATCCATGCGATAAAATAATCCGAAGGCAGATACGAAAAAAAATATCGGCACGCTGAATCTTGATGCAATTTCAAACAGCGCAACCAAATGCACGTTAGGCGTCGGATTTAAAAGATATTGGGAGCCCGTGTGTATCGCGACAACTCCCAACATCGATAAACCGCGTATGTATTCGATTGATTCCAAGTAAGGTTTTTTCATTTGCTGATTTCAAATTCCACATGCACTTCCGCGGAACATTCAAGGGTACCGCTTTCGATAGGCGTCGCGGTAGAATCTTCCATGGAGCGCATTAATTTATTGCTGTAGGGTGCATTGACCGACGCCGAAGTAATCAAAACATGGTAAACGCCGACGATATTTTTACCGAGCGCGGCAGCTGCAATTTCTGCTTTACGTTTTGCATCGAGTACCGCCAAACGCAATGCCTTGTCTTGATACGTTTCCTTGTCGCGTAAATCGAAATTCAAAGAATTTACATTGGTCGCGCCGTGAGCAAGCGCGGTGTCGATAACTTTGCCGATTAAACTTAAATCGTCAACAATAACCGTCACGGAATTATTTGCCTCGTAACCGTCAATTTCTCTGCGTCCGTCGTCTTTGTTTCTGTAGACGGGACTGAAATTATATTTGCCGGTCGAAATATTTCTGCGGTCTATGCCGAGCGCGACAATCGAATTAATGACGGACGCGGCGGCCTTGGCATTGGCATTCTGCACGGTCGATGTATCTTTTGCCTTTGTGTTGACACCTACGGAAATTGTTGCGCGATTCGGTTCAACCTCTACAGATCCTTCGCCGCTTACGGCAATTATCGGCGGCTTTACTTCTTCCGCGAATGCCGTTGTGCATATCATCAACAACATCATGGTTAACGTAAAAAACTTCCTCATAAAAAACACCTCCTGCGCGGATTTTAATATAAAGCGTTCGCCGAATCAAGCAAGACAATTTTTATACAGCCAGATAAATTTTATCGCTTAACGACGCCGAATAATTTGCATGTAAATTGTTTTGTGCTATTATAAAAAAACGGGAGGACGCGGATTGTGGAAAGACATTACATGGCGGCGTTGGGCGGAGCCGAGAAAATCGGAGCGGCTACGATAAATAAGCTGGTTAAATTTTTCGGCAGCGCAAAAGCGGCATGGTTAGCGGACGAAAAAGAATTAATCTCATCCGGTATCATTCAGGAAAAAGCAGCGAACACTATTACGGAATTCAAGAAAGAACATCCCGACGCTCCTCAAAAAAATTTCGAGTACTGTCGAAAACACGGGATAAAATTATGTGCGATGACGGACGAAGATTATCCGACATTGTTAAAAGAGATTGACACTGCGCCGCCATTCTTTTATTATCGCGGGAAACTGGAACCGAATGCGCAGAGAATCGGAATAGTTGGCTCTCGAGTAAATACTCCTTACGGCGAAGGCGTAGCATTGGAGTTGGCGCGGAATTTGGCGGCGGTCGGTTTTACGATTGTAAGCGGCGCGGCAAAGGGTATAGATACATTTGCTCATCGCGGCGCATTGGAATCGGGGCGCACGGTTGCCGTTTTAGGTTCGGGCATAAATCACAAACAGTCTCGCGAAAAAGAAAAACTTTTGGAAGCAATAGCCGAAAACGGCGCGGTGATAAGTGAATATCCGCCGCTGTTCAATCCGACAAAAAATACATGGGCGTTTCCGCTACGCAACAGAATTATCGCAGGATTATCGCGCGGTGTTGTGGTAGTGGAGGCAGGTAAGAAGAGCGGAGCACTAATCACGACAGGATACGCAGGTAAATACGGGCGTACGGTGTTCGCAATTCCGGGGCAAATATATTCCGAAAAAAGTGTCGGCTGTAATGAATTGATTCGCGACGGCGGTACTTTGATTAAAGGTTTCGAGGATATTTTGAGTGAATTCAATGTAGTCTACACGCCGAAAGATAAAACCGCGTCGGAGAAAACAATTCCGGATGACTTGAGTGAAAATGCAGTTGCGGTTTTGAAAATCATTCCGTACGATAAATATATTTCCGACGAAGAAATTTTGATGAAGATGGATGAATTGGATCCGAGCGATTTGACGGATATTATGCTTGATTTGGATTTGAACGATTTGATAGAAGAAAATTCGGGTCGCTACATAAGAAAGAGATAGCGATAAAAATATAGCCGCGTCAAAACGTTGCGCGGATTGGGATAATTTCAAACTTGGAGGATGAACACGTGGCAGGAAAAATTTTGAAGTCCGTGATATTGGTGGAGAGCGCGACGAAGGCACGGACGTTGAGAAAATTCGTCGGGAGAAATTATTCGGTATTGTCAACCGACGGTTTCTTGAAAGATTTGCCAAAGAGCCGAATCGGAATAGATGACGATTATCAACCCGACTACATAACGGTACGCGGAAAGGGAACATTATTAACGGAACTGAAACGCGAAACATTGAACGCACGCAGAATATTTTTGGCAACGAATCCGGACGCGCAAGGGGAATTTATGGCGCGACAGTGTTGCGAAATATTCGGCATCAATCCGTTGTCTCGTTGCCGTATCGTTTTGGACGAATTAACCAAAGAAAATTTCAAAGCCAAATTCGACGAGGCACGCCCGATTGATGACAATCTTGCCGACGCGTTTCAAACAAAACAAATTATCGATAAATATGTCAGTCATAAAATCGGCGACTACCTTGACAGGAAAATTTGGCGCGGTGTGAAAATCGGTAGGTTCCGCGCAATTCTTTTGAATTTAATCGCGAATCCGCCCAAGTGTACTACTTTGAAAATCGGGAAAATGTTGACGCCGACGACTTTGCAAGAGCTTGCATTGAATGAATTGAATTTTACCGCCGTGCGCACGCGTTTTATCGCCGAACAACTTTACGAAGGCATTAACTTTGAGGGCAATGATTGCGCAGGATTAATCACTTATCCTCACGGCAGAATTATTTCTTTGACGAGCGAACGCCATAACCCCGAAGAAATTCAGGAATATTTGACGGACTATCAATTCAGAATGTACGGTCTGATTTATTCCTATTTGGATTACAAAAAATTCGATACGACGATAAAACTTGACGGATTAGTTAACGATGCGATGTTGATGTCCGCTTTGGATTCGTTGGGCGTCAATTGGGCGGATTATTATTCGGTAGGCATTGCCAGTCTCCTCAAACGCAAATATATCGTGTCGACGGAAGAATCAACCTACGAAATAACGCCGTTGGGTAAGCGCGTCATCGATTCCGTCAAAGAATATTTCGGCGAACTTTTTGCCGCGGATATCTACAATTCTCTTGATGAACACTTCGCCAAAATCGGAATCGGCAAATGCGAAAAGTCTGTGATAATCGAAAACTATTGCGCGAAATTCAATGTGGCATTTTCTACGGCAATGAATTCACTCGGTGAAAATGCACAACCGCAAAGCGAACCGGTAACGGAATCGGAAGAGATATGCGAAAAATGCGGACGCAAAATGTTAATTCGACATGGACGCTACGGAACATTTTTAGCGTGTTCGGGTTATCCCGAATGTAAGAATGCAAAACCGTTATTGGAGCCGTTGGAGCAGAAATGCCCGAAGTGCGGCGAACATTTGGCAAAACGTTCGTTATCGCGCGGTCGTCTGTTCTACTGCTGTAAAAATACGCCGAAGTGTGATTTCATGACATGGGACGAACCGCAGACAATGACATGTAAAACTTGCGGCGCAACAATGTTTGTACACAGATTCAAAGATCGTGCGCCGATGTTGTATTGCGGTAACGATAATTGTCCTACGCGCGAAAATCATCCCGTCAATAAAATTTTGGCGGATATCAAAAGGCGTTCGGATGCACGGCGCGACAGAAAAGCTAAGGCGGCAAGAGAATCCGAGGAGTTAACGAACATTGAGTAAAGTTCACATAATAGGCGCAGGGCTTGCAGGTTCCGAAGCGGCTTGGCAAGTGGCAAAGCGCGGCATTGAAGTTGTTTTGCACGAGATGCGCCCGACAAAATCCACTCCTGCGCATAAAACCGCAAATTTCGCCGAATTGGTTTGCAGTAATTCGTTACGCGCGGCAGGTTTGGGAAATGCTGTCGGAGTACTCAAAGAGGAACTGAGGCGGCTTGATTCGGTTATAATGTCGGCGGCGGATGAGGCAAAAATTCCAGCGGGCGGTGCTTTAGCAGTAGATCGTAACGAATTCGGGCGGCTTGTCACTTCGCGTGTCAAAGAGGTCGTCACTTTCGTAGAGGAAGAAATTACAAATCTTGACGCGCTGATAAATTCCGACGACGTTTTGATTATCGCGAGTGGACCTTTGACCGACGGAGCACTTGCCGAAGAAATCAAACGCTTGACGGGCGGCGACGATTTTTATTTCTATGATGCGGCGGCTCCGATTGTTACCGTCGACTCGATTGATTTTTCAAAGGCATTTAAGGCATCACGCTACGACAAAGGTGCGGATAACTCTTATATAAATTGTCCGATGACGCGCGAAGAATATTTGAACTTCCGCGCAGAATTGATAGCCGCCGAAAAAACCAAGGCGCACGATTTCGAGAAAGAAATATTTTTCGAGGGCTGTTTACCGGTTGAAGTATTGGCGGCGCGCGGTGAGGATACATTGAGATTCGCGCCTTTAAAGCCCGTCGGATTGATAGACCCGAGAACGGGAGAACTACCCTATGCGGTCGTGCAATTGCGGCAGGATAATCGCGAAGCAACACTTTATAATTTGGTCGGCTTCCAAACACATTTGACATGGGGCGAACAGCGTAGAGTATTCCAAATGATTCCGGGACTTGAGGCGGCGGAGTTCGTACGCTTCGGAGTAATGCACAGAAATACTTACATCAATTCGCCGAAAATTTTATTGCCGACTTTCCAACTGCGCAGTTACCCGAAAATATTTTTCGCAGGACAAATCACGGGCGTCGAAGGTTATGTAGAATCGGCGGCATCGGGCTTGATGGCAGGAGTAAACGCGGCGCGACTTGCTCAAAATTCGGAGCCGATTATTTTTCCGCCGACAACTTGTCACGGAGCATTGGCGAATTACATAACGACAGCACCGACAGATAATTTTCAACCGATGAATGTAACTTTCGGATTATTACCGCCACTCGAGGGACGTACGCCCAAAAAATTCCGTAAAGAAAAATCGGCGGCTCGTGCTCTGGCTGATATGGATAATTTCATAAACACATTGTAAACGACAGGAGGCTAATAGAATGTCAATAGAATTTCATTCGACGACGATAGTAGCGGTAAAACGCGACGGGAAAGTAGCATTGGCAGGCGACGGACAAGTTACCTTCGGCAACAGTACCGTCATGAAATCAACCGCAAAAAAAGTTCGTCGTCTTTATCACGACAAAATAATCGCAGGATTCGCCGGCTCGGTGGCAGATGCCTTCACGCTGTTTGAAAAATTCGAGGAGAAATTGGAATCGACACACGGACAATTACAACGGGCGGCAGTAGCTTTGGCGAAAGATTGGCGTACCGATAAAATTTTGCGCAAACTCGAGGCATTACTCTTGGTTGCCGATAAAGATACGATTTTGCTTTTATCCGGTAACGGCGAAGTAATAGAACCCGACGGAGATGTAGCGGCAATAGGCTCGGGCGGATTTTACGCTTTGGCGGCGGCGCGTGCTCTGGTTGCTCATACCGAAATGACGGCACCCGAAATAGCCAAAGAGGCATTGTCAATTGCGTCGGATATTTGCGTATTCACGAATCAAAATATAATCGTCGAAGAACTCAACTGAACATTTACGGAGGAAAATTTTAGATGAAAGATGATAAAATCGATGTTGTGACGGAATTGGGATTGAACGACCAGACGCCGAAAGAAATTGTGGCGGAATTGGATAAATATATCGTTGGGCAAAGCGACGCAAAAAAATCCGTGGCAATAGCGTTGCGCAATCGTTGGCGCAGTCACATGTTACCCGAAGAGATGCGCGATGATGTTATCCCGAAAAATATTCTGATGATAGGATCTACGGGCGTAGGCAAAACCGAAATTGCGCGCCGTCTTGCCAAATTGGTTAAAGCACCTTTTATCAAAGTAGAGGCGACAAAATTTACCGAAGTCGGTTACGTCGGTCGTGATGTCGAATCAATAATCCGCGATTTGGCTCAGACTGCCGTGCGTATGGTACACAAACAACGCACCGAAGATGTTAAAGAGAAAGCGGCAGCGAATGCCGTTGAAAGAATTTTAGATATCCTTGTCCCAGAACCTAAACGCACACAAAATCCGCTCGGTAAACTTTTCGGCAATGCCGAGAACGATAAAAACGAGCCGATTCCCGTCGAGATTGACGAGGAGAAAAAGAAATCGGGACGCGAATTTATCCGCAAACGTTTGATTGAGGGAAAATTGGAAGACCAGTTAATCGAATTGGAAGTAACGGATCACGCAAAGCCGATGGTCGGAATGTTCTCGGGCTCGAGTTTGGAGGGCATGGGCGATAATCTTCAAGATATGGTCAGCAGTCTCATCCCGAAACGTATGCGCAAACGTAAAGTCACTATCGCAAATGCGCGGAAAATTTTGGAGCAGGAAGAGGCAGAAAAATTAATCGATATGGAAGAAGTGGAAGAGGCCGCAGTAGATTTGGCGGAACGCAGCGGCATTGTTTTCCTCGACGAAATCGATAAAGTTGCCGTGAAAGGTTCCGGTTCGGGTCCCGATGTCAGTCGCGAAGGCGTTCAGCGCGATATCCTCCCGATTGTCGAGGGCTCAACCGTCATGACTAAATACGGTCCCGTCAAAACCGATTACATTCTGTTCATTGCGGCGGGCGCATTCCATACGGCTAAACCTTCCGATTTGATTCCCGAATTGCAGGGACGTTTCCCGATTCGTGTCGAATTAAAATCCCTTAGCAAAGACGATTTTGAAAAGATTTTAACCGAACCGCAAAATGCTTTGCTCAAACAATACAAGGCATTACTGAAAACCGAGGGACTTACTTTGGATTTCAAAGCAGAGGCGATTGAACACCTTGCCGAACTTGCCGAAATAGTCAACGAACAGGCCGAAGATATCGGCGCGCGTCGTCTGCATACCTTGCTTGAAAAATTATTGGAGGAAATTTCTTTCTCCGCTCCCGATATGGTCGAGGAAGGCAAGACAGAAATTGTCATCGATTCCGCTTACGTCGACGAACGTTTGAAGGATATCGCCAAAAATCGCGACCTTTCGCAGTTCATTCTGTAAAAATATTCCCCAGATAATTTAACCGATAAAATAAAATCGGCAGTCACGATAATTTTCGCGGCTGCCTTTTTCGTACTGTTCCGTTAAAAAATGTGGTAAAGGTCATTGGCATTGGCTGTAGTGTATTCGGCGACTTGTTCCAAAGTATCGCCGCGCACCTCCGCCAATTTTTTTGCGACATCCACGACAAAAGCGGGTTCGTTACGTTTACCGCGATGAGGTACGGGCGCAAGGTAAGGGGCATCGGTTTCAATCAAAATTCTGTCGCGCGGAGCAGCTTTGACTACTTCGGGTACTTTGGCGGAATTTTTAAAAGTCAAAGGACCGTCGACACCGATAAACCAATCCAATTTAAAAATTTCCCTTGCGGTCTCGACACTACCGGAATAACAGTGCAGTACGCCGCGCAAATCGTGTCCTTCGGTCTGCAAAATCTTGAGGGTATCGGCATGAGCGTCGCGATCGTGAACACATACGGGTAAATGCAATTGTCTTGCTAAATCAAGTTGCGCGATGAAAATTTTCTGCTGAATCAAACGGCGTTCGGAATCTTTTTCCCAATGATAATCCAAACCTATTTCGCCGATAGCCACGATATTTTTTTCTGCGGCGAATTCGGCAAGATGTGCGCAGGAATTTTTATCGAAGTCGTCGATTTCTTCGGGGTGTACACCGACTCCGCCGTATAATCCCGAAAAATTTTTTGTCAGCTCAACGATTGCGGCGGAACTTTTCATCGTACTGCCGAAGTTTATAATTTTCTCCACGCCGACAGATTTTGCGCGCGCCAAAACTTCCGCGCGATCTTCGGCAAAATTTTCGTCCTCCAAGTGACAATGTGTATCTACAAACATTAAAAACCTCCGTGTTAAAATTTATCGGGGTAAATTGATTGCGCCATTTTTTTTACGGCTTCGGGGTAATTTAATCCCGGACTCAACAAAAATAAATTCTGCGGCAGAAAATACAAACGGTTATCCCTTACCGCGCCGATAGCCTGCCATGCCTTGTTTTCGTCGATTGCCTTCAACATATTTGCGCGAATTTCATCGGCGTTGCCCATACTGGTTACGAAAATTATTTCGGGATTTTGTTGCGCCAAAGTTTCCATACTATAAGGCGCGGCATCAGGATTTTTTTCAAGTGGCGTCATACCCGAGGCAACATTTTCCCAGCCGAACATTTTCACGACACAACCGGCTATGCTCCCGTCAAGTTGCACACTCAAACCCTGCGCAGTGGAATGGAGTATAGCCACGCGCAAATTTTCCTTAGGCACGCGATTTAAAATTTCTGCGATATCGTTATCCATTGCTCCGATTAATTCTTCCGCCTTATTCGGGTCGCCGCTGATTTTCGCGAATGTCCTCAAACCGCGTTTAACATCTTCGTAAGTTTTCATTTCAATGACAAGCGCGGGGATTTTATTTTCGTCGAGGAGCGGCAAAAGTTTTTCGTTCATACCTTTGTTGACGATAACCAAATCGGGAGCACAACTTATAAGGCGTTCGGTATCAATTTGGAAAACTTGCCCGACACTCGGCAAATCTTTCGCCCAATCGGGCATTTGATTTTTGGAATCGGGACGCCCGACGATATTACCGCCCACGGCATGTAAAGGCTCGGTGAATCCTGCGGCGGTCACGACAATTCTTTCGGGTTTCTTCGTTAAAATTACTTTCCTGCCGATATCGTCAGTCACTTCCGCGAAAATATTTTCACTCGAAATTTCATTGGGCTCCGAAATTTTTTCCGTGCCGCAACCTGTCAACAATAAACCGGCTATCAACATTGTCCCGAAAAATTTTTTAATCATGACTCCTCCGCGTCAAAATGGTCGACAAATAATTCAACGAATCATCTTTATGGGCGGCGATATCGGTAATGATTTTTTCGTCGTCGAGACCTGCGCGACTGACTAAAACGGCGTCATCAAGCATATTGCGCGACTTGAGCGCGTCGACGATTTCGGGAAAATTTTTGTAGACTTTCATTATGACTGTCGCATCGGAATTATCCAATGCATGATTAATCGCGTCTAAATTTGCGGTCGCGGGAATTATTGTGATGATATCGTTACCGAAAACCAGAGGACGCCCGATTTGCGAAGCAATTGCCAAAAATGCAGGTACGCCGGCAATCGTCTCGACATTAACGCCGCTATCTTTCAACAGACGGAAAATATAAATGTAGGTGCTGTAAAACATAGGATCTCCGATTGTGGCAAAACCGACATCTTTACCGCTGCGCAGGAGTTGTAAAATTTCGTCGCGATTCGATTCAAAGACAGCCAATACTTCATTATCGTCGGCAAAATCTTTTACCATCGGGAAAGTCTGATAAACTATTTGGGCATCCGATTTCAAATAGGGCTGTGCGATTGACAGAGCGACGCTGTCGTCTTTTTTCTCGGTCTTCGGGGCAATCAGTACGTCGATTTTTTTCAGCGCGTTTATCGCCTTCACCGTCAGCAATTCGGGGTCGCCCGTGCCTACTCCTATTCCGTAAAATGTTCCCGTTGTTTTTTCCGTTAAAGTCATTACAAATTTCTCCTTGCCTGTATTAAATTTAGGCATTGCTCACACACATTCGCTCCCGTATATTCGGGAATCTCTTCGGGCGATAATACCACAGACAAAAAATTTTTTAAAGGACGATACAACCGCCGCGAAATTCTCGGGCAAATAATTTATTCGTACCGTCAAATTTTAATAAACGCTGATATAATTATGACGACAACAAATTTATCGAAAGGGAGTGGCGAACTCATGAAAAAATTTTTAACGGCGGCGGTTGCAATGTTGAGTTGTTTAAATTTCGCATGTGCCTCGGCGGATAATGTCAAAGTAGAGGTGCCGCAGAGTTTATCAAAGAGTGTCGACGAATTTTCTTGGAAATATATGGCGACACTTATTCAGGACGAAAATATTTTTTATTCGCCCTACGGGATGACGGCGGCTCTCGGTATGTTGGCGAACGGCGCGACTGGTGAAACTCTACGGGAACTTTTGACGGCAACGGAATCGGAAAGTGTAGATGTACTCAATGACGGGCATAAAAAATTCGCCGAACTCGTCAAACAAAATTACGGCGATGAAAATATTTTCATGGAATCGAATTTGCTGTTGATAGACAAAAAATTTGCCGAACGCGGATTGAACAAAGATTATCGTAGTATCGTGACGGATGTTTACAAATCAGAGGTACGTAAAGCCGATTTTGCCGGTAACATCGACGGCGAAAAGAAAAAAATTACCGAGTGGGTAAAAGATAAGACGAGCGGATTTATTCCTAATTACAAAGCGATTGCCAACGAAGCGACGATTACGGATTTATTAAATGTCGTTTACTTCAAAGGCACCTGGGCAATTCCGTTCGATGAAAGTCAAACGACTGCGCAGGAGTTTACCAACCGCGACGGTCAAAAAACTTTCACAGACATGATGAATAAAAATTTCCGCAATGAAATCGCTTACGTTGAGGACAAAACTTTTAAGGCGATAAAACTTCCGTACTCAAAGAATGCCGCAATGTATGTGATAATGCCTACGGATGATAATTTGTTGAATCCGTCAGAATTATGGATTGCCGAAAGTAAAGAATACCGCGCGGAATTTTTAAAGAAGCTCGACAACGCGTGGGGTTTTGACGGCGAAGTAGTTGTGCGTCTTCCGAAATTTGAATTGGATATAGAAAATGCTCTCGAAGAACATTTCAAGGCGATGGGCATTGTAAAATCGTTCAGCGATGACGCGGAATATTTTAATATCGTTAACGATACGCGGCTGAAAATCGGAAGTGCCAAACATCGCGCGAAAGTAAAAGTCGACGAACAGGGCACGAAAGCGGCGGCGGTTACCGAAATATCAATGGTTGAAACGACTGCCGCGCCTTCCTTCGACGAACCGAAGATTGTATATTTCTATGCGGACAGACCTTTCTTATTCTTGATTCGCGATACAAATTCCGATGTTACACTGTTTACGGGCGTCGTTAATTATTTTTGAAGCGCAGATGATTTCATATCAAAATTACGGCTTTGCAGGGATTGACATGTATTTTATAGAATAAGACAGAAAAATTTTGAACGGGGGCGAAGAATATTGTTAAGCTACAATTATTACGGACATGCTTGCTGTCAAATTGACGACGGTAAAGACAAAATTTTAATCGATCCTTACTTCACGGGGAATCCAGCGGCGTCGGTTAAAGAAAGCGAAGTTGATGCAACTTATGTTTTGGTAACGCACGCGCATGGGGATCACATCGGCGATGTTGTCAGTGTAGTTGTAAGAACAGACGCGACAGCCATTACCATTCCCGAGATATTGGATTTGGCAGGCGATGGAGCAAAAACTATCGGAATGAATTTGGGCGGCACAGTCAAAACTTCTTTTGGGTTTGTGCGAATGGTTCCGGCTCTGCATTCTTCGGGCGTACCGGGCGGCGTTGCTTGCGGCTATGTCATCAATGTCGGCGGAAAAAATATTTATTTCGCAGGCGATACGGCTTTATTCGGCGATATGAAGTTGATAGGCGAACGCGACAAAATTGATTACGCGATATTACCGATAGGCGGTCACTACACAATGGATCCCGTCGACGCGGCCAAAGCCGTCGAATTTTTGGGCGCGGAAAATGTTATCCCGATTCACTACAATACATGGGATATCATCAAGCAAGATCCCGAAGAATTTGCCAAACTTGTCAAGAATGCAAAAGTGCATATCGTCAAGCCGGGCGAATCAATTGAATTGATTTGAGATGCCCAACAAAGTTAAGACGTTTACCGCCGAGCCGTTTAGCTTGACAAAAGTCTTTGATTCGGTAAAATCTTTACGAGACACTGATTCTCAATGTGAAAAACTTGTTGTAATTTTGGGCGCAACTTCCACGGGTAAAAGCTCATTGGCTCTGAAGATTGCCGAAGAATTTGACACGGAAATAATATCGGCGGATTCGATGTCCGTCTACAGAAATTTCAATGTCGGCACGGCAAAACCTACGGCGGAAGAATTGGCACGCGTTCCGCATCATATGATTGATATTTTGGATGCGGAAGAAAAATTCAGTGTCGGTGAATTCGTAAGACGCGCGCGCCCGATTATCACAGAAATAAATCGGCGCGGAAAGATTCCGATTGTCGCGGGCGGCACGGGGCTTTATATTCAAGCTCTTGTCGAAGGTTACGAATTTGACAGCGGTAAAAGTTCAATCAGCCATTATAAACGGACGGGCGAACTTGTTTACGACGCAATAGTCTTCGGGCTGACGGCGGAACGTGCCAAACTCTACGAGAGAATCAATCGGCGAACGAATCGGATGTTTGAGGACGGTTTAATCGAGGAAGTAAAAAATTTGCTGGCGAGCGGAATAAATCCGAAAGCACAAGCGATGTTGGGAATCGGCTACAAGGAGACCGTCGAATATCTGCAAGGTGTCGCCACGCTCGACGAAACAATTGCAAAAATAAGTCAAGCCACGAGAAATTTCGCCAAACGCCAATTGACTTGGTATCGGCGGATGAATTATATAAGGTGGTTGGAAATTTTCGACGTTTGTAAAGGGGAGAAGTTTTGATGTCAACAAACAAAATAATTAATATTCAAGAGAACTTTTTAAACCAAGCGCGGAAGGAAAATATCCCTGTGACAATTCATCTCGTCAACGGTTTTCAAATTAAGGGCACTATCCGCGGTTTCGATCAGTTTACGGTAGTGATTGATGCAATGGGTCGTCAACAAATGGTCTTTAAACATGCAATCTCGACAATCACACCGGCAAAACCGCTCGGCAATATTGCGCAATTCCCCGAAGCAAAGGAAGATGAAAATTTGCCGATAACGGAAAAAGTCGAAGAGGAATAAATTTCGGATAAAAATAAATACGAGAGGCGGCGACGAGCGGCAACGTTTGAGCCGCGTCAATTATGATAAGAGGCTTTGAGATTCTCGAAGGGTACGAAGGAATTCATATTCCGACACGCAAGACGGCTCTGAGTGCAGGTTATGACTTGGAGGCAGCGGAAAATGTTTTGGTGTCGAGGACAAAAATTTCGCTCGTGCCTACGGGTCTCAAGGCCTTTTTTCCTGCGGACGAAGTTTTGTTGATTTATCTGCGCTCAAGTCTTGCGGTAAAATATAATTTGATTTTGGCGAATGGTGTCGGCGTAATCGATGCGGATTATCGCGGACATATAATTTTGCCCGTGACGACATTGGGCGACGATTTTGAAATTCCGCGCGGTATGAGAATAGCGCAGGGAGTATTTCAAAAATATTTGACGGTGGACGGCGACACGATAGGAGTCGGAGCAGAACGGCGCGGGCGATTCGGCTCCACAGGCGAATTTTAATTTGATTGTCGGGAAGAGACAGCATGAAAATTACAAAGAACAAAAATTATGAACGTATCAAGGATAAAATCAAAGACATGCGGTTTAATTTTTCGTCTATCGGATTGCGTACAGACGAATATATATTTTCTCTGTTATGTGTTATGGTTAATTTCTACAAAGACCCGTCAAATCAATTGCCGGAAAATGAATTTGATGATGTTGTAGTCGATGGCACAAATGACGGCGGTGTGGATGTTTTATTGATTGAACCGGATTCCGATAACAATAATCTTATAATTGGTCAGTCAAAACTTGTTATGAATATTTCAAGTGAAGAAATTAAAAATGCAGTTTTAAAAATGGCGACGTTCTACAAGGATATGTGTAATTGCCACTATGAACAAGTTAATAAACAAGTCAAAAGCAGATTTCTTAATCTTGAATTTAGTGACGAATCCAAAATCAAATTTATCCTATACACAAGTGCTCCCAAAAGAACAATCAACATCGAAAAGATTAAAAGAATTTTTTATGAACAATTTTTAAACTCTACAAATATCGAACTGCAAATAATGTTTGGTAACGACATCGTGGAGGAAATTGAAGCCTCCGAAGCGATAAAAACCGATATAGACGTCGATACATTGCAAATAGATTCCGAAAATAATTTCCTTCGGTACGGTGATGATGCCGTAATTGTAAATGCCTCCGTGCTTTCTCTTAAAAGGTTATACAGTAAATACAACATAAAACTTTTGTCGCGCAACCTTAGATATCATATCGAGGGCGGAAATATCGACAAAGAGATAAAAGATACCATTGAAAAAAATCAAGAGTCGTTTTGGTTTAAAAACAACGGCATTACAATAATTTGCGATTATTTTAAAGTCGATGGGCGTGAAGTAACACTAAAAAAATTTTCTATAGTTAACGGCGGACAAACTGTATACATACTCCATAAAAGTGAAAATATTGATATTAATAACGACTTCTATATTGTCTGCAAAATTATAAAGCCAGTAGGCAAAACGGATAAAGAAAAAATAGATTTTAGTTTAGAAGTAGCTAAGGCAACGAATGCGCAGAAGGCAATCAAGCCAATGGATTTAAAAGCAAATTCTTCCGAACAACTTACTTTTGCAAAGACTATGCGCATGTTCGGAGTATTTTACAGAACGAAACGCGGCGAAAATATTCCCAAGCAATTTAAAACGGATTATTTGAACACAAATCTTTTGGGAATCGGTAAATTATGTCTTGCGGCTATCTTTCAATTGCCTTGCTCAAGTAGAACCAACCCCTCTTTGTTTCTTGGAAAAGAGTACTACGATTACATTTTCAAAGGTAACCAAAAACAGGTCGCTCAAATATGTAAAGAACTCCTCTACATGGATTACTATTTCAATAAAAAATTTAAGCCCGAATTTGAAGCGAAAATCAGAAAAAAGAATCTCAGCGCGGATTTTATTTCCTTTACATATAACGCCCGAACCATTTGCATTGCTTTTACCGCTCTCGCCGCGAGATATCATCAGGGAAATGTTACTTCTAAACAATTAGATGTAATTTATTCCATAGCAAAATCCGAACATGATTCTATAAGAGATGAATTATGTAAAACCTTCCGCAACCTCGGAGATATTCAATCGCTCTTTCCGGCAAAGATTATCAAAGATGAAGAGTTATACGACGCAAAACTGCATAAATTATTTGAGGCTATAATAGATAAAGGTTCTGAAATTTATTCTTGGGAAGCAAATCGTAATTCTAAATTAACGGCAACCAATTATCTTAAGAACGATAAGAATTATTGTAAAATCATAAACATCTCTTGGAAGAACCTAAGTGACACGATTGAAGAAGTTTTTTCCGATATTAAGTGATTGGGTGAAGTCATGTCAAAGAAAACGGCGGAACAAATATCGAAGAACATGCGCGCGGTAAAAAATAAGGGATCTAAAATCGAAATGACTTTGAGAAAAGAATTATGGTCGCGCGGTCTTAGGTACAGGAAGAATGTGACGGGGATTTTCGGCAAACCCGATATAGCTTTCATAGGGAAAAAAATCGCCGTGTTTTGCGACAGTGAATTTTGGCACGGCTATAACTGGTCGGAACGCAAAAATGATTTCAAATCGAATCAAGAATTTTGGATACCGAAGATAGAGCGGAATATGGAACGCGATGAAATTGTCTGCCGAAAGTTAAAAGAAGAAGGTTGGACGGTAATCCGATTTTGGGGTAAGGAAATTTTGCGTGACGTGAAAACCTGCGCAGATATTATCGAGTCTAAGGTAAGAAAGAATGATTAGACCAACCGTAGTCAGTTTATTTAGCGGCATCGGCGGAATAGATTTGGCATTTCAACAGGCGGGCTTTGAAATAATTTGGGCAAACGAATCCGACAAGTCTGCCTGTATCACCTACAGAAATAATTTTGACGAAAACATATTAATCGAGGCAGATATTTTAACCGTAAACGAAAAGAAAATCCCGAAAGCAGATGTGTTAATCGCCGGATTTCCCTGCCAAAGTTTTTCAATCATGGGATATCAGCGCGGCTTTAAAGATGCACGCGGTAATTTGTTTTTCGAGATAGCACGAGTAGCGGAAGAAATAAAGCCTCGGATTATTTTTTTGGAAAATGTCAAGAATCTCATTTATCACGACGACGGACGCACCTTCATAACGATTTTCAATACATTGGCAGAGTTGGGGTATTGCGTGAAATATGACATAGAAAATGCTTGCACGCACGGTAATATTCCGCAAGACAGAAGTCGAACATTTATTGTGGCATTTTCGGATTATGACATGCTCCGCGAATTTAAATTCCCCGAAGAAGTTGCATTGACAACAACGATAGATGATATAATCAATCGCTCAATCGGTCGTGACAATCGTTATTACTACAGCGTCGACAGCAAATATTATCCTTCGTTAAATAAAAATATTCCCGATAAGACGGGAATTTATCAGTCGAATATAATAGGAGTATATCGTGAGAAAAAATTTATGGACGCGTGAAGAAGAGATTATTGTCTTCAATTTGTATTGCAAAATTCCGTTTCAAAGGTCATCAAAAGATAATCCCGAAGTAATTCGTATAGCTAAGTTAATCGGTCGTTCGCCCAGTGCCGTCAACATGAAAATCGGAAACTTCGGAAGTTTCGACGAAACACTGAAACAACGCGGTATTGTAGGCTTGATGAATGCAAGTAAACTCGATGAACAAATTTGGAACGAGTTTAACGGCGATTGGGATAGATTGGCTTTTGAAAGCGAACAGCTGATAGCAGATTTGCAAAAGAAAGACATTGAGAACACGGAACCAATAGCATCGCTTTCAGGTTACGACAAAATTATTACCACCAAACAAAGAGTAAATCAAAATTTCTTCAGGCAATCGGTGTTGAGTGCTTACAGAAACACATGTTGTATAACCGGGTTAAACAATTCGCAACTTTTGATAGCAAGTCATATTAAACCATGGTCGAAAAGTAATAATTCGGAAAAAACAAATCCAAGCAACGGGCTTTGTCTCAACGCACTGCACGATAAAGCTTTTGACGTTGGTCTTATTACCGTTACGCCCGATTATAAAATACACGTGTCGAAACTAATCAAAGACATTTACAACGGTGAGACGGTCGAAAAATTTTTCGGTTGTTACGATAACACGAAGATAATGGCACCGGAAAAATTTGCTCCGGCAAAAGAGTTTTTGATTTATCATAACGATTTGATTTTTGAGCGAGGAAATTACCTTTGAAAATTTTATCAAGAGAAGAATATATTAACGATATAACCGACTACGAAAATTTTTATTTGCTGATATCAGCGGATAATGAAATTTTTCTCTGCGCAGATATGGAATTAACGGGCAACGATAATTTGCGTATCGAGATGATGAATTTCAAGTTAAATGAGTCGCTGAATATTTCCGAGGCAATCGACGAATGCAGGGGAAAATATTCGGGCGGAATATCTTTTGTAGAGTATTCGTCATTTAATGTTGTAAAAACCGCGATAATAACCGACTTCTTAGCCTTAGAAAAAAATACCGTTTATCTTTTGTGTCGCGATGACGAATTGAAAAAAATTGCGGAATCATACCCCAATCAAAAAATTTACGTACGTGTAAAAAATTAATCATCGGAAACAAAGGAGTATTATGCAGAAAAAAAATGGACGCGCGAAGACGAAATTATTGCCTTGGATTTGTACTTCAAGATATCAATTCAATCGTCGTCGAAAAAAAATCCGGATGTAATTCGTGTAGCTAATTTAATCGGTCATTCGCCAAGCTCTGTTAACATGAAAGTAAGTAATTTCGCCAGTTTTGACGAAACTTTACAGAAGCAGGGTATTGTCGGATTAAAAAATACAAGTCGGCTCGATAAACAAATTTGGGATGAATTCAGCAATGACAGAAACAAATTAATTTCCGAAAGTCAACGGTTAATGTTAGAGTTATACGGGAGAACAATTGAGATAAAACAAACATCTTTGCCTTTGGAAATTTCAGACACGATGCAGGGCAATGATAATTCACGATATACAGACCGGCATAAATAATATTTGCGGATTCAGTATCAAATCGGAACTCGGCAGTGCTCCTACCCTTCTTAACGCGAGTGGTGCGACAAACTTTGTTTACAAAATTGAAGGATTAAATCGGGATAACATGGATGAAATAAATTCAATAGACGATAACAAAAAATTGATTCATCGTATCGAGGCAATAAAAAAATACGGCTCTTTGACTTATTTCAAAATGAATAGAGAAACATTTAAAGAAAATTTATCTATGATAGATACTGCGATGGATTATATATTGGCAAGCATTCTTTTGGAAAGTTATTCGACCGGCAAAACCGATTTACAAGAGTTGATAGAATTGGTATCCGAAAAAAATCCCCTAAGATACACCAATCCGAAGAAACTTTATACATATAAAATTAAAAAGTTACTTTGTTCCGTAGCTCTGGGAATGGTACCGGCTACGGAGTGGGATGGTCATGACAAAGCAAACGGCGGATATATAATCGTAACCCAAACGGGAAATGTAGTTGCTTATCATATCTACAACAGAGATTTTTTTGAAACTTATCTGTTGGAGCATACGAAATTAGACAGACCGTCGACGACAAGATATAACTACGGAGAAATTTATTTGTCCGAAGGCTCAATGTTCATAAATTTAAATATCCAAATACGGTTTAAATAATGTTATCACTGGAATCAAATGCCTTTAAAAATTCTGGGCACGATGCAAGACGATGATTAAAGGTGTCTGGTTTTTATATCGGGTATGGTAGAATGCCCAAACTCCCCAAAATCCAGAATACCCAGTTGTGTTTTGATTATGCCGCGCATTTCTTTCGCCGGACGAAGACAATAAATCTCGAAATCGTTTTCGTCTATTTGTTCGGTAGATTCCACATGCGGAAACAATAATTTTAAAAAACCCGTGCAAATTCTTTTGATTGCTTCGGTATCACGTGTGGAGGCATTTTTCGGAATATCCAACATTTGATCCACGACAATACGATAATTAAGTTCGTCGCGCAATGAGTGAATAATTTCGCTGAAGTATTCCGAATTCAAAGCCCAATCGTTTGCCTTCAGGTTTTCTTTCATCTTCGGTATGCTCCACCCCTTAATAAATCCGTGGAATCTGTCGAGGAGAGCGGATTCACGAAAAATTTCCGGTAAATCTGTAAACATGTTTTTATTCTCATTCATCAGATAAGAATCAATATTGCCCAGTAAAATTAATCCTGCATTGCCTGTTTTTCTGTCGTTACCCACACGATATTCGCCGCTCTCAAGGTAACCTTTCAATGCGCCTTGCATCTCCAAAGCGTCTTTTTTGAAAGTTATGCTTTGAATCTCATCAAATGCAACGTAATCATAATGTGATACAAGTCCCGTGGTTTTCCTGTTCATGTCGAAAAACATTTTGGCGCGAGTGATACTGCCGCCCGAGATTAGCCAACCGTATTTGCTGATATTCGAGAAAATATAAGACTTACCGGTCTCTTTGGGTGCAAGCTCTATCAAATTCAATCTCTTTTCCACGAAAGGCAAAAGTCGCTTGAGCATGGAAATTTTTTGATTTTGCGTTTCAAAACCTTGCGGATTATAGTCAATCGCGCCCAAGAGAATATCAATCCATTCATCCACCGAAAAATTTTTTCTGGCTTCCTTGTAGTAGTTTATGTCAATCGTGTAGGGACAGAACGGCACGAAGTCAACCAAACGGAAAATATTTTTTTTCGTCTGTGAATCTTCGCAACAAGAAAGCTCGACAATTCCCCAAATTTCATTCGAGGACATTAAATATTTTTGATTTTGTTCGACGACGTTCCAATCGGCAACGGCGTCTTCTTTTTTATTCGGGAAAGAAAAATCTGGAAGACTGAAAAGAGCGCGTCGATTGCGTGTGTCGAATTCGATTTTAACTTTTGTCAGAAATCTCGAATGTTCGCCGTGCAGGAGCATATTCATCATATATTTGTTCCATTGCTCTTCCTTCGGGATAACACTTCTGACGTAATCGGAAATTTCTTCCGTATCGATATTGCCGTCTTCATCGGAAAAACGCATGACCAACCAATCGCGCATAAATGACGGCAAACTCAGTGCGGAAAAAAATTTTGTATTGCCCGATGATTTATAGACAAGCATATCGCCGAAATATTTTTTTAGTTTGATTTCCAAATTTTTATTCAAACAAAATTCTCCTCCCCGTCAGATATCAAAATCGGCATTCTTATTAATACCGCGCTTAACTTTTTTCACGGACGACAAAATTTTTTGATTGGGAATTTTTTTACGGCGTTCAATCGTGATGACAGGCACTAAAATTTCTTCGAGTGTCGCGCCGCCGTGAATTTCATTGCCCGGCGCGCCTTTTTGAGTAAACCGTGAGTAGTCGGCAAAAATTGTTTTATTGTCGTATTCGAGAGCCGTCGGGAAATTTACTGTGTCGTTCGGCAAAGCCTCGGCGAATCGTCCGCTTTTGTAGACCTTTCGATTTTCTGCGCAGAAAGCCGTATCAAATTCGGTTTTACGTGCAAGTACCGCCAAACGACTTGTCCCGTGATCCGAACATAAAATTATTTTTTCGTACAGATTAAGAGCGTGCAAAATTTTTTCCTTGAGTGTCGAAAGAAATTGCAGTTCGCCCAAAATATTTTCGGGGTAATTCCTGTCTTCGTGTTTTATCGTGTCGAGGGTTAATATTTCCTCGGCAACATTCTTTCCGGATAAAAAATCTTTGTTATGTTCCGTGACGGACGGCAGATTGCAACGCCCTATTTGATATTTGATTGAAAAATTTTCTTCGAGCGACGCAAAATCTGTCACAAAAAAATTCATATATTCCGCGCCAAGTCCGTCGACAAAAAAGACGGCAGCTTTATCCGAATATTCTTCATTGACAATTTCATTTCTCGACTTCAAGGCATAAATATTTCTGCCGGCATTCTCGGCGATATCCGTGACGTATCGATTAAAATCCGCGGTCAGACGATTTGTCACTTTGAGCCAACGATAATGATTAAAATATTTCGCTTGATTATCGCCGAGACTTTCCGCGCCTTCCGCTAAATAGTTTGCAAGTTGTGGGAATGTTACTTTTAAAATTTTCCGTACCGCGCTCAATTCTTTAAATCCGAATCGCTGTAACGTTTCAAAGATTAAAAGTTGTTCGACGTGCGAAGTGTTTGTTAAAATTTTCAGCGCAAGACGTTTATCCGCCTGTCGAATTTGTTCCGGAAAAGTTTCGGGCGGAAAAGTTTTCGTCAGCGATAAAATTTCTCTTCGTTCGTCGCAAAGACTGTTGAAATTTTTTTCATCAACGCAAGAGAAAATCATTTCGTAAATTTGATTCATAAATTCTTTCGGTGATGTGGATGCCTTTGCGCAGCGCGATAAGTAATCGGAACCTTGTAACATGCACCAAAGCCACAGCAACCATTGTCGAAAATTTTCAAGCACGCCAAAATTTTTAAATGCGCTTATTCCGAAGCCGTCGAGTTTAAATTCTCCGCGAAAGACTTGTTCAAAATTTCCGACCGTCGCAACCAATTCGACCATCTTTTGCCAATCTTCTTCGCGCCCGAAATTTCTTTTGAATTCGGCAGGCAAGTTATGATTTTGACGGAGCAAATCAAAGGCATTGGCGATAACTTTCACGTTGTCGAAAAATTTTTTATCCTGCAAATAAACGGCATTTTCGGTGTACAAAGTCAGCGATGTATTCGGATAGTTTTCCCAATAACTCAAGTACTGTTTGAATCCGTCGACGCATTCGCCCGAAATTTTAAACCGCATAGACTTTTGAATTACGGTCAAAGAATAATCATCGGTCTCTTTCGATGACAATAACAGTACGCAATTTTTTTGACGCGAATCGCTTATTTTCAACGACCCGAAAAAATTTTTCATACGGTACATCGGAAAATAAAATCGGAACGAACAAACTTCATCCTTGCGTAAATTCAACAACAAATTTATTTCTCGCGCGACCAAATCCGGATTTAATCGCAAAAATTCGGACAGCGGAAGGACACAAATATTTCGGCTCTCTTTTTGCAAATCACTGCGCAGCTTCCGCAAATTCGGAAAGGTATCTTCTTCGGCGCAGTAATCCGATAAAAAAATAAAATTCGTTGCCAATGTATCCGAGAAATTTTTTATCTGAATCCAATCGTGCAACGAATCAACATTTATAAATCGCACGGGCGAAAATGTTTTTCTGTCCTTATCATCCCGCAAAAATTTTTTCAACTCGTCAAGGCTGTCAAAAGCAATCATTGTGAGTTCCTCTTTTTGAATATGCCCATACAAGCCACCGTAATCGCCTGCAGTACATTTTCGGCGACTTGCATGAGTTTATGATAGTCAAAGCAATTTTAACGCTTAATTTTGAGCATCCTTTAAAACGCGAATGCCTAACAACGTATCTTTGTATATAAGATCCTCAAGATATTTTTGCGCTTCCTCGGCGGATAAGTTACGAATTTTTTCGCGGACAACGGATAAAAATTTTTCCCGATAGTTTTTCTCGGCAAAAGTTTTAATCTGAAATTCGCAATTTTTTTTGTTGGAGAACCATGAGTAAACGTTATTGCCCAGATGTCGACGCAAAATTTTTTGTAACTCCTCAACGCTCACAACGACGGCATAATTATCGCCGCAAAAATATTTCACGAACTCACGATTCAAATATTCTTTATCGGAAAGTCGCGCGAGTTTTTCGCCGCGAATAAATTTCAATGCGGAATCCATATTATCAGTTAACTGCGATGTTTTATTGAGCGCGGAAAAATAGGGTTGCGCTTCGTCGAGACAATCTTGAAACGCACAGAGAATCGGAATTTCATTTTTATTCGACCAATCCGACGGCGAAGTTGTGCTTGTGACTTCATGCCACGCCGCGAAAAATTTATCGGTCTGTTCGTCTTGACGGAACTTTTGCAAACGCCTTTTCATTTGCAGAACGAAATCATCGCAAGTCATGAAGAAAATTCCGGCTGGAACTTCGTTAAAAAGTTTTTCGACAAATTTTGACTCGATTTGATTTTCGACGTAAGTCCTCAAAGCTTGGGCGAAGAATTCAAATTGATTCTCGAAAAAAATCGTAAATTCTTGCGTCGATTGATTTATTTGTTCTGCCGCCTGCGCAAAATTTTTTTCGGAATTGGTGCGAAGGGCGGCAAAAATTTGGAACAGATTTTTTAAGTTGGGTTGAAATTCTTCGACAACCGTGCGCGGAATCCTTATCTTGTTTAATTTATCGCCCAGAGCACTACACACGTCGGACAAATTTTTTTGCGGAGCGGAAAGAATTGGATTGACAGCCTCAATCAAACGCAATTCATCGAAAAGGTTATCAATCTGCTTGTTTACGTCTTCAACCTTCCATAAATACGCCGAATCGGCAGAAAGTTTTTCGTTGAGCCGCGCAAGATATTCGCTCTCAAGAAATTTGAGCCGCCCGACAATCTTTTTTAAATCGGGATTGTACTGCGCAATATAGTATGTCATACCGGTCTTGAAATTTTCTTCGCGCACAATGTTTTTGAGTTCCTCAATGACAACAGGATTTTTATCGTAAACGGCAAAAATTTTGTCGGCAATCTTTGTCACATCGTGCCCTGCCGAAGGATTTATAAACTCCTCCAACAATTTCAAAAAGACTAAGTAAGTTTCTTTGTAGGGAGCATCGAAATAATTTTCTTCGATAAAATATTTCAGAGACCACAGCGGATAACAACTTTTCTTGAGATAAATTTTTATATTCTTTGCAGTATCGTCAACGGAATTTATTTTGTCTTTGGGCAGATTGAAAATATCGGAGGTTATCGAACAAAATTTTACATGTTCGGGCGTCTGCTTGACGATAAATTTATCACGAGAGCCCGGCAATTCCTTGACCGTGTTGACGATTAAATTACAAAGTTTATCGCTCGTTAAAGTACTCGTATTGCTGTTAACATCGCGGATATAAAAATTTTTGTCGGCATAATCTTTGAGCAGAAGACCAAGGAGGAAAATAGATCCGACACATTTTAACAAACCTATCGGCGGTTTTTTCAACGCGTTCCAAATGTCGCAAAAAGCTACTTCGTTGCGTTTTTTCAAGCCGTTTTTAATTATACCGTCGACAACGAGTTTCATTTTGGAAATAGTATGCGAAGGGGTTGCCTTCCAATAATTTTCGCCACCATTGTCGCAAAGTACTTGGAAAGGCGCGCCAATTAAATTCAGAGAATTAAAACTCCCTTTTACTTTTTCGCCGCTGATTGCATACTTCGCAACAGTTTCAGTTAGTCCGCTTGTAGAAAAAAGTTTGTCGTTGATTGAAATTTCTTCAAGCCCGTCACCGAAAAATTTCTTGTTCAGTTCCCTGAGTTGTTTGAAAAAATTTCCTTCGCCCGAAATTTGAACGGAATCATCGGCGGAAGTCCATATGCGTACAGTTGTTACTGCAAGTTGGCGAATCCATTCATCTACAAGATCCGTCGCAGATTTTTTCGCAAGCTTTACTTGTCCCGATTGATTCGGAACATCTTTAAAATAAAGTTCGCGGGCTTTGTTCTGAACAAATTTTTCATAGCGTTGCTTGGTAAAGGGAGTGACCGAAAAATCTGCGATTACACAACGTTCGGGGAATTTTTCGCGCAATTTTTGAATCGTTTGATTTACTTTTCCTTGATCCTCTTCATCTGCTGCGAAAATGTAAAACGCCAAAATTTGATTATCTTCCAACGAAAAAGTCGATGCGCTTGTCTGCAAAAATTTCGTCGGAGAAATAATTTGAATGTCGAAACGGAATTTAAGATAATCGGTCGGCTTGAATTTTCCGGTCACCCCATAGTTATCATCTTTGATAATTGCGTCGAAAGATTTTTCACTGCGAACCTGCTTCAAAATATTTTCCATGCGATCGGGATCTATTTGGGTGGTTGCTAAAATATAACCGGTGTCGTTTCCTTCCTCCAACGCGCTGATAATTCCCCTGTCGGCAAAATAATTCAACGTGGATTTGACTTCGGTTTCAATCGGTGTACCGGCAAAACACGCGAAAATATTTTTTTGAGTAGAACGTAAAAGCGAAGAGGCACCACCGCGACCGCCAAGATTTTTTTGTTGCAGAGCAAACAAAATCAGCGTCGTTTTCAAAATACGCTGTTGGTTATCGTTTTTGCATACAGAAGAAAAATTATTGTAGTGCGATATCGATTCCAAAAAAGTTTTATCCAAATCCGGATTATCTTCCCTGAAAAAATAATCCCAAAGAAAATCCGTTGTAAGGAAATTATCTCCGCCATATTCAAAGCCGTGACCGTCAATGAAATTTTTAAAAGTACCGTTGTCCGCCGCGCAGAGAAATTGAAACATCGTTCGCTGATTGGAGCTGATTGATTGCGCAATAAACTTCAGCAAATAAGCGGCGTAGGGATGAATCGGCAAAAGGTTTTTAATGTCATCGAGTTTAATTGATTCGTCGCGCTTGATTATAAAATTCGCGGCGTCGCGCTGAACACTTTCCCACAGCTCGAGAGTAATATTTTTCCACTCGTCTTTTAAATCCGAATCAATCGACAAAGCTTGTGCCATCAATTGAAAAGCCGTGCTCTCCGCCAAAGTGATACGGGAAATTTTAAAACGTGCCTCGATAATTTTTCGCTGAGTTGAATCGGTTATAAGTTGATTTGCATCGCTATGAGTTATCAGGAAAAAATAGAAACTCAATTCGGCCGCGTTTTGGGCAATTTCCTGCAAGCCCGTAATGTTGTTGAGATTGTTACGAAAGTATTCGGTAAACTCATCCCAAATAAAAAAGACGGCGTAGAGATTATTTTTTTCGCGGACGTCGCGCAACCAATCGATTAAATTTTGTACCGACATAGACCAGTTATAGGATTCTTTTTCCGCGATGTCGACAATATTTTCAAGCAAATCAAGTCGCTCTTGACCTTCAAGTGTTTCCAAATCCGAAATAACTTCTTCGGGCGAAGAATACTCCAAAAATTTTCCGCGATACTTATTGAATGCTCCTTTAAAATTAAACGTGGAATCGGAATCTTTGAGCGTTGACAAAACTTTTTCAAAGATACCTGCCGCGCCCGTGTAATCGTAACCGTTTTCGCGCAAAGCACGCTTGACCGATTCGACAATCGTATTGAAAAGTTTATTTTGAGAATTTATTCCTGCCGAAGAGCTTTGATGAACTACAAGAATTTTCCCCTTGCTGCGTACGCCCAAAACTCTTTGCCAAAGTGAATTTACTTCATGATGAGTGAAATATTTTTCCACATCTTCCAATCTGTCTTCCAAAATGTGTTTGATGACAAAAGATGCGAAAGTTTTACCCGTACCGTAGCTGCCACTTATCCAAAGCGGACGATCTTTTAATGCCGAACCTTTTTCCAACGTATCAATCATTGATTCCAAAATCTTTTTAAAGCTCTCGTGCGGATAGAAGGACTTCCATCTTTCGGGATGAGTTCTGTCGCTGCTTGCCGAAAAGACCGGAATAAAATCCGATTCTACTTTGATATACTCTTTGTACAACATAACTGCGAATCACCTCGATTTTAAAATCGTTGAATTACATCATCGGAACTTTTTTCTTTGTTGAGGAAAATATTTTCTTGAATGTCCTTATTAAAATCCACGCCGATAAAATTCGGATAATCGTTGGCAAGACCTTGCAGGAACGGACGCAAAATTTTTTCATCCAGACCAAATAAAATTTTCGGGCTCAAAGCTTCGCGATTATTGTTGTCGTCAAGTAAATCTGTCAGTGTAAAACTGTAAAGATTTTCCGAATGCTCGGCGAACTTGTAAAGGCTATAGAGAATTACAATCGGTTCGGGATTTTGCCAGTCGATACGCCGGATTGAAATAACTCCGTTACCTTTGATTTCACATACGCCTTGCCCGAGTTCCGAGCCAATCGGAGAATACCGCAAAAGACTTTTCAGCGCTTTAACGGCATTACCTTTGGAGGTAGTTGAGTAAGAATTTCCGAACATCTCCGTAAGAAAATTGTTGTCATGCACTTCGTTAAAATCACAACTTTTTATGAACAGATTGACAAGATAAGAATTGTAAGCCAAATTCACGAAGACATAACCCCACAGTTTCAAATCGTCCGCGCCGAGCGATAAAATTTTTTCGATATTCGCACGGGGATTTTTTTTATCGTCAAGCAAGCCGCTTTCTTTTCCCCATACATTAAAACTGCGAAACATATCTTTGCCGAGTCGTTCGCTTTTCCAAAAATCTTCAGGAGACTCCAAATAAATTTTCATCCACTCTTTTTTCAAGCCGAAATTTCTGTAATTGCTTATCTTTGCCGGCTGCAATTTTTCATCACCCCTTATCTCAAGAGACCACGCCGCCAAACAGCCGCGCGGTTTATCCAAACATTTATAACAGTGTTTACAATTCCTAACATGCACATCGTCGGCGGTTATCGTCAAAGCTCCGTGCGGACATTCTGTGACACAATCGCGGCAGTTTCTGCAATAGGCCGCTTTATTCAAAAGGCTTTTAAACAAACTGAGAAACTTAATATGTTTTTTATCAAGTTCCGGTATGCGCAGAGAAATAATTTCTTTGTTGCCTTGAGCGTCTACGGTTAGCATTATCGATTCGTCGGCATATTTCAGGAAAATTTTATTTGCGTCAATCTCGACGAATTCGCCCAATACGGGCAACCACTTCCGCCATGAATAATTTGCATTCGTGATGATAAAATCGTAACAATCGCCGTTCTTGAAAGTCTCGATTTTCTTTTCGCCTATTGATAAAGTTTTTCCGCTTACTCTTGTCTGCCAACCTCTGTCGGAAAAATATCTTTTGTAATCTTCATCATCCGAAAAGTTTTTGTTTACCGCCAAACGAACCGCCTCGATATAGGGTGCTGTCTCGTCGGGGTAATTGTAATTCGTTGTACAATCGTACCAAGGCGAAGACATCGGGCACAATTTACAACCGACGCGCGGCAACCCGTTTCGATAAGATTGACTGAACGGTAAATTTTCCGAGAACAGATACAAAAAAATTTCGGACGTCGACCATTTCAGAATCGGATAAAAATTTATCTGCGCAGAATGCTTTCGGCTCAAGGCAATATCATCGTAAGTAGCACGCACAGCACTTTCTTCCGAACGTACGCCGATAAAAGACATTACGCTGAAATTTTTTACGTCAACAACGGGACAATGACGACTTGCGGCGATAATCTCCTTGACCTTGACCAATGAAGGTCCTGCCTTGTGAACCGAACAACACCAGCGAATTTTTCGCGCGGGCGGTCCCATAAATTTCCAAGAATCAATTGCATTAAAGGGAGCGCGTGCCGTATGCCATTTCAAGTCGGGGAAAAATTTTTTTGTCTCCTTCACGGTTTTATAAGTGTCGCTGAGTTCCATAGTCGTATCGCCGAAAATAACTTCAAAAGAATCGTGCGGCAAAGCGCGCTGAACCAAATCCAGCATGACAAGTGAATCTTTACCGCCGCTGAATGCCAAATAAAACAAGTCGACTTTATCCTTGTAATTTTTGAACGTGGCATAAATATCGGCAAGTGTTCGCTGTATCAGCCCGTTCATTAAATTTTCGTTTTTGGCAAGTGTAGCTTTCATATCGACGGGCGACAGAATTAAATTCGCAGTCACGTTTTTTAATGTAGGAAGTTCAAACAAATTGCCGCCCTGAGTTTCCGCAACCGGTTCGCCGCGATAAAAATAACATCTGCCTTCAGCCCAACAAAGCGGCTCCCTTGATTTTGGGAATTTCCACCCGAATTTTTTATCCAGCCCTAAAAATTTCAGCTCTTCAAAAAATACGGGACGAACATCTTTAACCAGTCCGTTAATCTTCGCAACAAGGTTATAACCGCCCGTATCTTTATCCCATTCGTAACCATACATAAAAATCACCAAGTCCATTTATCATTTTAAAATATCGAATGCATTGCCTCCCTCCAAAAATCTCGGCAATTTCTTATTGCATAAGCCTTGTTCTTGAAGCCAATTAAAAATTTCTTTTTCGGAGTGAAAAGGCTCTTTATCGTGCTCGGCAATCAAAATTTTCGTAATGAAAGATTGTAAATCATCCTCGGCAAATTCTTCCGCCAAAAAGACTGTAGGTGAAATATTTACCGACGTGGACGGGATTCTTAAACTGTAAGGAGCATCGTCGGAGAGAGCCACAACATTTTCCAGCAAAAAACTGTTCCAAGGTATTTCAAGTTGCGGAAGCCATTCATAATCCTCGAACGTGTTAGCCGATTGATATCCTCCGTTGCGCTCTATTGCCGACCGAATATTTTCTACCACCGACGAAATAATTTCATCCGTAACACCGATTGATTCGGGACGCATCAATTTAAATTCGTCAACGCGAATAAAATCCGGACGTAGATTATCGATATGATGATTTTTCGAAATGTAATGGATTTTGTTTTCATCGCAAATGTTAAATATATCTTCAATTCCAATTTCCGCAGTGTCCTCCAACAGATGAAGCAAAAATTTTTTGTTGGTAATATCCTTAATGTCTGCCGTTGAAATATACGGGCGCGAAAAATTAAAGTCATTGCTAAACATATATTTCAGGATACCAAAGAGCTTATTATGATTTTGAATGTCGTTGCGATTCATGAAATCGGCGAAGCGTTCAAAAAACAAATCAAATAAAATCCGCGAATTGACAGTCCTCGAACAATTTCGGAGGAGAAAGTTTTTTATAGACTCAAAATCTTCATCGCGCAAATTCAGAATTGAAGAATGTACAAAAGTACTGTTACCGATATTAATAATTTCGGGACATCTTTCAACTAAAAAAGTTACATTGAAATCTTCAAACGAGATAAAATTTTCCTTAATCTCTTCTATAGATACTTCACCGCGCTCGGCAACAAAACTTTCAAACTCTTTGTTCATGTCAATATCTGCCGCTTTTGTCAAATAATCCTTGCGAAGAATGTAAGGCAATTTATATAATTTTATTACGCCCTGAAGAAAATAATTATTTGTGATTTGAGTATTGACAAAAATATCTTTGAGCGATTCAAAAATTTCTTTGTAGGGGATTGCCGTATGATTTGAGTTTTCTATAAAATCTTTTATGCTCTCGATAATTTCCGGCGGTACGCAAACAAAATCGGGATGAATATATTTCCCGCGATCGCAGAGGACGCCGACATATCCGATTTTCGAATCTACGTTGCGTTGAATACTAGGCGTCCTCTCGTCAAAAATTTCTTGAAGATAGCGCACTAATTTTGAATAAAAAATCTCGTCGGCAATTTTGTAACCGTTAGGGAATCTCTCCTTTAAGATATAAGCGTATTCAAAGGTTAAAGTTAATCTGCCGCGATGAAAAATTTGTCCCTTATGTTTATAAATTCTCAAGAGCATAGACTCCACGAACTCAACGGATAAATTTTTTTCTTGTGCCAGATTTATGACCAACTCTCTGAAAGTATTTTCTTCCATGACGTCGGGAAGATTTTTGGTCAGCTCTTCTTCGTCAATATCGATTGCCTCATCAAATACAAAAGCATTAAGACTTTCTTTGTAGTAAAACGTATCACATGAAAAATTTACTTTTTCGGCGAAGAACCAAAGCATTTTGGCAGCAATGTTGCCGATAAAATTTTTGGCGTCGTCGAGCGTGAGTAGAGGTCTGCCGTCGTTCAGAGCGTAAAGGAAGTTACAAATTTTCCGTACGTCATTTGCGCAGTGCGCGAACCTTCTGACGGGTTTTGATTCTAGTTGGCGAACTCTTTCGCGCGTAACTCCCATATCTTTTCCGATTTCCTCGAGTGTTGAATTTGTTACTCGACGTCTTGTGACTTCAAATTCGCGAATGTTTTTGAACAGCTTTAAAATAATTTTATTCGTGAAGCCTCTGACATCAAAGCGAAGTTTTTGTACAAAAGTTTTAACCTCATTAACGTTGAAATTCAAAGAGTTTTCGGCGACGTATTCCGGTAAATCTCCAATTATCAAATTTTCGGGCAACATACCTAAAAATTTGGTGTATCTCAAATCACAAGCATAGTAAAAAGACTTTAAGTGTTTGGTTTTTATTTCGTTAGGGAGATTGTTAATCAAACTTTTTAAAGTCACGGTTACCGAAAATTTTTCAAACGCCTCGATTATCAAATCTATTTGAGGATTGAAATTAAACGCCGCATCACACAAAAATTCGTCAAGGTCTTTTTTGGCAAGCCTGACTTTTCTTCTGAAAATCTGTTTTCTCCTCATCGTAAAAAATTTCCGCAACGTTGTAATAAAGTTATCAAAGGCATTCGGGTTATATTTTTTCCACAGAAAAAAATGTCGCTGAGGAATCGATAAAATATCGGCAAGCGTTTTACAATTGTTACTTGCCAAATACTTTTGAACATCGGCATTAAAATTAAGATTTGAAGTCAAAACATCTTCGTAGCGTTTGAGATTATCAACGCCAAAATATTTCTGCAAAGAATCATTAGTGTTGTTCGAAATAGTTGGTTGAACGGGAACTTTTTTGGCGGAATTTTGTTCTTGAAAATCGAGTAATTTTTTCAGCCTTGCGGTTAAAGTTTTAATCTCCTTAACGTTGAAATTCAAAGAGTTGTCGGAGATGTATTTCGGCAAATCTCCAATTATCAAATCTTCCGGTAACATATCGAAAGATTTGGTGTCTTCCAAATCACAAGCACAGTAAAAAGAGTTTAACTGTTTGGCTTTTATTTCGTTAGGGAGATTGTTAATCAAACTTTTTAACGTCACTGTCACCGAAAATTTTTCAAACGCCTCGATTATCAAATCTATTTGCGGATTGAGACCAAACGCCGCATCACGCCCAAATTTGTTGATATCTTTTTTTGCAAGATTGATTTCGTTTACGGGAATAATTTTTCTCCTCACCGCAAAAAAATTCCATAACGTTGTAACAAAATTATCAACGGAACTCGGTTTATATTTTCCCCATGGAAGAAAATCTTGCTGAGGAATTGATAAAACCTCGGCAAGCGTTTTATAATTTTTGCTTGCCAAATACTCCTGAACATCGGTATTAAAATCAATATCCGAAATCAAAACATCTTCGTACAGTTTGATATCATTAACGCAGAAATATTTTTGCAAAGAATCATCAACGTCGCTCGAAATACTCGGTTGAACGGGAACTTCTTTGGCGGAATTTTGTTCTCGAAACTCAAGTAATTTTTTTAGCTCTGCGATTTGTTCACGCGTCGCGGAGTACTCCGAACGATAGGCAATGAAATCTTCTTTATCCAATTCCTCAACAAAAGTTTTGCCGGATTCCTTGCAGTACATCAAAAAATTTTTGTGTCGTCCGAATAATTTTTCCTCGATAAGGTTATTGTCTCGCAAAGATATCACCCTAATTTATAAGTTAATAACCGAAAAACATTTATTATTAACAACTACTATTGTAGTACAACATAATTCCCTCATAAGATACAAAAAAACCGTGGTAAAAATAATGCACATGCTTTTTTCTATCCTAAAGGGATAACACACATTTTTTTATTCGCGCTCCGCAACGACCAAAGAGCCGTCGACACCGACAACGAAAAAATTTCTCCGAACAGTAAGTCGTTAAAAATAAATCCTCGTCACACAAAAAAGACCGTTCCTGACAATTAAGTTAATCATCTTGTCAAAAACAGCCGAAAAATTTTTAGTTGGTTAGCTCGCAAAGTTATAGCCGAAAACGAAAGGAAAATCCTCGTGTGATATGGAAATCATGAGACAGAAGATTATCGGATTAAATGTCTTTGAAAATTCTGGGCACACGTTCGGAAACAAGGCAAGTGACTTCATAATTGATTGTGTTGAGATGACGGGCGGCATCGTCAATAGTGACGGCATCCGAGCCGAAAATAATCACTTCGTCGCCAATCTGCGCATCTTTGATATCGGTAACATCAATCATAGTTTGATCCATGCAGACGCGTCCGGCAATAGGTGCCAAACCTTTACCGCTTATTTCTACGTGAAAATTTTTGTAGGCACGAATGTAACCATCGGCATAACCGAGCGGCAATGTGGCGATAACAGAATCGCGTTGGGCAACAAATTCGCGCCCGTAACCGATTGATACACCCGCAGGAATTTTTTTCATGAATACAATTTTCGTGATGAGTTTCATTGCAGGAATCAAGTCAACGGTACGGCGAACATTATCGGCAGGATAAAGACCGTAGGTGATAATGCCGGAACGAACCATATCGAGATGAGCTTCGGGGATATCGAGCGCGGCGGCCGATTCGGCAATGTGACAGATTTTCAGCGCGATACCTGCCGCACGAATTTTTTCGGCGGTCTCCTTGAAAATATTCAGCTGATGAAGTGTGAAAGTCCTGTCGTCATTATCCGCGTCGGCGAAGTGCGAAAACATTCCTTCAAGCTCAATATTCGGCAAGTTTGAGACTTTAACGGCAAGATTGACGACATCATCAGGCGTCGCACCGATTCGCCCCATGCCCGTTTCTACTTTGAGATGAATTTTTGCGACCTTGCCCAAACGAACGGCAGCATCGGAAATTTTTTCGGCAAGAGAAAATTCGGCGACAACCTGTGTTAAATTGTTATCAACAACAGTGTCGACGGCGGCGAACGGAATCAAACCTAAAATCAAAATCGGGACGGCAATACCTGCGCGACGAAGTTCCAAACCTTCGTCAACAGTCGCCACGGCAAGATAATCGGCACCGCATTCGATTGCGACTTCCGAAACACGAATCGCGCCGTGACCGTAAGCATTTGCCTTGACTACGGCACAAAGTTTGGCGTCGGGCGAAATATGGCGGCGAATCTCTGTTAAATTGTGGCGGATTGCTCCAAGATTTATTTCGGCGTAAACGTCGCGGAATATCATATAAAACATCTCCATTCAAAAATTTTCGAGGTGGTAACGTGAAATTTCAAGAGTTCATGAAAAAACTGGACGGTAAAATTAAAAATGTTTATCTGTTATGCGGCGCGGAAACTTTTTTTACGGATAAGGCACGCGAAAAAATTTTGGCGCGACTTGATGTGGATACCGCAACCGAATTGACGATAATGGATTGCGACAATAAACCGACAATGGGCGATATTATCAGTACGATTGACAGTTCGCCATTCTTCGGCACGCGCAATGTTGTTATAGTCAAGAACGCAAATTTTTTCAACGACGATAAAAAAATCGAGCGGCTGGAAAATGTTTTGCGCGATATGCAGCCGAACAACTATGTTATTTTCACGGCGAAGACTGCCGATAAACGTCGCAAGTTATACAAAATAATTGCGCAGGTCGGGGAAGTATTGGAGGCAACGCCGTTAAGAGCATGGGAAGTAGACAGCTGGCTTGACGAAAAATTATCGGCACTTGGTAAAAGAATGGGCGGCGAAGCACGAAGATATTTCAATGAGCAAATCGGAATATTACCGGAAATTTCTTTGTGGTATTTGGAAAACGAAATGAATAAAATCGCGCTGAACGTGGCGGACAAAGAAATAACGGCATCGGATTTGAGTAGGATGATGACGGCTCTGCCCGAAGTATCAAATTTCGCATTGGTGGACGCTCTCGACGCACGTAAGCCGCAAAAGGCAATTTATTTACTCAGAGCGCAAGCACGCGACGCCGGTAAAATTCCGTTGGTGATAGCACTTTTGACAAATCACATACGGCGATTGATTCGCGCGAAATACTTCATGGCGCAGGGGATAACGGGACAAAAATTGGGCGAACCGCTCGAAATGAATCCGTACATCGCAAAAAAAGTCGGTGATACCGCCAAAACTTATTCAGAAAAACTTTTGGAAAATGTTTTCGTGGAATTGGCGGACGCGGATTTTAAATCGAAGACGGGACGCGCAGGGGTCGAGGCTCTGGAACAAATCATCTTCAAAATCTGTAAGCGGTAACCGTCAAAAAATATTGTGCAATTTCGCAAAGAAAGTCGCTTTATACAGACGGAATTTAAATTCGGTCAAACCAAAACGCGGCTCTCGAATATGTATTCGGTACAGCTTATACGGATTGGTTTCCAAGGTATTCAAACCGGCTTCGCCCGTCACAGCCGTCAAGTATTTGTTCTCCTTGAGTAATTCGATAATCTCGTCGTTAAATGCTCCGTTCGGATATGATAAGCTGTAAATAGTATTCAATCCGCTCCATTCCAAAAAAGTTTTGGAATCGGCAATTTGACTGCGACGGATTTTTGCATCCATATAAGTAAGCGGCAAATGATCGGCTGTATGCGAACCGATTTCGATTCCGCGCCTTTGCATGTCTTTAATCTGTTCAAGCGTGAGATAATTTTTTTTGCCTACTTCGTTAGTGATGACGTAGACGACCGCCGTCATGCCATGCTCCTCCAAAATCGGCAACATCTCCGTATAATTATTTTCGTAACCGTCATCGAAAGTAAGCACAATCGGTTTATCGGGCAATTCGGTTTTGCCGTGCACCGCGCGCATAAAATCCTGCAGTGTTATTGTCGTATATCCTTCCGCCTGCAGATAATCCAACTGCGCAGAAAATTCTTTGGGCGGTACGTTGTAAACTTCACTGCCGTCGTTAAATTCTTCGCCCGTCACCTGATGATATTCCAATATCGGAAAACCTTCGGGCTCGGGTAAAACGAAAACCACTGCGGCAATAAAAATACTCACGACTAAAACCGCGACGCCGATTAATCTCATGCTGACACCTCCGATTAATTTCGGGCAATAATTTACCGCGAATTTTTCCGCACTGTCAAGCGTCAAAGTTTTCGTTGTCAACGGGCGCGGCGTATTTTATAATCGTTTTGAAATTTGTATTACGGGAGTGACTTCGTTGATTTATCTGCAACTGTTTTTAGAATTTGCCAAAATAAGTCTGGTATGTGTGGGCGGCGGTTATGCCTCGATGCCGTTGATTCAAGATTCCGTAGTCGATACTTATCAATGGTTGTCGCTCAGCGAATTTATTGATATCTTTACCATTTCGCAGATGACGCCGGGACCGATTGGAGTAAACGCGGCGACTTTTGCCGGCATGAAAATCGCGGGCTTGGGCGGAGCAATTTGCGCCACGGCAGGATTTGTCACGCCAAGTATTTTCCTATGCATTGCACTTGCCAAAGTAATTTTCAAATACGGCGAACTCGGAGC
>JAILRS010000022.1 GCA_024698045.1 Selenomonadaceae bacterium
ACAAAAGTATCGTAACACCATGGAGAATTTTGATTTCAAAGAGGCTCAGATAAAGGAAAAAGAAATAATAACTAAGAAGGAAGAAGAGAAAAAGCACGGCGAAGACAATATCGATAACGAAGTAGTCGAGCCGTTTAAAAATTAAAGCCACGGGAGAACGGAGGGATTTTTTATATGGCAACAGCAAAGGGAATTGAACGCAGCAGTGTTATAATCAGCGTATTCAGCACAACGCCGGGTATCGGTAAGACAATCGTAGCAATAAATTTGGCGGCAGGTTTAGCGAGTGAAGGTTATAAAGTTTGCCTTGCCGATTTGGATTTGCAATTCGGGGACGTGTTGAACTATCTGAAGTTGACTTCCAAAACGACAGTTGCCGGTGCTCAGCGCGCCTTACTCGATCACCCCAAAACTTTTGATGTACGAAAATTTTTAATCGACTACTCAAACAACGGAATAACATTTTCAATCTTGCCTGCTCCTCTGTATGTCTTCGATGCTTATCAAACCGATATAAACATTGTCAAAGAAATCATCAACGATTTGAATTTTTGCGACTACATCATAATCGACTTGAACTCCATGTTCAGCGCGTTGAATTTGGCGATGCTTGACATAAGTACGGTCATAAATTACGTCGGTGTTATCGACTTCCTGCCCGCACTCAAAAATTACAAAATCGGCTACGATACACTGATTCGTTTCGATTACGAAGAAAGTAAAATCCGCTTGGTGGAAAACCGCGCCGACTCACAGAAATTGATTAACAGCAATGATGTCGAGCGTCTTTTGGGCGAACCGTTTTATCACAGATTGCCCAACGATTATCCTTCCGTAAAAAAATCAATCAACACTGGGCAGCCGCTTATGTTCGCCGCGCCCGATTCCAAATTGACAAAGAGTTTTGGCGAACTTGTCGGCTTGTATTCAAATCGTCCGCATTCTCAGGGCGAAGCGGTAACCGATATCCCGACAGAAAAAAATTCGGGCGGATTACTAAGCAAAATCAGTAACTTCTTCGGATTTTAATCGTAAAAACTTTCGCAAGGGGAGGGATAATTTTTATGGCCTATCGTACCATCGTTATCGAAAACGATGAAAATTTTCTCGAAGATATACTTTATGTTCTGCACCGTTCGCCCGATTTTGAAGTCTCGGCAAACTATAAATCTGCTCAGGCGGCACTCGGACAGGCAGTAATGTTCAAACCGAATTTTTTCCTTATAAGCGTCGACAATGCAACCATGCTCAATTCTGTAAAAAATTTTGTTGAAACATTTCCGGGCGCGTTTATCCTCGGCACAATGAGCAGTTGGAATCCGGTTATCGCGAAACAGGCCATGGACAACGGTATAACCGGTTGCGTATTAAAACCTTTCACGGCAAAACAATTACTCGATTACATCCGCCTGTATTCCGCGCGCGGTCTACATAAACCGGCTGAATTAATTTCTTTCTTCAGCCCTAAAGGTCGTGCCGGCAGAACTACACTGGCGGCGGTTTTGGCTTTGCTCATTGCCGAAAAGACCGGCGAACGCGTTGCATTAATCGACGCCGATTTGCAATTCGGAGATTTGCCGATGTTTTTTGACGTAGAGCCCGAACGCACGATTGTCGACGCAACTCAAGATATACGGTTGTTGACGCCGATAACTTTGGAGCCGTACTTTCACAAAATTAAAGATGGTGTCTTCTTACTTGCCAGCCCCGCGCGTCCGGAATATGCGGAACTTGTCACGCCCGAAAGTTTAGTTGATGTCGCTATGATGTCGGCGAATATTTTCCGTTACGTGATTATGGATTTGCCTTCGGGCTTCAATCCTCTGTCACTCAATCTGTGCCGCATTTCCGATTTGGTTTACGTTACGACGATGATAAACAGCGGTTTTGAAGTCAAACATACTAAAAAAACTTTGGAGATGTTTGAATCGCAAGCCGGTGAAAATTCAAAAATTCATGCCGTTTTTACGCGTGTCAATCCTTTCACCGAAGAACAACGCGAAAAAATCGCCGAACAGTTGGATTATCCCGTAGATGTTATGATTCCCAACGAATACCAAATGATTTCCGTAGCAAACAGCGGCCGTCTGGCAAGAGGTTTGCCACAGGATACACTGCTTATGAAAACCATCAGCAATCTTGCGGACGAAATCATAGAATCGGGGAAGTGAGCGATATTGATTTTCCTTATTTCACTGATAAGCGCGTTTGCGATTTTTATGTTCGTGATTTCCGCTTACATTTTCTACAAACGAAAAAAAAGTATTGATATATTTCATCGTCTGCGCCGTCACGTGGGAGAAGTCAAAGAAACCAAAAAGACCGATGACACAATTTATACTCTCTATAAAATTTTAAAACGTTGGGCGAAACCACTGGACAGTTTTAATTTCGTCAAGCAATTGGAATTCAAATTGAAACAGGCAGGTTTGCCGCTGTTCGGCGGTGAGGCAATAATTTTGGCGACAATCCTCGGCACAGTCGTTGCTTTTGTTTTCTACATCATCACATTTAATTTGGAACTTGCGCCCTTCATTGGGTTATCGGTACCCTTTGCCTTGTTTATCTGGGTAAAAATTTTAATCAAACGACGCCGTAAAGCTTTTACCGAACAGTTGGGCGATTGTTTGACCACGGTCGCCAATGCTCTTCGTGCCGGCTACAGTTTCCAACAAGCAATGGATGTCGTGGCGCGCGAAATGGAACCGCCAATCAGTACGGAATTCGAGCGCGTCGCAACTGATGTCGCAATGGGTGTCCCTCTTGAAACCGCGTTGGAACAGATGAACGAAAGAATCGGGAGTGCGGATTTTGATTTAGTTGTCACGGCGGTTTTGATTCAGCGCGAAATCGGCGGCAACCTTGCCCAAATCCTCGACACAATCAGCACAACCATAAACGAACGTATTCGCATGAAGCGCGAAATTCAAGCGTTGACTGCGCAGGGAAGATTTTCCGCAATGGTACTGTTAGTCTTGCCGTTTATCGTCGCCGCGTTCTGTTGGATTTTCAATCACGATCAGATGCAAGTATTCGTCGACGATCCTTCGGGACGTATCGCAATCATTGTCGCTTTTGTCATGGAGATTTTAGGATTTATAATTATTCAAAAAATCGTCGATATAGAGATGTAAGTATTCTTTATGTAGTATTGAAATTTTGGGATAAATGTATTAAGATACTCTTGCCTCGAGGTTAAATCATATCGAATATTGACAAAAGTGATATTATTAACGATAATGCAGGTGCAGATATTATTTAGGTAGGTGTCATGACACTGCCGTAAATGTTTTTGCAAAATACAGGGTGCGGCATCGTCCTGCGGCTAAAATTCTTCGACGCCATATGAAAACGCGTTAAATATGTAAGCCGAAATTTCCGAAAGAAAAATGCCGAAATGAATTAATTATTCCTATTAGGAGGAGATAATTATGTTTAAATTCATTGATAAGCTTGTAGCAAAGCTTAAAGCGTCCGAAAAAGGACAGGGCATGGTAGAGTACGCGCTCATCATTGCTTTCGTTGCGGCTATCGCAATCGTCGCACTTAACAACGGTCTTATGGACACAATCAAAGGCGCGTTCTCTACCGCAAGCAGTGCGGTCAGCAACGCGGCAGCAGTTGTATCAACCGCTAACAAACCTAAAACTTAATAACGACTGATTTATTTGTATCCGGTAAAATTTTCCACGACTGCCAGCAAAGGACGCTGATTATGTTCACGGCCGATTTGGTCAACAAAAAATTTTAACTTAATTCGCCGAAAGTCCTTAGGTAGGGTGAAGGCGGCAAGTAACCAATCAAAACAAAGCTTCCGAATAATTATTTGGAGGCTTTTTCTTTAGCGAACATTAGACAAAAAATTTTCCGCCCGTGATTTTGATACACAGCCAACACCGAAATTATATCATTCTTGTAAATTACGGACGAAAGTAAAGGCAGGATTATTTTGGATTTGTATAGAAAAGTAACGGGTAAATATCTCGACAGACAAAATTTGACGGGGAAAGGAAGTGAAAAGCGCGGCACCCTCGAAATTACACGAGGTAGGTCGCTGCGCTGTTGGCTATGAAAAGACAACGCGGTCAGTCGGCAGTAGAATTCGCACTCATCGCGCCGCTTATCTTCCTTACTATATTCGGTATGATTTGGGGCGGCTACATGTTCATGCAATATATGCGCATAAGTAACGACGTAAGAGCCGCCGTGCGCGATATCGCTTTGTGTGCATCAACCGACAGACAGAGCAAAATTGAATCTTATCAAGCATCTTTGGTAGAAATTTGGAAGGAAGAAACTCCCGATTTATACACGCCAACCGTAACTATAGATAACGGTTCGGAGGAAATAAGCATAACGGTAACTTTAGAGCGAAGAAATGATTTGCCAAATATTGTCAAGGCATTCGGCTTCCCACCGGAAAAAATAAATGCGGTGCAGTACAGAATGAAAGCAGAAAACAATACATAAGGGGTGAATTAAATGCCACGGTCTTTGTCATTGCTTGAAAGGTTGGGCGGGAAAAAAACTGAAGATATAAAACCGCCGGAAAGAATACGAACGCATTTGCCGAAACCGGAAGTAACAATAAAACCGCCCGAGAAAAAAGAGTACACCGATAAACAAATACAACAGGAACGCGAAGCGGATGTAGAGGCCGCGGCATTTGCAGGTCGTCACGCCTCGCAAGCGGTTAAAACCAACGTCATGCAGGAATTGAAGTTGGCAATACATAGGCGCATAGTAGACGAGATGACGCCCGAAGAACAACAGATTTTGATTCGGGGCGAAGATGCACGAGAACAAATTAAAAATATCATTTCGGTCTACACGGGGCGCGAAATGGCAGAAAGTCCCTACACTCTGTCACGTGGCGAAAGACTTCAGCTGACCGATGACATAAGCAACGAGTTATTGGGCTTGGGGCCTTTGGAACCTTTACTGCAGAACGACACTATTACCGAAATCATGGTTAACGGTCCCAATCAGATTTTTATCGAGCAAAAAGGTAAATTGACTTTAACCGACGTGCATTTTTACGACAACGCACATTTGATGAATATCATCGAGCGGATATTGACTCCTTTGGGTCGACGTGTAGACGAATCGTCTCCGTTGGTCGACGCCCGTCTTGCCGACGGTTCTCGTGTTAACATAATCATTCCGCCGCTATCCTTAGTGGGGCCTGCGGTTACCATTCGTAAATTCTCAAAGAACGCTCTGTCTATTCAAGACCTAATCAACTTCGGAACAATCAGCGAAGATATGGCGCATTTCCTTGATGCTTGCGTTCGTGCGCGGCTGAATATTTTGGTGTCGGGCGGTACCGGTTCGGGCAAAACTACGACGCTGAATGTTTTGTCTTCGTTCATTCCCGAAACCGACAGAATAGTGACGATAGAAGACGCGGCGGAACTTAGATTGCAACAAACACATGTAGTTACTTTGGAATCGCGTCCGGCTAACCTCGAGGGTAACGGAGCAATCACGATTCGCGATTTGGTTCGCAATGCCCTGCGTATGCGTCCCGACAGAATTATCGTCGGTGAAGTTCGTTCCGGTGAGGCTCTGGACATGTTACAGGCTATGAATACAGGTCACGACGGATCTTTGACAACCGCTCATGCCAATACCCCGCGCGACGTCTTGAGTCGTCTGGAAACAATGGTTTTGATGGCAGGTATGGAATTACCTGTTCGCGCCGTTCGCACTCAAGTTTCTTCCGCTATCGATTTAATCATTCAGCAATCGAGAATACGCGACGGCACACGTAAAATCACTTACATAACCGAAGTGCAAGGTATGGAAGGCGACACGATTATTTTGCAAGATTTGTTTCGCTACGTGCAGGATTATATCAACGAAGACGGAAAGTCCGTGGGGCATTACGAAAGTATGGGGCTTATGCCGAATTTCATGGATAAATTCAAAATGAACGGCATAGACCTACCACAAAATTTCTTCACGAGCGGACGAAGTGTCTGACCTGCGCAGTAAAAACATTTTGTCAAATCCTGTTTACCTTGCGGAGTAAATTCAGATGAAAATAATAATTTTAACGTCATTGTTTGTCGCATTGATTGTAATATTTTTGTCGGGCGTTTTGTACTTGTATTTGCAAAACAAACCAGAAGCGCAATTGCGTAAACGTCTGAACGAAATGATAGAGAAGGCGGAATCGGAACGCGCCAAGAAAAATAAAACGAAGAATAGACCGACGCAACCCGAAACATCTGCGATGCCAAATACGACAATCGTACAAAATCCGAAGAATCCGAACACTTTTTTCGAGCGCGTCATTCGCCCGATAATTCTTTCGCTTGAGGAACGTTTCCAAAAGTTGACGCCGAACGAAATAAAATTACAGCTTGAAGATAAAATTTTTCGTGCCGGTAAAATGGGCGTCTGGGATGTCAAGCGTTTTGTTACTATCTGGTGTCTTTCAATAGCCGTCTTTACTTTGATTGCATTCTTCGGCGTACAGTTTGCCGATTTGCATCCGTTGCAGAGAATATTTTTGATTGTGTTGGGATTTATCACGGGCGCGGCTATGCCGTTCCTTTTCCTTAACTCCCAAATTATTCAAAGACAGAAAAATATTCGTAGACAATTGCCGGAGTTTTTAGATATACTATGTGTAAGCGTTCAGGCAGGTTTGTCGTTTGACGGCGCGGTCGGGAAAATGATTCGCCGTATGAAAGGACCGCTTATCGATGAATTTCGACGGGCGCAAAACGACGTTGCACTCGGTATGACGCATCAATATGCTCTGTCACAATTGGCAAGGCGTTGCGATATCGAAGAAGTTTATTTGTTCACGACTTCAATAATTCAGGCGGAAAAATTGGGAACGTCAATGACAAGAACGTTGCAAATGCAGGCGGATAATATGCGCGAACGACACCGCCAATTTGTCAAAGCAGAGGCATTGAAAGCTCCCGTAAAAATAATTTTCCCGATGGTCTTGTTTATTTTTCCGTCAATATTCGTGGTGTTACTTTTCCCTGCGTTGCTGACATTGATGCGTTCGATGGGCGGCGGAGGTTGAGCCGTGTAGTTAATTTGTTTAGGCTTATGCCGGTATAGAAAAATTATGGAAAACAAAGGTATCAGATTTCAAATATTTTTGTTGTTCAGCATAATGGGGATAGTGCCGTTTGTTATCCTCGTTATTGTTGTTGCGTATAATTCCATTAACGAATTGGAATCAAATACAAAAGAAACCAGCTTACTGAAAAATGCCATAGTTTCCGAACACGTTTCAAATCTAATCGAAAAAAACAGATGTGTTTTGGATACTCTTTCTTTGAATCCGCACATACTAGAGTACATAAAAGATCCCACCGAAGAAGGTCGCAAGCACATAGCAGAACTCATGTTAAACAGCAACGAGATTTTTAACGACGGGAATTTAATGGCGTTGACCGGTAGTAACGGCTGGCAACTGATTCGCACAGATAATTCTACTTTGGTCAATCTGAAAAGGCGTCGTCATTTTATCGAGGGCATGCGCGGCAAACCTTATGTATCGGATATAATTTCGAGTATGTCCACGGGAAAAATGATTATAGTTTTATCCGTGCCGATAATCGACGATTCGGGCAAGGCGGTCGGTTTGCTTCAACGCAACTATGATTTGAGTGCCCTGCAGGCTTTTGTTAACAATTACGATACCGGTGACGGTTACATAATCGTTTTGGATCGCGTCGGGCGCGTCATTTCCCACTCCGAAAAAAACAGTAACATAGGAACGGATATCGCCGTTGATGAGACTTACAAAAAGGTCTTGAACAAAATTTACAACACCAACGGCGCAATGTTAATCACCCTGAACAACGAAAAAGTTTTGGCGACTTATTCCCGTAACATTGATACGGGTTGGATGATTATAACGGTTTTGCCGTATCATTTTATTTTCGGCAAAGTCTATTCGCAGGCGACGATTCTCCTTACCGTCGGATTGCTTGTCATGATAATCGGCGTGGCATTGGCTTATTTCCTGACAATGCGTGTCACGCAACCGATTATAGAAATTACAAAAGCAGTCGATAAAATTGCCGAGGGTGATACTTCAATCGAGAAACTCGAAATCAATCGTGATGACGAGCTTGGCAAAATGGCGGCGGCTTTTAATAAACTTCGTTCCGAACGCGATAACTTCCAACTTGAATCCGAATTGGATAAGCTAACCGAACTGTTTAACAAAAAGACGATAGAAAATCTCTGCCGCATGAAGTTGAAGACTTTCAGCGAAAACGAAAGCTCCAACATTTTCATGGCGTTCTATATCATTGATTTGGATCACTTTAAGGAAGTCAACGATATTTTGGGTCATCAGTTCGGCGACAGAGTTTTGATTGAGTTTTCAAAAGAGCTGAAGAAAATTTTCCGCCCGAACGATTGTATCGGAAGATTCGGCGGCGATGAGTTTATCGTTATTCTTGACAGTCTGCCGAATATGGAAGTAGTCATTCGCAAGGCAGAACAGATTAAACAAATCGCCTATAATCTTACTTTGGACGGAAGAACACATTTTGTCAGCGCAAGTATCGGCATCGCGATTGCTCCCCAAAACGGACGCGATTACGAGACACTTTTCAGCGCGGCGGACAAAGCTCTTTATCACGTGAAAAACAACGGCAAAAACGGGTATCACTGCAGTTTATTCGACAACGGTAAAAAATAATAACCCGAAAAATTTTTCAGCATAAACCACTACAATATTCCCTCCCGATATAATTTAAACTTTTCAGAAGAAATGTTTTATTGATTAACGTTTACCGAAGGGAGGATGTCAATCATGTTCGGAAAAAAATATTTCAATCGGCGCGGACAAGCGTTGGTATTGTACGCCCTTTTAATTCCGTTTTTCTTTTTAATCTTAGGGTTAATAATCGATTTGGGCTGGTACTTTTACACGGTATCACGCATGCAAAACGCAGCGGACGCGGCCGTAATGGCAGGGGCACATGTTCTGCAAAGTTCCGACGATAGTCTTACTGTCGACAAAGTTTATTTGATTCCGGACGACGACGCGAATTTTGCCAAAGCTTTTAAAGCACAGGAAGATTCTTCCGGTACAAATATTGATGACATAGATTCCGCAAGTATCGAAGAAGGCAAAACAAAGTCGATGGAATACGTAGAAAAAAATATCAATACAAACAAAAATCTAAACACGGATGAAATGGATTCGGTTGATACTTTTCTTGTAGCCGATAAAGGAAACAATTGTTATTATTACGTCGTCAAACTTAAGGAAACAGTCGGGCATCTCTTCCTTAACGGTTTTTTTGAAAAATATCCCATGGAAGCGCCGGTTGTTGCCATAGCCAAAATAACTTTGGAAAATATCGGCAGTGTATCTCCCGAAGTTATAGCCAACTGGGAAGTTTACGATTATTACAGAAGAACCGACGTCCTAAGAGCCAAGTACGAAGAAATTTTCGGCGAAAAGTTTTACACCAAAGCTTGGAATTTTTTCGCCGATGAAAAAAACCATTACACTACAAAAAATAATTTGCGCACGGAAACAGTCAATGTTTTTGATGACGTATCACTCATAGATGACAAAAAAGACCAAAAAGATAAATATTCTGATGACAATGTATCATACGGAAATAACGGCAGCAGTGTTAGTCAAACGAATGCAGCAAGTAACGGTATCGACCTAACAAGCTATACTTACAATCCGAGAGGTAATCCGTATGTCGCGGAAGATTTGGATTCAATTGACATTGACTTCTTTGGCGATATATTTTTTAATGAGTCAAGCGTTTATGTAACGGGAGTAAACTGGGATAATGAACTCGGTAAAGATACATTTTCAACAATGAACAGAGATAAAGGCGCAGGAGACAAATTTAAATTTGGCGTAAAAGCATGGTCGGATAATATTCGGATAATCTCATCAATTAATTTCGACACTCCTTATCCCGTGCGCAATCGCGCCAGAGCCAATGGCGACAATATCGATATCTTATGGGCGCGAATAGAAAGCGAACCCATGTACAGATATCCGGATAATCCCGAAAAAGGTTATTTGGAGAAATTAAATGTGAAGGACATCCGTCTTTATTGTTCCGTCCGCCAAATCATTATAAATTTCAACGAAGATAACACCGGCGAAGATTGTCGCCCGATTGGGATTATCTATACGGGTCCCGAAAAATACGACTACAACACTTACAAAAGTATTTACACGCGCGAATATATACGCGATTCGCAGCCCGTTATTCTGAACTTCAAAGCACCGACCAACGCGATAATTTACGTGCCGAACAGTCCCGTAGCAATAATAGGTAACCCCGAAAACTTCCATGGCTTTATCGTCGCGAAAAGTTACGTACGTTTGAAAACCACGAAGGATTTTGAAGCGGAATTGGCGGCAGATTCTTCAAAATATGAAAAAGGAACGGATACTTATCAATTGAACACGGCTGTAGAGAATCCTTATTACTCGATATATAATTACGGAAAACTTTTTGCCAATTACAACGATATAGAGGAAGTAGAAAAAGAAGTACCCTCGACTTCTCCAAACAGTGTGTTAAAAATATACGGATTTTCCGATAATAATTCGATAATGTCCTGGCGTGACAACGGCGAACCGAAAAACATCAAATCCACCTACACGAAAATTACGAAAATCGAAAGCGACGGCGATATAGAAATGTATATTGACGACTACAGCAACGTTCAATATATGCCGATTGATTCGCCGCCTAAAAGTTGCGGGACATTTAAATCATTCAACGTCAACAAAATATATTCGGATAACTACAAACTCCGCCAAAACGTCAATGACAATTTATTCATAAGCGGCCGATAAATTGCCACCGTTTCCGAATACTGTTAAATGTCACATCCGACGGTCACTATCATTATTCTCAGCAATAATACTTTCAATTTTTTTCGTGATGTGAAAAGTATTCAAAGGGGCGATTATCATGTTAAAAACATTTTTTAATCAGCGCGGACAGGCATTGGTATTGTATGCTTTTTTAATCATCGTTTTCTTTTCTCTCTTAGGTTTGGTAGTTGATTTAGGTTGGTACTTTTACACGGTATCACGCATGCAAAACGCGGCGGACGCAGCGGTATTAGTCGGAGCACGGAATTTGAAAGAATCCAATGCAATCGCGGGCGTTTCAAAAATCTCTTTGATTTCACATAAGGATGAGACTTTTGCCCAAGTTTATTGGGAAGAAAAGGGGGCAAACAATTCCGCAAGCAATACAACTTCATCAAGCGGCACCGCAAATATCGACACTGCGCAGAGTAACGAAATGGCTGTCGAATACGTGGAAAAAAATATCGATACAAAGAAAAATTTGAACACAGATGAAATGGATTCGATAGAAACTTCCCTTGTATACGATGCCGGAAACAGTTGTTATTATTACGTCGTTCGGCTTGAAGAAACAGTCGGGCATCTATTCCTTAAAAGTGATATTTTCCCCAGTATGAAAGCCCCTGTCACCGCTGTCGCAAAACTGGAAGTTCAAACGGAGGACACTTCCGGTTTGATTGATGCTCTTGAAGATGCCAAGAGAAACAATGTCATAATCGGTAACTGGGAAATTCAAAATTGGTACAAGAAAGCTTCTAACGAGTTACTCGCTGTATACAAAAAATCTATGGGTTTTGATTTTTATATGGGCAAATGGAATTTCTATGAAATAGCAGAAGTTTGTCATAACGGAGATGATTTATATCGTACTGAAAATATAAACGTCAAACCCACCACTGCTAAGGGAACCGCTGCCAATGGTAATAAAAAATATACAAACGAAGATGTTCAATCTCTGGGCATAGACTTTGTCGCCGATGTTACATTTGATACCAAAAGCGTATATTTCACCGGTGTTAACTGGGATTTGCCTCTTGGTTTTGACAGAGGAACTAAGATACGATTGACAAATTATGATAATGGTAAGAGAGTAGATTACGGGGCGAAGGCATATCAATATCATACGCGTATTCACTCCACCGTTAATTTTAACGAGTCTTATCCCGAGCGATCCAGTTTCAAAAAAGAAAATCCTAACTTGAGAGATATTTTATGGGTACGCATCGAAAGTGAACCTATGTTAAAAAATCCCGATAACCCCAATAAACCTACAGAAGCGTTGCCGGGTGGTTTCGGTAAAAATGACGGTAAATCGGATTATCGTGTATTCAGTTCCGTTCGTCAGTTGACTTTCAATTTTAACGAAGCCAATACGGACGAGACCGAAAGACTGCTTGGTATTTTTTACGACGGTCCCGAAAGATATAACAATAAATTCGATAAACATATTCGCGACTCGTTACCTGTTATCTTGAATTTCAAAGCCGATTCGGATGTTTTTATTTACATGCCGAACAGCCCCGCGGTTATAGTGAATCATGGCAAAACGTTCAGAGGATTCATTGTTGCAAAAAGTTTTATGCGCTTTAAAACCAAAGAGGATTTTGAGAACGAAAACTATACCGAAATCGAAAAGGGCATGGTGTATCAAGCGAACACTGCCGTAAAAAATCCTTACTACGGTACATATCATTACGGGCTTAAATTCTTTGACAAATATGCTAAATCTACTTTGGTCGAAAATGTATCCGACGAACAAGTTTCCTCCCTTTTGGCAGATATTGACAAAACTGTAACACTTGCAGAAACGGACGTTACCGGCACCGAAAACAGATATTATTTATACAGAGACAAAACCACCAATGATATATTGATGTCGTACAGAAATAATCTTGAGCCGTTTGACTATAATACAGCGTACACGCGTTCGGGCGATAATACCGGCAAAGAGTTGATAACCTACAAAGACGCCAACGGAAATACCCCGACAATAAAATATACCTACAAAAAAGTTACGCGCGAAGACGGTTTAAGTTTCTTCGTCGACGACTACGGCAATGTTCAATATGCTCCTTTGGATTCTCTTTCCGATTACAAAAACTACGAATACAGCACTTTCGGATTCACAACGTTTACCACTCATGATTATGAAATTCCGCAAAATTTAGGTAGTGCCATATTGTACAGCGGTAAATGATTAAACCTTTGGCGGTCTTTGCAAGCACACAGGTTTAAAAATATTTTGGGAGAATATACCGGCCTGTCGCGTTTGTTCATCTACGAGATTTATTTGTAAGGAGAGTTTTACAATGTTTGTCAGGAAATTTAAACAGCGCGGACAGGCTATGGTAATGTATGCCTTTTTAATTCCGATATTCTTCCTGTTAATAGGTTTTGTAGTTGATTTCGGTTGGTATTTCTACAAAGTATCGCGAATGCAAAACGCGGCAGATGCGGCTGTAATTGTCGGGGCTCAAAATTTAAGTTTAAGTTCGTCTTCGGATTCGACCACGGAAATAACTTTGATTCAGAATCAATTCAAAGATGATAACATAGAAGAAGTCACTGCTTCGTCTAAAAAAGAAGAAATAGTCAACCTTTATAAACAGTTGGAGTCGCAAATATACAATGGTAATGAATATGCCGCCAATTATGCGCAGAAAAATTTATCGGACGACGATGATATTCCCTCAATCAGTGTTGATATCTCTTCGGAAACGGGCGAAAGATATTACACTTTGGTTGACGGCAGAGCCGATAATTTTCGTTCGGCCGTCTTGACCACAAAGCTCTATCAAGACCAAACCGACAAGAATACTTATTACTACAGAGTCTCGATTGAAGAAAATGTCGGGCATCTTTTCCTTAAAGGTTTTTCAAGCTTATTGCCAACCGGTGCGCCTGTTGCCTCCGTCGTTAAAATGGTTGTGGATACGCAACCCGTTACGGAAGTAGTAACCGAAGAGGAACAGGAAGAAATCGAAGAAGTATTCAACTCCAACATGATTTTGGGTAACTGGGAAGTACAAAATTATTACAGACAAAACGCCGACCGAAGAGCATTATACGAACAAGTTTTCGGCACGCCCTTTTACGACAGAGCATGGAATATGTTTTCAGATCACTACATTCATTACACGAAAGGCGATTGGTTCCGCACCGAAACTGTGAATATATTCGACGACGTTGTAATAAGTAATCCTGATGTCGGTACAAAAAATATGTACGACTCAAGCAATGTATCGTACGGGAGCAAAGGGAGCAGTGTTGATAAAACGGCGGCGGCGTGTAACGGTATCGACAATACAAGCTATACTTACAATGTAGCCGGCAATCCATATTCCGCGGAAGATTTGGATTCGATTGACATTGACTTTGAAGCCGAAATGGAATTTAACGCAAACAGTCCTTATGTCACGGGTGTCGATTGGGATTTACAACTTGGTACATATGAATGGCGCGACGTTCATGCTTCAGGTTGGACGGGTAGCACGCAAGCCAAAAATGACGGTTCAAAATATTGGTGGGTAAATCATATGCGAATACATTCCACCTTGAATTTTGACACGCCTTATCCCGTACGCCAGCGCGCTAAAGACAGTGGCGATGATATAGACGTCTTGTGGGTACGTATTGAAAGTGAACCTATGTATCGTTATCCGTGTAGTCCCGCTACGCCGAGCGTAAACGATTACCGCAAGGAAGTCAGAAATTACAATTCGGTTCGCCAATTGTTTTTAAACTTTAACGAAGACAGTACCGTTGATGATGTTCGTCCCCTGGCGATTTTCTATGACGGTCCCGAAAGATACGACACAACCAACGATTTACGTGCCTCAAAGCCCGTCATAATTAATCTCAAAGCGAATACCAATGCAATTCTTTATCTGCCGAACAGCCCCGTAGTTTTTAACGGCAACGGCTATGATTTCAACGGCTTTATCGTTGCGAAAAGTTATATACGTTTGAAAACGGCGGCGGATTTTGAAGCGGAGTTGGAAGAAAATCCCGGTAAGTACACCAGGAAGGGCGACGATTATTATTCCACGGAGGAAGTTGACAACCCCTACTATTCGACGACACACACCGGTTACGACGCGAACGGAAATTTAGTCACATACAATCGCGACAACGGTGAGCCGAAGAAAATCAAATATATCTACAAGAAAGTAAAGAGCGGCGGCATTGACGTTTATATCGACGACTACGGCAATGTTCAGTACATGGATTTGGAAAATCCGCCCAAAAATTACGGTAAGTATAATACTTTCGGCAGAACGAATTTCACGACGCATAACTACGAAGTTAAAAAGAGTTCCGCCTATAACTTGTTGTTGAGTAGTAACTAATCGACAAACTAAATTAAAAACTCCCGCGACGAATTTTATCGCAGGAGTTTTTTTATTGACCGAAATTTATTCCGCAACGTCAATGTCTAAACGTTTGAGATTTTTGACGACAATTGATTCTGTTTGGGATTTATCTTGCTGAACGCCGGTACCGATAATGTCAAAGCCGTCAAGAATCGCCGCGCCGCGGCATGCCCTCGTAATTTCGTTCGGTGTGGAGCCTAAACCGCTACCGCCGTGAGTACAAAACGGGACAACTTTTTTGCCGTTGAAATCGTTGTTCTCAAGGAAAGTCAAAACAACGCGCGGCACCGAACTTAACCAGATGGGATAGCCAACGAAAATCATGTCATACTGCGCAAAATTTTCCACGTTCCCGACAAATTCCGGTCTTGCGTTTACTTCGAGTTCTCTTTTTGCGACTTCGACACAAGCTTCGTATTCGTTCGGGTAGGGATTGACAGGTTTAATTTCAAAAATATCGCCGCCCGTCTTCTGCGCAATGATATCCGCTACGATTGCCGTATTGCCTTTGGTTATGTTGTTACCGTGAGTTTCGCCCGTACGTGAAAAGTAAACGACCAAAATTTTTCCGATAGGTTTATCTTTGCCGTCCGCCGTAGTATCGTTGGGCGTTTTATTGCCGCCTCCGCAACCTGTTACCAATACGATTGCCATCAGCAATACCAACGCCAAAATCTTTTTCATGTCATTACCTCCGCAAAGTTTTTAAACAGTCGGGCGGATTTGTTCCTACACAACTCTTGATTTTATTCTACACATGACATTTATTTTTAGCAAGATAATTTTATAACAAGCCGAGCCGGTTTAAGTTATCGACAACAATTGATTCTGTTTCCGAACGATTTTTTTGCGCAGTCGTCCCCAAAACCGCAAAGCCCTTAAGAATCTGCGCAGAAGGACAGGCAATTGCAAATCTTTGTTCGGTACCCGATAAACCGCTGCCGCCGTGAGTACAGAACGGAATAATTTTTTTGCCGCCGAACTCATAGCTTTCAAGGAAGGTGTAAATAATTTGCGGCATATCGCCCCACCAAATAGGATAGCCGACGAAAATTATATCGTACGGCGAAACATCTACACTCCCGACAAATTCCGGACGTGCCTTTGTAGCTTTTTCTTGACTGGCAATTTGGGTGCACTCATTGTAATCGAACGGGTAATCTTTGACGGGTTTAATCTCAAAAGTATCGCCGCCGGTTTTCTCTGCAATGTATTCGGCTACTATTGAAGTGTTACCCGTCGAAATATTTCCGACTCTGTATTCATCACCTGTGCGCGAAAAGTAGACGACCAAAATTTTTTCATCGGTCGCGGCGTGCGCCTTCCCGAAACTGCTTAATAGACCTGCGCCGATTGCCATTTTAAAAAAGTTTCTGCGTGTAATATTCATTTTGATTCCTCCGAAAATTTTATTCATGACCATTATAAGAGCTGAAGTCAACTTAAAGTAAAGACCACGCCAAAAATTTTTCGGCAAAAGATTGTCAAGCGCGGTCAAGATATTTATGATTGCCGTATCACATAATCGGAGGTTAACATGATTGAATTAAATTTGCCTCAAATAATTTTCAGTAAGGTAATTCGCGCTGTCGTTGAATTTGAGTTGATTGACGACGGCGACAAAATTCTAATCGGTATGTCGGGCGGCAAAGACAGCTTGTTACTTGCCTACGCTCTTGCCTGTCTCAAACAGCGTACGAAGAAAAATTTTTCGTTGAGCGCGTTGACTATCGACCCGAAATTTACCGATGACTTCGCGGAAAAAATTTCCCGTGCAAAAAAATTCTGCAACGATTTGAATATCCCACATGAAGTTCATGAAGTTGATATCGCCGCGTTGATTCGCGAACAAGGTAACGGCAGTCCCTGTTTCACTTGCGCGTATTTCCGCCGCGCCGCTATGAATCGCCGTGCCAACGAAATCGGCGCGAATAAAATTGCCTACGCTCACCATCTCGACGACGCCGTTGAAACTTTTTTTATGAGTTTACTTTCTTCCGGGCAGTTGACCACCTTTCAACCGAAAACTTTCCTCGACCGCACCAATATAACCGTTATCCGCCCGTTGGTTTATCTGCGCGAATCCGAAACGGAAACTTTTGCCGCGGAACATTCTTTAAACATCACAAAATCTCCGTGTCCTTTCGACGGCTCCACCAATCGCCAAACCGTCAAAAATTTAATCGTTGAGTTGGGAAAAATTTTCCCCGATTTGTTCAGTCATTTGGCGACGGCTATGCGAAAAAATTCTATCGGCGAACTTTGGGATGCTCCTAAATCTCGTGCCGATATGCGTGCCGCCTATTTTGCCTTGAAAGGTTTCGACAAAAAAAATAAGCCGTAACATTACGGCTTGAAAAATATTTCGTCGTCAAATTTCCAAAGGTATCAACCCGAATTTTTCATAGTCAAAAAGTCCGCGCGCCGTCAATTTTATTTCGGGAATGACGGGCAGCGACATAAAGGTTAAAGTCATGACGGGCTCAACATCTTCGCTGATTCCCAATGCTTCGTGAGCTTTCGCGTGTAAATCGTCAAGTTTTTCTTTGAAATCTTCGCCCGTACCCGTGCTCATGATTCCGGCTATCGCCAACGGGATTGACGCAATTACTTCGCCGCCGTTCACCAAAACCATTCCGCCCTCGGTTTTTATCAACGCGTCCACCGCCGCAAATATTTCCTCGTTTGATACACCTGCCGCGATGATATTATGCGAATCGTGTGCAACCGAAACGGCAACCGCGCCACGCTTAATTCCGTAACCGCTCAAAAGCCCCAGCCCGACTAAGCCCGTTTCATGGTGTCGCTCAATCACCGCGACTTTACAAATATCCTGCGCAGAATCAAAAACAAAATCGCCTGTCTCGTCAAGTTTGACATCGGCGATAATTTTTTTTGTCACGACGCCGCCCGTTTGAATACCGATAACATTTACCTTGCTACTCGTCAAATGCATGCGCAATCTGTCCGCGGAAAAATTTTTTACCTTGACAGAACCTCTGACTTTGGAAATATCCGCAGGAATAATTTCGGGCAAATACTTTCCGTCCTGCGCAACAAGTTCGCCTTCAATCCAAACCTTATCGACGCGGAAGTCTTTCAAATCCTCGAGCAAAGCGAAATCGGCACGCGCTCCGATTTTTATTGCTCCCCTATCGTAAAGTCTGAAGGCCTCGGCAACGTTCAAAGTAGCCATTCGGATTGCGGTTATCGGCGCAATTCCTTCCGCTACACACATTCGCAAATTACTGTCTAAATGCCCGAGCTCCAATATCGTTTTCGGTTGACGATCGTCGGAACAAAGTAAGACACGACGACTGTTTGAATCCGTCACGCCGCAGACGAGCGTCTTTAAATCGTGACACGCAGAACCTTCGCGAATCAGAACATACATACCCTTTGAAATTCTTTCGTTCATTTCCTCGACGGTATGGCATTCGTGATCCCCGACAATTTCCGCGCACATGTACGAATTTAACTCTTTGCCCGTGACATTGGGCGCATGTCCGTCAATCAGTTTGCCGTATTTTTTTGCCAGCAGAATTTTATCAAGCACTTTATCTTCGGCATTTATAACGCCCGGCACGTTCATAAATTCTCCGAGTCCAAAAATATTTTCGTCGTCTATTAATTCTTCCATGTCATCGGCCTCTAGTACCGCACCCGAGTCGTCGAATGAAGTTGCCGGTACACATGACGGCATTGCATAAATTACGTTTAACTTCGTATGTTTGGCAGCCTCAATCATGTAGCGCATACCGATAAGACCGCTGACATTTGCTATCTCGTGCGGATCTGCGACAATACTTGTCGTGCCGCGCGGTACAATAATTCTGCCGAGTTGTTCGGGACTTATATATGACGATTCTATGTGAATATGTGCATCGATAAAGCCCGGCGCAAGAAATTTACCTTGCGCATCAAATTCCGTTTCGCCGTCATATACATCCGTGCCCATGCCGATTATTTTTCCGCCGCTGACCGCAACTTCGCCCGAAGTTATTTCGCCTGTCAGCACATTGACGATACGGCAATTTTTTATGACTAAATCCGCTTTGATTCGTCCTGCCGCCGCGTCTATTATTTTCTTCAATTCTGCTTTCGTCATGACTTTTCTCCTTGACATCGGTAGCTTAATTTTTATGCGCAGTGTTTACAGGAAAATATATTTGAGTATGAACAGTACCGTTAAGATATACATAAGCGGTGTAACTTCTTTGCCCTTGCCCGAAAATAAATGCAGGATAGTATAACTGATGACACCGAAGCAAATACCTTCGGAAATGGAATACATGAATGCCATTGAGAATATCGTTATGTAAGCAGGCACCGCCGTCAATGTATCGTTGACCCAATTTATTTTCGCAACCTGTTGCATCATCATGAAGCCGACGATTATAAGAGCGGGCGCGGTAGCGAATGCCGGAATAGCTAAGAATATCGGGGAGAAGAATAATGCCGCCACAAACAAAGTCGCCGCGGTTACCGCCGTCAAACCTGTCTTGCCGCCCTCGGATATACCTGCGGACGATTCCACAAATGTTGTTATCGTCGACGTACCCATCAAAGATCCTGCGGTTGTGCCGATTGCGTCCGTCAACAGTACTTGCTTGACTTTCGGCAATTTCCCGTCCGCATCCAATAAATTCGCTTTCGTTGCGCAGCCGATAACCGTGCCGATTGTATCAAACAAATCGACAAACAGGAACGCCATCAATATCGTAAAGAATTCAAACGAAAATACGGAACTGAAATCAACTTGAAACAATGTGGGCGAAATCGACGACGGCATCGAAATTATTCCCGAGGGAAAAAGACTGAAGAAACCTTTTTCGGGATTGGGAACGTACAGCCCGACAGCTTGACAAATCATGCCGAGCCCCCACGTTGAGATTATACCGAATAAGACACTGCCTTTTACGTCTTTTATCAGTAGGAAAGCCGTTATCAGCAGACCGATAAACGCGAGCAAAACCGTAATACCTTCGGAAGAAAATGTGCCGCTCTCAATCGAACCTTTGAACGAATACAATGTTACAAGTGTGGGACCTGCAACAACTATATGAGCGTTCTGCAAACCGATAAAACTGATGAAAAGACCTATGCCGACAGATACGGCGATTTTCAGCGACGGAGGTATCGCGTTAAAAATTGCCTCACGAATATTAACCAACGACAGGAAAATAAAAATGATACCTTCAACAAAAATCGCGGCAAGTGCCTGTTGCCACGTATAACCCATGCCGATTACCACGGTGTAGGCGAAGTAAGCATTTAATCCCATACCTGCCGACAATACGAACGGCATATTTGCAAGGAATGCCATCAAAAATGTAGCGAAGGCACTCGCCAAAGCGGTTGCGGTAAAAATTGCGCCGCTGTTCATTCCTGCCGCGCCGAGGATTATCGGATTAACCGCCAAAATATACGCCATTGTCATGAAGGTTGTTATACCTGCCATGATTTCCGTTTTGACTGTCGTGCCGCGTTCTCTCAGCTTAAAAAAATTCTCCATCAAATCACCCTTTCAGATGAAAATTTTTCGGAAGAGAGTAGCCGGTAAAATGCAAATCCTTTACTTATTGCCGCTCACCAACCATGCGCAAATTTCGCCGCCGTCCGCTATTTTCCTGCCTGTTGAAATTTTGCCGCATCATGACAACAAAAAAGCCGACGAATATTTTTTCGTCGACCGTTTATTTTCACTTTGTACTATTTCAATTAGCCAATCTTTCGCGGAGATATTTCATCGCGCCGTCTTGATTAAGAACTTTGCCCGTTTCTTTTATCGTGTAAGTGTTTTCTCTAGTCAAGCCGCCATGATCTTTGACCGAAAGCCCTATGTCTTCGAGTGCCGAGCGGAAATTTTCAAAATTTATTCCGCCTTTTTCCTTGTAGATACCTTTAAATCCTGCTTTGTTGAGAAGGTCGGCGACTTCCATGCTTTCCAAGTAGGTACCGCCCGCAACGTTATCCAATTCTTCAAGCGATAATTTGCTATCATCAGACATTTTAATCAACCTTCCTTTTCCTTTTCGTTTTCTATGTTCGTGATTTTGTTTTCTGACACTTATACGCGCCGATTGCCGAAACGTTACAACCAATATAAAAAATTTTTTGAGTAGTTACCACATTAAAAAGGTGTACGCACTGAATATCGTCAGCAAAATAATTTCGCAGATTAGTACGGGTTGCAACGTGCGCAGTAAATCAGATTTAAAATAATCCGTCGTGACGATAAGACAAACATGCGTCGGCGTCAACATTTGACCCGCGACACCGAATGCCATTGCCACTCCCGCCAAATTCAAACTACCTGTGCCCATAGCCGCGACAATCGGCATGACTATCGCAACATGTCCCTGACTCATGCCCGTCAAAATTCCGATGATAAACGATACGCATGCAATGATAACAGGTATAGGCAACGGCGACGCTTGGAACGCCATAACAATTTCATCCAAAACTTGAGTGACGCTGAGCATCTGGATAAAGTAGAGTATGCAACAAATATTGAGCGTCATTTTCCAATCGAACGCGCCGAGAAAAATTTCTTTGACTTTGACGCGCCGCCCGACTGCCGCCAGTACAAATATCCATGCTATAACAACTGCGCCCGTTGCCGTCGACGCATTTAATCCGCCGAATACCACGACAAGAAATACCGCCGTCACGGGTAGCAGTGCCAATAATAATCCGTTGCGCTCATGTCGTATCTGCGCAGCTGTTTCGACGACTTTATGTTTATCGGGAATTTTTATCGGGCGAATGATGACGAACCAACCGATAACAATCGCCAAAACAGTAAGCCAACATAAATGACTGATAAACTCACCGAAAGTGACGCCGGCAATCGAGCAAGCCATAATCATTCCGGGGATAATCGGGCTGGAAAATTCAAAGAGATGACGGAACCAAAAATTAATTGCCGCCTTACGTTCGGGCGAAATATTTATGCCGCTACTCAATTCCTCAACAATCGGCGCGGAAAATCTTGCTCCGCCGACACTGGGCAATAAACCCAAAAACGCAGGCATCGCCGCCAATAAAATTTTCACGTCGGAACACATTCGCCGCAACGATTTAACCATATCATCAAGAGATCCGCTCAAGCGCAATTCTATTTCCAAACACATGACGAAGTACAGCGCGAAAATGATATCATAGGTGCGCGGTAACGTGAATGTTTCATAAAACGCTTGTGACAAAGAAAATGGACTCGCCGAACGCAGAGCCCAGATAAAAAGTCCGCTGACTAACATGCATATTCCGATTGGTATTTTGAATCGCAACATCACGATTATTATCAGCAGTGCTATTGTTAACAGTAAAAATATATTCAAAACAAAACTTCCTTGAAAATTATTAGTCGCAACTCCGGGAAATTAGCCCTTGTCAAGCAATTCGAGTTCGCCGCTCCTCGGGTGGAACATCAAGCCATGAATTTTTACATCTTTCGGAATGAGAGGATTTTCGCGCAACTGCGCAACGACAGATTTGACATTGTCTTCGGGGTGTTGGAAACCGTCAGCCCATTCCGTCATTTCCTTCTTGACCATTTTAATCGCGTCGGGTGATACACCGTTTGCCAACATCGCTTTCGTAAGACTTTCCGTCGTCGTCTTCGACATGCCGCATTCATGGTGTCCGATTATCGCAATCTCTTTGACTCCCAATTCGTAAATGCAGACAAGCAAACTGCGCACAGTCGCGTCAAACATTCCCGTTAAGCAGTTACCGGCAGTCTTGATAATCTTAACGTCGCCGCGCGAAAGACCCAAAGCAGGCTCAATGAAATTGACAAGACGTGTATCCATGCAAGTGACAATCGCCAAATGTTTTTTCGGCAACTTGCTTTCATGATGATCTTCGCCGCTGTAGTCTACGGGCGGATTCGCGCAAAACTTTTTGTTGACACTAAGCATTTCATCAATAACCGACATGGAAAATTCACTCCTTAAATAAATTTCAATGCGGTAATTCTACTGCCGCCGTCATTGAAAGTCAACGCGATTAAAACTGTCAACCAAGAATAATTTATCAAGCTCGGCAAGTTTCTCGTCAATATCAAAGTCAACTTCGTTCTCAAGATACTGCAAAATATAATCGCCCGTTTTCATCTCCACATAAAGGTAACGGCGCAATACATTATGTTCGTCAATATCGGTATCAAGACCGTAACCGGCAATATCGTCTACATTTATTCTGTCGTCGCCTATCTTTATAAATCGCGGTAATTCCTTCATGACAATCGCCCCTTTCACGCAAAATTTTACAGTCTGTAACTTGCTCTGTCAAAAATTTTTTACGACTCAATTCATTTATCCGCACGTGATTCCTGCCGTGTTGACACTAAAAAATATTTTAAATATACTTTCGCGTGTAGTAGATTACTCGCCTAAAAGAAGGGCAGGCAATATTCAATGAAGAAACCGTATATGATTGGGATAATGTTGATTATAAGTTTTGCCGTGGCAATGGTGGCTTACGGCGCATGGCTTAATAAAACCGGCGAAAATAAAATAGCGGAAAGAATAGAAAATCGCACGATACCGTTGCAGGGAGCAAAAGCAGAGTACCGAAATATGCATCCTCAACTTGTATTGGAAACTTTGAATTTGTATTCGGAAGATATGGCGGACGCGGTTGCCCTGATTGACGGACGAATAGAGCAAGTAGCCGTTAAGAAAAATTCTTCCGTTCGTCACGGTCAAGTCCTCTTCACTTTGGTTAACGAAGAAATTCCGTTGAAAATTCAACAGGCGGAAAGTTCAATCGCAAAAGCCGAAGCACAACTTGCCAACGCCAAAAATAATTTCGCACGTTATACCCGTCTGCGCGAAAGAGATGCAACCTCGATAGAAAAGTACGACGAGGCGGAGGCAATGTATTTGGCGGCAGAAGCGTCACTCAAAGAGGCGCATACCGTTAAAGAACAATTGTTAGTACAATCCGCACGGCAAGATGTCACGGCACCGATTGACGGCGAAGTTTTGATTTTGTACCGACAAGAAGGCGCGTATGTCACGGCAGGCACACCGCTGGCACTTGTCGGTAATTTTTCGCGCTTGTTTTTTTCCATGCCTATGGAAGATAAATATGCTCAACGTATGAAAGTCGGCAATATCGCGGAATTGAGTTTCAGGAATAACCAAATAATTCGTAAAGCCTACGACACCGAATACGCGGCGGGAAATGAGGGAGCAAGTCAAGATTTCACGGTAAAAATCAACGAGATTATGCCGGCATTGAACGAACCTGCCAAACTCAGAAAAGTTGTATTTGAAATCGATAACCGTGTCGGCTTGCTCGAACAACAAGCATATAGCGGAGCACTTTTAAAGTCGTTGACTTCCGAAAAATATTTGTCAGTTCCATTGGCGGCAATGATTGACGCAAGCAGGAGCGCGGTTTTTGTCGTTAAATCGGATAACACACTTGAGCGGCGCGAAGTGGAAAGCGGTGTTGACGACGGCTCTTATGTTGAGATTACGCACGGATTAAAAGAAGGCGAAACAGTCATTACTTCTGCCGCCGAAGGACTCGAGGCAGGAATGAAAGTTACCGTGAATTTAATCGGAGATGATGGCAAATGACGGCACAAGAGCAACGGCAAAAAAGTAACAATCAAATTTTCAGTCAGGAGGCACTGGATAAATTACGTTCGCCCGAAAAATTGGATACGATGTTACCGATAACAACACCGGTCAGCTGGATGGCTTTGATTTCGGTGTTGATTTTGCTGTTTTCGGTCGTGCTGTGGTCAATCTACGGAGCATTTACGGTTAAAGCGGATGGCATGGGCTTGATAATGGATTCGGCGGGCGTCATGAACGTTTCGCACATCGCCAACGGAAAAATTTCCCACCTGTATATTTCTCCGGGTATGCACATAAAAAAGGGTGACAAAATTGCGCATATGGAGCAGGCTGAACAGTCGGCCGATACACGCATGGCGCAATACGGCATGGGTTTAGCCTCAAACGATCGCGATGCTATGGGGCGCGCTTATCAATATGACGCCAAACGTTATCAGCAAGGTATCGCCGAAGATATTTACAGCGACTACGACGGCATTGTCGATGAAGTTATGGTAAATGTCGGCTCGATGATTACCGCAGGTACGCCGATTTGTTCCGTACGTATGACACAGAATCGCGAAGACTTGACGGGACTTTTATATATCCCCGTAGATAAAGGTAAACGCGTCGAGCCGGGTATGACGATTCAGCTTGCGCCTAACGGCGTTGATATTTCGCAGAGCGGCAGTCTAATCGGTGTGGTGCGCAGTGTTTCGCAATACCCCGTTACAATCCAAGGCATTCAACAACATTTGGGCAATGCTCAACTTGCTCAGTGGATTTTGCAGGCGCAAAATTCTTCGGTTATGGAAGTCACTTTCGATTTGGTTAAAGACGAAAATTCCGAGTCGGGTTATCTCTGGACTTCGCAAGTGGGCAAGCATAGACCGATAACCGCAGGAAGTTTTTGCACGGGCTCCATTATCATTGAACGTAAGCCGCCGATAGAAAAAGTCTTCCATAAACTCAGTCAATGGTTGAGGAACAGATAATGAGTGTATTGGATTCGATAAAAAATTTTTTCGGCTTGAATAAAAACCGCGTAAAGGTGCCGACGGTTCTGCAGATGGAAGCAACCGAATGCGGCGCGGCATCGTTGTCGATGATTCTTTCGCATTATAACTTGTGGATTCCTCTGGAAAAATTGCGGCAAGAGTGCGGCGTCAATCGCGACGGCTCTAAGGCAAGTTGTGTCATTCGCGCAGCTCGCAATCGCGGTTGTGATGCCAACGGATATCGTTGGAGTGCGGATCGTCTCAAAGAATTGATGACATTCCCCTTAATTATCCATTGGGAATTTAATCACTTCGTGGTATTGGAGGGCATTGACGGCGACACGGTTTATCTGAACGATCCGGCAATGGGGCGGCGTACCGTCAAGTGGGAAGACTTCCGCACTTCTTACACGGGCGTAGCTTTAAATATTGTACCCAATGAGAATTTTAAACCCGAAGGACAACGCTACAATATTTTTGTCGATGTCGCAAAAAAATTGGCGGACGATAAATGGGCAGTACTGTTTATCATCCTGCTTAATCTCGGTATGATTATACCCGGACTTGCTTCGCCCGTATTCAGTCAAATTTTTCTGGATGATATTTTGACTAAAAAGCATCCCGATTGGATGTTCAATTTTTGTTTGGCGATGACGTTTTCATTTATAATCTCGGGCGTCATGACGTGGCTGCAAGCTGTTATTTTGACTCGTTGGCAGAGAAAATTGACGCTGGCGGATTCGGCAAAATTCTTCTGGCATTTACTGCGATTGCCGATTCAATTTTTCCACCAACGTTTTGCCGGCGAAGTTGCTTCGCGCGTGAGTTTCAACGAGTCTATCGCGAGTGTTCTTTCGGGACCTGCGGCAACTGCGATTTTAAGTTTCTTGGTCGCGGTGTTTTATCTGCTGCTCATGTTACAATACAGCGTCACTTTGACTTTAATCGGCATACTTTTTTCAAGCATTGATTTTATTCTGTTCTTCGCCCTACGCAGAAATTTGATCGACTTAAATATGAAAATTCAGCAGGATGCCGGTAAAGAGTACGGAACAATGATGAACGGCTTGATGATGATTGAAACGATAAAGGCGAACGGCAACGAGGCGGATTTTTTCGCGAAATGGGCAGGATATCGCGCCAAAGTTTTGAAGGGCAGTCAAGATGTCGCGCTTTGGTCTATGACTGCAACGATTGTCCCGACTTTGTTGAGCGGCATTAACGGTGCTTTGATTCTGACAATCGGCGGTTTCAATATCATGGACGGTTTACTCACCGCGGGTATGTTTACCGCCTTTCAATCGTTGATGGGAAGTTTTCAAGCTCCCGTAGGTCAATTGCTTGGTCTTGGCTCTACTTTGCAGACAACCGAAATGCAGATGCAAAGATTAAACGACGTGCGCCGATATGAAATTGATACGCTCAATTGCGCGGAAGAAGAAACCCCCGAGAAGAATTTTAAGGCAACCGCAAGGCTTAACGGCGAATTGGAACTGAAGGATATTGATTTCGGTTACAGTCCATTGGAAAAACCTTTGTTGAATAAATTTTCTCTGCACTTGAAGCCGGGGCATTGGGTAGCGGTTGTAGGTGCCAGCGGTTCGGGTAAATCTACCGTCGCCAAAGTTGTCACGGGTATTTACGAAGAATGGCGCGGCGAAGTTCGTTTCGACGGAAAATTGCGCAGAGAATTGCCGCGTGCCGTCATCGTCAATTCAATGTCCGCCGTGGATCAGGATGTATTTCAAATTACGGGCACGGTTGCGCAAAATCTTTCGCTCTTTGATGATTCTGTCAGCCGTAACGATATTCTTCAGGCGGCTAAAGATGCTTGCATTCACGACGAAATAATGCAATTGGATAAAGGTTACGAGTCGGAAGTATCGGAGGGCGGATTCAATTTCAGCGGCGGTCAGCGTCAACGTTTGGAAATTGCCCGCGCTCTTGCAAATAATCCGTCGTTGTTGGTTTTGGATGAGGCGACAAGTGCTTTGGATCCGATTACCGAACAAATTGTCTTAGACAATATCAGGCGGCGCGGCTGCTCGTGTTTGATTGTTGCTCACAGACTTTCCACGATTCGCGATTGCGATGAAATTATTGTTTTGGAAAAGGGCAATGTTGTTGAACGCGGAACACATCGCGAAATGATACGGCATGACGGAGCTTATCGCAGATTGATTGAGGAGCGCAGTAACGAAGATGTCAGCGCAAACGATTTCGATTAAAATTTTAGCCGCAATCATTAGAGAAAAACTCAACGCGATATTAAAGGGAAGGGAGCCGAAAATTTGAGCCTGTTGGATAAAAATATTTTGCTCGGCGCAGGCGAACGCGTCCGCCTAAACGAGGGCGAACGACTTGCGAAAGTAAAAAGCGGCAAAATCGAAGTGTACATTGCGGCAAATTCCGAGGGATCTTTTCGTCAGCAATTCCTCGTAGAACTTTCAGTCGGCGGCGCGGTTTTTCCTTCGTTCGATGAATTCAAACAGACTGAAACAATTATCTTCGCCAATGAAGACAGCGAATTGCAAATCGTTTCCTTCGCCGAAATAAATCCGGATGAATTGAAAACTTTAATGCTCGATTGGTTTTCGGGTCTGATAAAGTTGCCGTGGCTCTCTCTTTTGGCGGATAAGGGCGACGATACTTTAATCAAATGGCAACAGCGAACGGTATTCGACGATTCACAAGATTTAATTGAAACTTTCCGCGGCAACGAAGAAATTTTATCCATGCTGTTGGGTGTAAGATTTGCTTCCGAAGATAAACGATTTGCCCGACGTTTGGAGGTAAAGGAACGCAATCAACGGCGGATAATAGATGATTCAATCGCAAATTTATTGGGCGAAGAATCTGTAACTTACAGCGAAACGACGGAACGAACACATCGCTTGGAGGAAGTATCTTTTGTCGTGCGGCGTGCAGCGATTGCGTTGAATATGCCGACAGATAATATCAAGCTGGAACCCGAAATAGTTCGCAAGCTGGATCAAATAAGATTGATGAAGCGTCTGATTCAAAAGGGCAATATGCAAATGCGTCTGATTGAATTAACGGACGACTGGCATAAATGCGACAGCGGTACAATAATCGGTTACTACGGCGAAGAAAAAACCTTGGCGGCGTTCGTACCCATTGAGCCGGGCAAATACAAATTGATAACGCAAAAAAATCCCGAGGGTATGGAAATAACCGACGAGATAGCCGAACAAATAGACAAGAGTGCCTTTGAATGTTACGCAGGTTTTCCGTCGCGCTCGCTTAAAATTTTTGACTTGATTAAATTTATTTTCAAGCAGTGTTGGTTTTCGGATTACAAGACAGTTATTTTGGTCAGCTTGGTATCGGGCTTGATACCGTTGGTGATGCCGATAGTGACAGAAACAATTTTTGCCGATATCATCCCGATATTGGATCGGCAAGGTTTGGCAACCGTCACGCAAGTCATAATGATAACAAGTTTTACAACTGCATCATTGGGAATAGTACAGACGATTGCGGTCATGCGAATAACTTCGCGAATGAATATGGCAACCGAAGCGGCACTTTGGAACAGACTTTTGACTTTGCCTACGAAATTTTTCCGACAATTTACCTCGGGCGAATTGGCAAGTCGTATGGGCGGCATCAGTGTCATAAAAGAAGTTGTGAGCGCGGAATTTGTTGGCGGCATCTTCGGGTTACTCTTCTCCTTCTGGAGTATCTTCCTGATGTGTTATTACAGTCTCAAACTAACTGCCGTTGCCGTTGTCATTTGGTTGATTTATTCCGTCATAATCGCGTTCATCTATCGGCGCATTATCGGTTTTCAACGCAATTTGATTGCAGCCAACAACAAGGAAGCCGGCATTGTTCAGCAGATTTTTAAAGGTCTGTCGAAATTCCGCGAACACGGTGCGGAAAGTCAAGCGTTTTGGTTATGGAGTTCCGTTTTCGGCGAAACGTGGAAGTGGAATTTGGCATTGCGTTGGCAAAGCAACTACAATCAGATTATCGGAAGTATTCAGCCGTTTATCTTGTCAATGGCTCTCTACTATATCGCGGTTTACGGCGTCAACGAAGTCGGGGCGAACGGGCAGACCGTACAGGGTATCACTTATGCGCAGTTTATCGCCTTTCAAGGGGCATTCTCCTCTTTCAACGCAACTTTAAACGGAGTTATCCCGTTGGTTGCTCAATACTTTTCGATTCAGCCGCAAATCGAAAACTTGCGCCCGATTTTGAACGAAGTACCCGAAAGTGTCGGCGAAAAAGCAGATGCCGGTATTCTTTCGGGAGCGATTGAAGTTAGGGATTTGACTTTCGGTTACATCGAAGGTAAGAGTGTTTTGCATGATTTGAATTTCAAAATAGCGGCAGGGGAAAATGTGGCGATTGTCGGCAAAAGCGGTTGCGGCAAATCTACTTTGGTTCGCTTGCTGTTGGGTTTTGAAACTCCAAAGAAAGGCGCGATTTATTTCGACGGACAAGATATGTCGGAATTGAATTTGCCTTCGGTGCGTACGCAAATGGGCGTCGTCTTGCAAAACGGACAATTAATGCAGGGCGATATCTTCACGAATATAATCGGCACAAATCCGTTAACGCAAGAAGATGCATGGGCGGCGGCAGAGGCTGCCGGGCTCGATGTCGATATAGCAATGATGCCGATGGGTATGCAGACCGTCATATCGGAAGGCAGTACAAATATTTCGGGCGGACAGCGACAGAGAATTTTGATTGCGCGCGCACTGGTTACAAAACCGTCGATTTTAATTTTCGACGAAGCGACAAGCGCATTGGATAATCGTACGCAGGCAATAGTAACAAACAGTTTGGATAAATTGAACGCAACAAGAATAATCGTGGCGCACAGACTTTCGACGATACGCAACTGCGACAGAATTTTAGTTATGGATGCCGGCAGAATCATAGAGAACGGCAGTTTTGATGAATTGATTGCGCAGGACGGAATGTTTGCAAAACTTGTCAAAAGACAAACGGCGTGACGAATCACAGCAGATAAAAATCAGAGGGGAGAAATTAATTTGCGTAGCTTAAAAAATTTTGCGGCGGCGTTGGCGGCGACGTGCGTCCTTCTCCCGAATACAACTTTTGCCGCGGAAAGTTTAGCTCTGTCGCTGGATCAGGCGGTAGAATTGGCATTGAAGAATAACCGATTAATCGAGCAATCAACCGAAGAACGAGAAGCCGCACGTTGGAATTTATCGGCGGTGCGTCGAAGTGGCGGATTAATGCTCAGTTGGTCGGCAAGTTCCAATCGAATCGGCGGCAGATATTACAACGGTTATCGCGAAAATCATAGCCGTTATAATTGGTATTACAGTTACTACTACAATATGACGGGAATTAAAGACAGTAACTATAATCCGAATAAGTATCCGTCTTATTTCTACGAGAACGCAAACACGATTAACTTGCAGATGAATTTGTATTCGGGCGGACGATTGGAGAATCAAAGAAAATCCGCGCGGTACAATTTAAATGCCGCCGATTTGACACTTGAAAATTCAAGACAGACGGTAAAATATCGAGCGGCGGCGGCTTACTATCAAGTATTGCAGAGTAAAAATTTGGTGGAAGTGCAGGAGCAAGCAGTAAAGTTGTTAAATGAACATCTGCGCACGGTGCAAATACAATACGAAGTCGGCACGGTCGCGAAATCCGATTTGCTTGCCACAAGCGTTCAGTTATCCAATGTTGAGCAAGCTTTGACTACTGCGCAGGGCAATTATCAAACGTCGGTGGCGCAATTAAACAACGTCCTTGGATTACCCGTAGATACCGAAGTCGCAACCTTCACGACGGATAATATTACGCATTACGATTTGAGCGAACAGGAATGCCTTGACTACGCAATCAAACATCGTCCCGACGGAAAGGCGGCGGCTTACGCGGTAAAGAGTGCAGAGGCGAACACGAGTGCCACAAAATCCGGTTACCGTCCTACTGTCAGCGCGGTCGCAAGCGGCAGTATTGTCGGCGAAGGTTTCATGAAATCGGATCATACTGCGGAGCGGTGGTCTGTCGGTTTGCAAATGCAATGGAATATTTTCGACAACGGTGTAACCGGTGCGCAAGTGAATCAATCGAAAGCGATGGAACGTAGGGCGCAATCAATCGCGCTGCAGCAACTGGAAACGATTCAACTTGAAGTACATAGCGCGTACATAAATTTGACGACAGCCGAAAAAAATATCGCAACGACTGCCGCCGCCGTATCCAAAGCCGAGGAAGAATTTTCTATCGCGCAAGTTCGTTACATTGAGGGCGTCGACACAAACTTAAATGTAATGAATGCTCAGGAAAAAGTAGTGCAGGCGCGTAACAATTATTACACTGCGCTTTATGCCTACAATACGAGTCGCGCGCAACTTGAAAAGGCTATGGGCGTACCCGTGTTGATTGACGCCGAACTTTACGACAAAGCGGCGCAATCGGGCATATCGGCAAATAAATCTTTGGAGGCTGCGCAGATTTCCGAACAATCCGATAAACTTGATACGCACACGGAAATTTTACCGCTCCCCTTCGCAGATACTTCCGAAAATAATTCTGCCGAATAAGATAACGACACAAATAAAAATTCCCACCGACAAAATCAGTGGGAGTTTTTTTATACGAATGTGGAATTATTTTACGGCATGAATAGCAAACATAGGTACGGTATCATAGGAGCAACGCGAATCCCTATGCACGAAGGAGGAAATATCTTCGGTGAGCCGCACGATAAAGTCCAAGCCCTCAAGGAAACCGGCATCCCACATCGGGCGGCGACGCGTACTGATTGTCAACGCATCTTTAATCTCGTCGCATTCGTTGACTTGTTCGTCGGTTATCGGAGATTTGGAACAGACGGAAAATTGTTTGTCGCCGTAATCGGAATCGAAATTCATGAGTACGCCGCCGACTTTCAATACGCGACGCCATTCGTGATAAGCCGCCTTGACATCGGGCAAAGTCCACGTCAAATTTCTGGTGACTACCACATCAAAAGTTTCGTCGGCGAAGTCAAGTACCTGCGCATTCATCTTGATAAATTCGGCGTACAAATTCAGTTCGCGCAAATTCTGCGCCGCCTCACGCAACATTTTGGCGGACATATCAATGCCGATGACATCATGACCCATTTCGGATAAAATCGCGGCAAAAAATCCCGCACCCGTACCCACGTCCAAAATTTTCAACGCGCGACCTTCGGGCAAATTCTTCCTGAAAATTTCGCGCCAACCTTCGGCATCTCTGCCGGACAATTCAAGACGGCGCGTCTTACTGAAACTTTCACTGCGATTATCCCAATATTTTTCGATACGTTGATTTAATTCCATTATCATAAAACCTCCCGAAATTTTTGCGACATAAATCGGTTGCCTGCTCATTTTACGCAATCGATTTCGTCCGTTTGAATTTCGTCAGTGCTCTCCAAAAAATTTGCCGCAATCAGTTGCCTTGTGAAAGGTGATTGCGCAGCTTTGATGATTTTGTTCGGCGTACCCGTTTCAACCGTTTGACCCTCGTGCATGACGATAACTTTATCAGCCAGACGCGGCAACAGTGCCAAATCGTGTGTGATAAACAGGCAGGCGATATTTCTTTCGGCGCAGAGTTTTTTTATCAGCGAAATGATTTGGGCTTGAACGGTAACATCAAGCGCACCGGTTGCCTCGTCGCAGATTAAAAGTTTCGGCGCGACGGAAATCGCTCGGGCAATCGCGGCACGTTGACATTCGCCGCCCGATATTTCCCGCGGATAACGTTCGGCGTATTCGACAGGCAATCCAACTTCCTCAAGCAAACTGTTAACACGCTCGTCTATGTCATCTTCGCAAATGAAATTAATTATCGGTTCGGCGATACTATAACCCAATTTTATTCTCGGGTCAAATGAATTTTCGGGCGTCTGAAAAATCATCTGCATATTGCGATAAAAATCGTTGCCAATCGCGTTGGTGATATCGTCGCCGCAGAGAAAAATTTTCCCGTCGTCGCAGGGGATAAGTCGCGCGATTATTTTCGCCAGAGTTGATTTGCCGCAACCCGAACGCCCAACCAATCCGACACATTCCCCGGCTTCAATCGAAAAATTTATATCGTTCAAGACAAGTTTATCGCCAAAAAATTTTTTAACGTGCTCAACTCGCAAAACTTCGGTCATAACGTCGGCATCGCTCCAATCAATTCGCGCGTATAACTTTCTTTCGGTTCGCCGAATATTTTTTCACGCGTACCAAATTCTACCGCCTTACCTCTGCGCAATATCAAAATTTTATCCGCCATATACCGCGCTATCCTCAAATCGTGTGTGACCATGACTATTGATATTTTCTGCCGCTCACGCAAATTCATCAGCTCTTTGACTACTTCAACTCTTGTCACGGCATCCAATGCGCTTGTAGGTTCATCCGCCAATAATAATTTCGGCTCGAGGATTGTCGCCGCCAATATTCCGGCTCTTTGCGCCATGCCGCCCGATAATCTGAAGGGATATTCATCCAAAGTCTTCGGCTCCAAATTTATTTTCCGCATGATTTCGGTTGCGCGTTCACGGAAAAATTTTTTATCCCAATCGCCGCGATGAGCATTGACACTTTCAAAAATTTGATCTCCTATCGTGCGTATCGGGCAGAACGACGCCCCTGCATTTTGGAAAATCATTCCGATTTCATTGCCCGAAATTTTCCGCCGTTCGCCGTCACTCAAAGTCGTTATATCCCGTCCACCGAAGAATATTTTTCCGCCGATTATTTTTCCGCCGCCGTTGAGCAAGCCGCCAATTGCCTTCAAAATAGTCGATTTGCCGCTACCCGATTCACCTGCGATTATCAAAATTTCTCCGCCGTCAACCTCAAAGCTTACGTCATCCAAAATTTTTTTCGTACCGTATGTCACGCTTAATCTTTCAACACTCAAAAGTTTTTCGTTCGTCATATCAATTCTTTCGCAAATCTGCCGTTATCTCGTAATAATCCGAAGGGTGCGCCGTTAATCCGGATATATTTGGTTTCATGACAAGCGACCTTTGCAGGCGTGAAACATAAATCATTGCGCAGTCGTCAAGAATTTTTTGCATCATCTTTACCGCAAGCGCATTCCTGTTGGCTGTACCGAAAGTGTTATGCAATTCCTTCGCCATCGCGTCAAATTCTTCGCTCTTGTAATGCCCCATATTCGTCGGAGAATCCGAAACACTGTTAGTCATGAAATAATATTCGGGATCTCCCGTCGGAGCCGTCACGATTGAATTACAATACAAATCATATTCGCCCTTCGCAAGAAAATGTCTGTAGTCGTTCGTCGCATTTACATCAAGCTTTATGCCGATAAGTTTCAAATCAGCCTGCGTGACTCCGGCAAGCATCGCTAATTCGGGACGTAATGTGTACGTAAGATAACGCAGCTCCAAATTTTTTCCGTCCTTGTCTACATAGCCGTCGCCGTTTGTATCCTGCCAACCCGATTCCGCCAATAATTTTTTAGCCTCGTCAAGATTATAGGGAGCTGCTTTTACTTTATCGCCGCCGAATGTCATATTAGCCGGAAAAGCTCCGACAGCCGCCGTGCCGTTGCCCTCAAGCAAAACTTTCGTGAAGTTATCCTTGTCGATTGCCATTGAGATTGCGCGACGAACATTTATATCTTGCAATTCGGGCGTATCGAAATTAAAAGCAATCTGGTAGACGCGCGAAGTATCTGCCTGCGAAATTTTATAACCGTCGGCAAAAAGTTTAAGTGAAGAATACGGCAAACCTTGTACCGCGTCAAATTCTCCGTTCTGCATCGCCATCGTCAATGTATCGCCGTCCGTTATGCTCTTGACGATTATCCTTTCAAGTTTCGGTTTCACTTCGCCCCAATAATTTTCGTTCGGCACAAGTTCAATCTGCGTATCGGTGACTTTAACGGCCTTGTATGCGCCCGTACCGATTGCGATATCGTCGGTGATACCTGCGTCGACGTCAACTATACAGCCGTACGGATCGCTTAGATAGTTCAGAAGTGCGGGGACTTTTTCCTTGGATTTGATTGTAACAAATTGCCCGTCCGCCTCAATCGAATCGATTTTCAAATCTTTGGGCGCGCGGTCGTGATTTGTTATCAATGCCTCCAAACATTTTTTTACCGCCGTCCCGTCGACTTTCTTACCG
>JAILRS010000031.1 GCA_024698045.1 Selenomonadaceae bacterium
GGATCTCCTGTCGGAGCCGTCACGATTGAATTGCAGTACAAATCATATTCGCCCTTCTCGAGAAAATGTCTGTAGTCGTTCGTTGCGTTTACTTCAAGCTTTATACCGATAAGTTTCAAATCAGCCTGTGTGACACCGGCAAGCATCGGCAATTCGGGTCGCAATGTGTACGTTAGATAACGCAACTCCAAATTTTTTCCGTCCTTATCGACATAGCCGTCGCCGTTCGTATCCTGCCAACCTGCTGCCGCAAGTAATTTCCGTGCGTTTATCAGATTGTAAGACGGTGCATTTACTTTTTCATCGCCGAAGGGCATATTTGCCGGAAAAGCTCCCACCGCGATTGTGCCGTTATCCTCAAGCAAAACTTTCGTGAAGTTTTCTTTGTCGATTGCCATTGAGATTGCGCGGCGGACGTTTATATCTTGCAATTCGGGCGTATCGAAATTAAAAGTAATCTGGTAGACGCGCGAAGTATTTACCCGAGAAATTTTATAACCGTTGACGAACATTTTAAGCGTCGTAAACGGCACACCCTGTACCGCGTCAAATTCTCCGTTATACATTCCTATCGCAAGTGTATCGCCGTCGTTTATTCCCCTGACTATTATCCTTTTAAGTTTCGGTTTCACTTCGCCCCAATAATTTTCGTTCGGCACAAGTTCGATATGAGCGTAATCCGCAACAACCGCCTTATAGGGTCCCGTGCCTACTACAATGTTATCAATTTCTCCCGCGTTGACGTCAATGATACAGGCGTACGGATCGCTCAGGTAATTCAAAATCGACGGTACTTTCTCTTTGGATTTAATCGTAACAAAATTCCCATTGGCGATAATCGAATCAAGCTCCAAATCTTTGGGCGCGCGGTCATGCACCGCAACAAGAGTTTCCAAACATCTTTTTACCGCAATGCCGTTGACATCTTTGCCGTTGGAAAATTTTACGTTATCTTTGATTTTGATTCTGATTGTGTAATCGTCAAGACGTTCGAAACTTTCGGCGAGCCACGGCTCTAGCTCCATATTGTCGTTGAACTTGAAAAGAGTTTCGCCGATACCGTAGCGCAATGTAGACCAGCCACTATAATTTTCGTGCGGATTCGTTCCCATGGTTTCCATCGGTTCGCCGTAAGAGACAGTGCCGTAAATGAAAGTATTCTTATCATCCTTGGAAATATTTTCATCGCCGCAACCCGTCATAAGTATTGTAGTAGCGAAAATTGCCGCCAAAAATTTTTTCACGTCGTCAACCTCCCAATAAGATGTTATCGGTAGCATATCATTATTGATTTTTTTTGCAATGCCGATAACATTTTATTTAATAGTTGGTTCGTGAAAAGTAATCGCGTAATTTATCGCCCAACAAATTAAAAATCGCAACGGTAATAAAAATCGCCGTACCCGGTGCCAAAATTACCCACGGTGCAGTCTGCAACATTGACCGCCCGTTATTCATCATCGCCCCCCATTCCGCAGTTGGCGGCATCGCTCCCAATCCCAGAAACGATAATCCTGCCAACTCCATTATTATTGTGCCGATATCCAAAGCCGCAGTGACAAACATTGTTCCGGCGATATTTGGCAGTATGTGCCGAAATAAAATCGACACGGAACTTGAGCCCGACATTTTCGCCGCGTCAAGGTAAGGCATTTCCCTAATCGTCAAGACTAAGCCGCGTGATATCCTTGCGTATTTCGGCCAACCGATTAGAGCCAAAGCCGCCGCCGCATTGAGCAGACCGCCGCCCAAGGCTCCTGCCGCCGCGATTGCGAAAACCATTTGCGGAAACGCTAAGAAGACGTCTGATAAACGCATAAGCACCGTGTCGAGTCGTCCGCCCTTGTAGCCGCAAATCGCTCCTATTAAACTTCCTGCGCTTGCCATGACCGTCAACAACATCAGCGCGGCAAAAAGTGTCGTCTGCGAACCGATTATCACGCGCGATAAAATATCTCGTCCGTATCTGTCCGTACCGAGCAAATTTATTTCGTTCGGCGGTGCCAATGCATTTCCCAAATCCTGCGCATACGGATTGAACGGCGTTAAAAATTCCGCGAAGGTTGCGACGAAAATCAATGCTCCTGCCGCCATCAAATACGGAAATAATTTCTTCATGACTTGTCACCGTACTCAACGCGCGGATCCAGTCGATGGTAAAGTAAATCCGCAGATAAATTTATCAGCACGTAGATAATCGCCATCCAAACTACATAAGCTTGTATTATCGGATAATCGCGCATCAAAATTGCATCGACCGCCATTTTTCCGACGCCGTCCCAAATGAAAATTGTCTCTACAATCGCCGTGCCGCCCAATAACGAACCGATTGACAACGCAAGCAAAGTTATAATCATAATCAGCGACGAACGAAGTACACTGCCCGTTAAAATCGTGAATTCGTCGACGCCGCGACTTCTTGCGCCCATAACATAAGGTTTATCCAATTCCTCGAGGACAACCGCGCGGATTTGTCTGGTGTATTTCGCCGCCATCGCTATCGTCAACGTCAACGAAGGCATGATGACATTCTGCCCGATTATCGGCAACAATTTCAATTTGAGTGCAAGGAAATAGATTAACAGCAACCCGACGAAAAAATTCGGCAGTGAATTTCCCACGAAGGTTATCGCGCGGATTGCGTAATCAATCGGGCGATTTTGATTGACCGCCGCCAAAATTCCCAACGGGATTGAGATAATTACAGTCAACAAAATCGAGACCGCCATTAATTCAATCGTCGCCGGTAATTTTTCGACAAAAGTTTCAAAAACCGGTCTGCCGCTTATGAAAGATGTTCCCATATCGCCCGTCAAAATATTTCCGAGCCAATTGAAGTACTGAATCAAAAAAGGTTTATCCAATCCCAATTCCGCACGACGTGCCACCTTGATTTCTTCGGATACCGTGCCCGATTGCTCAAAGATTTTGTCTACTGCATCGTCCGCCGCGAATTGCATCATACCGAACGTCAGAAATGTTATTCCGAAAAGTATCGGCACCAATTGGATTAACCGCGCAAAAAAATATTTTTTCATGCCGAAATTTTAATATAGCCGCCGCAAAAAAATAAGCCCCCGAAGGGGATAAAATATTTTCAGAAAAATTTTGTTGTCAATCAATTTTTATCAAGTGCCGCGCTTATCTCGTAATAATCCGATGGATGTGCCTTGAAGCCGTTGATGTTGTCTTTCATGACAAATGACATGCGCAGATGTGAGGCGTAGATTAAAGCGCAATCATCAAGAATTTTTTGCGACATTTTTATCGCAAGCGCAGACCGTTCCGCCGCGCCGAAAGTGTTATGCAATTCGTCCGCCATTGCGTCAAGTTCCTCGCTGTTGTAGTGTCCTGCGTTGTCTACCGCGCCCGAAACAATGTGGCTGGTAAAATAATATTCGGGATCTCCCGTCGGAGCCGTGACTATTGCCTTGGCAAACATATCATATTCGCCGTTCTTGAGGAAAGTTTTGTAATTATCGGTCGCGTTTACTTCAAGCTTTATGCCGATAAGTTTCAAATCAGCCTGCGCAACTCCTGCAAGTAACGGTAATTCTTGGCGCGATGTGTACGTAAGATAACGCAGCTCTAAATTTTTTCCGTCCTTATCTACATAGCCGTCGCCGTCCGTATCTTGCCAACCCGATTCCGCCAAAAGTTTTTTAGCCTCGTCAAGATTATAGGGAGCTGCGTTTACCTTATCGCCGCCGAAAGTCATATTAGCCGGAAAAGCTCCGACAGCTGCCGCGCCGTTACCCTCAAGCAAAACTTTCGTGAAATTTTCTTTGTCGATTGCCATTGAGATTGCGCGACGAATATTTATATCTTGTAATTCGGGCGTATCGAAATTAAAAGCAATCTGATAGACGCGCGAAGTATCTGCCTGCGAAATTTTATAGCCGTCGGCAAAAAGTTTAAGTGAAGAATACGGCAAACCTTGTACCGCGTCAAATTCTCCGTTCTGCATCGCCATCGTCAATGTATCGCCGTCCGTTATGCTCTTGACGATTATCTTTTCAAGTTTCGGTTTCACTTCGCACCAATAGTTTTCGTTCGGCACAAGTTCAATCTGCGTATCAGTGACTTTAACGGCTTTGTATGCGCCCGTACCGATTGCGATATCGTCGGTGATACCTGCGTCGACGTCAACTATACAGCCGTAAGGATCGCTCAGATAATTCAACAGTGCGGGAACTTTTTCCTTGGATTTGATTGTAACAAATTGCCCGTCCGCCTCAATCGAATCGATTTTCAAATCTTTGGGCGCGCGGTCGTGATTTGTTATCAATGCCTCCAAACATTTTTTTACCGCCGTCCCGTCGACTTTCTTACCG
>JAILRS010000024.1 GCA_024698045.1 Selenomonadaceae bacterium
CAATTTCGCAGGATAACACAGCGAATCACTCGGAATCGTCGCCATACCTTTGTAAAAAATTTGCGCGGAAGATTTGCCGGACAACTCAACGCGATAACCCAATTCGGTCAACAGCGTATGCCAAAACGGATAATCTTCATAAATATTGAGCGTGCGCGGAATGCCGATAGAGCCGCGTTTTGGATTCTCCAAAGGTTTGTAATCAAAGACGCGGTGATATTTATAGGCGAAAGCATTCGGGACTTCTTCGTTAGTCTTCGGTTTACCGCCTACTCCTCGTTCGCATCTGTTACCCGTGAAATATTTTCCGCCGTCGGGAAATTTCTGCATGGTTATCAAACAGTTATTGCCGCATTTTCCGCAGCGATATGATTTCGTCACGACGTTAAAATTATCCAATTCGTCGGCCGACAACAATTTTGATTTGCCTGCGCAGTTTTCCAAGGCAAGAATCGCCGCGCCGTAGGCACCCATCAAGCCGGAAATATCGGGACGAATAACATCACGGTGTAAAATATTTTCTATCGAACGCAAGACAGCATCATTGTAGAAAGTACCGCCCTGCACGACAATATTTTCGCCCAAATCCTCAACGTTTTTCAACTGCATAACTTTGAACAGAGCATTTTTGATGACGCTGAGCGCGATACCTGCAGATATATCGTTGACACTTGCTCCGTCCTTCTGCGCCTGTTTGACTTTGGAATTCATAAAGACAGTGCAACGCGTCCCCAAATCAACGGGAGCATTTGAATTAAGAGCCTTCGCCGCAAAATCTCCGACAGTCATGTTGAGACCTTGCGCAAAGTTTTGGATAAACGAGCCGCAACCTGCCGAACATGCTTCATTCAGCGTGATATTTCCGATTGTACCGTCTTTGACGAAGAAACACTTCATATCCTGTCCGCCGATATCCAAAACGAAAGTGACATCGGGACAAAATTCCTGCGCGGCGGTAAGATGTGCGAAGGTCTCGACTTCGGAACCGTCGGCATGCAGTGCTGCCTTGACAATCGCTTCGCCGTAACCGGTAGTGTAGACTCCTGCGATTTCGGCGGACGACGGAATTTTACCGTACAAATCGCGAATTTGATTGACGACGACTTTTAACGGTGTGCCTTCGTTTGAACCGTAATTTGTATATAAAATTTCTTTGTCTTGACCGATTGCGCAAATTTTGGTAGTGGTAGAGCCTGCATCAATGCCAATGAAAATTTTTCCGCCGTAACTTTTCAAATCGCCGCGCTTGACTTTAGCCTTATCATGTCGCGCTTTGAATTTATCATAATCCGCTTCGTCCTCAAACAAAACAAAATCGGCCTTACGCGTCTCGGTACGCGCTGCCTCTTCGGATTTTTTTATTGACTCTTCGAGTTCGTACATGGAAATTTCTTTACTCTCTTCGCTCATCGCCGCGCCCATCGATACAAAAAAATTTCCGTCTTGCGTGTCGACAACATCATCATCTTGCAAGCCCAATGTTTCGACAAAACGCTTTTTTAATTCGGGTAGGAAATGTAAAGGCCCCCCGAGGAAGGCAACTTTTCCGTTAATCGGACGACCTTGCGCCAAATTTCCGATTGTCTGATTGACTACCGCTTGAAAAATCGACAGAGCAATATCGGCTTTTTTCGCGCCGTCGTTCATCAAAGCTTGAATATCGGTTTTGGCGAAAACTCCGCAACGAGAAGCGATAGTATAAATCTGTTTACCTTTCTCGGCAAGAGCATTAAGTCCGAGCGCGTCTGTGGACAGGAGTGAAGCCATGTGATCGATAAACGAACCTGTGCCGCCCGCACATACTCCGTTCATTCTGACTTCGGGCGCGGTACCCAGATAAATTATTTTTGCATCTTCGCCGCCCAATTCGACTACCGTATCGGTTTGCGGAATAAATTCCTCTACAGCTTTTTGACAGGCTATAACTTCCTGTACGAACGGCAGAGAAATTTTTTTGGCGATACCCATACCGGCGGAACCTGCCACCGCTATTTTGAAAGTTTTTTCGCCGATTATATTTTTTAAAGACGTAAGAGAATTCGTAAGCGCGACACCTATTTCCGAGAAATGTCGCGCATAATTTTTAAAGACAAGCCGATTATCGTCCATGACAACCAGTTTTATTGTTGTGGATCCGATATCTATTCCGACTTTCATAAAAAAATCACCTCGCCGCATATGATTTTATAATTATGCGTGCAAGGTGTCAACGTCAAAAGCAACCGTGTCCGTCGTGACGGCGGCAACAAAAAATCCCCCGTGAAAATTTCGCAGGAGATTTTTTTATCTTAAGCCTTGTGGTTTTTCAAAAAATGTTCGATACGATTCAACGCCTCGGAAATTTTATCAACACTCGTGGCGTAGGAACAACGTACATGTCCCGCGCCGCTTTTGCCGAATGCCGAACCCGGAACAAGCGCAACATGTTCCTCGACTATTAACTTTTCGGCGAACTGTTCGGAAGTCAAACCCGTCGAAGAAATATCTGGGAAAATGTAAAACGCACCGCGCGGCTCGAAAGTTTTCAGCCCCAAAGTTTTCAATCCGTCGTGAATCAATCTGCGTCGTCTGTCGTAATCGGATACCATTTTCTTCATATATTTTTCACCGCGTCTGAGTGCCTCGACTGCCGCAATCTGTGCCGTTATCGGTGCGCACAAAATCGTATATTGATGAATCTTAGTCATGGCGGCAATGAAATCGGGATTGCCCAACGCGTAACCGATTCGCCAACCCGTCATTGCGTAAGCCTTGCTGAATCCGTTCAGAAGGATTGTGCGATCTTTCATCTTGGGCATGGCGGCAAAACATTCGTGTATCGTGCCGTAAGTCAAATCGCCGTAAATTTCATCCGATATGACAACCAAATCATGAGCCTCGGCAAATTCGGCAATTTTTATTAAGTCATCGCGTTCCATAATCGCGCCCGTGGGATTGTTCGGATAACCAATTAAAATCGCTTTGGTTTTGGGTGTCACAAACGGCTCAAGCTCTTCGGGCGTGATACGGAATTCGTTTTCTATTTTAGCCGGCACACTTACGGGTATACCGTTCGCCAAAATCGTTCCTGCTTGATAAGAAACATAACAAGGTTCGGGGATTAAAACTTCTTCGCCCGGATTGACTACGGCACGTAACGCCAAATCAAGAGCCTCACTGACACCGACTGTAACTAAAATTTCCGTGTTGACGTCGTAATGTAAATCGTATTGTTCGGCGTAGTGATTCGCGATTTCTTGACGTAATTCCAATGTGCCGCGATTGGCGGTGTAGCTTGTGTAACCGCGTTCAAGTCCGTAAACACAACTTTCGCGAATCGGCCACGGCGTCACAAAATCGGGTTCGCCTACACCTAAAGAAATTACATCCTTCATCTGCGCAGCGATATCGAAAAATTTTCTGATACCGCTGGGCGCGACGGATTTAACGGAATCGGATAACTTGTCTTGCCAACTCATGGAGTAACCACCAGCCTACGATCTTTTTCGTTATCTTCGATAATAATGCCGTCTTTTTTGTATGCCTTGAGCATGAAGTGACTGCGCGTCTGCGTGATGCCCTCAATCGGTGCCAAACGTTTTGCGACAAAGTTTGCGATATCTTTGAGCGATTTGCCTTCGATTATTACCAGCAAATCAAAATTGCCGCTCATCAAATAAACCGTACGCACTTCATCAAATCTGAATATCCTTTCGGCAATCGCATCGAATCCTACTTCGCGTTGCGGCGTCAAATTGATTTCGATAACCGCCGTGACAACATCTTCGCCGAATTTTTCCCAGTTAATCAATGCTCCGTACGAAAGAATTATTTTTTCTCTCTCGAGTGTAGCGATATCCTTTTCGATTTCGTATTCGGATTTCTGTAGCATGGACGCCAATTCACTTGTAGTCAAGCGCGAATTATGCTCCAACAATTCCAAAATCTCTTTCATCAAAATCACCCCTTGGATTTACAATGTTACTTCAATCGCGGTGAAAATTCTCTAAGCGTCAATCATAACGGAGTAAAAATCTTCCGCGTCATTGGTTGCCGCAAAAGTTTTTATCGCATTCATGCCGCCGCGCCCGTGATTAATTTTGTCGCCCAAAGCCGATATTATCTCCAAAACATCCTCGATATTCAAGCGGTTACGAGATATAGCGGTAAGCACCGCCGCAAATTCAAAAAGTTTGTACGCCGTGACGAATACGCGGCAATTAAATTTTTCATCGCCGTCAAATGCGTAAGGATACAGTCGCATCATAAATTCGTTCACAAGATAATTTTCCGAGACCACAGAATAATTTTCCCGAAACTCCGATAAAATATCCGCGCGAATTTCCGAATACATTTCAATCAGCCGCGACTTTTTGTCCTCGGAAAATTCCGCCCCGTACGTTTCGGCGAAGATATCAATCATTGTCGTCGCGTGTCTTTCGGGATTGAAGACGATTGCCGCGGATTTTTTTACGCCGAAGTATTCGCACAAACATTTCAATCGTTCGTCAATGTCAAAGTCTCGTCGCTGTAAAATTTCAATCGCCTTGCGTTGTGTCTCAAAAAATTCGTCGATGCTTACCGTTAATTTTTCCGTGTAGTCAAAAATCATTCGTACGCCCAATTCGGTTGCCGTCTCCAATTTTATCGGCTCTTTGCGCAAAAGGATTTTAATCGCCGCAATGGGACACGTCAACGTCATTGCCTGAAAAAATTTTTCGTCGCTCAGTTTGTAAGTCACGCGCGGATAACTTTGACAAATTGCCGGTAAAAATTCCTCACCGTATTTGAGTTGCAGACGGCACAAAAGATTTTCGTCGAGGAAGGGACACGCGCCCGATTCGTTCATCTTGAAAGTATGTCCGTTATCAAAATCCGTTACGTTACAGAAAAATTCTTCGCAATCTTCGGGCGGTAACTGCGCAAATTTTTTCTCCGTATCCTCATCAAGTTTTACCTGCCAGAAGTTACAGCAACGCGAGCCGCATAATTGCCCGTCACATTTGAATTCCCCGACGTAATCGGGACGGTAAATTTTCATCTGATAAAATGTGTAGGCATCCACGGTTCATATTCGGGCAATCCGATTTTCGATTTACCCAAAGAAATTGATTGCATAAGGAAGAGCATATTTTTTGCCAAAGTACGCATTGTCTGCATGCCCTCGTCATCCTGTACGACTTCGCCGGGATGTAAACCGTAAACCATATTCCAATATTGACTCGGTGCAATCACAATGTTATTCATGGCGAAATATTTGTTGAGGACGTCGAAAGCGGCACTTGCTCCGCCGCGACGACATACTACGACACCGGCACCGACCTTCATTGATTTATTGACGCCTTGCGTGCTGTGGAACAATCTGTCTAAAAATGCAAGGAGTGTACCGTTTGGCGAACCGTAATAGACCGGCGAAGCGACTACAATTCCATCCGATTCCAAAAACAAAGGAGCAATATCGTTAACGGAATCATTGATAACGCATTTGCCGAGTTCAAAACATTTCATGCAACTGATACAGCCGCGGACGATTTTGTTACCGACTTGTACTAAATGTGTTTCGACACTTGCCGCCTCAAAAATACTAATCATCTCGTCCAATGCAATTCTTGTGTTACCGTTTTCATGCGGAGATCCGTTAATCAGTAATACTTTCATGTTAAACACTCCTTTCATACGCTGAGGGTTTATTTGACGCCGAGGAAAAAATTCCTGTTACAAAAGTCACGGTTACGATTGCGGCAACGGCGAAAATTTTTGTTAAGTCCGTTTGAACATTTTAGCCAAATCGCTCGAGGAAAATTTTACAATGGTAGGTCTGCCGTGCGGACAAGTATGGGGATGCGGTGTCTGCGATAAATCTTTCAACAGGATTTGCATTTGCCGCGTGTTGAGTTCTTGCCCTGCCTTTATCGCCGCCTTACATGCAGTCGTCGCCAAAACTGCGTGACGAATTTTTTTCGCGATATCTTCGGGTTCGTTTACTCCCGTGAAAATTTCCGTAAGTATGCCGCGCAATAAACTTTCTTCATCCGCGCCCGAGGCATCCAAAGGTACTTCGGTCAATCTGAATTCGTTTACGCCGCTGGGCTCCAATGTAAATCCCAATGCCGAAAAGACTTCGAGATTTTTTTCGATTAACTCACTTTCCTTAGCGTCGAATTTCATTATGCGATGAATCAAAAGACCTTGCGCCGGAATACGTTCGGCGTAACCGCTGAGTCTGTCGAATAAAATTCTTTCATGCGCGGCGTGTTGGTCGATGATATACAAATCATTACCGCTCTGCGCAACGATATAGCAATTAGCAACTTGACCGATTGGCTCAAATTCCAACACGGGATTTTTTGCGGACGGCTTGTCTTTCACGGGCGGAACATTATCGACGGATTTTTTATCGGCGACAGGATTTTTATCGGCGGTAGATTTTTTATCGGTTGCAGATTTTTTATCGGCGGTAGATTTTTTATCGACGGTAGGATTTTTATCAACGGGCGAAGATTTTTCGACGGGCGGCGGAATATTAATCATGGGCGGCTCTTCGTCTTTAATAGTCATTTCAATCTGCGCAGATTCTTTTTTTGATTCGGCGACGGTTTTTATCGCCTGCTCCAAGTCAAAATTATCGCGCGGATTATTTTTGATTTCGGGAACTTTTTCGACGGGCGGAGGCTCTTTGTCAAAATCATCGCTCAAAGTTATTTGTTCAAAGTGAACGGAATCGGGAGCGGCTGCCACTTTCGTCAAATCATGTCCGTCGTTGAGGTTATTCCCCTCCACGGCATCACGGACGGTATGATAAACCGCCTTGAAAATTTTTCCTTCGTCCTCGAATTTAATTTCGGTCTTTTGGGGATGAACATTGACATCAATAGAATTTTGCGGCACGGTCATTATCATTACCGCCAGCGGAAAACCTGTCTTAGGTATCAGCGATTTATATGCCTCGTCGACCGCTTTGGAGATTGTACGATTTTCAACTATGCGCCCGTTTATTACGAAAGTTTGCCACGAACGATAACTCTTCAAGATATTTGGTTTTGTGACGTAGCCGGTGATTTTTAATTCGGGGCTGTCGTCTTTCAGAGTAAGGAGAGAGTCACTTAGTTCGGTGCCGTAAATTGCGGCGATTGTGTCGATTAATTTACCGTTACCGGGCGTGACCAATGCCATGCGATTGCCGTTGATGAATCGGAATGCAATATCGGGGCGACTTATCGCCAACTTGACTATGTATTCATGAATTTTATTTGCTTCGGTCGGTGTTGCCTTCAGAAATTTTAACCGCGCAGGAGTATTGAAAAACAAATCGGATACAATTACGGTCGTACCTGTTTGGCAACCTATTTCGTGTGTGTCGGTAATTTTTCCGCCCTCGATTTTTATCAGCGTACCTAATTCGTAATCTGCGCGACGTGTTTGAATTGTGAATTTGGAAACGGCGGCGATAGTGGGTAAAGCCTCGCCGCGGAATCCGAGAGTAGAAATTCGTTGCAAGTCGTCGGCGGTGGAAAGTTTACTTGTGGCGTGGCGCAGGACTGCTAACAGTGCATCGGCGCGATTCATTCCGATTCCGTTATCGGTTACGCGAATCATAGCCTTGCCGCCGTTTTGTATTTCTATTTCGATTCGAGTAGCCTTGGCGTCAATTGCGTTTTCGATTAATTCCTTCACGCAAGAGGCAGGGCGTTCTACTACTTCACCTGCCGCGATTTTGTTTATCGTACTTTTGTCGAGTAGTTTTACATTGTTCATTTGTTCACCTCAATTTATTCCGGTTATAGGTTGAAAACAACCGCGACAGTGATACTTTCGTTGGGTTAACAAAAGTATTCAAAGTCAACTTAAGTATCGTTACAAGCGCGGTCATTAACTTTGGTTGTCGGAAACTTTGACGCGATTTCTGGATGCAACGTCACGTTGCCCTCGCAGGGGCGTTAGTAATCGTAGACGTAATGTGTAGATAACACATATCGGATGTGCCGCATACAAAACATCCATGTTTTGAGCGTGCGGCGACCGCCCGTCCATGGGCGGCCTCTTCCATAAGCAACACCCCAAGTCAATGTTATTTCAACCGCAGTCATTTGATTAGGTCGTCGAAAACTTCGGCTCGATTTCTGGATGCAACGTCACGTTGCCAACACCCCAAGTCAATTTTGTTTCAACTGCAGTTATTAATTTTGGTTGTCTTAAGTTGCTGATTTGGCTTGCTGTTGTAATTCGTAAAGTTTTGACATTGCCTCAATCGGTGTCAAGCTCTGTATATCCAATGAAAGTAAATCTTTAATGCCCTGTGTCATGAACATGCTTGACGGTTGAATTTCCTTCGCCGAAGATTTTTGATTGCTTACGGGGCGCACGGGTTCGGCGGTCTCCATTGACTTTAAAATTTCCTCGGCGCGTTTCATTACCGATTTCGGTAAGCCTGCCAATTTCGCAACTTGTATTCCGTATGATTTATCTGCGCCGCCCGAACGTATTCGACGCAAAAATATTACTTCGTTATTGCGTTCCTTCACCGCGACGGAAAAATTTTCTATCTGCGGCGAAGTATCGGCAAGATCTGTCAATTCATGATAGTGAGTAGCGAAAAGAGTTTTGGCGTGAATTTTTTTATCGATGTATTCGATGACGGCGCGCGCGATACTCATACCGTCGAAAGTGGAAGTGCCGCGCCCGACTTCGTCGAGGATTATCAAACTTTTATCCGTAGCGTATTTCAAAATTTGCGCGACCTCATTCATTTCAACCATGAAAGTAGATTGACCACTGACAAGATCGTCGCTTGCTCCTATTCGAGTGAAAATCCTGTCGACGGGACAAATATCGGCACGGGCGGCAGGGACAAAACTTCCTACTTGTGTCATCAAAGTAATCAGCGCAACTTGCCGCATGTACGTCGATTTTCCTGCCATATTGGGTCCCGTGATAATCATGAGCGAACAATTATTGGGAGCAAGTTCGGTATCGTTCGGTACGAAAAGATTACCGGATAAAATTTTTTCGACGAGGGGATGTCGTCCGTCGCGGATATCAATTACGCCGTTAATGTTGAGACTTGGGCGCGTGTAATTATTGGCGTGTGCAACTTCGGCAAGTGAGGCGATAACATCAATCAGCGCAATTCTCTTGGCACTGTCCTGAATATCGGTCAAACGCATCTTTACTCTGTCACGGACTGCGCAGAACAAATTGTATTCGAGATTAACTATACGCTCCTGCGCACCTAAAATTTTTGTCTCGAAATCTTTAAGCTCGGGTGTGATATATCGTTCGGCGTTCGCCAAAGTTTGTTTGCGGACGTAATTATCGGGGACTTTGTTTGAAGAATTATGGCGGACTTCAATGTAGTAGCCGAAAACTCGATTGTAACCGATTTTGAGTGTGCGGATACCCGTACGCGTCTTTTCTTTATCTTCGAGCTCCTGCAGGAAAGCACGGCTGTCAATCGAGATACGTCGCAGTTCGTCCAAATCTTCGTTGTAACCGCTGTTGATAATACCGCCGTCGCGCACGGACAACGAGGCATTTTCGTTAATGGCTGCATCAATCAAAGCAATCTCGTCATCGAAATTCCCCAAACCGTCACGACACGCCGCCGCTATATCACTCGTCGTACCTTTCAAAACTTCTTTGACTTTCGGCAACATACGCAAAGATACTTTCATTGCCGTTAAATCTCTTGCGTTCGCCGAGCCAACTTCAATCTTTGTCATCAACCGTTCAAAGTCGTAAATTTCATGCAAGGTTTCGCGTAAATTCCGACGCACATTAAATTCTTTGAAAAGTTCTTCCACGGCATCGAGGCGTCTGTTAATCGCTATTATATCTACCGGCGGACTTTCCAACCAACGCCGCAAAAGTCTGTTACCCAATGCCGTTTCGGTCAAATCCAAAACATCAAACAGCGTATTTTTTTTAGAGCCGTCGCGCAAACTTTTGACTACTTCCAAATTGCGCAGAGCCGTCGCGTCGAGGATAAGATGATTACCGATGTCAAGCCGCGTCAAGTTCGACAAATGTTTTAAATCTGTGCGAACCGTCTTGTGTATGTACGTCAACAAAGTTTCGACTGCTGTGATTGCCAATTCCGAGACAGGCATTTCACTTTCGGGAAAATGTTCGCTCACGAATTTTATTTCCGTTGCCGTGTCTACTTTCGTGAATATACAGCTGTCAAGTTTTGTGTCTACGAAATTTTTCAGATGCTTGAATACGGGCGGATCCGCTGCCAATAAAATTTCATGGGGAGTCAACCGATAAATCTCGTCGAATAAATTTTGTTCTCGGGCATTACCGTCATAGAGCACGTAAAAAATTTCGCCCGTGGAAATATCCGCGCCCGTCAAAGCAATTTCCTCATCCTTTTCAGCAACCAGCACGAGATAATTATTTGCGGCAACGGTCAAAGCATCGTCGGTGAAAATGGTGCCGGGTGTGACAATTTTAGTCAAAGCGCGTTCGGTCAAACCTTTTTCCTTCGGATCCCCTATTTGGTCTACCACCGCGACGCGATATCCTTTGGCTACGAACTTTTGTAAATAATTTTCCACGGCATGCGCAGGTACTCCGCACATGGGGGTTTTTTGTCGATGCGTCAATGTCAAACCCAAAACTTTTGAGGCTGTCAATGCATCATCATAAAACATCTCAAAGAAATCGCCCACCCTGAAGAATAATAATTCATTTGGGTGTTCGGCTTTTTGCGCCGTGTATTGTTCCATCATCGGCGTTAAATTTTTCTCGCTCAAGTTCTCACCTCTGAAAATTTTTAATGAAAGTTTAGCAACGTAAATAATTTCCGTCAATGCCACAGAAATAAAAGAGCCGCCGAGGAAATCCCCGACGACTGCGACACTGCGATTAAAAATTTTCGCTCAAGTATGGTGTCCGCATACGTTGTTTTTGGTGGAGATGAGGAGAATCGAACTCCTGTCCGAAAATGATGCCGCAAGATTTTCTCCGAGCGCAGTTGCCTGTTAATCTCGGCTGAGCAAAGTCCGACAACAACCTTTACTCAACCCGGCACTTTAGATTTTCCCGTTGCCTTACAGTGCTATCGGGCAAGGTATCCCGTTATTGGCGTCGACTCTGACCTGACGGGAAAAATCAGTCAGGCGACGTGGCGTTAAGCCGCCAGTGCGTACTCTTCGTTCGCAGTTATAAAAAAAGTTTACCGCTTGATAAATCGGTTACGGTGCCGATGCTCGCTTATCAAACTCCATCCATCCCCGTCGAAACCATTACATCCCCTTGATTAAAAGTCATTTAAATCTATCACGTGTAATAAATTTTGTCAATGACACGTTAAAGGTATCACCAACCAAAGTCAACGATCGCGGGCAACGTGACGTTGGCCACTTTAAAAGTGGCGGAACAGAAATCGCGATTGAGTATTCGTTAAGTCAAAGGCAATCGCCGCGGTCATGATGGTTGAACATTGACTAGAAGCGCAGAATTAATGATAGCGAGCCGCCCAAGGATGGGCGGCACTAAGCCGGCATTTTATCCGCGTGATGCGGATAACCCGCCGGCACACTCGACACGTGTTATCTATACATTGCGCCTATCGAATACTACCGCCCCTGCGAGGGCAACGTGACGTTGCATCCTGAAATCGCGTCAAATATTTCGACAGCCTCAGTCAATGACCGCGATTATAAAAATACTTAAGTTGACTTTGAGCACTTTCGGTAACGACTGAAAGTGTCACCGCTCCACTCTGGTTAAGTCGCCGAAACGCATAATCTCCTTGTTGAATTGCAAATTAATCGATGTCGTTGGGCCGTTACGATTCTTAGCGATAATCAGTTCAGCTAAATTTTCATTCTCCGTATCGTCACGATTATAGTATTCGTCACGGTATAAAAACATAACGATATCGGCGTCCTGTTCGAGAGAACCCGATTCGCGTAAATCGCTCAACTGCGGTTTTTTCTCCGCGCGCATCTCTACACTTCGGCTCAACTGACTTAACGCCAATATCGGCACATCCAATTCACGCGCGAGAGCTTTTAAACTGCGTGATATCTCCGAAATTTCTTGCTGGCGATTCTGTTCGCTGAATCTTGAGTGTCCGCCCTGCATCAACTGAAGATAATCGATTACAAGCAAATCCAAACCGTTTTCCTGTTTCAATCGCCGTGCCTTTGAACGCAATTCCAAAAGTGTAATGCCTGCGGTATCGTCGATAAACAAACTGCACCGCGATAATTCTTCCAATGTATTTACCAAATCAATCATTTCGCTGTCGGAGAAATTACCCGTGTTTAGGTGGAATGAATTTACTCCGCTCGCCGTACTCAATAAACGATTACCCAATTGTATTTTGCTCATCTCAAGAGAAAAGATAGCTACAACTTTGCCCGACCGTGCGGCATTCATTGCGATATTAAGTGCCAATGCGGTTTTGCCCATGGAAGGACGCGCCGCCAATAAAATTAAATCCGACTTGTGCAGACCGTTTGTTATCTTGTTCAAGTCAGCCAAGCCGGTTGTTACCCCTTCCATTTCCTCGGGGTGATTGTGAATGTGTTGTATTCTTTCAAAAGACTTCTGCAAAATCGACGGCAATACTTCAAAATCCGCGCGATTCTTCTTTGACGTTACCGAAAAAATTTTACTCTCCGACAGCTCTAAAACTTCTTCAACGGAAGTATTTTCGCTATAAGCTTCGTCGGCAATTTCTTCGCCTGCTCTTGCCAATCGCCTCAAAATTGCCTTGTCTCTTATCGTTTCGGCTTGAGCTTCCGCGCGTGCCGTAGTGTACTCTTGATCCACCAACGAAAATAAATAATTCCTGTCTACTTTTTCGTAGAGATTCATTTTTTTTAATTCGTCGCCGATTAAAAGGACATCGGGCGGAGTTCCGCGATTGTAAACATTTAATATGGCGCGGTATATGTATTGATGTTCGGGTCTGTAAAAATCTTCGGAAGTGACAATGCCTGCAATACTCGGGATTGCGGAACCGCCTTTTAACATCATTGCGCTGAGCAGTTTTTTTTCGATATCTACTGCATTGGGTAATTCTTTTTGATTGTACACAATCCCGAACCTCCCCACGGCGAAAAATTTTTATTTCTCTTCGATGATTATACTGCTCAAAACGCGGCGCACTTCCTCAATGTCAACGCGCGTATTGTTACAAGGACCGTTAGGGCGAATATTGAGTACGCCGACCGCAGGAAGAGGATAGACATCTTGAATACCGCTCATCAAATCGCGTTCGCAGGCAATTGCCAAAACTGCTTGCGGACGAATTTTTTTTACGACTTGCCGCGCCAATGTTCCGCCCGTAGCAACAAAGAATGTGAATCCCATTTCCTCCGATAGTTTCATTAAATCGCCCACGTTACAACCGCCGCAACGTTTACAATTATTCGGGTCACGTGTGATTTTGTGCGGACAGGTTGAAAGTTGCAGGCAATGAGGACTGAGCACAAGCAGTCGATTCGCAGGAACTTTTATGCCGCTCTTCATGAAAATAAGATTGCTTACGACGATAAAAGAGCCCTCAATTTGCCGCCGATTTATCCCGAAAATTTTTCCGATACGTACAGCCACGGGGAATAACAATTTTATCAGCGCGAAACTGTATCGATGAAAAAGTTTCAATGTAGGAAAACCTTTTACCGCCAAAACCATATTACACAACGCGCCGAACGAAAATGTAGAAATGAAAATCAGAAACGCGCCGACAACTGCAGGCAGGTATTCGAAAATATCCGCCAATCCCGGGCAACATATTCGCCACATACCGTAAAGCGCAAGCGCGACAAAAAATTCGGAAGCCAACAGTAAACCCAGAAACAATCTTTTTTTCGGGCGTACCGCCGCCAATGTACTCAACATAATTTTTCACCTCACTTAGGCGAATCGATTTAATTCTTTCAGCGCGAATTTTATTAACTGTTCGGTTGATGAATTCTTCGGAGCGTTTTGGAGGACGGTTGAAATTTCCGCCGTCGTATATCCCAACGCAGATAATGCATCTTCTGCCTCGTCGATTGCATTCGTCGGAATCTGCGCAGGTTGAAAATTTTCTTCGGGCAGATTTTCGGCGAGTGGTTTTATTTTATCTTTCAACTCCAACAAAATTCTTTCCGCCGATTTTTTCCCGATACCCGGCAGACGCGTTAATGTCTTGACATCCTGCAAAGTCACCGCACGCGCAAATTCAGTCGCCGATATTTTCGATACGATTGCCAATGCGCTTTTCGCTCCGATTCCCGAAACATTTAACAGTAACTCAAACAAATCAAACGCCGCACGATTGGCAATGCCGAATAAAGTTATCGCGTCTTCTCGGACTGCCGTATGTATGAAAAATTCCGCCGCCGCTTCTTCCGCCAAATTGTACCGTGTTTGCGCATCAACGAAAACTTTGTAGCCGACGCCGTTGACATCCAAAATGCAACTGTCTTCGTATAGAAATTTCACTTTACCGCTCAAGTAGCCAATCATAATTTCGCCCCGATTAAATTCCGCCGCGCAATCGAATTCATTTCATATCCTGCGGCAATCGCTATCGCCAAGGCATCTGCGGCATCGTCGGGTTTGGGCGGTTCGGGCAAGTTCAAAATTTTTGTCACCATGTAAATGACTTGCTCCTTTTTGGCACCGCCGTAGCCCGTTATCGATTGCTTGACTTCGTTGGGCGTTATCTCCGCAATGTCTAAATTATTCTGCGCGGCGCACAACAAAATTACTCCCCGTGCTTGACCTACGGGAATGGCTGTTGTCGTATTCCTGCCGAAGAATAATTTTTCTACGCCCATTATCTCCGGCTTAAATTCTTTTATCAACGCGTCGAGTTCCGTATGAATTTTTAACAGCCTGTCTTGCATACGTGCCTGCGGTTGCGTTGTTATCACGCCGAATTTTTTCGCGATAAGTCTTCCGTTAATTTGGTCGACAAAACCGTAGCCGCATATTGCCGTCCCCGGATCTATTCCCAACGATAACATTATTCCGCAAATTCATAGTTGCCGTAAACATTTTGTACGTCGTCATCTTCGTCGAGCGCGTCAAGGAGTTTTTGCATTTTTTCCGCGTCGTTATCCGTCAATGTGACTGTAGTATCGGGCACTTGCGTAATTTCCGCCGAAGCCGTTTCGATTCCCTTTTCCGCCAATGCCGATTCTATTGCGTTGTAATCTTCGGGCGCGGCGGTTATCTCGAAAGTTTCTTCATCCGCGCTGAAATCTTCCGCTCCTGCATCCATGACTATTTCCATCAATGCATCTTCATCGTCAAAAGTTTCTTTCTCCACGACAAAGACAGCCTTCTTGTTAAACATCCACGCTACACAACCGTTTTCGCCGAGATTGCCGCCGTGTTTGCTGAAGATGTGACGAATATTTGCCGCAGTGCGATTGCGGTTATCGGTCAAGATATCGAGCATCAAAGCCGCGCCGCCGGGGCCGTAACCTTCATAGGTAATTTCTTCGTAGTTTGAAGTATCCGACGCGCCCAAACCTTTTTGAATAGCGCGGTTAATGTTGTCTTTGGTTACGTTATTCGCCTTGGCTTTCGACAATGCAAGTTTCAAGCGCATATTACCCGTAGGATCTGCGCCGCCCATTTTTACCGCGATTGTAATTTCACGACTAATCTTCGTCGTCATTGCTCCGCGAATTGCATCGTTTGCACCTTTCTTGCGTTTAATCGTTGCCCATTTGGAATGTCCTGACATAAATATTTCTTCCCTTCGTTTTAAAAAATCATTCGCCTACGTATCTGTAGACTTCAGTCCAATTGCGTCCGTACGCATTGTAAAAATCAATTTCGCCGCCCTGATCTCCTGTCTCGTAACGACCTGCGCCCGTGGGATTATTCACGCCGCGAGCCTCAACGGTTTTGCCGTCGCCGATATAAATTGCCACATGTGTTTCGGGATTGCAAAGGATATCGCCGCGTTGAAGGTTATCTTTGATTTCGTACCATGAAAATTTTTTCCAACCGCCTTCGACGCTCAAATCATCGAAAATCGTATCGGCATCGCCCGAATACTGTTGACCTTGATAACGCGCCATATATTCGGGATTGTTGCGCCATGCCTCGATGATTTTAAATCCGCCGTGCTCAAAAGAATGATAAACGAGCGAAGAACAATCGTAGTCGGGGGATTCGCGCGAGCCTGTGTAGGGATTACTGGCCGTAGCATTTTCCGCGCCCTGTGAATAACCGTGAGTGTTATCGTTGGCGATATCGATAGCGAATTGCACTGCCGATTCTACACGCGCGTCTATTGCTTGTGCCGCCGAAGAATTTATCAACATACAACCTGCCAATGCCGCCGCGCTCAGAAATTTTTTAAACATAGTTTAATCTCCTCGGGCTCAAATGTTGATAAGCTTGTAGAATTTTTTCTTGCCTTTGCGGACGATTGCGACACCGTCGACAAAATCCGCGGCAGATAAAACATAATCGTTATCGGAAATTTTTTCGTCGTTGAGCGTCAAACCGTTCTGTGCGATAAGTCTGCGTCCTTCACCTTTGGAATCGACAATCTTTGCGTTAACGAGCACATCCAACAATTTTTTGCCGACAGCTTCGGAAACTTCAACGCCGGGCATGTTATCGGCACTTTGTCCCGTGAAAATTTCTTCGGCACTCTTTTTGGCGTTATCGGCTGCCTCTTTACCGTGCACAAGTTTAGTGACTTCGTAAGCCAAAACCGTTTTAGCCTCGTTGATTGCCGCGCCCTCCAAACTGCTCAGGCGATTAACTTCGTCCATAGGAATGAAAGTTAACAAGCTCAAGCAAGTCTTGACATCGGCATCATCGATATTGCGCCAATACTGATAGAAATCGTAGGGCGAAACTTTATCGGCATCCAACCACAATGCACCGCCCGCGGTTTTGCCCATCTTCGTACCGTCACTCTTCAGCAATAATTTATTCGTAAGACCGTAAGCCGCGCGCCCTGTCTTGCGTCTGGTTAATTCGACACCGGCAATTATATTCGACCACTGATCATCGCCGCCCATCTGCAGGATACAATCATAATCACCGTTCAGTTTGTAAAAGTCATACGCCTGCATAACCATGTAGTTAAATTCGAGGAAGGTTAAACCTTTTTCCCAACGCTGTTTATAACATTCGGCGGCGAGCATTCTGTTAACGGTAAAATGTGCGCCGACTTCGCGCAGTAAATCAATGTAGCCGAGTTTACGGAGCCAATCGCCGTTATTGACCATCAAAGCTTTGCCGTCGCTGAAATCGATAAAGCGCGCCATTTGCTTTTTGAAACAGTTACAGTTGTGCTCGATAACTTCGTCGGTCATGACTTTACGCAAATCGGAACGCCCCGAAGGATCTCCGACGGTACCCGTGCCGCCGCCAACCAAACAAATCGGGCGATGTCCTGCGCGTTGCATGTGAGCCATAGCCATCAGCGCGATAAAATGTCCTGCGTGTAAACTATCCGCGGTAGGGTCGAATCCTATATAAAATGTGACTTTCTTTTCTCCGAGCAATTTTTTGACTTCGGCTTCATCGGTGCACTGCGCAATAAATCCGCGTTCGGTCAAAGTATCAAATACGTTTTTGGTTAACATTTCCGTCAACAAACTCGCCTCCAAAATTGATTCGGACTTTCTGTCCGCGGAAATTATAACAGGAAAGTTTTTCTTTGTAAAAGTTTTGTTTCGCGTTGAGTAAAATATATAATTGCGGTGAAAATCATAAATGCAAAAGGTTGATAGAAATGAAGATAAAAGTATCGGATGCAATGCTGAATGTTTTATTGGCGGCGACGGCTATCGGAATTTTATTCATGGAGTACTCAAACAAGTCACCGAAATTTATGTTGGCAAGTTGCGCGGTGGTGATGATACTCGGTTTGGCATTGACGTGGAGCAGAAAAAAATTAACGGCGTGGATAATTTGCCCCGTGATATTTTTTGCGATAGGCGGCTTGAGATTTACGGCGGTCGACACATTACCCGGTAACGACATTTCAAAATTCGAGGGACAAGAAATTTTTTTGACGGGCGTAATCCGAGACGAGCCGCAAATAAAAGTTTGGGCGAACGGCACGACGCAGGTACGATTTATTGTCGATGCGCAGAGTATCAAACTAAACGGAAGTGACTGTGAAATTTCGGGTGCTTTGTTCCTGAATAATTACGTTAAGCCGAACGAAGAAGTAACGACGGGGCGAATCGGCGACAAAATTTTCGCGAGTGGCAAAGTAAAGTTGATACATAACTACAATAACCCCGGGCAAATCGATACGGTTACGCGAATGAAGGCGGATGGGATAACGGCGCGGATGTCGTCAAGTCAAATCACGATTGAGGAGCAGGACGGAAATTTTTGGACGAAATTTTTGCGGATAATTGCGGCGATACGTGCGCATTATCGGGAATCGATGGCGACGGTTATGTCGAGTGAAGATGCGGCGGCGATATTCGCGATGTTGTTCGGCGGCTATTCGGGACTCAATCCCGAACTTGTGGAGGATTTCCAAACGACGGGCATAGTACACATTTTATCCGTCAGCGGTTCGCATATGAGTATGTTGGCGATAGCTGTGTCATCCGTTTGCAAGACGGCGAAAATTCCGCGGCTGATAACTTTTTTCTTTGGCATATTTGTTATCGGAACTTATTCGATATTAAGCGCGTTATTGCCGCAAGTTGTTCGTTCGGGCGTAATGGGTGCGCTGGTCTTTTTGGCGAAGACTTTAAACGCGGAGGCGGAAGGCGCACGACTTTTGACGTTGACGGCGATGGCAATGTTAATCTATCAACCGCTGTTAATGTTTGATGTAAGTTTCCAATTAAGTTACACGTCGACGGCAGGACTGATGTATTTATCGAATGACTTAAAAAAATTAATGGAACGTCTGCCGAAATTTGTAGCGGAAGCCGGATCCATGACAATAGCTGCGCAGCTGGCAAGTTTACCGGTCGTCATTTGGTATTTCAATCAAGTTTCGTTGAGTTCTGTTTTGGCGAATGTATTTGTCATGCCGTTTTTGGGATGGGTAATAGTTGGCGGCTTATTGGGCGGAATAATCGCGGCGGTCATCCCGATATTGGGGAAAATATTTTTTGCGTTCGAAGCGATACTTTTCGGGATTGGAGCGGAAATAAATAGGTTCTTCGCAAATTTACCGTATAGTTCGGTGCAAGTGCCTACGTTAGGATTTTCCGCGGGATTTTTCTATTACATTGCGCTGATTACGCGACGCCCGATAATTTTATCGGCGATAGTGTTATCGATAGCGTTTGGAATTATACGAGGCGGCGGCGAACTTGAAGTAAGTTTTATCGACGTTGGTCAAGGTGATTGCACGGTAGTAAAAACTCCGCACGGTAAGTGTATGGTTTTCGATACGGGCGGCGTCCGCGATAAAGCTTTTGATGTCGGCGGTCGAGTTGTTTTGCCGTATCTCAAGCACGAAAATATTTGGCATGTCGATAAAATGTTTTTAACTCATGTGCATGACGATCATTCGGGCGGCGCAGGTACGGTCATAAAAAAAATGCCCGTCGACGAAATTATTACAGCCGGCGAACCTTTATCGCAATATGCCGCGATATTTGGGATTGCGGAAGAAAAATTGACGAACGTACGAGCGGGACAAAAGGGCGAAATTTTCACGGTTGACGGCGTAGACGTTGAAATTTTATTCGCGCCCAATGTCGGCAAGGATAACGAGATATCAAATGTATATCGGATTCGTTACGGCGATGTGACTTTCTTGATAACGGGTGATTTGGTTAAAGAGAATGAAGCGCAGATGTTGAGTGAGGGAATTGATGTATCGAGCACGGTTTTAAAGGTTGGTCATCACGGGAGCGCGACGAGTTCGAGTGATGAATTTTTGCGTGCGGTTAATCCGAAATGCGCGGTTATTTGCGTCGGCTACGGAAATAATTTCGGACATCCTCGCGCGGAAGTATTGGAGCGATTGGAGAATTTACCGACAAGAATTTTCCGCACGGATACAGACGGCTTAGTAAAATTCAAGACGAACGGAAAGCATTTGAGCGTCGACACATTCAACGATTGAACGGAAATTTTGAATGAAAATACCTTGCGAAAATACAACTATTTGGTGTAAAAATACATCTAAAAGGTAAACATTTACAACTAAAATTTGTGTTAAAATTCATAACGGTTGTGTTGGAAAATTTTAATGGGAGTGGTAACGGTTATGGAAAAAACACCAAATAAACCGGCGGAAAAAGTTTCGGAAAAGTCACTGGAAAAATCGTTAGATAAGTCGTTGAGCAAACCATTAAATGAAATTCAATACATTGGATTGAGAATCGGATATTTTCGGAAGTTGAGGAATTTAACTCAGGCGGAACTGGCGGAAAAATTAAGCATTAACAAGAATTATTTGTCACACATAGAACGAGGATCTATGAACAAAGTAGTATCGTTGCCGTTGCTGATAAAAATATCTCGAGCGTTGGACGTAGAATTTTCTTTACTGGTCGATTTGCAGGGCATGAATAAACCTATTTATGACATAAAAAACGAGTTTAAAGAAATGAAGGAAATATTAGAGCAGATGAAGGAATTTATAACGGAAATAGATGAGATGTTTAAAGGAATGCAACACATAGACAATGAATTGGATGAAATGTTAGATCAGATGGATAAACTAATCGAAGACGTCGAGGATAAATAATTTATCGGGAGGTAATTTGTATGAGGGATTATGTAAGCGAATTTCGGGAAAATCTCAACCAAATCAACGCCGATTCAAATTCAGTGCAGATTATCAATGCGGGTATAATGAATCACGGCAAAAGCTCGCTGTTTAATTCGCTTTTGGACAGGGAGGAATTTAAAGCGCAAGACATTCGCACGACAGTCGAATCAAAATCGGTCGAGTGGCAAAATTCGGTCTACTTGATAGATACACCCGGACTTGAGGCGGAAGATCTAGATGACAAAGTTGCTTATGCCGCATACGGTCGCGCCAATATGATTGTCTTTGTACACACGGTAAGCGTCGGCGAATTGCATGAAAAAGAACTCAGAGCAATTAACAAAATGAAATCCATGTTTCCAAACGAGAAATTTTTCTGGAATCATTTTTGTTTGGTATTGACTGCTTTGGATTCACAATCAAAAGAAGATGTCAAATCAATTCGTGAAAAAATATGCTCGGATATATCACGTGAATGTGGCGGTAGTAATTTTCAAATTTTTGAAGTATCAAATCCACGCTATCAAAAAGGTCGCGACACCAACAAAGAAGGTCTTGTCGAGCGTAGCGGAATCATTAATTTGCGTGAATATCTACAGAGCAATTTCGCGAAATGGCGCGGAGAAAATGCCACGTTGTGCGTAGACAAAATTGATAAGGCGAAAAAAGATTTTATCGGTAAACTCGAAGGCGAACGCAGAAGTATTCAAGCACGTATGAACAACAAGAACCAAAACATACAAAGAGGACATAACTACATCATCGATGAAGTCAATAATATGCTTGAGCAATACCGTTACGATTTAAACGAAATACAACATAAAAAAGGCGAATTGCAATCTTTAAGGGAAAACCTTGACGAGTTGAAAGATGAACTCGAAAGAAGTCACGCTAACTTTGATTAAAATTATATTAATAAATCCAAGAGGTGATTTTTCATGGCATTTTTTGTCGGTGCCGGAATAATTGGTATTGTGGCTTTATATGATGATCACTCCAGATACTCTGAGTACGACAGACACAGCAGATATGGCGATTCAGCTCTCAGGGAACAAATCAGCAATAAAGAGCAACAGATTTCCGGAAAAGAATCCGAAATTACGAATCTTCAACTTGCGTCCAAAGAAAAATTTAATTCCTATTTGGAGAAAATTGTTAGTTCTCACAGAAAAGAGTTAGGCTCGTTGAACGGTGTAAATCCGGATAATGCGATGGACAAAGTCAAAAAGGAATTACGAAATAATTTGGAATACGAGATGCGGCAGGAAAAAAGCGAGTTGCAACAAATCGACAGCATGATAGCGCAGATAAACAATTTGGCACTTCAATCCAAAGAGATGTCAACGGTGAAAGCAAATACATCGGTTCCGGATTTGGAAATGAAGACAGCGACAATCACACATACCTATACCGAAGAAAAACTGAGAGAAAGAGACCCCGAGGATGTTTGGGAAAACCTCCGCTTTTTTTTGGCAAAAAAATGAACCGGAACAGAAGAAGAAACTATATCCCGGAAAAAGTAGGTAGCGAACGCAGAGATAAAAATTTCTTGATTGGCGAATTGCTTGGATTAAAATTATGAAAGCGTATCAAACGAATTAAAAGCGACAAAAATTAAATGGGGTGATACATGATGTATATCGTTCAAACAATCGAGGAGTTTTTTCGCAAGCTTGATAAGATGCAACGAGACTTAGAAACATTTTCGCAGACGTTGGATAAGCGCAGTGAAAAAGTTCCTAAGCTCTTGGAAAACTTTGAGAAAAACGTATTCGCGAATTTCGGAAACACAAAAAAGACAGCTACAAATGCGGTTGACCAAGCTGTAACGGATTCACTTGAGAAACTCAGAAAAGTTATTGAAAGTTGGAAAGAACAAATCGAGGCAGATCGCAAGGGCAAAGAGTTTATCAAGAAGAACGAAAAATATCTGGTCGTCATGGTCTTCGGCGCGGTTAAAGCCGGCAAAAGTTCGTTGGGAAATTTCTTCGCCGGCAAAAAGTTTGTTAATGCTCCGTTTGACAATCACTACAAAAAAATTCCCAAACCGATATTTGAAACGGAAACACGCGGACGCGACACGGGCGATATCGAAAAAGATGCATCGGGTAATACATGGTTTTCCGAAGGCGTAATCGACACGACGGGCGCAATTCAATATTTCACGTTGAGCGGCTTGCGCTGGATTGATTCGCCGGGCACGGGTGCCGTAGGAAAAGAAGGCGACACCAAAGATATGACAAAGCTCGTCGAAGAATATTTGAGTTATACCGATATGTGTATCTTCCTCATGAACAGTGCCGAACCCGGTTTGCAGGACGATATGAGATATATGCAAAATTTGAACAAAGAAGGTCAAGAGGCTTTAGTTGTCATAACCAAATCGGATAAAAAAGAAGAAGATTGGGACGATGAGATCAATGATATGACTCAGGTACTCAAACCGAAACCGCCCGAGACGCGAAAATTACAGGAAGATGATATTTGCAGACGCCTCAAAGAAGAGTATCCCGATATAGACGAAAGGAAATTCCGTGCGATAAGTACTTCAACTATGTTGGCAAGTGAGGCTATTAAAGAACAGGACGACGAAAAATTTAAAGACAGCAATCTCGACAAGTTAATGAAAATTTTGGGCGACAAAGTAAGCGACAACGCTATTGCCCGTAAGCAAGAAAATCCGCGCCGTTTGCTCAATTCGTTTGTTGATAGTGTTGTTACCAATTTGAAAAGTTTCGACGATGATATAACTGCGATAAACAATGCTGTTGAAGATTTTAAAAATACAATGTCAAAGAAATCCTCGATGATTGTTAGTCATGTCGTTCGCGAAGTTCAAAGAGAAGTAAGAGACAAAGCAAACGAATGGAATCGTGCGGCTAAACACCACAACAAAATTGATAACTCTGTAATAATCACAACGATTTCCGATATCATGCAGAGAAATCTTGATTCGGAAATTAATGAGCAGATGAGCAAAATAATAGAGGATTTTCAAAGCAAAGAGATGTCAACAGTGCAAGCAAATATATCGGTTCCGGATTTGGAAATGAAGACAGCGACAATCACACATACCTATACCGAAGAAAAACTGAGAGAAAGAGACCCCGAAGGTTTTGTGGAAAACGTCCGCGGTTTTTTCGGCAAAAAATATTACGAAACCAGAACAAGAACCAGAACAAAAGAAGAAACTATAGAAATCGGTACAAACTTTGATGAATTTATCGACAGCTTGATTCCGCAGGTTGAAAGTACCGCAAAGAAAGAGGCAGATAAAGCCCTTGAAGATATTCGCGACAACTATTTCAATGAAAAAAAGAGATTTGCGGACAACATAAAGAAAGAAGTCGATTTCCTGCGCAGCGAATTGCTGAAATTAAAATTTTGAGGATATGCAATGCAAATAATTTTGAAGTTAACGACGGCATGCAATTTGAATTGTGTTTACTGCAGCGAAGGCGATTGCGCGGCGGAAAGATTGCCGGAAGAAATATTTTATAAACTCGTCGACGAAATGCCGCAACTGTTGGAGCATGTTAAATCCCAAAGAGTAGAATTTTTATTTCACGGCGGCGAACCTATGTTGTACGGGCGCGACGCACTGAAAAAGTTAATCGACTACGCCCTTGAAAATCTTCGTGACTACAAAGTTGAATTTTTGATGCAGACCAACGGCACTTTGATAGACAGCGAATGGGTCGAATTTTTTAAGCGCGAAAAAATTGATGTGGGTATATCACTGGACGGTTACCCCGAAATTCACGATGCGAACCGCCGCACGAAAAACAATGAGCCGACTGCCGAAAAAATTTTGAGCAACATAAAACTTATGCGCGAAGCCGGATTAAATGTCGGAACACTTATGGTTTTAAATTCTGCGCAGAATATTGACGTAGATAAATTGTTTGACTTCATCAACGAAAACGATTTGCAGCCGAAAATTCATTCGGTTATTCCCTGCGGTCGTGCGTCCTCCCGTGAAGATACCGAGCAGGTTTACGATGATTATGTTGAACTGATGAAAAAACTTTTGGCAAAATCACTGTCACTGACAAAACCGAAAATCATTGAACCGCTCGACGAAATTATTAATGCCATACTCGGAGTCTCGCCGATGCATGAATGTTCTTTTAACGGCAGTTGTGCGAAAAGTTTTATTTGTCTTTATCCGGATGGCGAAACGGGTTTTTGCGGTCGAGATAATTTTTCGCGTCTGTTGACTTACGGCAATCTTCGGGAAAAAAATTTAACGGATCTGTACGAATCGGCGAACGCAAAAAAAATTCGTGCCCGACAAAATTATTTGACGGAACACGATTGCAAAAACTGTTCAGATTGGGAATTGTGTCACGGCGGTTGTGCGTTTGAGGCTGTTAATTATTACGGTACTCTCGACGCCAAATATGCCAATTGTCAATCGCGGAAAAATTTTTTGGCGTGGCTGAAAACCGAAGGCTTGCAACTTTTGAAAGCGGCACTTATCCGCGAAAAAACAAGACTGCGTAAGTCAATAAAACTCAAGAAAGAATTTTGCAAAGAAATTGATAACTTAAAGGTGGCGGATTATATTGGAAGAACTTGATATAGTCTTTCTGAATTTGCACCGCCGATATATCAATTACAGAGCAAGTTACGGAGGTTTTCGCGGAATTTATTTACTGTCGGCATTCGTGCGCAACGAAGGTTATAGCGCGAAAAGTTTTGCGGGATCCCTCAAGAATGGTAAAGAAATACTTGATGAACTTTGTCAAACAAAATCCGTCGCTATGGTCGGGCTTTACTGCGATTTTGAGAATATCACCGAAAATATTTTTTTGAGTCGATACATCAAAGAGACTTACAATTTGCCGGTAATTGTCGGGGGACCTCAAGCTACCGCACTGGGTAAAGATTTTTTCACGGAATCGAAATGTGATGCGGTTGTCCGCTACGAAGGCGAATTAACGGTATTGGAATTGATGAATTTTTTCCTCGAGGATTGCGGCGAGCTGTCTGAAATTCTCGGGATAAGCTATCTTGACGGAGATAAAATTCACGTCAACGCCGAACGACCTTTGATAAAAAATTTGGACGCGTTGCCTTTTGTTGACGAAGACTGTTATATCATGCCGGACGATTTTTATTACGATTTGAGTTTGATGACGGGGCGCGGCTGTCCGTTCTCCTGTGCATTTTGTCATGAAGGTACGCATACAAAAAAAGTTCGATTTCGTTCGGCGGAAAATGTTCTTGCCGAAATCGAAGCGTACTTGAAGAAATGGCGCGATGGTGAACTTTATATCCTGTTCACTGATGACACTTTTACTTTAAACGTCGATCGTGTCAAGAAAATTTGTGAAGGACTTGCCGAATTGCGCAAGGAATACGATTTTAACTTTTTCTGCGAGGGTCACGTCCATACTCTGTATCAAAATCCGCAAATGATTGATTATCTGGTCAAAGGCGGTTGCGTGCGAATACAGTTGGGAATCGAATCGGGGAACGATTTTGTTCTGAAGGCCTACGGTAAACACTCGACGACACAGGAAATTTTGGAAGTTGTAAAACTTTGCCGCGATAAGGGCATTCAACAAATTTTCGGTAACATTATTTTGGGTGGAGCACATTTCAGTCGCGAAACTTTTGCCGCCGATAAAAAATTTGCGCGGCAGATTCTTGAGGAAGGGCGCGGAACACTTGAATTAGGTGTCGTGACATTTTGGCCGCTTGCCGAAACGAAGATGACCAACTGCCCGAAACTTTTCGGCTTAGAAATTTGTGATAAGGAATTTGTTACCTCGGTCGGAGATTTTCCGCAGACAAGGACAGAGGATATTAATCGCTTGGAAATTTGCCAGATGAAGACCGAATTGCAAAAAGAAATAAATGCGCAAATGATAAGCATGTTGGAAAATTGGGAAGTGCCGACTGATTTGGTAATGAAATGGTTCAATACGACTAATCGCAACGCTCACGGCTTATGGTTCATCGAATTGACTAAACAGGAAATTTTATATTCTTACTTTGAAATGTTACATTTGGGCGAAGGTTTTCACTCAAGCGACATAGAAAATATTTCGACGGCACATCCCATGCGTGTTGTTCAGCTGAGCAAGTATCTAAAACGAATCGACGACGACACGGCAGAAATTTGCGGCGAAATTTTTAGCGGTAAAGAATTGGAAGTCGTATTGCTTACGGCAGGAAAATTAAGCGTTGCGGAAATTGCAAACAGAATCGGCATTACGATTGATGAGGTTACAAAAATTTTGGGGCGTCTGGAACCAAAACATTTCATAGTTTACGCACCGAATTAAGGAGGTATTTATTTTGAATGAGCTGAAGAATTACCAAGAGATTTTACTCACGAAAGCGTATAAGGTCGAAGCACTCGCAGGTAATTATCCCGAGCTTGCAAAGGATTTAAAAACCTTCCGCGAAATTAACGACAACAAAGTTAAAAATGTCGAGCCGCAAATTATGTTCTACGGAATTTACAATGCCGGCAAGAGCAGTATTTTAAATGAAATTTTGGGTCAAAATCGTGCGACGGTTGCCGATAAACCGGAAACGGATAGAGTTACTTATTACGATTGGCAAGGCTATAAAATCGCCGATACGCCCGGGATATTTGCACCTATCAAACATCAGGAAGTTACACAGGAACATTTGAAAAAAGCCGATATAGTTTTGTTTGTTATGAGTACAACCGGCTCAAACGAGAGACTTGAAAATTATCAGCGTATGAAGGACATAACCGACGCAGGTAAAAAAATAATCATCGTCCTCAATGACAAAAACGGTGACTTAGGTAAAAACGACGAGGCACTTCGCCAAATAAAACAAAAAGTCGTTGTAAATATGGCTCAATGCGGTATTCAAGATGTCGAGGATAAATATCACATTGTCACGGTAAATGCATTACGAGCTAAAACAGGACGCGAAAAAGGCAAACCGGGACTTATCGAATACAGCAATATAGACGAATTGAAAAATGTTATTCTGAACGAATTAAAACGCACAACTTCGTTTGATATTCTGCGCAGAGCGATTAGAGATATCGAAAAAGTATTGACCGGCATGAGCGACAAGTTAAAGCAGCAAGAAAATTCCGATATGATACGACAGATGAATGTTATCTTCACTACGTTTAACAAACAGAAAAGCGAGATGCGTAAGGAAATTAACAATTTTGTCGACGCAAGAAGCGATGCATTAGGATATAATTTGCCCGAAATGATTTGGGCTCAACGTGCCAACCAAGAAGCCGCCCAAAAAATTTTGGAAGACGAAATCGGAAAGTTTAGTAGTCAGGTAGAAAAAGAACTTCAAAGACTGCTCAAAGAAACAGTGGAGATTTTACAAGAAGAAGTAGAAAGTTTTGTCGAAATGAAAGTCAGCGCGAAAGAACAGAATGTTGACGATTTTAAAGCCGTCCTTAATAAGTTGTCTACGTCGGTAAATGTTAAAGTAAATGATATAAAACCTGTCGAAATCTCATCCGGTAGCGACGTGACAAAAACTTTAATTACCGGCGGTGCCGTTACTGAAGCTTTGAGTACGGGTGCAACCTTTCTCGCAAAACAAATCGGCGGCAAAATAGGAACATCGTTAATTCCGGTCATTGGTCCTGTTATAACTGTGGTGGGAGTTTTGTACACACTCAAAAACTTATTGGGTGGCAACGATGATACCGAAAAATTAATGGCAGAAATCAATCAGCGCAACGAACAAGAACGTGCAAGAATGGAAGCGGAAATGCAAGCGCGTCAAGAACTTCGGCAAAAATGTTTTTACATGGCGGAAAATGTCGGTAGCGAACTCAAATCGGCAGTATCAAACACCATCGAAGAAGTTTTGAAAAAATACGAAGAGCCCTTTAAAGCCGAACTTGAGAAAACCAAAGAAAAGGGCAATCAAGTAGCTGATGATGCATTCAAACTCGGCGAAATTTGCAACGAATATGACTTGTTGAGAACAGAACTCGGCAAGTGATATATACTTTATCCCCTACAAAAAATTTTTACGGTTTATATTTCACTGCGGTGAGATGTAAGCCGAATTTTTTTTGATAAATGTTGGGGCTTTGCGCTATTATGGAAGAAAATCTTTGGAGATATCAACATGCAAATTTATATTCATGTGGCTTTTTGCGAAAGGAAATGCAATTACTGCGCATTCAATTCAAAGGTCGGTAATTCCGACGAGCGCAGTGCATATGTCGACGCGGTTATCGCTGAAATAAATCGGCGCGGAAATTTTGAACAGGTAGAAACAATTTACATGGGCGGCGGTACTCCCACGACTTTAACTCTTACCGAAATCGACAGAATCATTTGCGCGGTGAGGAAAAATTTCAAAGTCAATGCCGATGCGGAAATAACAATCGAGGCGAATCCGGGGACGGTTGACGAAAAATATCTGCGCGGCTTAAAATCAATCGGGTTTAATCGTTTAAGTTTGGGCGTGCAAAGTTTTGATGACAGGTTATTGAAAATAATCGGTCGGATACACGATTCGCGGACGGCTGTCGATACTTTGGCGATTGCAATAAAAATTTTCGACAATGTCAGTTTGGATTTGATGTATGGCTTGCCGACACAAACTTTGGCGGATGTTCGCCGCGATATAAATCAAGTCAAAATTTCGGGCGTCAATCATGTTTCCGTTTACGGTTTGGAAATCGAGGAGGGTACGAAATTTTTCTCGATGAATCGCGTTGGGAAATTGAATTTGCCCGATGAAAATGTTTGCGCGGATATGTACGACTGCATAACGAAGACTTTGCCCGCAATCGGCTACAGACGCTACGAAGTCAGCAATTTCGCGGCAATGGGTTTCGAAAGTAAACACAACTGCGGTTATTGGACGGGAAAAATTTATTACGGGTTCGGAGCCGGTGCGCACAGTTTCACGGGCAAAATGAGGACGTCGAATGTCCGCGACGTTGTAACTTATATCGAGCGAATGAAGACGGGCGGCGAAGTCTCAACAATCGAGGAAATTATGACGCGTGAGGCGGCAATGGAGGAATTTTGTTTCTTGGGCTTGCGATTGGTCGACGGCATCAGTGCCGAAACTTTTGCGCAGAAATTCGGAACGGATATCTTTAAAGTATTCGGCGCTGTTATCGAAAAAAATCGGCGGCTTAATTTGCTAAAGGTCGACGGCGATAAAATTTTTCTGACCGAACGCGGAATGAGTTTGGGTAATGAAGTCTTCGCGGACTTTCTGTTGTGAGGAGGAGCATATTTGATAAATTTCAGTACGATTGACGACGGGGAAATATTCGGCGCGATTTACGAAGTCAACAAGTCAAAATTTCTGGCGCACGTCAAACACGTAGAGACCGAAGAGGAGGCGCGCGAATTTCTGCAGATGATTCGCAAAAAGTATTTCGACGCAACCCATAATTGTTCGGCGTGGATATTGGGCGAACGTGGCGATAAACAAAAATCAAATGACGACGGCGAACCAAGCGGCACCGCAGGCAATCCGATTCTTGAGACGATAAAGAAAAACGAGATAACCAATTGCATAGTCGTAGTCACGCGATATTTCGGCGGAATAAAATTGGGCGCGGGCGGTTTGATTCGTGCGTATTCACATACCGCCGCTCTCGGGCTTAACGCCTCCCGTGTCGTACGCATGACCATGTTCCGAAGATTTTCGCTCACATTGGAGTATAGTTTCCTTGCCACGGTTGAAAATTATCTGCGTAATAAAAATATCCGAGTCGCGTCAACCGATTACGCCGATGTCGTGACAATGGAACTGTTACTTTTGCCCGATCAGGCTGAAAATTTTTTACCCGAAATGAACGACTTGACGGCGGCGAATTTCCTTTGCGAAGAGCTTGACGCAATTTTGATTCCCATTGAAGTTGAACGCTAAATAAAAAACTGCCTTCCGAAATCGGTTGGCAGATTTTTTTTGCTGAGTTTAAATTTATTCGAGAGGGTCGGAACCGTATTGATTATCGCCCTTCGTGCCCGGTGAAAGCGTAATATAAAGATTTACGACAAAAATAATTAACCCCATGCCGGCAGCTAAATCTTCATATTCGTCCTCAAGTATTCCTGATAACATCGAAACTACAATATAAACCGCAAAGTAAGCATAAGCAAAATTTTCGCTCTTGTTCATATCGTGCAACCGCCTGACCATAAGGCAGAAGAACGGATATATAGTTGCAAGAAGCACGACAATCAACACTAATGCTCCCAATATAACTATGGCACTGTTTTCAAAAGCTGATATTATTCCTACTATTACGCCAACAGCCGCTATTACCATTACGATTAAAGCAAAAAAACGTTTGAAGTAACGCCAACGATTGAGACGCCCGTCGCGCTTTAAAAAATTTTCCGCGAATCCGACATCTTCTTGTCTGCTCACGGTATTCATCTCCTTTAAATCAGATTATTCGAGAGGATCTGAGCCGTATTTATTATCGCCCTTCGTGCCCGGGCAAAGTAAAACATAAATGTTAATGACGCTGTTCATTAAACTTAATATGGAGGCATACAAAGATTTTTCCTGCGCATTCAAGTCCGTTAAAATTATGGATGCAATACTTAAAGCAATGGATATATATGCAATTTTTTCATTCTCGTCTATGTCATGCAAACGTCTGACCATAAGACAGAAAATCGGATACAGCGCGGCGATACATATAATCTTGAAGACAACAGCTTCGAACGACGAAAAGTTTTCTGAGGGATTGATAAAAATCATGGCAATAACGACAATAAGTATCACAAGAAAAAACATCATGCCAAAAGCAATTGAACGTTTAAAGTAACGCCAACGATTGAGACGCCCTTCACGCTTTAAAAAATTTTCCTTGAAGCCGACATCTTTTTGTCTGCTCACGGTAATCATCTCCTTTAAATCAAACTATTCTAGAGGGTCGGAGCCGTATTGATTGTCGCCCTTCGTACCGGCACAAAACAAAAGATAAAGACTCATGACGGCGAGAATCAGATTTAAGAAACTGATGTATATCGGCGGCTCGGTCGTGATTGCGGTTTCGCTGTACGAAAGAATGATTGCGGTATTAATCGCTACAAAAACATAGGCAAATTTTTCGTCCTTGTCCATGTCGTGCAAACGTCTGACCATAAGACAGAAAATCGGATACAACGCGGCGATAGCCGTGACTTTGAAAAATATCAGTGCGGAAGTCGACAACTCCAACAACGCATTCAAACCCATTATCAAGACATTCGCAAGGATTATCGATTCGATTGTGCCGACAACAATCAGACGTTTAAAATAGCGTAACCGATTCAATCTGCCTTCACGCTTAAAAAAATTTTCAACTATGCCGACGTCTTTTTGTCTGCTCACGGTACTCATCTCCTGTTATGTTAAGCGGAAAGTAATTTTGTTAACGCCGTCAACATATTCATGTGAATAATCTTTCGACAAGTTGTGCAGAATCATCGCGCCCAAATCCGCTTCGTCAATATCTTCGTCAATAGATTTTTCTAACGGATTGTATGATTTGCCTGCGCAGGAGAAATTAATCTTGATTTTGTTGTCAAGCTCTGAATAAGTGATGTCAAGCAAAATTTTAATGTCATCACCCGTACAAGAGTTGTTCAGCATTTCGTAAATCAATTCTTCGCAACAAAGTTGAAGGCGATTGGTTTTGCGAGCATTCAAGCCGTATTTTTCCGCGAAAGTTTGAATACCGCCTTGCATCTTCGGTAAATCAAATTGTCGTTCGTTAATCTCATACGAGAAATATTTTTGCTTATTGATGAAGGCAATGGTCTTAGCGCGTTTGGGATTGTCAAAAATTTCTTTGGGCGTACCCTGTTCGTAAATTTCTCCGTCGGCGAAAAATAAAACTCTGGTGGCAACTTCTCGGGCGAAATTCATTTCGTGCGTGACTATTAACATTGTCAAATCCTGTTTGGCAAGAGTGCGGATAACCGCAAGGACTTCGCCAACCATTGTGGGATCTAAGGCACTTGTCGGTTCGTCAAACAAAATCACTTTCGGATTCATCATCAAAGTTCTGCAAATCGCAATACGTTGTTGCTGACCGCCCGATAAATAGCCCGGATATTCATATGCTTTGGTAGTCAAACCAACCTGTTCAAGCAGAATCATTGCCTTTTCTTTCGCCTCTTGAGGATTCATCTTGAGCAATTTGACGGGAGCAAGGCATAAATTTTCCATGACGTTCATGTGGCTGAAAAGATTAAATCTTTGCCAAACCATACCCATTTTGCGGCGTATGATATCAATGTTGACATCCTTTGCGGTTATTTCGTCGCCGTCGATAAAAATTTTCCCTTCATCAGGTATTTCCAAAAGTTCGATACTGCGCAGGAAAACACTTTTGCCGCAACCCGAGCCGCCAATAATCGCAATGCGTTCGCCCGACTCTACGGTTAAATCTATTCCGCGCAGAACTTTGAGATTTCCAAAACTTTTTTTCAGTCCGCGAATTTCAAGAATAGGCATGGCATCATTCTCCCGAATTTGTTTTCTGCTTACGGTCGGATAAATCAAACAACCGATAAGTAATGTAACTGATGAGCAAATAAATCAGCATGCCGCCGATAATTGTAATCATGGGCTGCATGGTGCGCGAAGCAGTGTTGTTTATGACGCGCGTCAAATCGGTAATCGTGACGTAGCCAACAACACTCGTCCATTGAATCAAATTTATCGCGGTAGAAGTGTAAACCGGTTTGGCTATTCGGATTATTTGCGGAAATGTTATGAGCTTAAAAGTTTGGAACGCCGAAAAACCTAAAGTCCGCGCCGCCTCTGCCTGACCTTTATCCAATGCCATTAGCGACGAACGCAACAATTCCGCTACGTGCGCCGCCGTATGCAATGAGAAAGTTATTACCGCTACAAATATCGGACTGAGACCCGTCTTTGCGAAAACACCGTAAAACAACAGCATCAACAGCATCAGCACGGGCGAACCTCTTATTATCGCTATGTAAGCTTTCGCAATCATTTTCAACAGCGTAATTTTGCCAACACGAAAGTAACAGATAATTGCGCCGAGTAAAGTGCCAAACAGTAACGATAACGCGGAAATTTCCACCGTCACGCGCAACCCATTTAAAATCGTCAGCCAACTTCCGTCTTTAATAAATACTTTGTAGATTATGTCTGTAAATTCCATATTAATACTTTCGTCTCACTATACAGATTCATTTATCGTCAAAAATCATGTGAACCGTTTTATCTTGATAGTAGGGAGCAGTCAAAATAATTTCCTCGGATTTATCGAGATTTTCGGGGAAAATTTCATCTACCGGCATGATAGCCCAAAAAACTACATCAACATATTTGCTCTGTAGGGCATACGCACGTGCTCCGCTATCCATGTGAATAAGCTTAAAGTTTTTCCCGATAATCTTTCCGATTTCGCCGAGCAACGCAACATTAAAGCCATCAGCGTGTCCTTCGGCCGTAACATAGTCCATGGGCGGCAAATCACCCGTGACCGCAACTTTTATCGTGTCCGCTCCTTCTATGTGCGCCAATTCCGTTTTCGGTATACCGTTTGTCAAATCAACGTTGGTTATATATTTATCGACAAGATTATCAAGAGTCCCGTCCATTTTTAATTTGGCAAGAGCCTCGTCAAATTCCTTTCGCAACTTTTTATCGTCTTTGCGCAGCGCAAAACAAAACGAGTCGACGAACTCAACCGAATGATTTTCCAATACGGTATATTTCGGATTTTCATTTCGGATATACCGCGCAACGGACTTGTAGGTACAAATTTCTTCTATTTGTCTGGATTGCAGAGCCGTCAACATCGCCGTGAGGTTATCAAAAAAAATCGTCTTGTGCGAAGTCATTTTCACTTTGAAAGTGTCCTCGAGTTTGAGCATAAATTTGTCATAAGTTTCTTCGCTGGCATTCATGCATGTCATTAATCCTATTGTTATTTTATCTTCGTATTTATCGGGCTTGTTTTCGTTATCCGAATTGTCACAACCCGAAACTAAAAGTGTGGTGCACAGTAACATGAAAGAGAGGAATTTTTTCATATGCAAAAACCACCTGTAAAACAAATTTTATTCGTTTAATTTAATGTGTACAACTTTATCGGTAAAGTAAGGTTTAGTGACCAAAAGTTCTTCGGAGACATCGGAATCTGCGGGTATTTCTCCATCGGTTTGAACCGGCACTGTCCACCCGAATAAGTTCAAAGTTTTTGCCGATAATCTTCCCGATTTCGCCTAGCAACGCAACATTAAAGCCTGTAGAATGTCCGTCCGCCGCAACATAATCCATGGGTGGCAAATCACCGGTGACCGCAACTTTTATCGTATCTGCTCCTTCTATATGCGGCAATTCCGTTTCCGGTATTTCTTCGGCGGAATTTATTTTTGTGATATAAGTATTGACAAGTTTATCAAGTGTTCCGTTGTCCTTCAATTCGGTTATGGCAGAATCCAAGACGTTTCTCAAATCTTCGTGGTCTTTGCGCAGAGCAAAACAAAACGCGTCTACGAAATCAAGCGAATGATTTTCCAATACGGTATATTTCGGATTTTGAGCAATTATGTAGCGTGCAACACTTCGATAGGTACTGATTTCGTCTATTTGTTGTGACTGTAATCCTGCCTGCATAACGTTAAGATTATTGAAAAAAACTGCTCTGTGTGAAATGATATCGACTTTTAAAGCAGATTCTATTTTATTCACTAATTCTTTGAAAGCATTTTCGGTGATATTCATTCGAGTTATCATGCCCAATTTGATTTTGTTTTAGGAATTGTTATTAGCGTCTTGACCTCCGCAACCGGTTGCGAACGTCAAACTCATTGTAGTTAAAATGAGCACCAAAAACTTTTTCACATTATTGCTCCATTCATCGGTAAAAATTTTAATCACTCAATTTAACATGAGTAATTTCGTCGGTGAAGTAAGGTTCGGTAATCACAATACCGTCGGGAACATCCCAATTTGCCGGGATAATTATTTTATCAACGGACACGGCAACCCAGAAAACCACATCAGCCTGTTCGGAAATAAGCGCGATGGCACGAGCACCGCTGTCCACATTAATAAGCTCAAAATTTTTCCCGATAACTTTACTTATTTCAGCGAGTAATGCAATATTAAAACCTGCAGCATTCCCGTCAGCCGTGACATAGTCCATGGGCGGCAAATCACCGGTGACGGCAACTTTTATCGTGTCTACGCCGTCAAAATGCGGCAACGAAATTATCTGCATAGGTTCGTCGGCTTTTACGTTTTTAATGTAGGTGTCGACAAGTTTATCGAGTGTGCCGTTCGCTTTAAGTTTCAAAATGGCGGCGTTAAAATCGTCCTTCAATTCGGCATTGTCTTCACGCATGGCGCAACAAAACGAATCTGAAAGTTTCGGGACATTATTTTCATCAATCGCGAATCCGGAATTGTTTGCGACAAGATAATTGCCGACTGAGTTGTAAGTACTGATTCCGTCGATTTGTTTTGATTCAAGCGCGGCAAGCATCGAAGTCATGTTGTCGAAAAAAATATGCTTGGACGCGTAAATGTCTTTGGTTTGGTTCATACGCGCGGCGGATTTTTCAAAGTAGCTGTTGAATAAAGTTTCGGTCACGTTGAGATATTTTATTATGCCCAACTTAACGACACCGGTTTTTTCGGCATTGTTCTGATTGTCTTCGCCCGAAGAGCCGCCGCAGCCCGTGAGCAATATAAATGCGCAGAGCATCATTAAAGTTAAAATTTTCTTCATAATAAAAATCAAACGCCAAGACTGATACAAGGCGTTTGTAATTTCACATCCCTTCCCGGTTTTATTCTAGGTATATTAGTCTTGGGAATTTTTCATTAATTTAACGTGAACAATATCATCGCGAAAATATGGTTCGGTCAAAATAATTCCCTCGGGGGTATCAAAATTTTCGGGCATCAAAGAATCTTTATAGGGAACAACAGCCCAGAAAATCACATCGACCTGTTTGGAAGTCAACGCTATCGCGCGCGCGCCGCTTTCCACTTGTACCATTTCAAAATTTACATTCATGATTCTACTGATTTCGGCCAGAAGTGCGGTATTAAATCCGGCGGGTCTTCCGTCGGGGCGGATATAATCCAAAAGCGGCAAATCGCCCGTGACCCCGATTCTTATTGTCGGCATTAAAGGAAAATTCGGCATGTCAACCATCGGCGGTTCTTTTCCACTTATGGCTTCGCCCAAATATCTGCGCACCAATTTCGTCAATGTTCCGTTCTTCGTTATCTGTAAAATTGCTTCGTCCAGACGATTTTTTAAAAGGGTATCTTCCGCACGCACGGCACAACAAAAAACATCAGCGACAACGGGCTCGCTTATATCCCAATGTAAATCACTGTCATGAGCAACAAAATAGAGCGCAACGGTTCTGTAAATGCTCATCTCTTCGATTTTTTTGGCTTCCAATGCCGCCACCATATTTATCATGTTGTCGAAAAAGATATGTTTGCGCTTGACTTTGGAGTTATTATCTCGAGAAAGTTTGTCTAGGGTCTCTTCCGTGACATTTAGGTATTTTATGCCGCCTATTCTGATTTCTTTCTGTTCGGGCTCGCAGCCGGTAATGCAAAGCAACAGGCAAAATATCAATATCGGCAAAAAAAGATTTCGCATTTAAATTCGGGCAAAACATTTCCGATGCCCGATTCACCTCGATTTCAAAAAGCAACGTGCTGTATTGATATTCAGGCCTAAGATAATTTAAAAGAAGTGTAACGGGTTTAAAATATGAACGATTGCAATTATTTGCTTACTTTAAGATGAGCAACATTATCTTGGAAATAGGGGACTGTGAATTCAACCTCTTCGGGCTTATCGATATCTTTAGGGACTTTTTCGCCGTTGGGCAATACCGCCCAGAATATTACATCAATTTTTTGGGCGGCCAAAGCAGCCGCACGGGCGCCGCTGTCTATTTGGACAATCTCGATATTTTTACCGAGGTTCTTGGCGATTTCAGCGAGCAAGGCGGTATTAAACCCGGCAGGTGAATTGTCGGCAAGAGTCAAATCGAGCGGCGGCAAATCGCCCGTGATTCCGATTTTAATCGTGTCTGCTCCTTCAATCATGGGAATATCTACTTTGGGCAAATTATCCTTATCGACATTGGTTATGTATTTGTCGACAAGAGAATCGAGAGTGCCGTTGTCCTTCATCGTCTTTATCGCGTTATCCAAATCCGTTTTCAGCTGCGTATCGTCTTTGCGCACGGCGAAACAAAAAGAATCGTTCAAATGATTAAGGGAATTGTCTTTAATTTTTTCGTACTTGTTGTTTGAAGCAATAACGTAATCAGCGACGCTGTTATAAAGGCTGATTTGATCCACACTGTTTGATTCGATTGCCATCTGCATCAAATGTAAATTTTCATAGTAGGTTATACCGTATTTGAGGATATTGACTTCGGTTGTTTCTTGCGCTTTTTGGAGAATTTCCTCCATTTTGCTTTCGTTCGCGTTGAGGTGAGTAATCATGCCTAATTTTATTTTAGGGGATTGTCCGCCTGTATTTGCACCCGTATCGGTACCACCGCAACCCGTTAGAAGTGCTCCTGCGAATAAGCAAGACATGAGAACAGTAATCGCTTTTTTGATTTTCATTTGGATGACGTGACAATTTCCGCTTACTGCCGGGAAACTTTGACGGAGATTGTCGCGCTTACACCACCTTTCAGATATTGATAAAGTTATAAAACAATCTCTCGTTGTAAAAACGGGAGTCATGCCCGAAATTAAAAGTCCTTACTCAGTTCTATAGCCCTACCGGTACCTAAAGCGACACAACTCAAAGGGTCTTCGGCGAGTATGACGGGGACTTTTGTTACGGAAGAGATTTTATCAGCCAAACCGTAGAGCATTGCGCCGCCGCCGGTTAAAATAATCCCCTTGTCGATAATATCACCGGCGAGTTCGGGGGGTGTATCATCCAAAACGTTCATGATAGCATTGATGATTTTTTCGACGGAGCCGTTGAGAGCCTCGGCGGTTTCTTCGGATTCGATGACGATATTTTTAGGCATACCGGTTATGGTATCACGCCCGCGCACGTCGATTTTTTCGTTACGAGCTCCGGAATATGCTACGCCGACATCGATTTTAATTTTTTCTGCGGTGCGTTCGCCTATCATCAAGTTATGGGTTTTCTTTATGTATGTTTCTATATCGCTGTCGAATTTGTCGCCCGCGATGGTGATACTGTCGCCGACGACTATATCATTCAAAGAAATAATTGCTATATCGCAGGTACCGCCGCCGATATCGATTACCATTGTACCGATTGGGGCGGAAATATCGACACCTGCGCCCAAGGCTGCTGCTATTGGTTCTTCTATCAATTCGGTATACTTAGAGCCTGCTTGTTCGGCCGCCTCACGTACGGCGCGCTTCTCCACGGCATTTATACCTGAAGGGACGCAAATCATCACGCGAGGACGAAATAGAAAAGCTTTACCGATAACTTTTTCCAAGAAATGACGAATCATAGCCTCGGTGATTTGATAATCGGCGATGACACCATCTCTGAGGGGACGAATCGCGACGATATTACCGGGTGTGCGTCCAATCATATCGCGTGCTTCCTGACCTATCGCCAAAATTTCGTCGGTGTCTCTGTTCACTGCAACTACGGAAGGTTCACGCAGGACTATACCCTTACCCTTGACATAGACCAAAACATTAGCCGTGCCCAAATCTATTCCCACGCTCATTGACATTCCAAACACTTGAATATACTCCTCTCTGCCAATGCGTAAATATTTATTTAAGTCCCGTGAATTTTAACATGGTTTATTTTCATTTACAAGTTGACGGTAAAATCTTTTGCGGTAACAAGACGAACACCGAGCTAACTTATCTTAGGTTGCGAAACAAATTTTTATTAATGACTTGCCTAAAAATTTTTGAGATGTTATAATCCACGTTCGTTAAGTTATTTATCAAGCTCTCTGCTCCTTGAAGGGAGCCGACAGACCAAAGGGAGGTGTTTCGATTGAGGAAATACGAAGTTGTCTTCATCATCAGATCTATGGAAGAAGAGCCCACGTTGGCGGTTATCGACAAGTTCACGAAACTCATCACGTCTAACGGTGGCACAATCACCAAGGAAGATCGTTGGGGAAAACGTCGCCTTGCTTACGAGATAAAAAAAGAATCGGAAGGTTATTATGTCCTGTTCTATGTGACTTGTGAGCCTGAATGCGTAGCCGAATGCGACCGCGTTATGAAAATCACCGACGAGATTCTCAAACATATGATTGTTCGTTCCGAAGAGAAAGAGGCTCAAGAATGAATAAGGTATTTCTATCGGGCAATTTGACGCGAGATCCCGAAGTACGTTACACACAGTCGGGCAAGGCATACGCCAAAATGGGGATAGCGGTTCGCCGTCCTTTCACCAAGGATAAAGATGCCGTAGATTTCTTCAACCTGACCGCATGGGACAGAACCGCAGAATTTTGCGGCAAATATCTCAATAAAGGTTCGCGCGTTTTAGTCGAGGGTCGTTTACAGAATTCGAGTTACGAAAACAAAGACGGAATTAAAATGACTTCAACAGATATCATGGTTGATAACATTGAGTTTGCAGGTTCCAAACGTTCCGAAGAGGACGGCGCAAGAGTTGGCGGCGAAGGTTATTCAAACAACCGCGAAAGTTATTCGGGTAACCGTGACAATCGTGATGATTACTCAAATAATCGTGGTCGTGAAAACGTTTCGTCCGGACGTAACACTTTTGACGATGGCGAGCCAATAGATCCCGAAGATACACCGTTCTGATTCCATAGCTGAGGAGGCTTGAAAATGCGTAGAGAAAGAGGCAGACGTCCGCGCAGAAAGGTATGTGCCTTCTGCGTAGATAAAGTAGAAAACATAGACTATAAAGATGCGGCAAAACTTCGTCGTTTCACGACTGAACGCGGTAAAATTCTTCCGCGCCGCATTTCGGGTAACTGCGCAAAGCATCAGCGTCAAGTAACGATTGCGATTAAACGCGCTCGTAACATTGCGCTCCTGCCGTTTACCGCAGACTAAAAAATATTTTTCGACAACTCACGGGGAGCCAATTGCGGCTCCCTTTTTGATTAAGGTATTGTCATGAATAAAAAATTTTTAATGCCCGTGCTGACATTTACTTTGGGCGCGATGATTTTATTCGGCTGGTATGAATTTATTTACGTAGAAACGCGGCAAGAAATAACGATGATGGAATCGGAAACACGGCAGCTGAAAGATTTGGAAAGGGAAATTTCTAAACTCAAGGCGCGGCACGAAGATTTATCGGCGTATATGGCGGATATGGATTCGCAATTAGACAGAGCACGGATGTTTTTACCTGAAACGTTATCGCAGGAAAATTTTATAGCGGAACTGTATCAGACGGCGGAAATATGTCGTGCGCAAATAATATCGGTAAATTCGGGTGAAGCGGTCGAAACAAAGAGCGTACAAAGTCAGACGGTTAATATTCGTTTGGAGACGGATTATCTTTCGTTGCTGAATTTCATACGCGCGACGCTGGACGGAAGTCGATTGGTTTCTTTGGAAAGTTTTACGGTGGAAAGTGACGGCGGAATATTGATTTGCGATTTAGTGTTTAAAATTTTCGCCGAAGTACAAAAAACATCGTAAGGGAGCCGGTGACACTTTCAGTCGGTTACCGAAAGTGTTCAAAGTCAACTTGGTAATTGTTATAATCGCGGTCGTTTACTTCGGTTGTCGAAACATTGGGCGCGATAATTGGATGCAACGTCACGTTGCCTTTTCTTTGCTCGTCCAAAGAAAAGTAACAAAAGAAAGGACGCCTCGCAGGGGCGGTAGTATTTGGTAGACGAAGTGAGTAGATAACACGTGTCGAATGTGCCGGCGGGTTATTCGCATCACGCGAATAAAATGCCGGCTTAGTGCCGCCCATCCTTGGGCGGCTCACTATTATTAATGTTGCGCTTCTAGTCAATGATTTGATGCAACATCACGTTGCAGGCGGCCGCCCGTCCGTGGGCGGCCTCAACCATAAGCAACACCCTAAGTCAATGTTGCCTTCAACCGCGGTCATTTACTTTGGCTGACGAATACTCAATCGCGACAGCAGGATGCAACGTCACGTTGCCGCGGTTATTGATTTTGGTTGTCGAGACCTTCGCCGCGGAAATTAAAAAGTGCCGCTCAACGGCGACACTTGAAGTTTCGTAATGGTGGGCAGGGATGGATTCGAACCATCGTACGCTCTCGCGGCCGGATTTACAGTCCGGTGCCATTAACCACTCGACCACCTACCCATATGGTGACCTTGGAGGGACTTGAACCCCCGACCCTTTGATTCGTAGTCAAATACTCTAATCCAGCTGAGCTACAAGGCCTTTATCATAAGTTGGTGGACCCACTAGGACTTGAACCTAGAACCTGTCGGTTATGAGCCGAATGCTCTAACCAATTGAGCTATGGGTCCTTTAGAACCGACCGGCTTTGAAATCATAACCGGTATACACTCAATCGCAGTGTACAAGTCTTACGGTACAATCGTTTAGCGTCGGTCACCCAACATATAAGCAAAATTGGAGCGGAAAACGAGGCTCGAACTCGCGACCCCCACCTTGGCAAGGTGGTGCTCTACCACTGAGCTACTTCCGCAATTTCTGGAGCGGAAAACGAGGCTCGAACTCGCGACCCCAACCTTGGCAAGGTTGTGCTCTACCACTGAGCTACTTCCGCTCGTCTTAATCAAGGCTTGTGCTCTTGACTAACACGTTGCACATTATATTGGCTGGTTTAATTTTTGTCAAGAAAAATTTTTTGCTCGTCGTTCGTAAAAAAAGACCGCCCAATTTTTGAACGGTCTTTGAGGTTATCGGATTAAGTTAAACTTCAACGATGATGGGCAAAATCATCGGGCGGCGGCGCGTCTGTTCGAAAAGGAATTGCGCCAACATGTCGCGGATATTCGCCTTGATTGTCATCCAATCGGTAATTTGCTCTTCCTTGCAGCGTTTGAGAACTTGAAAAACTCTGTTACGTGCGTCGTCCATTAATTGTTCAGATTCGCGAACGTAAACGAAACCGCGCGACACAATATCGGGACCCGAAACAACTTTGCCCGAAGCGCGATTCATGGTAACCACGACGATTAAAATACCGTCCTGCGAAAGTTGACGCCTATCACGCAAGACGATATTGCCCACGTCGCCCACGCCTAAACCGTCGACCATGATAACACCGGCATTAACCCGTCCCGCAATTTTTGCGCTGTCGCGTGTCAATTCGATTACCGAACCATTTTCGCCAACCAAAATATTTTCGCGATTCATTCCCATTTCTTCGGCTAATTTGGCATGTGAAAACAGATGATGTAATTCACCATGTACGGGCATAAAAAATTTCGGTCTGACCAAATTATGAATCAAACGCAATTCATCTTGTGCGGCATGCCCCGAAACATGAATACCTTCTTCGCGTCGGTGAACTACATTGGCACCCAACCGCAGCAGATTATCCACGGTTTTGGCGACAAGTTTTTCATTACCGGGTATAGGTGTGGCGGAAATGACAACGGTATCGCCCGGTATGATATCAACCTGTCTGTGATCGCTCATCGCCATACGCGTCAACGCACTCATCGGTTCGCCCTGACTGCCCGTCGTTATTATCACGATTTTATTCGCAGGGTAATTTCTTATGTCTTCAATGTCAATGATTGTACCTTCGGGCGCGTGAATGTAGCCAAGTTCCAAAGAAATGTTGACGACGTTAACCATACTGCGCCCCAAAATTGCGACGCGTCGACGATATCTGATTGCGTTATCAATTGCCTGTTGGATTCTGTGCACGTTTGAAGAAAATGTAGCCAAAATAATTCTGCCGTTAGCTCGTTGAAAGACGCGATTGAAAGCAGTACCAACAGTGCGTTCGCTGGGTGTGTGACCGTCTTTTTCCGAATTGGTGGAGTCCGCCATCAAAAGCAGGACACCGCGCGCACCCAAATCCGCAAATCTTCGGAAGTCAGTCATTTTGCCGTCAATGGGTGTGTAGTCTAATTTGAAATCGCCCGTGTGAACAATCATGCCCACGGGTGTTTTAATAGACAAGCCCACCGCATCGGGTATCGAATGATTAACGCGAATCAAGCCGACACTGAAACAGCCTACCATGACAATTTCGCCGCCGGACACCACGCGCAAATTTTTCGATTCCACTCCGTTTTCCTTAAGACGTCCCGTTAAAATCCCCAAAGTCAATCTGGTACCGTAAACAGGTACGGAAAGTTTTTTCAGGATGTAGGGCAAGGCGCCGATGTGGTCTTCGTGTCCGTGCGTAAGAAATATAGCCTTCAAGCAATTTTTGTTCTCAAGCACATAAGAAATATCGGGGATAACCAAATCAATGCCGAGCATATCATTTTCGGGGAACATGAGTCCGGCGTCAATCATAATCATTTCATCGCCGTAGCGGATTATTGTCATGTTTTTACCGATTTCGCCCAAACCGCCGAGCGGAATTATTTTTAACTTATTATCACCTCGTTGGTCATTTCTCAACTAAACTCCTCCTTATATATTTTTATTTTTGATGTTACTTTTTCCGATTCTCTAACGCTCCGAACATTGTATCAAATCGCGAAAGTCATTGCAATTTCAAAATGTGATTGTTTTGTACGCGAAAGTTACGACGATAAAATTTGATGAAAAATATTTGAAAATGCTTTGGCGTATGATATAATGCGGCAGAAAAAATTCGGGAGGGATAAATAGTATGTTCGGAATAGGCGCGGGGGAATTGGTAGTTATACTTGTCGTCGCCCTGATTGTTTTCGGTCCTTCCAAATTGCCCGAAGTAGGTCAGATGATTGGCAAAGGTTTACGCGAATTCCGTAAGGCACAGGCGGCACTTTCCACAACATTGGATGATGTTGCCAACGAACCCGAAAAAAAATCCGCGCCCGTCATTAATAAACCCGTCACCGAAAATAATTCTGTCGCGGAAAATAAAACCGTCGTGGCGGAAAGTAATTCGGTTACGGAAAAAAAATCTGCGCAGGTCGTCAAAGACAATACCGCCGCGCCCAATAATTCCATGACTGCCGACGACATTATAAATTTGGCGAAAACAAATCCGATAGTAAATGCCGCGCCCGTTAATCCGGAAAATAATTCGGTTGTCAAAGCCGATACAGCCGACAAAATCCTTGCCAAGGAGAAGTAACATGAAGAAATTTTTAACGGCAATCCTAATGTCGCTGATGATAACGACGCCGGTGCATGCAATGCCGGTACAAGAGGCTGTAGAAACGGCGTTAAAGAACAATCCGAGTTTGCAGAATACCGAACAGTCGATAGCGATAGCCGAGGAATCACTCAAGGCGGCGCGCGGTAAAAAAGGGGTATCGATAAGTGCAAGCGGCTCTTTGCGAGCAAGTAAGACCGAAGGTGTGGAAGATTCGGAAAGTGCTTCAACGGGCTTGACGGCAAGTCTTCCGCTCTATTCGGGTAATAAATTGGAATCGGCAATAAAATCGGCGGAACTCGGCATAGAAATTGCAAAGCTGAATTTTTCGCAGGCACAAGATGATTTGGTTTATAAAGTGGTCATTGCCTACATCGACGCGCTGGAAAATTTGGCGACAGCGAAAGTAAATTCCGAACACGAACAAAATTTAACCGAACACGAACGAATGATATCGGCGCAGTACGAGGCGGGAGCAAAGGCGAAAATTGATTTATTGCGTGCGCAGGTGGAGACAAGCAATGCCAAACAAGATGCAATCAATTCCTACGGATCTTATGAAGTAAAATTGACTAATTTGGCAACGCTGATGTCAATTGATTCGATTGCAACTTTAACCGTCGAAAATTTCGAGACAAGTATAAATCCGTCTGAAGTGGAAAAATATTTGACGGAGGCGGACGAAAACCGAAATGATTTGAAAGCCGACGCGTTGAAAATTGAACAAAGCGAACTAGATGTGATTAGCGCAAAAGCCGGTTGGTTACCAAATGTCAACGCAAATATCGGTACGGACTTCAATGCGGCGTCAAGGGAATGGCACATCACGCCCGACGCCTCCGCAGGAATTTCAGCCTCATGGAATATTTTCGACAGCGGCGTCACTCGTTCGGAGGTTGATACTGCCAAAGTGAAAGTTGAACAGGCAAAACTTTCCATGGATACGAATCGCGACAGCATACATGAAAGTGTAGTTGCGGCTCACAAAAATTTGAAGATTGCTTTGCTCAGATTGACGACAACGCGCCGCGCCGTTGAGCTCGCCGAAGAAGAACGCTACATTGCGACAGAACGCTATAACGCAGGCGAGGGAATTTTATTGGATGTACTTGATGCCGAATATGCTCTTAACACAGCCAAAAAAAATGATGTCAGTGCCCGTTACGACGTAATCAGATATACTTGCGAACTTGCTCATGCCACGGGCGACACTTTAAAGGCTATTAACTTTTCAAAATAACGCACGACACAAAGAGCGCGGCGATTTGGCTGCGCTTTTTTGTTGAAGTTCATATCAACAGCTTGTTTAACTAAATTGTTTTTGCTAATATCGACAATATGAAAGGAGGATGATGATTTGAACAGTCTGTCGGAAAAGGGAGCGGAGGAAACGGATAAAGAATTATCTGTGCCCGAAACGTTGGAGAAGCTTTTAAAATTAGAGCAAAAGAATTCGCGGCAATTGGTTCAGTCACTGCGCGAAAATGTAAATTTTCAAAACCAAGTGCGTCAGGGCATGCAGAAGGAATTGGAAGAATTTAAGGAACAACAGCGCGGCGAACAGTTTACGCCGATATTGCGAACGATAGCGGCGGTATGCGTTGAGTATAGAAAAATATTGGCCGATGAGGAATTACCGAAACACCTTGGGCGCACCTTACAATTTATGTTTGACGAATTGGAAGATATTTTGACGGATTACGATGCGGAAGTTTTTACGTCGGCGGTCGGTGAGGCACGGCGTCCGCTACTGACTAAAATAATCAACACGGTTGCCACGGGAGATAAAAATTTGCATAATACTGTAGCATGCAGTAGACGCCCCGGTGTCATGCGTAACGGGCGGCCGCTCTATCGCGAATTCGTTGATGTTTACGTCTTCGACGCATCTATCAAAGTCAAGAAATCCGAAGCGGTACGCACGGAATAAACTTTCTGAAACAATAACAAATCGAGTAGCAAAAAATAAAACGGAGGAAATTTTTTATGAGTACTTACGGAATAGATTTGGGTACAACTTATTCATGTATCGCACGCTTGGATTCCAACGGTAACCCCGAAGTCATTCGCAATAACGAAGACGATTCCAATACCGTTGCAAGCGTGGTTTTTTTCGAGAACGAAAACAATGTAATAGTAGGTCAGGCGGCAAAAGAAAACGTAGAGACCGACGGAGATCGCGTAGTGCAATTCGTGAAACGTTCCATAGGCAAGCGCGACACTCGCACGTACGAATTTGACGGCAAGACTTATACGCCCGTAGAAATAAGCGCATTGATATTGGGTAGATTAAAAAATTTGGTCGAGGCGCAAGGCGGCACGATAGAGGATGTAGTAATAACAGTACCGGCATATTTCGGTTTGGAGGAAAGAGCGGCGACGCGTCAAGCGGGCGAATTGGCAGGATTCCGCGTGTTGAGTCTGATAAACGAACCGACGGCGGCGGCGTTGAGTTATTGCGCCAGACAATTCCAAGAAGACCGCACGATATTGGTTTACGATTTGGGCGGCGGTACATTCGACGTAACAGTAGTAAAAATGTCAATGACGCAAAGAGGCGACGGGCGTGACGTACAGAAAATAACGGTATTGGCGACGGGCGGCGATGACAGATTAGGCGGCAAAGATTGGGACGATAGACTTTACAGTCACATTTTGCGCGCGTGCTGTGAGGAAAACGGAATAACGCCCGAAGATGTGGAGGCGGAAACGCGTCAAGATATACGCTCCAAAGTCGAAGAAACTAAACGCAAATTGAGTAAAAAACAATCGGCGAAGGTAAGAATAGATGTAAACGGCTCGCGTACGGAAATAACGATAAAGCGCAGTGAATTTGAGCAAATGACTTCCGATATCGTGGCAAAGACAATGAACTTTGTAGAATCGACATTGGAAAAAGTACCTGCCGACGCAATAGATGTAGTGTTGCTGGTTGGCGGCTCAACTTACATGCCGATGATAATAAACGCGGTAGAGAATAAATTCCCGGGCAAAGTACAACAGCACGACCCCGATCAGTCAGTAGCCAAAGGCGCGGCGATATACGCAAGCATGTTGGTAGAAGAGGAGACGGGTAGCGCAACGGATAACACGGCTTCGGGCGACAGTAAAGCCCCGACGCGTCCCGAACAGTTGACATCAAAATTTACCGTTGAAGACCAGACACCGCGCTCATTCGGTCCGGGCGTAATGGATACCAGCGGAGCAAAACCCAAATATGTATTGGAGAACTTTATAAAAATCGGGGAGAAAATGCCCGCCACGTTCAGCAAAACATATTATCCCTTGGAAGATAATCAAGAGTTGGTAAGATTGCGCGCGTTTGAAGATATGTCGACGGAAGAAACAGTAATCCCGAGCGTAGACGAGGACGGCAATCCGCAAGCGACAGATCCCGCTCATAACGTAAAACTTTTGGGCGAATTGATAGTGAAATTACCCGAAAATACCGGCCGCAATACGCCGATAAAAGTTACCTTCAAAGTAGATGCGTCGGGCGTACATGTCGAGGCGGTAAACACAAAGACAAATGAACTCTTTGAAACATTCTTGCGCACGGAATCGGAAATAGATGTGGAAAAAAGTGCGGTACATCAATTGAGAATATCTTCGGACTGAAAATAAATGAAAACCAAAACGGAAACGGGGAGGAAAGATTTTGGCAAGACGAAATGTGTTTGAAATGCTGGGCTTGGAATTTGACCCTCCCGATAATCTGAAGAAAATCCGCGCGGCATATACATCCTGGAAAAAAAGATTGACGACCGAACAAAATACGACGGTAGATCCTCAAAGACAATCGGCAATCGCGTCGGAATTGTCAATGGATAATTACATAACGGTCACGATAAACGATGCGCGGCTGCGTCAGAACGAGGCGGAAAATTTAAAGCAACAGCGAATCGAAGAATTAAGGTTGTACATCGATTTACAGCGCGGCGACGAAACCGACGGGACATTGCAAGTAAATCAAAGTCAGATAAAACTAATACGTGAAAAGTTGCGCTTGAGTCAAAATACGATAGAGGCAACGTATCGCGAACAAGGTTACGAGATAAAGACGGAACGAACGGCACAAAAAATCACGGCGACACTAAATAATTTTTTCTTGAGTGATTCGTTACTGGATGAGTTATCAAGAAATATCGAGGAACTCCATAAAGTGCCCGACGCTAAAAATTTCCCGTGGTCGGCGAAAATCAATGATTTATATGATTTGGCATACTACTTGGAAGGCGAAATAGAACCGTCAAGCGATTTTTACCGAAGTCGGCGCTCTGCGCAGGAGTTGCATGATTTGTTCCGCGATTCGGCTAAAAAATATTCGGCTCCCATTCCGCAATGGCAGGCAATCAAAAGTCTGTTGAATTTGGCGCAGTCTCAAGTATTCAGTAATGACGAAAGCCGATTCAAATATGAACATTCATTGAAGATAGAAAAGCTGTCGGATTTCTTTTCACGGCTGAAGAATGCGCCGGAAATATTCAAGCGCGACAAACATTTCGCGGATAACTGTATAGCGCGGATAAGACGAACATTCCCGAATTTCCTGACTTACGAAATGAGTGTGGCACTGTACAATAAAAATGCAGGCTTGTTAAAAAACCCGTACGAAGCGACAAACGAAGATGAAGAAAATTACTACTGGTTGACGTGCGGCAATTGCGGCGGCTTTGAAAAATTCCGTACGCGCGAAGAGGCACAACACGCTAAGTGTAAAATCTGCGGCGAAAGTTATTATGTATCGTGTCCGAAATGCGGCAAATATACTCCGTCAACCGCCGACCATTGTACGAATTGCGATTTCTCTTTCGGTGAACTGAAAAAATTTTCTATGTATATATCGGAAGCAAATTCGTTATTGAGTACGATAGAAAAGACGCGTATGCCATTTGAAACGGCAAAACAGATAATGGAAGAAGTTGCGGAAACGATAAGCCGCGCGCGAATGTTGAAACCCGAATCGAACGAATTGCGAAAAACAGAGTGGCGAGCAGGCGAAATAACGAAGGCAATCGAACGACACGAATTGCAGATGTGGGCAGAAAAGACATTGCCTGCCTTGACAATCTCCTCGGGCAAAGCAGTAAGCGAATGCATGAAAATCTTAAACAAGTTAAAAGACTATAAGCCGGCACTGGACAGATTGAAGTTAATCGAACCGAAAGCACCGCTGAATGTCACGGCGTCAATGCGTGAAAATTACACAGCACCTTCGCCAATAAGCAGCTTGACGATAAAGGCAAACGCGACGGGTATAACAAACGGAGTCACGGCAAATCTTGTCTGTAATATCTCGTGGAAAGTACCGAATGATTTGGGCATAGCGTACACTCTGATGAAAAAAGAGGGCGGAGTGCCGAAGGATTATTGTGACGGCGAAATCTTGATTGAGAACAGCGACAGGACAGAATATGCGGATATAAATGTAAAGCCCGGTGTAGTTTACGGTTATGCGGTCTATTCGACACGTCTCGGGAATTTCTCAAGCTTCGTGACTGCCTCGGCAGTTCATTACAGCGACCTCGACGAAAACAAAATGATTGCCAAAACCGAAAACGGAGTATGTAAATTCTCGTGGCAATTGCCTGCGGAAAATTGTCTCGGAGTTCGTATCCTGCGCAGTGACGGTATGGGCAGAAGTGTAGTTGTGGCGGATTGCGTTCAGGCAAATACTTTTACCGATACGGTAGTAAAAAATCGGGAGCAATACAGTTACCGTCTGCAATGTGTGTACGCCGCGCCCGAAGATGAGACGAATAACAGTAGGAAATATTATTCGCGACAAAGTAACGACCCGAATTTGCAAAAGGTATGGAAAATAGAACGCACATATAAATACAGTGACGGTTTGACGAGGACATTGATACCCGAAAAGCCGCCGAAGATGTTGGAGAATTTGAAATGTACCGTTCGGGATAAACGTGCGTATTTCCGATGGCAACAGACAGGCGAATTTGATATCTGGTTTAAGAAAGTTTCGGGCGACAGCGTCAACAAAATCGCGGTCAATAAAATTTTCAATCTGAATAAGGCAGATGAATTGTTCGGCAGCGATGTAGTATTGAAGAAAGCAATAAGTACCGACGAGAAATGTGATTTTGAATTAGACGGCGAAAACGTGAGAATCGCGGTAATAAGTGCGACGCGCGAAATCGGATTGCTTAACGAAGTATTTAACTGCGCAGATGTGGAACCGTGCGAAATAGATACGGTGAAGACAAAGATAGACGGCGGCGGTCTGAAGTTGGTATTAAAATCGGTGCCCGAAAATTTGTATATGATTCACTACAAGGTAAATACCGAAGACGCCGACGAATTGTATGCGACGATAGAGACCGCTAAGGCACGACAAATGAATCGAATCTACGCGACGAAATACGCACAAGATACCTTTATCACTCAGACACATTTACCGCAAAAGGAAATATTCATAACGGTAATAGGCGAATATAAATTCAGCGACGGATCTGCGGCGTATTCGCAACCGAGCACGATGATATTAAACAATCGCCCGAAGGAAATAATAACGTACTACTTGGAATGGGGTACAACGGGATTTCTCAACAAGACGACACACGCCAAAAATTGTCGCTTGGTGATAGAGAGCCTCACGCGCCCGACACCCGAAATGTATTTGGCATGTCGACGCGACGGACATATGAATATAGAGCAAGATGATTCGTCAACGCAAATCCTGTGGAAAGTGCGCACCTACAACGACGGATATTATAACGGACGTTTGGAAACTAATTTGCCGAACTCAATCTGGAAAAACATAGCGCAGGGCACCGCTATAAAATTGTTGACCGGTAAAAGCGACGAAAAATATTTTGATTTACAGGCGACGCGCCCCGACAGTTTAATTGTTCCGAAGAAGTAAAGCGCGGAGGTTTACAGATGTCAATTTTTAGCAATCCCGAAATAATGTGCCCGCACTGCTTACGTAAACTTAAACTTAGCGATTTAAGATTCTTCTGCGTGCCCGACGAAGATACACGCCATGAAGTACATCCGTCTTTGATGGAAAAGTTCAGCCGCAGATTACCCGTATGCAAGAAAAGATATTGCCCGAATACGGGCGAAACGGTGCGCGAGGCGGTATGTAAATACTGCAACGAAATATTGCCGCCCCAAATTTTGTTTTACGATAAATATCTGAGTATGTGCGCAATAGGAGTGGCAGGCGCGGGCAAATCGAGTTATTTGACTACGCTGTTACATGAGTTGAAATATTCGGGTCTGCCGTGGGTATTGCAACCGATGGATGTTGAAACGACAAAACTGGCGCAGGTAAACGAACAAAATGTGTACGAAGCGCGGCAATGTTTGAAGGGCACAAAGTCGGGATTAATGCCGCGGCCGCAAATGTGGACAATAATGGATAACACGAAAGCCAAGGAGCAAGTCCCGACATACGCGTTGACGATTTACGACGGAGCGGGCGAAGATTGCGAACATATAGACTACACACCGCTTGACGCGAAAATCAGTCGACACTTGGCAGGAGCGAAAATGTTGCTGATAATGTTTGATCCGTTACTTTTGGGGAGCGTACGCGGCGAAATTTCGCATGAAGTATTGAATGCATCAATGGCAACGGAACGTCAAACAAGTGCGCCTGCGAATATGGTAGACATGGTAAATTCATTGGCGAACTATATCCGTCGAGCGTGTAACATCGCGCCGGGCAAAAGGATAGACAAACAAGTAGCGGTAGTGTTGACGAAAATTGACGTGTTAACGGAAATGCTAAACGGATTTGCTTCCGGCTCAAATCTTCTGCGTCAAAGTCCGCACATAAAAAGTCGTGGGTTCGTACAATCCGACAGCGAAATGGTAGATTTGGAAATACGTGACTGGTTGACGCGTCAAGGAGAAACTGCATTTTTGGGAGCGATAGACGCAAACTTTAAAGAAGTGAAAGTGTTCGGGGTATCGAGTTTCGGCAGACCGCCCGACAATGACAAGAGATTAGCGAAGATAAGACCGCATAGGGTAATAGATCCTTTGATGTGGATGCTTGCAAGCGAGGGAATAATTCCGACGCTATGAGGAGATGTCAAGATGAAAGTCCTTCGTTACGTACTGATAGTGTTGGTGATGTTGACGGCGACGGCTCAAGCGGCGGAACCCGTACGAATAGCGCGCTTACCGATAATATTTCAAACCAGAATCCCCGATGAAAAAAGCATAATGGGAATGGAGACGCGAATAGAACGGGCAACACATATACCGCTGAACGGATATTTACAGGTCGCCGAATACATTTCGCCCGAAGAATCAACCGCGGCACTGGAAAAAATATGGTCGCCGATGAGCACGAATAAGAAGGCAAAATTATCGGAAGCAATGAGACCATTAGCCGAAGAGCTGAACGCCGATATAATCATCTGCCCGATTCTGCGCGACTATATGCAAGTAGTGATACCGTCGTTTAATTCATTTGGTGAAACATATATGAGTAGCCGCGCGGCAGTAGAATTGATAGTGTACGATAGGCGCACGGATACTTTGCTTGATGAAAAGGCCTCGCGCGGACATTACGACACATTTGATAGTATGGGCACGGCGAATTACTTGGCGCGGATATGTTTTGATAAGGTGATAGCGAAAACGAAGTTACGAGAGCTGATAAGTGCGATAGGAAAATGAAAATATACTCAAAGCTTAATTGACTTTTGCCCATGTAAAATCTACAATGAATGAAATAGAAGATGGAAGGGAGTGTCAGGCGCGTTCGGTTTAATTTCGGATAGAGATTCGGAATTTAAAATGTCGCGCCGAATTTAATGAGGCGTATAAATTGGAAGAATTTAGCATGTGCGACAGCAGTCTTGGCGACAATAACGTTGGGGGGCTGTGCGGTATTGGGTTCGACGAGCGACGAGGGCGGCGCGGTTGAAGTCGACAACAAAACATCGGGCGACAAGAAGGTAGAGACACAAAGTTCGCAGACAACTACGGATGTGAATAGACCGGAAAGTAATGTAAAGATATCCGAGGCACGAAATACTCCTGCGGTAAGAGTGGCAAAATTGGTGGGGCCTGCGGTAGTAGGTATAACGAATAAGACTGTGGCACATGATATCTTTAATCGCGCCTTTGAGACCGAAGGTGTCGGCTCGGGTGTCATCTTCAAAAGTGACGGCTATATAATAACGAACAATCACGTAATAGCGAACGCGAAGGAAATAATAGTATCGTTATCCGACGGTAACACGGTGAACGGGACATTAATCGGCACGGATGAAATGTCTGACATAGCGGTAGTGAAGATAGACGAAAAGAATTTGCCGACGGCAGAACTCGGGGATTCGGATACGGTAGTAGTTGGGGAACCTGCGATAGCAATCGGCAATCCGATGGGTTTGGAGTTTCAAGGCTCGGTGACTGTGGGCGTTATCAGCGCGTTAAACAGAACGCTTGATTTGAATGATAGGAGAGTCAAATTATTCCAAACAGATGCGGCAATAAGTCCGGGTAATTCGGGCGGCGCATTAGTCAATGCCGACGGACAAGTAATAGGAATAAACAGCGCAAAATTAGCAGTCAACGGCGTAGAGGGTATGGGGTTCGCAATTCCGATAAATACGGTCAAGTCGATAGTCGACGAACTGATGGATAAAGGCTATGTAGCGCGTCCGTATTTGGGCGTGACGATATTCGATAAACCTACGGCAGCGCGTTACGGTTATCAGTTGACGCTTGATAGGGGCGTTTACGTTTTCCAAGTGGCAATAGATTCGCCCGCAGGTCGCGCAGGCTTCCAACGCGGCGATATAATATTGAGCATAGACGGCGAAGAAGTGAACAGCGTCCCGGAAGTGCGTAATGCGGTGGCGGCGCACAAAGTAGGGGACAAAGTTAAAGTTGAAGTAGATCAGGGCGGCATGAAAAACACGGTAGAAATTACATTGGAAGAAATGCCGCAACCGTCGAATCAGTGAGTTGACGAATGAAAATAACATTGGTCGTCGTCGGTAAATTGAAGGAAAAATTTTTGACGGCAGGGGTCGAGGAATATGTGAAACGGTTGACCAAATTTGCACGAGTAGAGATACGTGAAGTAATGGAATGCCGTACGGTGGAGGAAGAAGGACAGAAAATTTTATCGCAAGTGCCTTCTGATTCGTGGCTGTGTGTATTGGATGTCTTCGGCGCTGAAATTTCTTCTGAAGGGTTAGCGGAAAAAATAACGGCGTTGACATTGGAAGGAAAGAGCGATTTGACATTTGCGATAGGCGGAGCATTCGGCTTGAGCGAGGAACTCAGACGGGCAGCGGATTTTAAAATGAGTCTGTCGCGAATGACGTTCACACATCAAATGACGCGGCTGATACTCGTAGAACAAATCTATCGTGCATTCAAAATAAATCGTAACGAACCGTATCACTGGTGAGCCGTGACAAGTACGACGAGAGGAAATCTGATGGCTATACTGAAATTAAAACCTGCCTGCAAAGATTACATTTGGGGCGGACGACGATTGATAGAAGAGTACGGCATAAGGACGGAAAAAACACGAGCGGCGGAAGCCTGGGTATTATCGGCGCATCCCGACGGCGAATCAAAAGTCATCGGCGAAGATATTACCTTGAGCGAATACATAAAGCGCGGCGGTAAAAAAATATTGGGCACGAATTGCGAAGGACTAAAAGAATTTCCGTTGCTGGTGAAGTTGATAGACGCGCGGGAAAATTTATCGGTACAGGTACATCCGACGAATGAATATGCCTTGGCGAATGAAAATCAGATGGGCAAAGTAGAAATGTGGTACGTGATAGACGCCGAGGAAGATGCGCGGCTGTACTGCGGATTCAACAGGAAGGTAACGCGCGAAGAATTTATCAACCGAATCGAAAATAATACACTGATGGAAATCCTCAACGCGATAAAAGTAAAGCGCGGAGATATTATCTACGTACCTGCCGGAACGGTACACGCGATAGGCAAGGGAGTTTTAGTCGCCGAGATACAACAAAATTCAAATGTAAGTTATAGGATATACGACTACGGAAGAAATCGCCCGTTGCACATTGACAAGGCACTTGATGTGACGAATTTGGAGCGGTTCAAGAATCGTGACGAAAGTTATCCTCATGTGGTAGCCTGCGAATATTTTGTCGTTGACAGAATCAATTTGGACGGGAAAATATTAACGGAGGCGCGCGGCACGGTCGACGAAAAAAGTTTTATGGGCGTGTTGATTTTGGATGGATTGGGGACGATCAGCGGCGGCGGTGAAAGTTTTTCCTACCGCAAGGGCGATACGTTTTTCTTGCCTGCCGATAGCGGCGAATGGACGATAGACGGAAATTGTGATGCGCTTCTTGTCACGGTGCCGGAAAGTCATGGAAAAAATATTTGAAGCATATCAACGAGTCGGCGATTATGCGGAACTGTACGACGAGATGATGACAAACAGTGGCGTATTCGGTCGAGCGGCGATGAAAATTTTTTGGGGATTGGATGATTATTCATACCGAAAATTTTTAAAGCAGACTTTTGCCGGCATACCCGAAGATTTTCGCGGCAGATTGCTTGAAGTGCCTGTCGGGACGGGCGTCTTGTCATTGCCGCAGTATGAGAAATTAAACGGCGCGGAAATTTTTTGCGTTGACCTGTCGGATAAAATGCTTGCCGTTGCGGAAAAACGGGCGAAGAAATTAAATCTGCGCAGTGTGAAATTTATTCAAAGCGATGTCATTGATTTACCGTTTACCGATAAATTTTTTGACGCGGTTTTGTCAATTAACGGCTTTCACGTCTTCGGCGACAAAGTGAAATCGTTTGAGGAAACGCGGCGCGTATTGAAGGACGACGGAATTTTCTGCGGTTCGGTCTACATCAAGGGCGAAAACACACGCACGGATTTATTCGTAGAAAAATTCTGCGAGCCTCAAGGTTTTTTCAATCCTCCCTACGATACGGCGGAAAGTCTGCGCAGAAGATTGAGCGAATACTATTCAAAGGTTGAAGTAAGCAAAATAAAATCGTTCGCCGGCTTTGTCTGTGTGCGATAAATAATTTTTCGGCAGATGATTTTGTCTGCCGATTTTTTTTTAAATTCCGTAAAGAACATGTAGCTTTTATCAACTGCTTATGTTAACATATACGGAATTAATAAAAATCAATGGGAGGAAGCACCATGAAGCTTAAACAAAAGTTTGTTTTACTCTCGGTAATGATGGCGGCGATAATTGCGTTTGCCTGTGTTACCAACTACTATTTCGCAAGTACGGGATTGCGGGAAAGTGTCGACGGTGAACTGCGAGAAACGGCGATAGCGGAGGCAATGAAGTTAAACGGTTGGCTACGCGAAAAGAAAATGCTGAGTGTCAGTTCTGCGAATGTGATGACGGACGCTAACGGTAATGCCTCGACTCTCAAGCTGAAGGAAATGGCAAGCACAATCGCGGGCGATTCGGATGTCCTTGATTTGTGCATAGGTTTGGAAGACAAATATTTTTACTACTACCACGACGGCAATAATACCGGCAAAATAGATCCGACCCAACGCGGTTGGTACAAAGATACTCGCTCGGCGAACGCCACTATTTATACCGATACTTACGTTGATATAAAAACCAATAAACTTGTAGTGTCGATATGCTCACCGATTAAATCGAACGGACAATTTATCGGAGCCAACTGCCTTGATTTGGGGCTTGACGTCTTAACGAAACAGGCGGAGGCAATTAAATATCACAATAACGGTGCAGGAATTATAATAGAGAAGAACGGAAATATTTTGGCTACTTCTCAATTGGGCGAACCTACCAAAAATTTCAGCGAAGTTGACGGCTTGGGCAAACAGTTCGGTGAAATGGTAAGCAAAGGCAGCGGCTATATCGAAACAACAGTAAACGGCGAGGATATGGTATTCGCGTATGCGACAGTACCCGAAACAGGTTGGATTATCGGCGTCAACGCTCCTGCCGATTTCGTTTTCGCTCACCTTGATAATTTGCGTTTTATGTCTCTTGTAATAATAATAATTTCATTCATACTGGTCTTCGGAGTTTGTCACATATTCGCAGGCAGAATTACCGAACCGCTCGGCAACCTTGAAGATTATTTTATCCAGATGTCCAAAGGCAATTTGACATTGACGGATTTAAAAGTTACAGCCACGGATGAAATCGGCTCCTTAACGAATGTCTTCAACACGATGAAAAATAGTCTGCGCAACTTAATAGCGAAGATGACAAATAATTCGCATCAAGTAGCATCGTCCGCCGAACAGTTGACTGCAAGTTCGCAACAATCAGCGGAAGCGGCAGTACATGTCGCGGAAACGGTCAACGATATATCCGGATCGGTAGAAACACAGATGGAGGATATCACTTCGGTTAAGACTAATATTGAGAGTGTCTTCAAAGATATTCAGGCAGTCGAAGAAAAATCGCATACGATAGCCGAAACATCTAACCAAACATCAAGAGCAGCACAAAAGGGTTCGGAACTTATGGGCACGGCGGTAGACAGTATGAGCCGCATTGAGTCAAGTGTTATGGCGTCCGCCGATGTCGTTAAGGAATTGGGCGAAAACAGTCGCCAAATCGGTCAGATTGTCGACGCTATCTCCGCTATCTCCGAACAGACGAATTTGTTGGCACTCAACGCGGCTATCGAGGCTGCGCGCGCGGGCGAACACGGTAAAGGCTTTGCGGTCGTCGCCGAGGAAGTTCGCAAGCTTGCGGCAGAATCGCAGGAGTCGGCAGAACAAATTAAGACACGTATCGATTCGATTCAGGCTTCCACCGAAAAAGCAGTCGAGGCAATGGATTCGGGTACAAACGAAGTCAAAGAGGGTACAAGTGCAATCCGTGAAGTCGGTAATCAGTTCAGCGAAATTCTCAATATGGTTAACACTATCAAGAATCAGATGAACGAAATAAATTCTTCGGTGCAAGTTGTTTCGGGTTCCACGGCTGAAGTTGTCAAGATGGTCGAGGAGATTGACGGCATAAGCAAACGCACGGCGGATAATATGAAAAATATTTCCGACGCCGCAGAAGAACAATCCGCCTCCAATGAAGAAATTGCCGCGGCAAGTCAGGCGTTGGCACAAATGGCGGTTGAGATGCAGGATGTTGTCGGCAAGTTTAAAATCTGATTGTCGATTAACCTGCGCAGATTTGATGTAGAACTTTTAATCGGAAAGGAAGTGACTGGCGCGGCAACTCGAATACGCGCCAAAGATTATGACGGAAATAGTATTTATCTTGGATAATTCCGGCTCAATGTCGGGATTGGAAAGCGACACAATCGGCGGATTTAATTCGATGCTGAAACGTCAGAAGGAAGAGACGAACGGCGACGCGCTTGTCTCTACCATTCTGTTTAACAGTAGTTCAAAAACTTTGCATGACAGAATACCGTTGGATAAAGTTGAGCCGTTGACGGAAGAAGATTATCAAGCCGGCGGCATGACTGCATTACTCGACGCGGTAGGCGAAACCGTAACCAAAATCAAAACGATACACGAATACGGACGCGAAGAGGATAAACCGCAGAAAACTTTGTTTGTGATAACGACTGACGGCGAAGAAAATTCAAGTCACAAATTCGATTACAATGATGTAAAGAAACTTATCGAACAGCAAAAGGAATTGGGATGGGAATTTATTTTCCTCGGGGCGAATATCGAAGCGGCAGAGGTAGCCGGTCATATCGGAATATCTTCCGAACGTGCAGTCAACTATCATGCGGACGCGGTAGGCACTAGGGGTGTTTTCGATGCCATAAGTAAATTTTCAGTGGCACTTTCCTTATCCGACAGTGTTGCCAAAAAAGATAGGTCATGGCGTGAAGATTTGGACGAAGATTATAATTCGCGTAAAAAATAATTTCCGAATGAGTTCATAAAAAATTTTACCCCTGTCGCGACGGCAGGGGCTTTTTATTTCGTCAGATATTTCTTGCAAAATCCGCCGAAGAAAATATAGATTTTATCAACCGCTTATGTTAACATGCCTGTAATTAATAAAAGATTTCGGAGGGGACAAGCATGAAGTTAGAGCAAAAATTTTTTTCGCTTGCGGTAATAATGGCGGCAGTAATTGCGTTCGTCTGTGCTACCAGCTATTATTTCGCAAGTACCGATTTACGGGAAAGTGTAGATCGTGAATTACGTGAAACGGCAGAAAAAGAGGCAATGGATTTAAATGGATGGCTTAAAGAAAAGAAAGCATTCAGTATAAGTTCGGCGAACGTCATGACGGGATTTAACGGTAACATGTCGGTAATCAAGACAAAAGCAATGACGAGTACGATTGTCAGCGATAAAGATATCCTTGATTTGTGCGTAGGTCTGCAGGACGGATATTTTTACTGTTACTACGCCGGTGATAACACGGGCAAAACAGATCCCACTCAACGCGGTTGGTACAAAGATACACGCGCGAAGGGCGATACGCTTTTCACCGATACTTATGTTGATGTAAACACGGGCAAACTTGTTGTATCGGTCTGCACACCGATTAGGGCGAACGGACAATTTATCGGAGCAAACTGCGTTGACTTATCTCTTGAGGTTTTAACCAAACAGGCACAAGGAATTAAATATCAGAATCAAGGCGCGGGCATTATAATCGAAAGTAACGGAAATATCTTGGCTACTTCTCAATTGGGCGAACCTGCCAAAAAATTCGGCGATATTGACGGTTTAGGCTCTCACTTCGATGAAATGGTAAGCAAGGGTAGCGGTTACATTGAAGCTACTGTAAACGGCGAAGATATGGCGTTCGCGTATGCGACAGTACCCGAAACAGGTTGGATTGTCGGCGTTAACGTTCCCACCGAATTTGTATTCGCTCATCTCGGCGATTTGCGTTTCATGTTCCTGATAATAATCGGTATCGCATTCGTATTGGTCTTCGGTATTTGCCGCGTATTCTCCGACAAAATTACGAAGCCCGTTTTGCAACTTGAAGAGTATTCGATTAAGATGTCTAAAGGCGATTTGACGATGAGTGACGTGAAAATCACTACCTCCGATGAAATAGGTTCGTTAACGCGCGACTTCAATACGATGAAAAATAATCTGCGCAACTTAATCGCGAAGATGTCGAGTAATTCACATCAAGTGGCCTCCTCCGCCGAACAGTTGACTGCAAGTTCGCAACAATCGGCAGATGCTTCCGGTCATGTCGCCGAAACAGTCAACGATATATCCGAATCGGTAGAAAAACAAATGAAGAATATTACTTCGGCGAAAAACAACATAGACAGTGTCT